>NZ_JBEFLI010000124.1:0-10598 GCF_040578825.1 Cupriavidus necator | reverse complement strand
AAGCGGATGCGGCAGGCAGTGCGGGGTTGGCGACTCAATCGCCAGACCCATGTAACCCTTGCCGATGTGGCGAGACTGTACAACCCAGTGATACACGAGTGGTGGAATTACTATGGCGCGTTCTACAAGACTGCGATGCTTCGCATCTTCCAGCACATCGACTGCGCTCTTGAGCGTTGGGCCCGACGGAAGTACAAGGGTCTGCACAGGCGCAAGCGACGAAGTGCCGAATGGCTGGACAGGATGCGCCATAACAACCCGATGCTGTTCGCTCACTGGCGTGTGGTTACGCAACCGGCTGGATAACGGGAGCCGTATGACGCGAGAGTGTCACGTACGGTTCTGCGAGAGGCTCGGGGGGCGGTTCCCCGGGTCTACTTACCACTTTGGGATGAAAGCCCATGTCGGCGTGGATGCGGCCTCTGGGCTGGTGCATAGCGTGGTGGGCACTGCAGCGAACGAGTCGGACGTGTCGCAGGCGCATGCCTTGCTGCATGGCCACGAGGAGCATGCGTTCGGCGACGCGGGCTACACGGGCGTGGACAAGCGCGAGGAGATGCAAGGCAAGACCGTGAAGTGGCAGGTGGCCGTCAAGCGCGGCAAAATCAAGGCGTTGCGTGACGGAGCGGTCAAGGACTTGCTGATCGCCGTCGATCGAGCATCCGTTCCACGTCATCAAGAATCTGTTTGGTCATCGCAAGGTTCGCTACAAGGGCCTGGTCAAGAACACGGCGCAGTTGTTCAGCCTGTTTGGTTTGGCGAATCTGGTGTTCGCCAGGAGGCTGTTGTTGGCCTCAGAGGGGAGCAATGCGTCCTGAGCGCGCCAAGCGCGGCCAGGAAAGGTGCGAAACGCGAGAAAGACGGCTTGAATCGGCCCATCTCTGCCGCATTGCGAAAGCTGAAGTCCTTGGCTTGTGCAACATCAAGCGCAAACCTCATTGATCAGCGATTCCCTAAAATTGAAATTCCCACCAAAGCCATGAATCTTAGCAAAGAGCAGTTGCTTCACGCATATCAGTGGGATATGAAATTTATGTCTGAAGATGATATCCCATTGGCTAGCCTGCTAGCCTCGCTGGAACATCAGCACTCGATTCCCACGCGGGAACGGTGGCAAGCTGCGCTTGATTTCCTCTATCGCCTTATTACATGTGGACTTGCGGATATCACATGGGTTGGTGAAATTGAACGGAACCTTCCAAAGCTGTATGAATCTCTTGCGAAAACGCCGCCCTTGCAATTAGATCCAGGTTATTGGCTGGAACTGCAAGCGTACGGGACAGACAAGTGTATTGATCTGATCAAGCGACATCAGATTGACTGGGATAGCCCATTAGACCCCCTGTTTAGTAAAGAGCTGGAAGAAATGTTCATTAAGCAAGGAGTTGGAATAGATCAATCGCCATTGGTATCGATCCAGTTCTAGTGCTCGCGATAAGCGGCCGCCTTCACATGAAAGAGATGTGAGGCACTATCGATTCCTTGAAGGCTTTGCCCGGCAGGGCGGCATCGGTATCGGTCTGGGCAAGAGCGAGGCGTCCGGATCCAGCCATACGCTGGCCATTACGCAAAGCGATGCGCGCAGCGTGGTGGGCGCCAGCAATGGCAATGTGGTGATTACCGCCGGGAAGGATGCGGCGATCGTCGGCAGCGATGTGATTGCGGGACGCAAGGATCCGAACGCAGACAAGGCCACCACCGGCAATATCGACATCCGGGCGCAGAACGTCATCATCGCCGAACGCGTGGACCGGATCCAGCAGGACGCCAGCCAGCGCAACCGCTCCAGCGGGCTGTCCGTGGCGGTGGTAGGCACGCCCCTGGATACGGTGAAGAACCTGCAAGGCGCACAACAGAACCCCAGTGCCGTCTCTCGCGCGATGGGCGTGATGAAAGAACTGGGCGCTTCGGGCCTGACCCTGCCGCAGGTCAATGTCAGTATCGGCAGTCAGAAGAGCAGCGCACAGTCGTCCAGCGTGGCTATTGCCAGCAGCGGCAGCAGCCTGGCCGGGGCCGGTAGCGTGCGCATACGCGCCACCGGCAACGGCGAGAAGGACGCCGGCGGCAAGGCAATCGACGGCAACATCCTGGCATCCGGCAGCACGATCACTGCTGGCGACGCGGCCATCCTAGACGCCGCACGCGACGTAACGCTGCGCGCCTCCACCGATACCTACCAGGAATCCAACAACGCGAGCAGCAGCGGCTGGAAGCTCAGCAGCGCGGCGCCCACACCGGGCGATATCGCGCGCCATATCGGCGGCGGGACCCACAACAGCGGCGTGGGCATGGTGCCCTACGGCAACCAGAAGTCCAACAGCAGTGGCGACGTTGCCAGCAGCAAGCAGAATGCCACGGTGGTGACTGGCACTACGGTAGGCATCAGGGCCCAGACCGGCGCTATCACCGTTGCCGGCAGCGGCATCGCCGCGGAAAAGGAAGTGGCCCTGTCGGCCAACAAGGGACGCATCGACATCCTGTCCGGGCAAGACACGTTGTCGCAGCGCTCCGACAGCTCCAGCCGGCAGCTCGGCGACCTGGGCGGCACCGGCTATGCGGGAACGGTCGGCGTGCGCAGTGAATCGCACCATGCTGACGCCAACCAGTCCACGCAGAACACCATCCGCAGCCAGATCGCAAGCCGCAACGGCAGTGTGACGCTCAACGCCGGGGAAGATATCACCGCACGTGGCGACGACATCCCGGCCGGCACCGACGTGACGATGATCGGCAAGAACGTCATTCTGGATCCGGGCGCGGACACGGCCAGCCAGAACGAGAGCCACCGCGTCAGCCAGTATGGGACGACGCTGGCGTTGTCGGGGTACACCGTCAATGCCGTGCAAGCCGTGGAGAACGCAGCACGGGCTGTCGAAGAGAAGAAGGATAATCGCGTCGCAACGCTCTACGGCGTGCAGGCCGGGCTGGCGATTACCAATGGGATCCAGGGCATCCAGACCGTTACCAGCGGCGGCACCAGTCCCACGGCGGCAGTCAAGGTTACGGCCCGCATCGGCGGGGGCAGCACCACCAGCGAATCGCACACACAGTCGAACAGCCACCAAGGCACCACGGTCAAGGCAGGCAACGCCGTCACCATCGTCGCCAAGGGCTCGGGCCAAAAGGGCGCCGACGGCTACGCGACCGATGGCGACGTCAGCGGGCACGGCGTGCAGATCGAAGGCAAGACCGTGACGCTGAGCGCCGCACGCGACGTGAACCTGGAAAGCGCGCAGGACCGCTCGAGCCAGGACAGCCGCAGCTCGGGCAGCAACGCCGGCATCGGCGTGGGCTTCGGGCTGGGTGGCGACCAGAACGGTTTCACGCTCGAGCTGGCCGCCAGCCAGAACAAGACCAAGGCCAACGGCGAGTCCGTGACAAACCACAACTCGCATGTAACCGGTACCGACAAGGTCACCGTGGTCAGCGGTCGTGACACCAACCTGAAGGGCGCCCAGCTCATCGGTAAGGAGATCGACGGTACCGTCGGCCGGGACCTCAACATTGAGAGCCGGCCGGACACCGAGACCTACCACGCGCGCGAGTCATCCTCCGGCATGCAGGCAAGTATTTGCGTGCCGCCGTTCTGCTACGGCACGACCGTGCACGCCAATGCGAACGTGAACCAGGGCAAGACCGACAGTACGTACAGCTCGGTCCAGGAGCAGAGCGGGCTCTATGCCGGGAAGGGTGGCTTCAATGTTGACGTCAAGGGGAATACGGACCTGAAGGGCGGGGTGCTTGCCAGTACGGGTGATGCGGACAGGAACCGGTTGACTACTGGCACTTTGACTACCAGCGATATCGAGAACAAGGCGGAGTTCAGCAGCGGCTCGTCGACGTTGGTGGGCAGCTACAGCGGCGGCGAAAGTGTAAAGGCCAGCGATCCAAATCTTGGACCTGTGCAGCCGGCACATGTGGATTGGGGAGGCAAGACCAACTTGCTGCAAGGCCTGGCTAACAGCATCGGAGCGACAGCGGCCGGCAACGCACAGAAGCCTGTCGATGGCAGCGCATCTGGTGTGACGAAGAGCGGGATTGCAGCCGGGACGGTCACGATTACGGACAACGCTGGCCAGTTGTGGAGGACCGGCAAGTCGGCTGAAGAAAGCATCGCCAGCCTGAATCGCGAGACGGAGAACGCAAACCAGAGCATCGGCAAGATCTTTGATGCGCAGAAGGTCAAGGACAAGCAGGAGCTGAACCAGCTGACGAGCCAGGTGGCGCAGCAGTTGGCGCCGATGGTGTATGACGCGGTAGGGACGCTTAGTAGGGCGCAACCTACGGAAGTAAAGGTTGCTTTGCATGCCGTCGTCGGAGGGTTGCTGGCAAAAGCAATGGGTGGCGACTTCGCTGCTGGCGCGGCAGGGGATTCTGCCGCTACGCTGGCGGCCGAACTGGTGGGGCAACAAATAGCGGGTAATCCGGACCTGCAGAAACTGTCTAAACAGGACCGTGAGGCGTTGGTACAGCTTGCCGGGACGATTGTTGCGGCAGGAGCTGGAGCCGTAGCTGGAGGAACGAGGCAGGATGTTGGAGGGGCGGCAGCGGTTGGTGGCCTCGGCGTGGAGTACAACTGGGCAATGCATCCTGCTCAGGGAGCTGGTGTTCCGCCAACGCCAAGCGAACCCCGGAAGCCGCACGCGACGCCGGGTAAGCCGGCATATGATGGAGACCAGAGTACGCTGACCGGAACTCCGGATCAGTCCGATCAGATCAAGTCGTTGCCCTTCATTCAGCCCCTTAAGGATGTGCTGGATGCCATTGGCAAGGCAATTGGGCACCCGATTTCGATACCGATACAGGTGTTGGATGGCCTAGGCGCGATTATTAGCGCAGGAAACTCGGACCAGAGCCAACAAGGAGGACTTCCGAAATATGTATCGAGTCCCAAACACGAAGCCGGCGGATGGGGTACGCCAATGGATCTCGATGACGCTCGCGCACAGCAAATTCTGGGTGACTCGATCCAAGGCGGAAAGCAACGATATGGTGTGAGTGATGGAAAGGTATATGAATTTCAACCAGACAACGCCGGTGGATGGCATGGCTATCCGATTCCGGGAAATGAGGCGCCTGCTAGCGTTCTCCGGCAATTTGTTAATAGAGGCGATTTAAGCAAGGCGGAATATAACAAGCTTGTCAAGGGTAAATGATGAATGAATTATTCCTTCGCGTGGTTGAGGCCGGTGAGCTGCCTCAGTCCCTCGGTTTTTCAGCGGATTCCCTACCGGCGCTGATCACGCTTGGTGTTCGGTCCGCGAGCGCAGAAGAGCATCAGATCCTTTCCATTCGATGGGATGCGATGGAGCTTGTTCGGTGGTTTCTGGCGAACAAGGAGGAAATTCTCACGCGGAAGTTGCCGGAATATGTTCCTCGGAGTTCCTCCATCGCCGAATCCATTTCGCTATTTTATGAGAATTTGGGAGATGATCAGGACGATTTAGTTGATGATATTTTTGAGTACAGAGAGTGCCATGAAATTTGCTTTGGACTACGCGGTAGCCGCAGCGTGCCAGCTATCTATGTCGGCCTTGGGCATTGTGGATATGAAGTATCCATCGAGCATCCTGACCAGTACGTCAAGTTCTTGATTGACCTTCCCGATTTCTATCTTCACCTCGAAAGAGCGTTCAAGGAGAGGCTCTAGCGCATCTCCTTATACAGAAGTAGAACGCAGCGGGGCGGGATAGCTGATGCGCGAAAACTCTGGGGAAAGGGGTTGTAAACATCCGCAGACTCGCGTTTACTCTCGGATTTTCGAGCGGCAATGGGCAACGAGTCGGGGGCATGGGTGGACGAGGAATTTGAGAGTCTGGATCTTGGTGATCCGCGGCGGGATCGACGGGCCAAAGAGTTGCTCAAGCGGTTTGCGAGCCTGCCTACGGCGAGCATTCCTGGCGCATGCGAAGACTGGTCGCACACCATTGCGGCGTATCGGTTTCTGGGCAATGAGCAGATCGATTGGCGGGACGAGGCCAGGGAGATCGGAGCGCCCGCTGGCATCAAGCCAGTGGTTTGGCGCTTGTTGACGAACCGAGAAGCGCAGGACGCCCGTGGAGATGTTCTTCCATGTCCTGAAGACCAGCTGCAAGGTCGAAGCGCTACAGCTATCGCACATGGATCGTGTGGAGCGGGCCTTGGCGTTGTATATGGTGGTGGCGTGGCGCATTGCCCGCTTGATGCGGTTGGGCAGAACCTGCCCGGATCTGGATGCGTCACTGTTCTTCGACGCCGACCAGATTCGGGGGGGCATACGTGCTCGCCAAAAAAGCCCGCCCGAAGGTACCAGAAATGAATATTGACCCTCAAAAACGCTACATACTGGCGAGCGATTTTTTCGATCTTGGTGGAAGCGTTGTAATGAAGGTCGCTGCAGATGCTGCCATTGTCATCTGCAAAACCGCTATCGACCATGGTTTGGTCATCGCTCGCATGGAAGGCGATATTTGGCACAGCCCTGGATTTGAAGCAAGATTGGATTGCATCTGGAATGGTGCCGATCCGCCCGTGACCTATGATCTGGCAGAAGAGAATAATTTTGCAGCTGCAGAATTTGTTCACTCTGAAAGCGCTCGATATTGTTCAGTGGAAGCCGGAATAGCCATATCCGCTAGCGTTCGGCATTACGCAACCAGCCAGTCCGAAGCACGCACGCGCTCATACAGAAAATCCCCCAACACCCTCACCCGAGCACTGTGCCGCAAATCCGGATGCGTCAAGACCCACAAATCCGTATCCATCCCCCCATCCGCCGGCGCCAGCCGCACCAGTTCCGGGTCATCCCCCGCCAGCAAACACAACAACATCCCGGCCCCCATGCCATGCCGCACGGCATCCGCCATCGCCACCAGGCTGTCGGCACTGACGACCCGCCGGTGCTCCGGAACGTGGTCGCGCACCCATCGCGCCTGCGCCAGATGTGACAGCGCGTCGTCCGGCACCACCCAGTCATAGGCTGACCAGTCCGACAGCAGCGGGTTATCCGCTTCTGCAGGCAGTCCGAGCTGTTCCAGGTAACGCCGCGACGCATACGGCGCCGTTTGCAGTCGCCCGATGCGGCGACCCACCAGATATTCCGGCGGCGCATTCGCCGGCCGTATCGCCACATCGGCTTCGCGCCGACTCAGGCTCAGAAAGCTGTTGTTGACGACGATCTGCAACTGGATCCGCGGATGCATCGCCCGAAACTCCGCAAACAACGGCATCAGCAAGCCACCCAGCAGCGTGTCGGTCGTCGTCACCCGCAGCGGCCCACTCAACTGGCTGTCGAGCCCCGACAACTGCCGCTGCGCCGCGTCGATCTGTTCGCCGACGCCTGCGAGGCGATGGGCCAGCGCTTCGCCGGCGGCGGTCATTGCATAGCCGGTGGGGTGGCGCTCGAACAGGAGGGTGCCGAGGACTTCCTCGAGCCGTGCGAGGCGCCGCAGCACCGTCGAGTGGTTGACGTGGAGCGCGCGCGCCGCGCCGGCCAGGGAGCCCGACTGGCTCACTGCGAGGAAGTATTTCAGGTCGTCCCAGTCCGCTTCCTGCATATCTGCATAGCTCCTACGCAAAAATTGGCAATTCTCGTGCTGATCCGCACAGCCTACAGTGGCAGCGTGGGTCAGGCAACGGGTGCCGGGCGCAGAAACCACGGGAACAGACATGGCGATGGCTTGGGTGCTACTGGGGCTGGCAGGACTGATCGAGATCGTGATGGCGCTGGCGCTGAAACACACGGACGGGTGGACGCGACCGGGGCCGACGGCGTTGGGGATCGGGGCGGCGTTGGCCAGCATTTTCCTGCTGAGCGCGGCGCTGCGGCATCTGCCGGTGGGGACGGCTTATGCGGTGTGGACCGGGATCGGGGCGATCGGGGTGACGGTGGTGGGCATCGTATTCCTGGGTGAGAGTGCGGCGCCGATGCGGCTGGTGCTGATTGCGCTGATTTTCGTGGGAATTGGCGGGCTGAAATTGCTGCCAGCTTGAATTCCCAGAGGGAGGACGAATTCACAGTTTCCCCGAGACTGCGGGCACGTTTTGTACACTATCTGCCCGAATGACCGGCTGACCGTCGCCCCCTCTATGAATTTCGATGCCCTGCTGGAGCTGTTCCAGCAACGTATTCCGGCCCATCCGTGGGCGCAGATAACCCTGTACCTGCTGGTGCTGGTGCTGATCGCTGTGATCGCGCAATGGCTGTTCGGCCATGTGATGTCGCGCATCGCGCATCGGTTGCTGGCGGTATGGGGCAAGGCGCCGTGGAGCAAGGCGCTGACGCGCCATCGCGCGTACCGGCGCTTTGGCTATGCGGTCGGATTCGCGGTGATCACCGTCGGCGTCGGCGAGGTGCCGCATATGGGCCGCTACGCGTTGCTGGTGGAGCGGCTGGCGCATGCCGGCATGTGGATCAGTTTCTTCCTGATGATGGGTGGCGTGCTGGGGGCCTGGCAGGACGTCTATGCCAGCAGCCGCCGGGCGCAGACGCGTTCGATCAAGGGCTATATCCAGATCGGACGGCTTGGCCTCGGGCTGGTGTGCGCGGTGCTGGTGCTGTCGATCCTGATCAACCGCTCGCCGCTGTGGATGCTGTCGGGCCTGGGCGCGCTGTCGGCGGTGCTGCTGCTGGTCTTCAAGGACACGCTGCTGTCGCTGGTGGCCAGCACGCAGCTCACGTCCAACGACATGCTGCGCATCGGCGACTGGATCGAGATGCCGCAGTGCAATGCCGACGGCTACGTCAAGGACATCGCGCTGCATACGGTCAAGGTGCAGAACTGGGACAACACCGTGACCACGGTGCCGACCTACAAGCTGTTCTCGGAGAGCTACCGCAACTACCGGCAGATGTTCGAGTCAGGCGCCCGGCGCATCAAGCGCACCTTGCGACTGGACGCTGGCAGCGTGCGCTTCCTGGAGGACCACGAGGTGCATGCGCTGATGCGCTTCCGGCTGCTGCACGATTACCTTGCCGAGAAGCAGGCCGAGGTCGACGAGGCCAACCGTTTGCTGATCGCCGCGGGCAGCGACCCGGTCAACCGGCGCCGGCTGACCAATATCGGCACCTTTCGCGTCTATGGCATCGCCTACCTGAAGGCGCATCCGGAGATCCACCACGACCTGCTGCTGAACGTGCGCATGATGGAGCCCGATTCGCAGGGCATCCCGGTGGAGATCTATTGCTTTACCGCGCTGACGGCGTGGATGGACTATGAGCGCATCCAGGGCGATGTCTTTGACCACCTGCTGGCGATCCTGCCCGAGCTGGGCCTGCGCTTGTACCAGGCGCCGTCAGGCGCTGACCTGAGCGGCGCGCGCGTGACCCCGGTGCTGGCCGCGGCGCAGGTGGCGGCGGCGCATGCAGCCGTGCAGCATGTGCCCGGCCACGCCACCGTGGGCAGCCATCCGGTCTGATTCTCAGCCGACCGCGCGCGGACGCACGCGGCTGGCGGCTTCCTTGGCTCGGGTGCGGGCGGTGTCGACATCGTCCGCATAGGCCAGCGCCACACCCATGCGGCGCTTGACAAAACTCTCCGGCTTGCCGAACAGGCGCACCTCGGTCTGCGGCACGCGCAGCGCCTGGTCCACGCCGTCGAATACCACGCCCTGCGCATCCACGCCGCCGTAGATCACCGCGCTGGCACCGGGGCTGCGCAGCGAGGTGTCGACCGGCAGGCCAAGGACGGCGCGCGCATGCAGCTCGAACTCGTTCTGCCACTGCGTGGCCATGGTCACCATGCCGGTGTCGTGCGGGCGCGGGCTGACCTCGCTGAACCACACCTCCTCACCCTTGACGAACAGCTCCACGCCAAAGAGCCCCATGCCGCCCAGGTCTGACGTGACGGCCTGCGCGATGCGCTGGGCCTTTTCCAGCGCGGCGGGATGCATCGGCTGCGGCTGCCAGCTTTCGACGTAGTCGCCGCTGACCTGCACATGGCCGATCGGCGCGCAGAACTGGGTTTCCACCTTGCTGCTGGCGCCGCAAGCGCGTACGGTCAGCAGCGTGATCTCGTAGTCGAAATCGATAAAGCCTTCGACGATCACGCGGCCGTGGCTGACGCGCCCGCCCGCCATGGCGTAGTCCCATGCGGCCTTGACGCCGTCGGGACCGTCGATCTTGCTCTGGCCCTTGCCGGAGCTGCTCATCACCGGCTTGACCACGCACGGATAGCCGATGCCGCCATCGATGGCGGCCTGCAGCTCGTCGAGCGAATCGCAGAACTTGTACGGGCTGGTCGGCAGGCCCAGCGATTCGGCGGCCAGGCGGCGGATGCCTTCGCGGTCCATGGTCAGGCGCGCGGCGCGGGCGGTGGGGATGACGCGCACGGTGCCGGCGGCTTCCAGCTGTTCCAGCATCGGCGTAGCGATCGCTTCGATCTCCGGCACGACCAGGTGCGGCTGCTCTGCCTCGATCAGCGCCTTGAGCTGGCCGGGATCGCTCATCGCGATGGTGCGCGCGTGGTGGGCCACTTGCTGGCCGGGCGCATTGTCATAGCGGTCGACGGCGATGGTTTCCACGCCCAGGCGCTGCAGTGCGATCAGCACTTCCTTGCCCAGCTCGCCGGAGCCGAGCAGCATCACTTTGGTGGCGGAGGGGGAGAGAGGGGTTCCGAGGG
>NZ_JBEFLI010000123.1:0-10706 GCF_040578825.1 Cupriavidus necator | reverse complement strand
GCGCGGAGGGCGGCGGGGGAGCCGGCTCCATGGGCATGTCTCCTTGCGTGTCTTACTTTAGCGGCAGTGTGCCGGTCCAGTCGAGCAGCGCGGCGATCACCGCGTCGCTGGCGTCGGCCAGCGCCTTGACGCCGCCGGCGCCGTCGCCGCTGGGCGCGGGCCGGCGTGCCTCGAAGGTCTGCTGGCCGATCATGCCGCGGTGGTACACCGTGGCGCGCAGCCGCACCACGCCCTGGCTGGTGGTGGCGCTGTCGAACACCTGCTCGAACTCGAGCAGGTCGACCTTGAGCGCCGGCACACTGGTATCGCCGAACCACGTCAGCGCGCCGCGTGCCGACACGGCTTCGCGCAGCCGTTCGTCGAACAGGCGCGTGGGCGACGTCACCCAGCGCTGCGTGGCATAGGCCTGCAGCCGCTGCGCCTGCGCGTACTGAAGCCGGTAGTAGAGCGCGTTGCCTTCCAGCCAGTTGGGGCCGTCGGTCTGCGCCACGCGCAGCCTGGGCATGGGCGCGGGGCCCGGGTTGGTGGCGGGCAGCGCAGCCGACGGCCCCAGGTCATAGGTGATGGCCGGCGTGCCGCGCTGCAGCGCGCAGCCGGACAATACGGCGAGCGCCAGTACCGCGGCCACCAGCGCAGGCAGCTTGGCGGGGCTGGAGGCGCGGCGGCGTGGCATCTCGGGGGCAGGGGTCACGGCGAGGTCTCGGCGGTTGGCGGTGGTTGGCATAAGCGCAGGCATCCCTCGTCAGGGCGCGCTGAACCCTGGCTCGCCCGGGCCCGGCGTGGGCGCCGGCGCGCCGAACAGTACGCTGGTCGGGCTCTCGTTGAACTGGCCGGCGGCGCGCTCGAAGCTGCGCGCGGTCTGGCGCGCGTCGCGGGCCAGAGCGTTGAGCTGCGGCAGCGTTTCCTGGCTGAAGGTGCCGGCCGCCGACTGCACCGAGGCGGCCGCGCCCTGCAGGTCGCGCCCGACGCTGTCGACGGTACGCAGCACGGTGCCGTCGGGACGGGCCAGTTCCTGCGTCAGGCGCCGGGTCGATTCCAGCGTGGCGTTGAGGTTCTCGGCCACGCGCGGCAGCCGGTTGGCGGCCGGCGACAGTGAATCGGACAGGTTCGAATAGTCCTCGGCGGTCTTGCGTACCGAACGGATCGCGGCCATCAGCTCGGCGCGGTTGGCGGTCTGGAACATGTCGTTGAGCGAGGCCATCATGGTCTCGGCCTGGGTCAGCAGCGAATCGCCGCGCTTTTCCAGCTCCTCGAAGAAACCGGGGCGCATGGCGATGCGCGCCGGCGACTTGGGCGAGGTCGGCAGCGGCGGCGAGGCCGCGGCGCCGTCGTGCGTGACGGCGTCGTCGAGCTGGACATAGGCGATTCCGGTTACGCCCTGGAAGCCCAGCGTGGCGTAGGTGGTGCGCGTGATCGGCGTGTCCTGCTTGACGCTGACGCGCACGATGATCTGCCCGGGCACCTGCGGATCGAACTTGATCGAGTCGACCTTGCCCACTGCCAGCCCGCGGTACTTCACGTCGGCCTGCGGGCCCAGGCCGTTGACGGTGGAACGCGTGACCAGGTCATACGGCACGCGCACGGCATGGTCGGTGCTGAACCAGAAGATCGCGAACACCACCAGCACTGCCAGGCCGATGGTGAACACGCCGGCAAGGAATGCGTGTGACTTGTTTTCCATCATGCTTCTCCAGAGGGAGCCTGGTCCTGCCCGGGGCGCTGCTTGTCGGGGCGGCTATCGGGCTGCCCGGGGGGCTGCTCGGCGGGCTGCCGGGCGGACGGCTCCTGTGCCGGCCCGGCCGACCCGTGTTCCGGCAGCGCCTGCAGTGCGCGCTGGCCGCGCTCGCCCAGGAAATACTCGCGGATAAAGGGGTGGTCCACCTTTACCACTTCCGGGATCGGCGCGGCGGCCAGCACCTTGTGGTCGGCCAGCACCGCGACGCGGTCCGACAGCGCCACCAGCGTGTCGAGGTCGTGCGTGATCATCACTACCGTGAGGCCAAGCTCGCGCCGGAGTTCCCGGATCAGCGCCACGTAGTCGTCGGAGGCCATCGGGTCCAGCCCCGCGGTGGGCTCGTCCAGGAACAGCAGCTCGGGCTCCAGCGCCAGCGCGCGGGCCAGCGCCACGCGCTTGATCATGCCGCCGGACAGGTCAGACGGCATCTTGTCGGCATCGCGCGCGGACAGGCCCACCAGTTGCAGCTTGAGCAGCGCGGCCTGGCAGATCAGATTGTCGGGCAGCGCGCGCAGCTCGCGCAGCGGCAATGCGATATTGTCGATCACCGACAGCGCCGAGAACAGCGCGCCGCGCTGGAACTGCAACCCCCAGCGGTTGCGCAGCGCCTGCAATTGCGCCGGGCGCAGCGACGCGGGGTCTTCGCCGAACACCTTGATGCTGCCGGAGGTGGGCCGCTCCAGCCCCACGATCTGGCGCAGCAGCACGGTCTTGCCGCTGCCCGAGCCGCCCACGATCGACAGCACCTCGTCGCGGTACACGTCGAGATCGACATGGTCGTGCACCACGGCCTTGCCGAAGCGCTTCACCAGGTCGCGCACCTCGATCACCGGCGTGGGCTGCGCCGGGGCTGGTGCGGCGTGTTGTGCAGCGTCTTGTGCCGGACTCATATGCCCACGTCCTTGAACAGCACGGCGAAGATCGCATCGGCCAGGATCACGATGGTGATCGCGGTCACCACCGAGGCGGTGGTGCCTTCGCCCAGGCTCTGCGTGTTGGGCTTGATGCGCAGCCCGAAATGGCACGCCGTCAGCGCGATCAGGATGCCGAACACCACGCCCTTGCCCAGCCCCAGCCACAGGTTGGCCACCGGCACGGCGTCGGGCAGCTCGCGCAGGAAGAAGACGGCGCTGATGCCCAGCTGCCAGCGCGCCGCCAGCATGCCGCCGGCCAGCGCCAGCACGTCGGTCCAGGCCACCAGCAGCGGCATGGCGATGGCCAGCGCGATCACGCGCGGCATGATCAGCCGGAAGCCGTGCGAGATGCCCATCACGCTCATCGCATCGAGCTCCTCGGTCACGCGCATGACGCCGATCTGCGCGGTGATGGCCGAGCCCGAGCGCCCCGCGATCAGGATCGCCGCCAGCACCGGCCCGAGTTCGCGGATCACCGCCATGCCGAGGATGTTGACGATAAAGGTGCTGGCGCCAAAGGTGCGCAACTGATTGGCCGACAGGTACGACAGCACGATGCCGATCAGGAAACCGACCAGCGCGGTGATGCCGAGCGCCTTGTAGCCCACGTTGTAGATATTGGCCGAGATCTCGCGCCACGGGCCGCGGTGCGGCACGCGCGCGAAGCGCAGCAGGTCGAAGGCGAGCTGGCCCAGCATGGTGATGCCGATGCCGAGCTGGGCGATGAACGACAGCACGCTGCCGCCGAACAGCGTGACCGGGTTGAATCGGTCCACCATGTGCTTCTTCCAGCCTTCGTTCTGCACCCCCGCGATACGCTCGAACACGCGGCGCTGGCCGTCGCTGGCATCGAGGCGCTCCGGCAGCTTGCCATCCCACGCCTGCCACAGCAGCTGGCCGCCGATGTGGTCCAGCCGCTCCACGCCGGCGAGCGACCATTGCGCGTGCTCCGGCGCCTGCGCCAGCTCGCGCAGTTGCGAGCGCAGCTCCCGCGCCTGGCGGCAGCCGGCCAGCGCGAGCGCGGTCCAGTCGCCACGCAGTGCTACGCTGACGGCTCCGTCCCCGCGGGTGATCTGGAAATCTGGCGTCGTCTCGCGTTCCAAGGGCAGGCAATGTGATGGCCGAGTCCCGATTCTAAGCCACCCGCACCGCTGGCGCGACTGCCAATGCCCGGAGCTGCCGCGCGGCTACAATGCGGCATCCGTGGCCGGCGCGCGCGCCAGCCTGTGTTTGATACGATCGCCGCCGATCCCGCTCCTGGTTCCTTTGCCCCCATGTCCGCCGATCCCACCCAGCCCTCCGCCTCTTCGTCCGACGTTTCGCCCTCCGGCCACTGGCGCATCGATGCCGGCGCCCTGCGCGCTATGCTGTCGCCCGCGCTGCAGGACTGGACGCTGGAGCTGGTCGAGGAAACCGGCTCCACCAATGCCGACCTGACCGCTGCCTGCCGCCAGGCGCCGTGGTCCGATGCCGGCTGGCTGCGCCTGGCCTATCGCCAGACCGCCGGGCGCGGGCGCCAGGGCCGGCCGTGGCAGGGGCAGGCGGGCATGACCTTCTCGGTGGCGCTGCCGCTGGCGCTGCCGCCGGCGCAGTTGAGCGGCCTGAGCCTGGCGGTGGGCCTGGCGCTGAAGGACGCGCTGGGCGATGTCGATGCGCGGCTGGGCGCGCGCGTCGGCCTGAAATGGCCCAACGACCTGCAGATCGACGGCCGCAAGCTGGCCGGCATCCTGATCGAGTCGGTACCGGCGGGCCCGCAGCGCATGTGGGTGGTGGTCGGCATCGGCCTGAACCTGGTGCGCGATGCGCAGATGGAAGCGGCGCTTGGCCGCGAGCTGGCGGGCGTGGCCGAGGCGCTGCCCGGTTTCGACGCGCAACGCGACGCACCGCGCCTGCTGGCCGCGCTGCTGGAGCGGCTGGCGGCAATGCGCACCGAGTTTCTCGCGCATGGCTTCGGCCCGATGGCGCGGCGCTGGTCCGCCGCCGATGCCTACCGCGACCAGCCCGTGCGGCTGCTGCACGACGGCCAGGTGCTGGCCGAAGGCATGGCGCGCGGCGTCGACGAGGCCGGCCACCTGCTGCTGGAAACGCCGGCCGGCCTGGAGCGCATCGCCAGCGGCGAGCTGTCGCTGCGGCCGGCGCCGGGGCAGGAGCCGGAGCAGGGAGGGGCCGCATGAGCGCGCCGCGGCTGCTGATCGATATCGGCAATACGCGCCTTAAATGGGCGTGGTGCGAGGCCGGTGCTGCCGTGCCCGCCACGGCCGGCCTGCCCACGCCATGGCAGCACGGCGGCGCGGTCGCGCATGCGGAAGAGGGCGCGCTGAAGACGCTCGCGTCCGAACTGCGCGCGCTGCGCGGCAGCGGGCCGATGCCGGCGGTGTGGATCAGCAACGTCGCCGGGCCGGTGATTGCCGCGGCGGTCGATGCGGCGCTGGCCGATGCCTTCGGCGGCTGCGCGCCGGTGCAATGGGTGCGCAGCGCCGCCGCGCACGGCAACCTGGCCAACGGCTACCGCGAACCGACCCAGCTTGGCGTGGACCGCTGGGTCGGCGCCGTCGGCGCGCACCGCTGGCTGCCGCACGACACGCTGCTTGTCGTTACCGCGGGCACCGCCACCACGCTGGATATCGTCATGGCCGGCACGGACGGGCAGGCACGCTTCGAAGGCGGCCTGATCCTGCCGGGCCTGGCGCTGATGCTGGGCACGCTGGCGCGCAATACCGCGCAGCTGCCGGCGCTGGATGTGGATGACACCGGCACCGTGGCCGGCGCCCACCTGCACTGGGCCGACAATACGCACGATGCGATCGCCGCCGGCTGCCTGGCGGCGCAGGCGGGTGCGATCGAGCGCACCTGGCGTGCGCTGTGTGAGCGCGGCCCGACCCGCTGCCTGCTGTCCGGCGGCGCCCGCCACGCGCTGGCCGGCGCGCTCGCGGTACCGTTCGAGATGCACGATAATCTGGTGCTGCTCGGCCTGCATGCGATGGCGTCGGCCGACGCATAGTCTTTCGCTGCTATATCGCTGCTCGCTTGCTGCAATCCCGCCCCACGTTCCCACCCATGTCCGCCCAAGGCAAGCCTGACCTGCCGCGCTCGCTGCGCATCGCCCTGCTGTTGCTGCTGCTCGTCAATGTCGTGCTGCTGGCGGGGGTGCTGGGGATGCTTGGCCCGAACCCGCTGTCGGGCTGGTTCGAGACGCCACGCGAGCCGCAGCGGCTGGAGCAGCAGGTGCGGGGCGAACGGATGCGGCTGCTGCCGCCGGCATCCGGGCCTGCACCGCAGGCCGCGCCGCGCAGCGCGCTGTCGGCGGTCACGCTGGCGGCGGCCGCCTGTATGGAGATCGGCGGCTTCAGCGCCCAGGCCGCGCGCCGCGCCGCCGATGACCTGAGCGCCGCTGCGCTGCGCGTGGAGGCGTTCGAGCGCCAGGAACAGGTGCGCTGGTGGATCCATCTGCCGCCGCAGCCCACGCGCGAGAACGTGGAGCGCAAGCTCGCCGAACTGCGCCGGCGCAACGTCACCGAATACACGCTGATAACCACCGGCCCGGCTGACGCGGCGACCTTTACCGTGTCGCTGGGCCTGTTCCGCGAGCGCGAGCGCGCCGAGCGCTACCTCGACACGCTGCGCGCCCAGGGCGTGCGCACCGCCATGCTGACCGAGGCTGCCAGACCCCTGACGCGCCAGTGGCTGCGCGTGCGCGATGCCGACGACGCGGCGCGCGCGCGGCTCGAGGCCATGCGCGAGCGCTATGGCGCCGAGGATGTGCTGGCCTGCTCCTGAACGCCGGCAGCCGCTTCAGCCGCCCTGGCGCACCTTGGTCAGCAGCTTGGTGGTCGAGCGGTCGTGCAGGAAGGGGATGGCATAGGCCTGGCCGCCCCAGCTGCGTACCAGCCGGGTTTCTTCCAGCGTGTCGATATCGTAGTCGCCGCCCTTGACGTAGATGTCGGGGCGCACCTGGCGGATCAGTTCCACCGGCGTCTGCTCGCGGAACATCGCCACCAGGTCGACCGACTCCAGCGCGGCCAGCAGCGCCATGCGGTCCGTTTCATGGTTGAGCGGCCGGTCGTCGCCCTTGCCCAGCATCCGCACCGACCCGTCGCTGTTGACGCCGACCACCAGGCTCGCGCCCAGCGCGCGTGCCTGCGCCAGATAGGTGGCATGGCCGCGGTGCAGGATGTCGAAGACGCCGTTGGTGAACACCAGCGGGCGCGGCAGCGTGGCGATGCGCGCGGCCAGCGCGGCGGGGTTGTCGGCGGGGGTCAGCTTGGATTCGAAGGCGGGTACGGACATGGGTCGGGGTCGGAAGTTGGTGGCCGGCCCCGCAACGGGACCGGCGCGCTTGTCCGAGATGGTAACCCGTCTGGTACGGGGGCAACTGCCGCGCGCGCTTATCCGGCCAGCGGCAGCGCCAGGGCTTCGTCATTGGCCGGCAGCGGCGCGGTGGCCGCGGCGATACCGCGCAGCACCGCCAGCAGTGCCTCGCGCACGGCATCGATGCGCGCCGCCCCGGCGCGCCCGGCCGGGTACAGCAGGCTGACACCGGCCCACGCCGGGAAGCCCTCTGGCACCTCGGGCACATAGGCCGCGCAGGCGCCTTCGATCCACGGCACGTTGAACTTCAGCAACGGCGTCACCCCGCCGCGCGAGCGCCACAGCGCCATCTGCCCGTTCCACGACGGCGCCACCGTCAGCCTGACAGGCCCGGGCATGCCGGCCAGGTAGCGCCGTACCGGGCTGTCGACATCGGCATCGTCGGTCAGCAGGATCCAGTGCTCGGGCGGGTCCGCGTCTTCGTCTGCGCCAACGCCCTCGCCAGGCAGCGGCGACGCCGGCAGCCGGATCAGGCTGCGCTGCGCCATCATCACGTGCTCGGCCACGATGCCGGCGGCCGCGGGCAGGCCGTCAACGGTGACGGCGCAGTCGATCAGCCCCCGGCCCAGCGCCTGTCCGGCCTGGCGCCCATTGCCGATGATGCCCGAAGCGATTTGCACGTCCGGCAGCAAGGCGGTCAGGCGTGCCAGCACCTGCGTCAGCACCGGGTCGCCCAGTGCCATCGACATGCCCAGGCGCAGTGTATGCCGCGGCCAGGCGCCGCGCGCGGGCCGCACGCCGTCCTGCGCGACCAGTCCCTGCCAGCGCTCCAGCATGCCCGCCGCAATGCGCTCCAGGCGCTGCCCGCAGGCGGTCGGCACCAGCATGCCGCGGCGCTCGAAGAACAGCTCGTCGCCGGTCACGTCGCGCAGCTTGCGGATGGCATAGGCCACCGTGGGCTGGCGGATGCCCAACGCCTGTGCGGCCGCGGCGATGCTGCCGTAGCGCATCACCTCGACAAAGATGCGCAATGCCTTGAAATCGATATGACGCAATTTCTGCCCCTGCAAGCCGGCGGTGAATCGATGCTATCCGAATTGCGGGATATTACAAAATGAATTGATTTAATACTGTTTTGTGGGTGCGGTATGGCCGGTTTGAGAATTTATTTTTTATTTTTTGTGAAATAAGAATTCTTGTTGGGCGCGTCTGCTGGGGGTTTGGTGGCGGTGCGGGTGTAGTTTTTCTGAAATAATTGAAAATTATGAAGGAAATGAAAAATGCCTGTTGGAGCTTTATTTCTGGAAATTAGGCTATCGGCAGGGTTCAATGCCTTCGACGTTCCGTGGTTTAGCCTGGCACCACGCATCAACGAAGTCGCGCCAGTCGCTATGCCCGAAGCCCAAACAAAAAAGCCCCGCCAAAGCGGGGCCTTCCAATTGAAACTGGCAACCGACTTCAGGCCGGCTGCGCACCGCTCGCGCCCGGCAGGCGCGCGTTCAGTTCCTTGCGGTAGCGGTTCAGGTCCTGCACCGATTCAAAAGTGCGTTCGAACAGCAGCGACATATTGTGCAGGATCCGTTCGATGACTTTCTTCTCCCAGCCTTCGTCGAAGCGGATCTGTTCGTCCAGCCAGTGCTCGAGCCAGTCCGGATCGGGCAGGCGCGACTGCACGGTGTCGTTGGGGAACAGCGCCTTGTTGACGTGCAGGTTGGTCGGGTGCAGCGGCTTTTCGGTGCGGCGCGCCGAGGCCATCAGTACGCCGATCTTGGCGAAGGCGGCGCGCGCGCTGTCGCCGAACTGCGCCAGGTATTTCTTCATGTAGCGCAGGTAGGCGCCGCCGTGGCGGGCTTCGTCCTGCGACAGGGTGCGGTAGATATGCTTGATCACCGGTTCCGAGTGCCATTCGGCGGCGCGGCGGTACCAGTGGTTCAGGCGGATCTCGCCGCAGAAATGCAGCATCAGCGTTTCCAGCGGCGGGGCCGGATCGAACTCGAAGCGCACCGCGTGCAGTTCCTCTTCGGTCGGCACCAGGTCCGGACGGAAGCGGCGCAGGTACTCTATCAGCACCAGCGAATGCTTCTGTTCCTCGAAGAACCAGATGCTCATAAACGCCGAAAAGTCGGAATCGTGGCGGTTGTCGCGCAGGAACATCTCGGTCGCGGGCAGGGCGGACCATTCCGTGATCGCGTTCATGCGAATGGTCTTGGCCTGGTCGTCCGTCAGCAGGCTGGCGTCAAAGCTATCCCAGGGGATGTCCTTGTCCATGTGCCAGCGCACGGCTTCCAACGATTTGAACAGTTCGGGGTAGAGCATGGTAAGCCTTTGAAATTACGGGCAGATTCTACCAGATGCGAATTATTCTTCTTCTTCCTTTTTTAGCCGCGATCGGGGCAAATGCAACGTTAGCCGCCCGGTGCAGGGCAGCCGGCTGCATTTTACGGGCGATCAGCGGCGCGCGATCGCGCCAGGTGCCATCGTCGCCACGCCGCGGTGTGACGCCGGGCGCTCAGGGCGCCAGCGCTCCCGCGGCCGGTTCGGCCGGCGCGGCCGCCGGCGCCGTGCCCGGCACGATGCCGTACAGAAAAGCCGCCAGCTCGGCCGCCTGGGCTTCGGCGTCGCGCTCGCCCAGCGCCATCAGCGCCTGGGTGAACTCGGGCTCGAACAGCAGGTAGCTGGCAAAGGCCGCGCCGCGCGCCTCGGTGCCGCCCAGCGGCGCCAGCAGCGCGCGCACCGTACGCGGCAACTGCTTCTGGTGCTCGGCGGCAATGGCCTCGATCGGCTGGCTGGGGGCGATCGTCATCACCTGCACGGGGCGCCAGCCCTCGCGGTCGCCGGCCATTTCGGGCATGCGCGCCAGCAGCCGGTTGATATGCAGCAGCCGTTCCAGATCGGCATTGAGGCCGTCCAGAAAGATGCTGGCGAGCGCCTGCCCGCCCACCTGCGCCAGCGACGGGTAGCCGCCGGAGGGCACGGTGTCGAACCAGCCCGAGCGCTGGCGCGAGGCCGCGCCGATCGCCAGGATGCGCGAAGCGCCCAGGTGGATCGCCGGCGACAGCGGCGACATCTGGCGCATGGTGCCGTCGCCGAACCACTCATGGTGACCGTCGATTTCCAGCGCCATCGCGGGGAACAGGAACGGGATCGACGACGACGCCAGCAGGTGGTCCACCGTGATCTGCGCCGGCACCGCGATGCGCTGGCTGCGGTGCCAGGGGTGGATGCGGTGGTGCGACTGGTAGAAGGTCACGTGGCGCCCGGTGCTGTACGACAGCGCCGTCACCGCGAAGGCCTGCAGCGCGCCGCTGTCCAGGCTCTGCTGCACGCGCGCGGGCTCGAACAGCTCGCCCAGCATGCTGCCCAGCGGGGTGTTGTCGAACAGCGCACGCGGGGCCTGGCGCTGCGTGGCCCAGCCCACCGCCAGCGACGACAGCCAGCGCGCGCCAGATACGCCCACGCGCAGCACGTCGGTGCGATAGACGTCTTCGGCATGGATGCTGTGCCACAGCGCACCCAGGCTCTGCGTGGCGGCCTGGAAATCGGCGGCGTGGATCGCCAGCCCGGCGCCATTGATCGCGCCCGCCGAAGTGCCGGCGATGATGCCGAACGGCAGCGGCCCCTGCGCCTTGCCATGGCGCGCGGCAATGCGCGCCAGCCCGTTCAGCACGCCCGCCTGGTACGCGGCGCGCGCACCGCCGCCCATCATGATGGGCGGCGGTGGCGGCGGCGTTGGGGCCGTTGTGCGGGGC
>NZ_JBEFLI010000122.1:0-11103 GCF_040578825.1 Cupriavidus necator | reverse complement strand
CTCTCGGGCGGCGCAGCCCCCCGCGCCAGCCCCCCCGGCGCCGGGGCGGGGGGCGGGTCGGGAACGGTCGACATAGCCGGGCGCTTCGGCAAAAGGCCTGGCGCTGTCTATGAAGCTTAGCCGGCCCGTGGACAGTGGCTGTCGGACGCCGCCGCCTGCTGGTGTCAGACAAGCGCGGCAGGCTTGCGGACACCCGCATGAGCCGCAGCGGTACGCGATATTGCCGCCCCATTTCCGTCTGCTGCATTTATTAACCGCAGGCCGCCCCGGCAATATGCCTGAATACCCTTTTTTTTGTTGTATTTCCGAAAATACTGAAAATGTTCCATTTAATGTCCCATTGAGGTGGAAAGAAATCATGCGATATCGTTCGGGACTGCTTCGGAGCCTGCCCCGAAGGTAGCGCCATCCAAATGGACAAGTCATACGGATCAAGGCGTTGCAATCGGTTTCACCGGACGATTATGGCCAAATCCAGTTCCCCCGTGCCGCGTTATCACCAGATCTATCTCATACTGCGCCAGCAAATCACCAGCGGCATTTTCGATCAGACCGGTCTGCCTCCCGAGTTGAAACTGGTGGACCAATATAAGGTGGCGCGCGTCACCATGCGGCGCGCGCTGTCCGAACTCGTCAAGGAAGGGCTGGTATATCGGCGCGCCGGGCACGGGACCTTTGTCAACAAGGAACACGCCAGCCGGGCGCCCGGGCTGACGCGCACCTGGCGGCTGGCCGACGGCCTGGTCGAGGACGACGTCGAGACCGCGATCCGGCTGGTCGAATATGGCATGCTGCCGTGCCCGGCCGAGGTCGCGCCGCTGCTGGATGTGCCGCCGCTGCAGGCGGTGTTGCGCATCGTCCGCGTGCGCAGCCGGGAAGGCCGGCCGATCTCATGCGTGACCATGTTCAGCCCGCCGGAACTCGCGCGCCTGCTGACGCCGCAGGCGATTTGCGAGACTTCGGCGCTGGCCTTGCTGGAGCGCGGCGGCGTTCGCATCAGCCATGCCGACCAGAGCATCTCGAGTTGCCTGGCCGATGCGCAGGTGGCGACGCTGCTGGACGAGCCGATGGGCGCCGCGCTGTTGTCGGTGATGCGGGTGGTGCGCGATTGTGGGGGCCGCCCGGTGCAGTGGCTGCGTGGCCTGTACCGGCCGCACTACTACGACCACCGCATGGTGCTGGCACGCGCCGGGGAAGACAGTGCGCGGATCTGGATTCCGCGGGATATTACTTCGGCCGTGCGTTGAGGCCTTCCTGTATGTCATCGAGGCGAGGGCTGCGGGTGCCTCGCGACAAGGCATCTCGGTCCACTACCGCCTGCCCTCTCCCTAACCCTCTCCGGCGCGCAGGAGAGGGTACTGGCCGTTGGAGCGGAATCGATATCGCCCAATCCGCCGAGCCATCCCTCAGCCCGTCACCGTCTTCGTTTCCAGGAACTCCGCGATGCCTTCCGGCCCATACCGTTGCGCGGCAGGCCGGCCTGGATCGCCGCCTCGATAAAACGCTGTGAAAACGGATTGGGCGAGCGCAGGTCGCTCACATGCAGCGGCCCGTCGTTGCCATGAAAGGTGCCGTCCTTGCCGGCCAGGCGGGGGTTGCACTCGCTGCGGCGAAAGCAGGGCAGCACATCTTCGAAGCCCCAGCCATGGCAGCCCAGTTCTGCCCAGTGGTCGTAGTCGCGGCAATGGCCGTGCGCGCGGCAAGCTCGCCCACGGCAAGCTGGTATCGGTCCGGCTGGTGCGCGCACCCGCGTTCGTGGCGGCCCCGCTGGACCTGCAGCCGGCGGAGAAGGTGCTGAGCGTCGCCACAGTGCGCTACTGGGACGATGCGCCCGTGGCCCACTTCACGCTGCTGGGGCCGGAGCCGCTGATGCGCCGCCTGGTGCAGGAAGATCTTGAAACCAACGACGCCATGGCGCTGTTCGAAAGCCGGCTGGGCTACCGTTTCAAGGAGGTGGCGATGGAATCCACCGCGGTGGCGGCGCCCGCGGACGTGGCGCGGCGCCTGGGCGTGGCCGGGGGCGACCCGCTGCTGCGCATCCGCAGCACGCCGTATGACATCGACGACACGCCGCTGTTCTGCGCGGAGCTGCTGTTCCGGTCGGATCGCTATGCGCACAGGGACGTTGAAGCGGTAATCAGCGGTCGTGGTCGCAGCGTTGGCATCGATGTTTTCAGTAAATGCTGAACTGACCGGCTGAAAGCGCTTGCCGCGCGGTAACTTTTACCCGTCGCAAGCACTTCTTACTGCGGTCCCGGGCCGCTTTCGTCCCTTTCCTGCATTCGCCCCGCCGCTCGGTCAAGGCAGCGCCACAGCGCGCGCAGCAACGTCGCCACTGGTACGTCAGTTGCGTCGTGTTGACCGGAGCGGCGGTTTCATCGCGCTCGCCCGGCCTGGCCCGCACGGCTGCGCGGCCGGTTGCCAACCTGCTTGATGGAGGTAAAACATGAAAACGACGCTACGCTTCAGCACAGCCTTGCTCGCCACGCTCGGCATCCTGGCGGGCTGTACCGCCGCCGGCAGCACCACCGGATCCGGTTCGCTGTCGGGTGCCGGCACGGTATCTGAACAGCAGCGCCGCAGCGGCAGCGCGCCGAGCTCCGCCACGTCGACGGGCACGTCAGGTGCCACCAGCACGACCAGCCCGAGCGGCACGGCCACCGGCACCAGCGGCGCGGCCAGCGGCTCCGGCACCGCTCGCTGACGCGACACAGCCAGCCCGCGCGGCCGCCCGGGAGTTTGCCGGGCGGCCGCGTTGCGTTGCTCGGGACAGGACACTAGCGGTCCCGCCCCGTATTGACGCGCGCGTCGCGGCGGGCGGGCACGATGCCTTCATCGGCCAGCCGCTGCTGCAGGTCGTTGTTGGGCACGTGGATAAAGTCCTTGTCGATCTCGCGGGTCACCACGTCGGTCACCCCGTGGGGCAGCGTCTTGCGCAATAGGCCCAGGAAGCGCGGCGCGGCGATCAGCACCAGTTCGTCAAAGCGCTGCTTGTTGCGCGCATCCGCCAGATAATCCGCCACGCGATGGGCGAACAGATCGGCTTCCTGGTGCAGCTCATCCTCCCCTGCGGAAGACGTGACCGTGGAAGGCCCGACCTGGTGGGCGCCGGGGTGTCCGGCGTCGCCCTGCGAGGCGGCCTGTCCGCGCCGGCCATAGGCATCGCGCCGCAGGTCGGCGCGGTCGGCGTGGGCCGCGGCGTCAGTGATTTCCTTGACCACTTCCAGCGGCGCGGTGTCGGCATGCGAGGCAAAAATGCGGGCGACAGACTCGTCCGCCACAAGAATCCAGATGTTCTTCATGATCGCTCCGGTTGCCGGCCCGAATGCCGGGCCCTGTTGCCAATGTTGCAAGGGGTACGCCATCACGGCACGGACCGCCGGGCTGGTTGCTGACGCCACCATGCGGCCGCCCGGGTGCCGCATCCGGCATGCGGTTGCAGTATCGACAGGCACACCGTGCAACTTTTTCAGGCCGCGGCGGGCTCAGGGGGCACGTCCGGCGGCGGCGGTCGCCACAGCGTGGATTTGCCGAATACGCTCTCGAGCAGATCCACCGCGAGGTGCGCGGTCTGGTTGCGTACGTCGCAGGCCGGGTTGAGTTCCATCACGTCGAGCGACGCCAGCCGGCCGGTATCGGCGATCATCTCCATGCACAACTGCGTTTCCCGGTACGTGGGCCCGCCGGGAACGGTGGTGCCGACACCGGGGGCGATCACGCAGTCGAGGAAGTCCACGTCGAAGCTGACATGCAGGTGGGTGCTGGCGTCGATGCCGGCCAGCGCCTGCTGCATGGTGTGGCGCATGCCGTTCTCGTCGATGTAGCGCATGTCGTAGACGGCGAGCTGCATTTCGTGCAGGCGCTGCTTCTCCTCTGCGTCGACGCTGCGGATGCCGATCTGGCGGACGGCGCTGGGCTGCACTGCCGGCACCTCGCCCGCCAGCGTGGTCAGCGGCTGCGGGCCGTGGCCGCACAGGCAGGCCACCGGCATGCCGTGCATATTGCCGGTGGGCGTGGTGGTGCCGATATTGGCGTCGGCGTGCGCATCGAGCCACAGCACCATCAACTGCTTGCCGGTGTCGCGGCAATGGCGCGCCACCGCGCTGATCGAGCCGATCGCCAGGCAATGGTCGCCGCCGAGCAGCAGCGGCACCCGGCCAGCTTGCAGCACGCGCAGGCTGGCGTCGTACACGGCGCGGTTCCACGCCACCACTTCGTCCAGGTGGCGCATGCCGTCATGCGGCGGCTGCCAGGGGTTGTCAGGGCCGGCAAGGTTGCCGGCGTCCTCGACGTCGAGGCCGATGCGAGCCAGCGCGGCCACCAGGCCGGCCACGCGCAGCGCTTCCGGTCCCATCGACGCGCCGCGCGTGCCGGCGCCGATATCGGTGGGCGCGCCAATCAGCGTCACAGGTTTCATGGCGGAATTCATGGCGGACAGGGTAAGGGCAGACGTCTTGCTGTTTGCAGATTCCATACCCGCCGCGGGGTGCCGCACCTCTCACCACACCCCGAAGAACACTCCCGCCTGCTTGTACACGTTCGTCTTGGCCGCGACTTCTTCGTTGGTGACGGTCACGCGCGGCTTGAGCATGCAGAACCAGTCGAGCAGCCGCAGCCGCATGGTGATGCGTACCGCCTCGTGGCCGGGATGGCTGCCCAGGTCGAAATACTCGTCGGGGTCGCTCTCAAGGTCGAACAGTTGCGGGCGGAAGCCCTGCCAATGCACGTACTTCCAGCGCGCATCGCGCACCATCCACGCACGGCATTCGCGGGGATGGCGGCCCAGCGCCACGCGCGCGCCGCGATCGGCGTAGTCCAGCTCCGACACGACAAAATCGCGCCAGCCACTGCCTCGCCCACGCGTCAGGTCGAGCAGCGAGCGGCCCTCGATGCGGTGGTCCGCCGGCGGCAGCTCCAGCGCGTCGAGCACGGTCGGCACCACGTCGACCGCCGACACCATGTCCGCCTGCGCGGTGCTGCGCGTGGCGTCGGCCTCGGGCGAGGGATCGTAGACGATCAGCGGGATGTTCTGCACGGTGTCGTAGAACTGCTCCTTCTCGCCCAGCCAGTGATCGCCCTTCGCGGGGACGACCAATGTTTGGCGTTGTCGTGTATTTTGGAAACATCAATAGTCGCCAGCTTAGTCGCCGGTATAGCCCGAGGCCGCGGCGCCGGCGTGGGATCCGCTGCAGGTGTGGCGAAGCGGCAAGGGCTGACGCGCGCTGACGAGGACAGCCGCCAGCATCACACTTCGCCCGGCGCAACCCCCGGTCGGTTAGCCGGCACACTTAAGTACGAACTGTTTCAGTGGGGCAGATCACAGAGCCGCGATGTCCAGCGTGTATCTTCATTGACATCCTCCCCTCCCTAAAGGGAGGAGATTCCCTCTGCAGGCGATCGATGTCCCGATCGGGCAAGGATATTTAGCGCAGCGTTCACATCGCGATCATGCACAGCACCGCATTCACTGCATATCCACTGCCTTATTCCAAGGTCTGCGATACCTTTCGGCCTCTCCGGCGGCATCGCGTTGCACGAAGAGCAAACCTGGATGAGCAGGCCGTTCAGCGACTTCACCCGGTAGCGATAGACCAGAAGCATGCCGGTCATTCTAATTTGGGATTGCTTGCTGCCGGCGGCACTCCTTTCACTCCCCGCCCTGAAGGGCGGGGTTTCTCGGAGCAAGTCTGATGAAGCGTCCGGCAGCGGGTTTCTGCGCGGCCGAACCTCCCCAGACCCCCGGGGCACACGCTGCCCGGGCTGACGCGCTTCTGCAAGGTCCATTACATGTCCGACGATCTGCGCAGTACGTACAACAAGGCGTACGTCCCCTTCACCGCCAGCGAATACCTGCAAAGCCTCGACGATGAGCGCGAAGTCTGGATCTACGGCGAACGCGTGAAGAACGTGGCCGAGCATCCCGCGTTCCGCAACACGGCGCGGATGATCGCAAGGATGTACGCGGCGCTGCACGATCCCCGGCGGCAGGCGGTGCTGACCATGCCGACGGAGTGGGGCGGCTTTACCCAGCGCTTCTTCCGCGCGCCGCGCGACGTGGCCGAGCAGGTGGCGCAGCGCGATGCCATCGCTGACTGGCAGCAGTGCGCGTGGGGCTGGATGGGGCGCTCGCCGGACTACAAGGGCTCGTTCCTCGCCACGCTCGGCGCCAATGCGCAGTACTACAAGGGCTACGAGGAGAACGCGCGGCGCTGGTACCGCAGGGCGCAGGAGCGCACCTGGTACCTGGGCCATGCCGTGGTCAACCCGCCGGTGGACCGCGACCTGCCGCCGTCGGTCACCTCTGACGTGTTCGTGCGCGTGGTGCGGGAAACCGATGCCGGCATCTTCGTCAGCGGCGCCAAGGTGGTGGCAACCGGTTCGGCGCTGACGCACTTCACCTATGTGGCGCATGTCGACGTGGTGCCTGCGCGCGGACCCAAGTTCATCGTCGCCACCAATGCGCCGGGACTGAAGCTGCTGTGCCGGATCTCCAACGAGTATCGCGCCGCGGTGCTGGGCAGCCCGTTCGACTATCCGCTGTCGTCGCGGCTGGACGAGAACGATGCCATCCTGGTCATGGACAACGTCTTCGTGCCGTGGGAGAACGTGTTCATGCACGGCGAGGTGGCACAGGAGGATTGCAAGCAGAGCGGCTCCGGCTACCTGGAACGCGCCTCGATGCACGGCTGCACGCGCGTGGCGGTCAAGCTGGACTTTATCGTCGGGCTGCTGGCGCGCGCACTGGAAATCACCGGCACCGGCAGCTTCCACGGCGTGCAGGTGCAGCTCGGCGAGGTGATCGCCTGGCGCAATGCGTTCTGGGCCTTGTCCGATGCGATGGCCAAGAGCGATGTGCCGTGGCACGGCAATGTCCGCCCGGACGCGCACTTTGCCGGCGCCTACCGCGTGCTGAACCAGGAAGCGCTGCCGCGCGTGCGCAATATCATCGAGCAGGTAGTGGCCAGCGGGCTGATCTACCTGAACTCGCACGCGAGTGATTTCACCGTACCCGACATCCGCGGCTACCTCGACAAATACCTGCGCGGCTCCGGCGGCGCCAGCGCCGAGGAGCGGGTCAAGGTGATGAAGCTGCTGTGGGACGCCATCGGCACCGAGTTCGGCGCGCGCCACGAGCTGTACGAGATCAACTACATCGGCAGCAACGACGCCACGCGGCTGACCAACCTGGCGGCGGCCAAGTGCAGCGGCAACCTGGAGCGGATGAAGGCGTTCGCGCGCTCGGCCATGGACGAGTACGACCTGAACGGCTGGGTCGTGCCCGACCTGGTCAACCCGGATGACGTCAGCGTGCTGCGCCGCGGCGGCGGCCCGTTGCCGCGGCACTAGTTTCTGGTCAGTACCCGCACCGGCCCCTGCCGGTTCAGCACGTCCACCACCACGCGCTCGCCCGAGCGGCGCACGGCCACGTCCGCGCTGCCGCCCCCCACCGCCAGGTTGCGGAACACCACTTCGTCCAGGAAGGGCGGCAGCGACGGGTCTTCGAAGGTGATGGCGGGCTCGCTGGTGTCGAAGTCCAGCCCCAGGCAGGCCTGCAGCAGCAGCAACGGCGCCGCGGCCGCCCATGCCTGCGGCGCGCAGGCCACCGGATAGAACGTGGGCCCCTGGCTGCGTTGCCGCGGGAAGCCGCAGAACAGCTCGGGCAGCCGGCGCAGGTCGATATAGCTGGACGCGGCGAACAGCCCCTCGAAGATGCGGCTGGCTTCGCGGTGGTAGCCGTAGCGCGCCATGCCGGCGGCAATCAGCGCATTGTCGTGCGGCCATACCGAGCCGTTGTGGTAGCTCATCGGGTTGAAGCGCGCCGCGTCGGCGGCCACGGTGCGGATGCCCCAGCCGCAGAACGACGAACTCTCCATCAGCGTGGCCACCACCGACGAGGCGCGCTCGGGCAGGGCGATGCCGGCAAAGAGCGTGTGGCCGGCGTTGGAGGTACGGATGCGGCAGGGGCGCTTGTCGCCATCCAGCGCCAGCACGTAGGTGCCCAGCCTCGCATCGAAGAAGTGTTTGTCGAACGCATCGCGCAGCACTTCAGCCCGAGCCCGGTACGCCGCCGCGCCTTCGCTGTCGCCCAATGCGGCGCGGATCCTGGCGGCGGCGTGCCAGGCGCCGTAGGTGTAGGCCTGCACCTCGGCCAGTGCGATGGGCCCCGGCGCCAGACTGCCGTCCTCGTGGAAGACCGAATCGCGGCTGTCCTTCCAGCCCTGGTTGATCAGCCCTTCAGGCGACTGGCGCCCGTATTCGACAAAGAGGTCGCCGTCACGATCGCCGTAGTCGCGGATCCAGTGCAGTGCGGCCTCGATGTTGGGCCACAACTCGCGGATGGTCTCCACATCGCCGGTGCGGCGCAGGTAGGCGCCGGCCAGCAGCACGAACAGCGGCGTGGCGTCGACGCTGCCGTAATAGAGCCCGAACGGCACCTCGCCCAGCCGCGCCATCTCGCCATGGCGCATCTCGTGCAGGATCTTGCCCGGCTCGGCGTCGGCCTGCGGGTCGACCGATTCCGCCTGCATCGCCGCAAGGTACCGCAGCACGCCGCGTGCGATGTCCGGGTCCAGCCACAGCGTCTCCAGCGCGGTGATCAGCGCGTCGCGGCCGAACACCGTGCTGAACCACGGGATGCCGGCGTACGGGTAGGGGCCGTGCACGGTATTGGTCAGCAGCATGTACAGGTCAGAGATGCTGCGCCGTGCCACCTCGCTGAAAAGCTCGTTGGAGGTGCTGATCGATGCCGCGCGCCGGGTGGCGCGCCGCAGCTCGCGCCGTGACTGGAGCAGTGCGCCGAGAAAGGACTGGGGTTCCGCAGCCTCGCGCTGCACCGACGTGCAGCGGATTTCCATGCGCAGCACGCGCGTGCATAGCGGATCGAGCATCAGGGTGAAGCTGGCGCCGTTGCCGTCCAGCTCAGTGGGCGCCGGCTCGAAGACGAGCCGGGTTTCGCGCCGCTCCTGGTCCAGCCCGGTGTAGCTGAGGGTGACTTCCGCGCCCGTGACGACCGGCGTATGCACGGTGCCGCGGCGCAGCCGCTGCGTGCCCCGCACTTCGAACAGGTCGGCAAAGTCGGCACCGAAGGCGATATCGACGCGCACGCGCCGTGGCACGTCGTCGAAGTTGCGCACGCTGAGCCGCTCGTAGCAGGCGCCGTTCCACAGGAAGCGCGACCTGCGCAGGTGGATCAGGTCGTGCTCCAGCCGCAGCCTGCCGTCCTCGTCAAACAGGTCGGGATTGGTCAGGTCGCAGGTGAGCGCGGCGTTGTCGTCGCGCAGCGTCGACGACAGCAGCATCGGATGCGTGCCGTCGATGGTCAGCCGCAGGTAGGACAGGTGTCGGGTATCGAAGTGAAACAGCCCTTCGGGGCTGCCTGGCACGCCGATGGCATCGCCGTTGTGGTCGAACAGCGCGAAGGTGTCGCCATGCTTGAGCGTGCGCGGGCGCCGCTCCTGCAGCGACGCCGCCGCGGGGATGTAGAACTGCGCGACATGGTTGGCACCGGCGACCAGCCCGGGGCTGGTCGGGAATGCATTCGATGAGTCCACAGGCATGGGAAGGGTTCCTCCGGTCACGCGAGCGCCAGCGCGCCGGGCTCACCCTGGGGCTGCGGCGTGGCGGCTTCGCCGGGATTGGCAAGGCTCTGGTAGATGCGCACGTAGTCGCGCGCCATGCGCTCCACGGTGAAGCGCGCCTCGAAGGCGGCCCGCACCGCGGTGCGCGGCAGCACAGCGGTGCGGTGGACCGCCGCCACCGCTTCATCGATGCCGTGCACGATATAGCCGCTGACGCCGTGCTCGATCACCTCCTGCACCGAGCCGCACGGGAACGCGATCACCGGCGTGCCGCACGCCATCGATTCGATCATCACCAGCCCGAACGGCTCGGGCCAGTCGATCGGGAACAGCAGCGCGCGCGCATTGCCGAGGAATTCGGACTTCTCGCGCTCGTCGATCTCGCCGATGTATTCGACGATACCGGCATGCGCCGCCACCAGTGGCCGGATCGTGCTTTCCCAGTAGGCGCGGTCGACCTGGTCGATCTTGGCGGCGATCTTCAGCGGCATCGCCGCGCGCACCGCGATCTCGATCGCCTGGTCGGGGCGCTTTTCCGGGGAGATCCGGCCCAGGAAGGCAAGATAGTCGCCGCGCGGGTTGGCGCAGCACGACAGCAGGTCCGCCGGCAGGCCGTGATGCACGGTGCCGGCCCAGTTCACCGGCGGCATCGGCGCGCGCTGCGCGGTCGAGACCGACACCAGCGGAAAGTGCGGGAAGCGCGCGTAGAACGGCTGCAGGTCGGGCAGGTCCAGGCGGCCATGCAGCGTGGTGACGGCCCGCACCGGCACGCGTCCCAGCAGCGGGAAATGGACCATGTCGATATGGAAATGCAGCACGTCGAAGCTGTCGGCGCGCGCCATCACGCGGTCCAGCATCATCACGTAGTAGGGCAGGGGATCGCGCACGCGCGTATCCAGCCGCAGCGCCATGTCACAGCAAGGCACCAGCTCGGCGCGCGTGGCCGAATCGCCGCTTGCGAACAGCGTGACCTCGTGGCCCTGCCGCACCAGTTCCTCGGTCAGGTATGAAACGATGCGCTCGGTGCCGCCATACAGGCTCGGCGGGCAGCGCTCGGCAAGTGGCGCAATCTGTGCAATCCTCATCGGCACCCCCGGTCACGTGAAGCAACCGCTGCAGGCGCGCGCCGGCTTGACGCGACCGCGACGCTGCCTGGCCTGACGAAATGCAAAATAGAAAGGCGCGGCGGCTTTTTCAAGCCACCGGGCCCGGCGGGAAGTGCGTGGCACGGCGCTGGCAGCGCCGCCGCGCAACCCTCTTGCTCAACAGTAGGTCATGGCGGCCGTTCACTGGTACGCAATCGACGCAATGTCCGGTGCGCTGCCCTTTGCTGCAAGTGTGCTGAACGGCTATCTTGCAAAGGCACGGCGTGCATGCTTGCGTGTGCCGCAACCGTGGATCGGTTCTTGCATCGGCAAGGCCGGAGCCATGACAGGAGCGTGCCATGACCACCGCACTTCGATCCTCGCTATGCCATCTGTTTATTGCCTGCTGCCTGGGTGTCGCGGCGTGCGGAGGGGGCGGG
>NZ_JBEFLI010000121.1:0-11185 GCF_040578825.1 Cupriavidus necator | reverse complement strand
TTTCGGCCTGGCGGATCAGGCCGGTGCGGCGCGCCTGGCCGCCGCCTGCGAGCGTGGTCAGCAGCGTTACGCGCTGGCCGAGCAGGCTGTCCAGGGCAATATTGGCGTTGGCGCTGACCGCGACGATACGCCATTCGAACAGCGCCGAGACTGCCTCGCGGCCGATCCAGGCCTCTACCGCCAGTTCCTGGACCGGCCCATCACCTGCCAATGCGTACAGCCGATGGGCGGGGGAAAAAAGATGCTGGAAGAGGGTAGCTGCATCCATTCGCTGTCCAAGGTCGCGGCCCAGCAGGGCCTTCCGGGTGGGCGCTCGCCCCACCATGCCGAATCATTCTAACTTCAATAAGTGGTAGATATGACAAAAATATCGGCGATATTCTAATTCGACAGCGCTAATGCGGGTTGTTCAGAGCTTTGACTCAGGTCATACGGCTTGGGATGGCCGGCGAATGCTGGTCACTGTAAATGGGGGAGGGTGGCCAACACGGTTGGCCTTGCACGGTAAGGCGCGGTTGCGCCCTTGGGACGTCAGTCCGATTGGGTCGCCAATATGCTGGACTGCAGTGCAGGGATCGGCTTCGCTGGCTCAATGCCCGGCGCACACCGGGCAATCCGGCGTTCGCGCCAGCCGCATCGTGGTCCACTCCATCGACAGCGCGTTGACCATCAGCAGCCGGCCCGCCAGGCTGTCGCCGACGCCGGCGAGCAGCTTCAGTGCCTCGGCCGCCTGCACCGTGCCGACCATGCCGACCAGCGGCGCGAACACGCCCATGGTGGCGCAGGCGACTTCGGGCGCGGGTTCGGCCGGTGGGAAGAGGCAGGCGTAGCAAGGTGCGTCGGGCTGGCGGCGGTCGAATACGCTGATCTGGCCGTCGAAGCGCAGAGCGGCGCCCGATACCAGCGGCACCTTGTGGCGTACGCAGGCGCGGTTGACTGCCTGGCGCGTGGCGAAGTTGTCGCAGCAATCGAGCACCACGTCGGCGGTGGCGACGAGCTGGTCGAGCTCGGCATCGCCGACGCGCGCGGGCACAGTGACGATTTCAAGCCCCGGGTTGATGCGCAGCATGCCTTCGCGCGCGGAATCGACCTTGGGCCGGCCCACGTTGGCGGTGGTGTGGATGATCTGGCGCTGCAGGTTGGTCAGGTCGACCTCGTCGTTGTCGACCACGGTGATGCGGCCTACGCCGGCCGAGGCGAGGAAGGGGAGTGCGGCGGCGCCCAGGCCGCCGGCGCCGATTACGAGCGCATGGCCGGCCAGCAGGCGGCGCTGGCCTTCGATGCCAAGCTCGTCGAGCAGGATGTGGCGCGAATAGCGCAGCAGTTGTTCGTCGTTGAGGCCGTCGTCGCTCATGATGGTGTTCCTCTATGCGCGGAAGAGGAGAACGGTTTTGGGTGCTCCCAAGCCGCCCGAACTAGCCTAAGCAAGGTGTTCTCCCTCTCCCCTCAGGGGGAGAAGGGACCGGGGTGAGGGGTGGTTTAGCTAGGAGCCACATCAAGCAAGGCCAACGGTTTTAACCCACCGCCCTCAGCCTTTGACACGCCTGCACTCACCCTCCGGCCCCTCTCCCGCAAGCGGGAGAGGGAAGCAAACCAGCAGCAAGGAGAAGCTTCAAGGCGCCTTGCCCGTCGGCGTACCCAGCGGTTCGCCGATCGGCGCGCTCGCCGGCGGTTGCTTGCCGGGGGCCGGCGCTGCCGGCTTGGCGGCCGGAACGCTGGCGCCGCCCTTGGCGCCGCTCTTGCCCGAGGGCCTGGCTGCCTTGCCGTTGTCGGCCGGCGGATTGGTTTCCAGCTTCGACTTGGAGCGCTTGACCGGCTGGCCGTTGAGCTGGGCAATGGCCTGCTGCAGCATGAAATCGTCGGCCGTACCGAATTCCACCGGCTTCTTGCGGCGGTCCTTCTCGCGCTCTTCCGGCGTCTTCTTGGCGTTCTCTTCTTCCAGGCGGCGCAGTTCTTCCACGCGGCGCTGCTCGCGCTCGGTCATTTCCGGCGCTTCCGATTCCTGCTTGTTGTGCAGGTGGCGCTCGGTGTCGATCTCGCGCGTAATCAGCGCGTCGTCAGGATCGCCCTCGGGGTTCTGGTCCACCGGGATATCCGGGCGGATGCCCTTGGCCTGGATCGACTTGCCGCTCGGCGTGTAGTAGTACGCGATGGTCAGCTTGATGCCGGTGTCATTGGTCAGCGGACGCACCGTCTGCACCGAGCCCTTGCCGAAGGTGGTCTTGCCCATGATCTGCGCGCGGTGATGGTCCTGCAGCGCGCCCGCCACGATCTCCGATGCGGAGGCCGAGTAAGCGTTGGTCAGCACCACCATCGGGATCTTCTTGTAGATCGCGGGCAGGCCCTTGAGCGGATCGTCCTCCAGCGAAGACAGGCGGTAGTTGTTGTACGAGGCCTTGTAGACGCGCTTGGCATCCGGCACCTGGCCGTTGGTCGACACCACCGTGGCGTCGTCGGGCAGGAAGGCCGCAGCCACGCCGACTGCGCCCTGCAGCACGCCGCCGCCGTTGTTGCGCAGGTCCAGCACCAGGCCCTTCATGTTGGGGTTCTTCTGCGCCATCTCGGCCAGCTTGCGGGCCAGGTCGGAGACGGTGCGTTCCTGGAAGCTGGTCAGGCGAATCCAGCCGACATTGTTGTCGAGCATCTTGGCCTTGACCGACTGCACGCGGATCTCCGCGCGCGTGATCGAGACCGGGAAGGTGCGTTCCTCGCTCTTGCGGTAGATGGTCAGCGTGACCTTGGTGCCGGGCTCGCCACGCATGCGCTTGACCGCCTGTTCCAGCGGCAGGCCGCGCACGGGCTTGTCGTCGATCCGGGTGATCAGGTCGCCCGGCTGGATGCCCGCGCGGAACGCGGGCGTGTCCTCGATCGGGTTGATCACCTTGACGAGGCCCTCTTCCTGCGAGATCTCGATGCCCAGCCCGGCAAAGCGGCCGCGCGTGCCTTCCTGCAATTCCTTGAAGTCCTTCTCGTCGAGGTAGGACGAGTGCGGGTCGAGGCTGGCGACCATGCCCTTGATGGCTTCGGTCAGCAGCTTCTTGTCATCGACCGGCTCCACGTACTCGCGCTTGATCTGCCCGAAGATATCGGCCATCAGCCGCAGCTGGTCCAGCGGCAGTGGCCCCGATGAGTTCTGTGCGGTCGCCGAAATCTGCAGCGTGGCGAGCACGCCGGCGACGAGGCCGACAGAGACTAGGCTGATGTTCTTGAGCGTCTTGCGCATGAGGGCTGCCTGAACGTGTACTTGGTGTACGAAGTGTACGTGTGGGGATTATGCCGGCTGCGGCCGCCCGGCGCCGGGCGGTTTGTCCGACAGTATAAGTCCGTGTGGAGAAGGGGGCCTGCCGAGCCCCCGTTCGCGTCCCGGTTCAGGGTGGGCGGCCGCACACGCGCGTGCGCATGCGGGCGCCCGGTCCGGCTTCAGCGCGCCTTGCCCTGGTTGGCCACGGCCGCCAGCGAGGCGGCGATGGCATCCTGGTCGCCCAGGTAATAGTGGCGCAGGGGGCGCAAGTCGGCGTCGAGCTCGTAGACAAGCGGGGTGCCGTTGGGAATATTGAGTCCGACGATGTCGTCATCCGAAATCTGGTCCAGGTACTTCACCAGCGCGCGGATGCTGTTGCCGTGAGCGGCAATGACCACACGCTTGCCGGATTGGATGTCGGGAGCGATGGATTCGTTCCACAGCGGCAGCACGCGGGCCACCGTATCCTTCAGGCACTCGGTCAGCGGGATCTCGTTGCGCGGCACATCGGCGTAGCGCGGATCGTTGAACGAGGCACGCGGATCGGTCGGCTCCAGCGCGGGCGGCGGGGTGTCATAGCTGCGGCGCCACACCAGCACCTGCTCGTCGCCGAACTTGGCGGCGGTCTCGGCCTTGTTCAGGCCGGCCAGCGCGCCGTAGTGGCGCTCGTTCAGGCGCCATTCATTGCGCACCGGGATCCACATCAGGTCCATTTCGTCCTGCACGTGCCACAGCGTGCGGATGGCGCGCTTGAGCACCGAGGTGTAGGCGATGTCAAAGCTGTAGCCGGCATCCTTGAGCAGCTTGCCGGACAGCCGGGCCTGGGCGGCGCCGGTGTCGGTCAGGTCGACGTCGACCCAGCCGGTGAAGCGGTTTTCAAGGTTCCACGTGGACTCGCCGTGGCGGATAAGGACAAGCTTGTACATGCTGCTGCTTCCAGAGAGTAGATAACCTGTGCATGCGTCCGTGCCGTCACTCCGAGAGCTTTATGGTTCCCTTGCGGGACTTCGATGTCTCTGGCAGGCGACAATGGCGGCTGGCCATGCAGCGGCAGGCCCCGGACGCCAAACCGCGTATTTTATAATGCCGCCGACCCAACCTACCGGAATGCCAACGTGAATTTCTTCGCCGACTACAACAACCTGGCTCTGATCGCCCTCGCCGTGGTCTCGGGCGGCCTGCTGGCCTGGCCCGCGATCTCGCGCAGCACCGGCGCCAAGTCCGTCAATACGGTCGCCGCCACCCAGCTGATCAACAAGCGCGGGGCGGTGGTGGTCGACATCCGCGAACCCGCCGAGTATGCCAAGGGGCACCTGCCGCAGGCCAAGAGCGCGCCGCTGGGCGACCTGGCCAGCCGCGCGGCCGGCCTTGCAAAGGACAAGGCGGCCCCCATCATCGTCGTCTGCCAGACCGGCCAGGGTTCGGGCAAGGCTCAGGCAGCGCTGAAGGAAGCCGGGTACAGTGAGATCTACGCGCTGGAGGGCGGCATCGCCGCCTGGCAGCAGGCGGGCCTGCCGCTGGTGAAGTAACCCGGCCCCTCACCCGTATCAGTCGTACCGCGCGCCGCTCCGGCCCCTGCCGGTGCGCGCGCCGCATTGCATTCAAGGAGAACCCGCATGGCCCGCGTTGTCATGTACAGCACCATGGTGTGCCCGTATTGCGTTATGGCAGAGCGCCTGCTGAAGTCCCGCGGCGTGGAGACGATCGAAAAGATCCTGATCGACCGCGAGCCGGGCAAGCGCGAAGAGATGATGTCCCGTACCGGTCGGCGCACGGTGCCGCAAATCTATATCGACGAGACCCACGTGGGCGGCTTCGACGACCTGTCGGCGCTGGACCGCCAGGGTGGCCTGGTGCCGCTGCTGGCTGCCTGAGGCGCCACGCGGGCGCCGGCACTGGGAACCATCTGATTCCGGGCCGGCTTGTCCGCGCGCGGGTGAAATCGCCACCCGCGTCATGTACCATATGCGCTTTCCACTTTTCCAACCGGGCACCGGCCAGCCCTGCGCGTAGCAGGCACCGCGGCCGCCGCGCCCAACGCCCATCCTCCCGGAAGCCTTTCATGAGCGACCAGCAAAACACCCAGCAGGACGATCAACCCTTCTTCAATATCCAGCGCGTCTACCTGAAGGACATGTCGCTGGAGCAGCCCAACTCGCCGGGCATCTTCCTGGAATCGGAAGCCCCGTCGGTGGAAGTGCAGGTCAACGTCGGCGCTTCGCAACTGCAGGAAGGCATCTTCGAGGTGGTGGTGACCGGCACCGTGACGACCAAGGTGCAGGACAAGGTGGCCTTCCTGGTGGAAGCGCACCAGGCCGGCATCTTCGATATCCGCAACGTGCCGGTGGAGCAGCTGGATCCGCTGCTGGGCATCGCCTGCCCGACCATCCTGTACCCGTACCTGCGCAGCAATATCGCCGACGTGATCACCCGCGCCGGCTTCCAGGCCATCCACCTGTCGGAAATCAACTTCCAGGCGCTGTACGAGCAACGCCTGCAGGCGGCCATGGAAGAAGCCCAGGGTGCCGAAGGCGGCGCCAGCGGCATCGTGATGCCCGACGGCAGCCAGGCCCGCCACTGATCCCGGCGGAGCGTTGCATCGGAACGGGGCTGCGGCCCCGTTTTGACTTTGAGGCCCGTGGCTTTCCCGCTGCCCTGGACCGGACTACCATCGACTGCGCCCACCTTCCGATCGAGCTGCCATGAAACTGACCTTCCTCGGTGCCGGTGCCTGGGGCACCGCGCTTGCCAGCCATGCCGCGGCCACCAATGACGTGGTGCTGTGGGGGCGCGACCCCGCGCAGCTCGCGGCAATTGCCGCCACGCGCGAGAATGCCGCTTACCTGCCGGGCGTGACCCTGTCCGAGCAGCTCGCGGTGCAAGAGGATTTCGAGCTTGCGGTGGCGCACGCCGCCGACGATCCGGACGGCATTGTGGTGGTGGCCACGCCGGTGTCGGGCTTGCGCGAAATGACGCGCCGGCTGGCCACGCGCAGCGCGCGGCCGGTGTCGATGCTGTGGCTGTGCAAGGGCTTCGAGTCGGGCACGCACCTGCTGCCGCACCAGATGGTGCGCGCCGAACTGGACGCGGCTGGCCGCACCGAAGGCTTCGACTACGGCGTCCTGACCGGACCGAGCTTCGCGCGCGAGGTGGCGCTGGGGCTGCCGTGCGCGCTGACGGTGGCGGGCAGCGTGCCATCGCTGGCAGAGCGCTCGCAGCGGGCCTTCCATCACCACGCGATGCGCATCTACGGCAGTGACGACCTGACCGGCGTCGAGGTCGGCGGCGCGGTCAAGAACGTGCTGGCGATTGCTACCGGCGCCAGCGACGGGCTGGGCCTGGGCCTGAACGCGCGCGCCGCGTTGGTGACGCGCGGGCTGGCCGAGATGACGCGGCTGGGCCTGGCGCTGGGCGGGCGGGTCGAGACGTTTATGGGCCTGGCCGGCGTCGGTGACCTGATCCTGACCGCCACCGGCGACCTGTCGCGCAACCGCAAGGTCGGACAGCAGCTCGCGGCGGGGCAGAGCCTGGACCAGATCCTGGCCGAGCTGGGCCATGTGGCCGAGGGCGTGCGCTGCGCGCAGGCCGTGGCCGAGCTGGCCTCGGCTAACGGCGTCGAAATGCCGATCGCGCGGGCCGTGTGCGGTGTGCTGTTCGACGGGCTGAGCGCCGCCGATGCGGTCGCGCAGCTGCTGCAGCGCGACGCGCGCGACGAATGACGCAGCGCAATCCAACCTTCCTGACCCTACTTATCGCATGCCTACCCGCCGCCACGCGCTGATCGCGCTTGCTGCTGCCTGCGCCGCCGGCGCCACCGCCAGCGCGCTGGCCCAACCGTGGCCCGCACGGCCGATCCGCATGGTGGTGCCGTTCCCGCCGGGCTCGTCGCCCGACCTGATCGCCCGCATCGTCACCGAAAAACTGGCCGCCGCGCTGGGCCAGCCGGTGCTGGTGGAAAACCGCCCCGGTGCCGGCGGCAATATCGGTACCGGCATGGTGGCGCGCGCCACGCCCGACGGCTATACGCTGCTGTTCACCATCAACGGCCCGCTGGTTACCGCGCCGACGCTGTCGCGCAACCTGAACTACGACCCGTTCCGCCAGCTCGCGCCGGTGACGCTGGTAGCGACCTCGCCCAATGTGCTGGTGGTTGACGCGCGGCTGCCTGTCCATAGCCTGCGCGATTTCGTCGCGCTGGCGCGCTCGAAGCCGGGCGAGCTGAACTACGGTTCGCCCGGCAACGGTAGCGCCTCGCACCTGGCGATGGAGCAGCTCAAGGCGATCGCGGGCATCGACCTGCAGCATGTGCCATATCCCGGCTTCCCGCAGATCACCGCGGCGATGGTAGGCGGTCAGGTGCAGGCGGGCTTCATGGTGCCGGCGATCGCGATGCCGCAGGTCAATGCCGGCAAGCTGCGCGTGTTAGCCGTGACCACCACCGGGCGCACTGCGGTGCTGCCGTCGGTGCCGACGGTGGCGGAGTCCGGCTATCCGGGCTTCGAGGCGATTTCTTGGCAGGCGGTGCTGGCGCCGGCGGGCACGCCGCAGGCGATCATCGACCGGCTCTACCGCGAACTGGTGGCGATCATCGGCAGCGCCGACGTGCGCGACAAGATGCGGGCGCAGTATTTCGTGCCGGCAGGCACCGCGCCGGCGTCGCTGCGCCAGACGATGGCGAGCGAGAAGGCGCGCTGGGACAAGGTGATCAGGGCGGCGGGGGTGCAGGCGGAGTAGACGGATGTCCTCTCGAAAGCGGGAGAGGGCAGCCAACCGGCAGCGTGCGAAGTTCGCCAGCAGTGGGCGTCAATTCAGCTTCCACCCGCGAAGCCGTTCTGCCTCCAAGCTTCAAACACCACCACCGCGACCGTATTCGACAAATTCAGGCTGCGGTTGTCCGGCCGCATCGGCAGCCTTATGCGCTGCGCCGGCGGAAACCACTCGCGGCGCTCGGGCGACAGGCCCCGGGTTTCGGAACCAAACACAAACCAGTCCCCCGGCCGGAACGCCACCTGGCCGAACGGGGTCGAGCCGCGCGTGGTCAGCGCGAACATGCGCGTCGGATCGGGCTGTTCGCTGGCCATCAGCGCGTCCCAGCTCTCATGCACGCGCATGGTGGCGTACTCGTGGTAATCCAGCCCGGCGCGGCGCATGCGCGCATCCTCTAGCGGGAATCCCAGCGGTTTGACCAGGTGTAGCTGTGCGCCGGTATTGGCGCACAGGCGGATCACATTGCCGGTGTTGGGCGGGATTTCCGGTTCGACCAGGACGACGTTGAACATGATGCGGGGGTATTTCGGGCGAGCGCTGCCCTTCGTCAGAACGGTGCGCAGCTTACCGCGCGCACCATTCACTGTCATCCCGGCAGGCGCGGTCAGGGCGTGCGCAGCGCGACGATCACGCTGACGAGGGCCGCGCCCTGCGCCTTGAGCACGCGCGCGGCTTCGTGCAGCGTGGCACCGGAAGTCATCACATCGTCGACCAGCGCCACGTGCAGTCCGTCCAGCCGCGCCGGCCGTGCCAGCCGGAACGCATCGCGCAGGTTCACCTGCCGTGCGGCCAGGTCCAGCGCCCGCTGGCTGCCGGTATCGCGCTGGCGCTGCAGCAGCACCGGATCGGCACGCAAGCCAAGGCGCCGCGCCAGCGGCCGGCAAATTTCCCAGGCCTGGTTGAAGCCCCGGGAGGCGAGGCGCTGCGGCGACAGCGGAATCGGCGCAAGCAGGTCGGGCGGCGCCAGCCGCGCTTTTTGCCACACCGCTGGCATTTCGGCAGCGAGCCGCGCCGCCAGCCAGCCCGCCAGCGGCAGTGCCTGGCCGAACTTCAGCGCCAGCACCAGGTTGTCCTGCGGTGAAGCGTAGTCGCCCAGCGTGTGGGCATGATCGAATGCCGGCGGCATCGCGGCGCAGGCCGGGCAGTGGTAGTGGCGGCCCAGCGCCAGCGCGCAGGCCGGGCAGCGCCGCACCGGGCGCAGCAGGTCGGTGGCGCACGGCGCGCACACCACGTCGCGCTGCACCGCGCCGCACAGCGCGCAGGCGCTCGGCAGCAGCGCCTGCCGGATGCCGGCAAGGGCGTGCCCGGCGGCCAGCGCGGCGCGCGCGTATACTTGCCGTCCGGCCGCGGCCCATCGGGCCCGGCGGCCGCCGTCGTCCGGCGCCCGTGCCTGCACCTGTGCCGCTTCCTGGTCTTCTTGCTGCCCTGTCTGTCCGTGTCCCTGCATGCCGCTGAATCCCCCGACGCTTTCCTGCCGCCCGCGCGCCTGACCCGGCTGGCCTTCGACCGGCGCAGCCGCGGCTTCGGCCAGCTCGACTTCCTGCTGGGCGAGATCGGCCGCCGCATGCAGGAGCGCATGGAGGTGATCCGCCTGGCGCCGCAGCGCGCGCTGGATATCGGCTGCGGCCATGGCCAGGGCCTGGCGGGGCTGCGTGCGCGCTTCCCCGATGCGCAGATCGCCGGGCTCGATATTTCCGGTGCGATGCTGGCCGAGGCCGGCCAGCGCGACCCGCAGCGCCGGCCGGGCTGGCTCGGCCGCATGCTGGGCAAGCGCCCGCTGTTCGACCTGGTCCAGGGCGATCTTGCCACACTGCCTTTTGCGCCCGCGAGCTTCGACCTGCTGTGGTCGAACCTGGCGCTGCACTGGCATCCCGAGCCGCACCGCGTGTTCCCGGAGTGGCACCGCGTGACGCGTGACGAGGGGCTGGTGCTGTTCTCGCTGTTCGGCCCGGACACGCTGAAGGAACTGCGCGGCGCTTTTGTCGAAGTCGACGGCGCCCCCCATACGTTGCGCTTTGTCGACATGCACGATATCGGCGACATGCTGGTGCACAGCGGCTGGTCAACCCCCGTGATGGACATGGAGACGCTGACCGTGACCTACGAGTCGCCCGCCACGCTGCTGCGCGAGGTGCAGGCCTTCGGCGGCCTGCGCGGCCCGGCCGGCGCATTGCCGCAGGGCCTGCGCGGACGCGGCTGGTATCAGGCGCTGACACAGGCGCTGGAACGCAGGCGAAACGCAGACGGCGTGATCCCGCTGACCTTCGAGATCGTCTACGGCCACGCGTGGAAACTGCCGCCGCGCGGCAGGCAGGCAGTCGACGATCTGGGCCGTGCAGTGGTGCCGCTGGACAAGATTGGACGTGCAAAGCCGCGACAGGCAGGTTAAAACAGAGTTAACTTGCGCGTGCGACAGATTGCCGCAGACTGAGCACTGGCGCGGCGTGCAGGGACATTGTGGGGCTTTTGCCCTTGCATGGAATCAAGCGGCGTGCAAGCCTAGTGGTCAAGGCGCGCCCTTGTCCGTGTATGGGAAGCGCCCTATAATGCGCCAGTTTGTCGCAGTGGTCCCCTGGCACAAGAACGTCCTGGTTTTGCACCTGCACTGTGCAGCCCCGGGCGCTATCGTCCCGGGTGTGCATCCGATGCAGAGTGGTTGGCGATGCAAGACTTGGGTATCGCATTCCAGACGGCAGGTGGTGACTCCGGCGGTAATCTCGACGGACCTCCTCCCACGCCCCACGACTGGCTGATGAAGCGGAATTGCTCGCTGTCTCCACGCCAGGTCGGCTGGTTTTACCTCTCGATCCTCACTGTTTCGCTTGTCATCGCATTGTTTTTTGCGTGGCAAGGGTCCTGGCTCGTGCTGCCATTTGCCAGCATCGAGCTGATCGGACTGGGGATCGCCCTGCTTGTGTATGCACGCCATGCAACAGACTATGAGCGCGTCAGCATTACCGACGGCATGCTGGTCGTGGAGACAGCCAGCGGCACTCGGGTGACGCGCCAAGAATTCAACCCGCGCTGGGTGCGGGTCGAACTGGGTGAATCGTTCCGTGCGCTGGTGACGCTGCGCTCGGGCGGGCGTGAGGTACAGGTGGGGTGTTACGTGGACCCGTACCGGCGACGCAAGTTCGCGCAGGAGCTCGCAGCGGTCCTGCGCCGCCTCTGAGGAGG
>NZ_JBEFLI010000120.1:0-11256 GCF_040578825.1 Cupriavidus necator | reverse complement strand
CAATGGATAGCCAGCCGCTCAGGCGACGCGCTTTTTGGTTACTTTTTGTCGCTCGGACAAAAAGTGACCCGCCCAGGAGGGCGGAACCAAGCGGTTCCACAGCGACAACATGTCACCAACAGCGCGAGCTGTCGATCATAGAGACAACGACAGCGGCAGAACAACGCCAACATGTCACCAGCAGCGCGAGCTGTCGATCATAGAGACAACGACAGCGGCAGAACAACGCCAACATGTCACCAACAGCGCGAGCTGTCGATCATAGAGACAACGACAGCGGCAGAACAACGCCAACATGTCACCAACAGCACGAGCCCTCAATCATCGACAAAGAGAGCCGTCGAGCCACGACAACATGTCAACTTAAGACGTAAACCTCCCCTCCAACCGATGCAACGACCCCGGATGCACCAACCGCACCGAAGTCACCACCCGCCCCGCAGACCAGGTCCGCCGCCGAATCAACAGACAAGGCTCGCCCCGCCCGATATTCAGCAACGCGCATTCCTCAGGCAACGCCAACACCGCCTCCACCACATGCTCACCTTCCGTCAACGGCGCAACGCGAGACAGATACTGATACGGCGTTTCTAAAGTGAAATCCTGCTCCAGATAATCCGGCGCCACTGCAGCATTGACATACCGATCCTCCAACTGGATCGCCACATCATCCTCGTAATGCACGATCACCGAATGAAACACCCGCTGCTTCAGCGCCACATCCAACGCCGCGGCCTGCGCCGGCCCGGCGCGTTCCTCTTCCAGGCTGATGACGCGCGCATGATGCCGATGCCCGCGTGAAGCGATGTCCTCGGCAATATTGTTGACCGCATAAAGCGCAGTCCGCCGCTTGGGCTCGGCGACAAAGGTCCCGACCCCCTGAAGCCGCACCAGCATCCCCTCGGCAGTCAATTCCCGCAGCGCGCGATGCACCGTCATGCGGCTCACGCCGAGCGCCTCGACCAGCTCCGTCTCCGACGGCACGCGATGGTGGGGCGGCCAGCTACCATCAGCGATCTTGCTGCTGATGTGCTGCTTGACGCGCGCATAAAGCGGCGCCGGCATGGAGTCGGACACGAGCGACAACGGGTTCCCCTTCGATAGGCGAGGTAGCGACAGGCGCCGAATTTAGCACGCCGAGGCAGGCACGCCGCCGATGTCAGGCCGATCTCACGACATCTCGACGTCGCGCGGCCCGCACGCCTGCAGGTACGCGTCCAGCGGCTCCGGCCTGCCGATCGCATAGCCCTGCGCATAATCCACGCCGATCGCGCGCAGCGCGTCGAGAGTGCGCTCGTCCTCCACCCACTCCGCCACGGTGCGCACCCCCAGCCGATGCCCGATATCGTTGATCGAGCTGACGATCTCGCGATCCACCGCGTTATCGGCAAGCTGGCGGATAAAACTGCCGTCGATCTTCAGGAAATCCACGGGGAACTGCTTCAGGTACGCGAACGACGACAGCCCCGAGCCGAAGTCGTCCAGCGACACCGTGCAGCCGGCGCTGCGCATCTCCAGCACCAGCCGGTTGGCGGCGGCCATGTTGTTGATCAGCGCGGTTTCGGTAATCTCCAGCCGGATGCGGCTGGCGGGCAGCGCGCTGGCTTCGAGCTCAGCATGCAGGAACGGCAGCAGGAAGGGCTCGCCCATCGAATTGGCCGACAGATTGATCGACACCGACAGCCCCGGCACCGCGCGCAGCCGCTCGCCGTAGCCGCGCAGCACGTTGCGGATCACCCAGCGGTCGATATGGCCCATCAGGTCGTAGCGCTCCGCCGCGGGGATAAAGGCCCCAGGCATGATCAGCTCGCCCTGCTCGTCGACCATCCGCACCAGGATCTCGATATGGCGGTCCTCCGCGCTGTCGCTGTCTTCCGGCTGCAGCGCGCGGATTTCCTGCGCGAACAGGCGGAAGCGGTTGGCCTCCAGCGCGGAATGGATGCCGGCGGCGACTTCCAGTTCGCGATGGTGGCGGCGCGCGTCGCTCTCGTCGCGGCGGTACACCGACACGCGGCTGCGGCCAGCGGCCTTGGCGGCGTAGCAGGCCACGTCGGCGCGGCTCATCAGTTCGCTGACCGGCGGCACGTCGATGTCGATCGCGGCGATGCCGATGCTGGCGCCGATGTCGTAGACGCGCCCCTCCCACGGGAAGCGGCGGCCGCGGATGGCGTCGATCACGTCCTGGCACACCTGCTCGGCCTGGTCGACGGTGCAGTCCTGCAGCAGCAGCGCGAACTCGTCGCCGCCCAGCCGGGCCAGCACGTCGTTGGGGCGCACGTGGTTGCGGATCAGGTAGCCCAGCTCGCGCAGCAGCACGTCGCCGGCGCCGTGGCCGGCGGTGTCGTTGACGATCTTGAAGCGGTCCAGGTCGATAAAGCACAGCGCGCCGCGGTGGCCCTGCAGCCGCGCGGCTTCGCACGCTTCGCGCAGCCGCTTCTCGAACCAGGTGCGGTTGGGCAGGCCGGTCAGCGCATCGTGCATGGCCGAGCGCGCCAGCTCGCGCTGCAGCGCGCGCGCAGTGGTGATGTCCTGGAACACCAGCACCGCGCCCAGCACATCGCCGCGCGCGGTCAGCACCGGCGCGGCCGAGTCCTGCACGTCGTGGCGTTCGCCGGTCAGGCTCTGCAGCACCGCGCCGTCCTGCAGGTAGGCCGGCGACAGCGTGCGCAGGCAGGCCTCGACCGGGCTCGGGATCGGCTCGCCGGTGGATTCGTCGACGATGCGGAAGACGCTTTCCAGCGGCAGGCCGGTGGCGCTCGCCATGGTCCAGCCGGTGAGCTGCTCGGCGATGGGGTTCATGAAGGTCACCTGCATCGATGCGTCGGTGCAGATCACCGCATCGCCGATCGAGCGCAGCGTAATGTGCAGGCGCTCCTTCTCTTCGAACAGCGCCTCGGTCAGGTGCCGCTGCCCGGTGATGTCCCAGTTGGTGCCGACCAGCGCATGCGCGATGCCGTCGGCGGTGCGGGTCACGTTGGCCATCGCGCGCACGTGGCGCACTTCGCCGCCGGGTCGCACGATGCGGTATTCGGTATTGAACGGCGCGTCGCCGCGGATGGCCTGGCGCATCTCGGCCCTGACGCGGCTGACGTCGTCCGGGTGCAGCATCTCGATCCACTGCTCCACCATGGGCGCGCCCGCTGCGGGATCGGTGCCGTGCAGCGCATGCATGCGTGCGTCCCACGTGATGCCGGCGCTGGTGAAGTCCCATTCCCAGATGCCCACGCCGCCCGCTTCCACCGCAAGCTGGATGCGGCGCGACAGCCGTTCCAGCTCCTGCTGCGCCAGCTTGCGGGTGTGGATGTCCTCGACCTGCGTGATGAAGTGCTGCGGCTCGCCGCTGTGCTCGTCGCGCACCAGCGACACCGCCAGCAGCGCCCAGCGGTAATGGCCGTCCTTGTGCCGGTAGCGCTTTTCGCGGCGGTAGGACTCGACCTCGCCCGCCAGCAGGCTGCGCGCCGCGCGCACGTCGTCTTCCAGGTCGTCCGGATGGGTGATCTGCTGGAAGGTCAGCTGCTGCAGCTCGGCCTCGCTGTAGCCGAGCAGCTCGGTCAGGGCGCGGTTGACGGTCTGCCAGTGGCCGTCCTTGCCGACCAGCGCCATGCCGATCGCCGAATGCTCCATCGCCTGGCGGAAGCGCTTGTCGCTGCGGCGCAGGCTGGCGGCGCCATTGCGGTTCTGCTCGGTCAGGTAGGCGATGCAGACCGGGAACACCATGATCGCCGCCGCCGACAGCGGCACCGGCTCATGGCCATGCGTGGCCAGCATCAGCGCCTGCAGGCACAGCGTGGCGACCAGCGTCAGCAGTGCGGTCGCGAACGGGTTGCCGGCCAGCGCCACCAGCACCAGCGGCAGCGACATTGCTGCGAACGGGTCATGGCCCTGCCACTGGGCGAGGCTGCCGATGCCCAGGCACAGCGCCAGCAGGCCCGCCTGCGGCGCCAGCAGCGGCCGCGCGATGGCGGCACGCACGCGCGCCGCGTTCATCGACAGCATCATCGGCAGCAGCACGGCCATGCCCAGCACGCTGGACTGCCACCAGGTCCACCATACCGGCGCATAGGGGCTGCCATAGGCGTAGGCGACGACCGCTGCGCCCGCGCTGGCGCTCAGCGCCGGCGCCAGGATGCCGGCCACCGCCAGCATCACCGCGAACGCCGCGAGGGGGCCGTGGCGGTCGATCCGGGCATGCCGCTCCAGCAGCCACAGCAGCCCGGCCGCGCTCACGATCTCAAAGAGGTTGGCGGCGCCCAGCATCAGCGCGGTGGCGAGGCTGTCGCCAGACAGATGGTTGGCCAGCACGTTCGCGCCCAGCATGCCCGCCAGCAGCCGGGGCGCCTCCGCGCGCGGGCGATGCAGCAGCAGCCCCAGACCGAAGGCGTTGGCCAGCCAGATCGCCGCCACGGTGCCAGGCAGCCGCGCCAGCCATAAGCTCGCCGCCGCCAGCAGGAAATAGCCGATGCCCGCCAGCAGCAGGGGTTGCCAGCGGCGCGGCGCGGCGGGAGGTGCTGCGGGAGGTTCGGTAGCGGCCTGTTGGCTCGGGGGGGCCGTGTCGGGCGTCATGGACGGGAGCGGTGCGAAGGCGGTACGGATGGGTTGGAAGAAGACGGCTCGTCCGGCGCGTCGCAACGGCTCCTGGCTGCCACGACTGCGCGCGGACGGAGTGCCGCCCAGCGTAGAGGGGAATGTAGCGGAGGTGGCGGGGCTGGCATAAGGGGTAGAGGGGGCAGGTGGAGGCGTTATTGCCACTGGTGTTTGGGGCGGTTTTTTGGTAGGAGGCACAGACTTTTTTGACGACGTCCCCCGGTAACCCCTCCAATAACCTCACGGGTAATCGCGCCGCGGCGCCACCGCGCCCATCATGCAGCCATGGCCTGACGCCAGCCTTTCAGGATTCCCAACCAAGCCAAGGAGAACGCCATGTCCGCTGCCATCCAAGCCCAATCTGAAGCCCAAGCCGCCGCTGCGACCGACCCCGCCACGCTTGCCGACCGCTACCTCGCCGCCTGGAACGAGACCGACGCCGCGCGCCGGCGCGAGCTGATCGCGCTGGCATGGACGGAATCGGCCAGTTATGTCGATCCGCTGATGCGCGGCGAAGGCCATGCCGGTATCGACGCCATGATCGCGGCGGTGCAGGCGAAATTCCCCGGCTTCCGCTTTATCCGCGTGAGCCCGGTGGACGCGCATGGCGAGCACCTGCGCTTTAGCTGGGAGCTGGGCCCCGTGGGTGAGCAGGCGCTGGTGGTGGGCACGGACTTCGCCACCGTCGCGGCCGATGGCCGGCTGGCGCGCATGACCGGCTTTATCGACCGCGCGCCGGCCGGACTGGCCTGAACCCCAGCCCGCGCCGCGGTAATGTGGCCTTCCCCACAGACAGCCCCCCGCCCACTGGCCGCAAGCTCTTGCATCCGGGGCGGTGGACAGGGGAAGGCAAATGGCGCGTGTTCTGCGGATTGCGGTATGGGGACTGGCCGGGATAGCCGTGGTTGTGGCCATGGCGGTCTATGCCGCGATGTGGGTGGGCGAGCGCAAGGCGGCGCGCACCGTGGCGGTGAAGGTGGCGGCCGTTACCATCCGCGAAGACCCTGCCAGCATTGCCCACGGCAAGCACCTGTATGAATCGCGCGGCTGCATGGAATGCCACGGTGCCGGCGGCGGAGGCAAGCAGGTGTTCGACGATCCCAATGGCCTGCGCGTGCGTTCGCCCGACCTGACGCGCGCCAACCCGGACATCGCCACCTATCGCAACGTGGACTGGGTCCGCAGCATCCGCCACGGCGTGGCGCCTTCGGGGCGGCCGCTGCTGATCATGCCGAGCGAGGACTACAACCGGCTCAGCGACGAGGACCTGGGCGCGCTGATGGGCTACCTGCGCACCCTGCCGCCGGCCATGGGCGCGCCGGCCGATATCCGGCTGCCGTGGATGGTGCGGGCGCTGTATGGCGTGGGCGTGGTGCAGGATGCGGCGTCCAGGATCGACCACAGCCTGCCGGTGCAGCCGGCGCAGGTGCCGGCGGCCACCGCGCAGTACGGCGGCTATGTGGCCAATACCTGCATGGGCTGCCATGGGCACGATTTCCGCGGCGGCAAGGTTCCCGGCGCGCCGCCGGACTGGCCGCCGGCCGCGGACCTGCGCCCGGTCGCGGGCGGGCCGATGTCGCGCTACGCCCACCCGGCGGCCTTTATCGAGATGATGCGCAGCGGCAAGCGCCCCGACGGCACGCAGATCAGCCGCGTGATGCCGTTCGAGTCGTTCGGGCGCATGAACGATACCGAGCTGACGGCGCTGTACCTCTACTTCACCGGCATGCCGCGCAGGTAAAGCTCAGCGGCGCGCCAGCCGCCGGCCCGCGGCGATACCGGGCAGTTCGACCCAGCGGTGCAGCAGCAGCGCCAGCGCAATCGCCAGCGCTGCATCGATGGCAAAGCGCAGCAGCTGCAGGCCGGTCTGGTCCGGCGTCAGCGCGGGCATCAGCCGCTTGACGCCTTCGATCACGGTGGGGTGCGTCAGGTAGAGCGCGTACGACAGCTCGCCCAGCCATATCAGCGCACGCGGCACGCGCAGCACGCCGGCGTGCTCGGCCGCCACCGCGCCGGCCACCAGCAGCGCGGCCGGAAGTCCGCGCCCGAGCAGGCTGAACTCAGACCCGACCAGCGGCAGCGACAGCGCGAACGCCGCGCAACCTGCGGCCAGCATGGCCAGCGCTAGTGCCGGCGTCAGCAGATGGCGCCAGCGCGCATAGGCCCATGCCAGCAGGCATCCCAGCAGGAATTCCAGCACCAGCGGATTGGTGGCCATGGCCAGCCATGGCGACGCGAACGGGTAGCCCTGCGCGGGATCGGCCACCAGCGTGCCGAAGTGCCACCACGGCAGCACCAGCGTGCCCAGCGCAAACAAGCCCAGCACCACCGGCAGCGCGCGCCGCCCGGCCAGCAGCAGCCCGAGCGCGAAGGCAGCGTAGAACGCCAGCTCATAGTTGAGCGACCAGCCGACATACAACGCCGGATAGCCGTAGTAGGGCGCCTGTGCGGTGGAGGTCGGCAGGAAGGCCAGCGACGCCGCGAACACCGCCGGCGTTACCGGGTTGAGCAGCAGCGCATGGATGGCCGACATGGTCCAGTACGGCGGCGCCAGCCGGAACAGGCGGCGCACGATAAAGCTGACCGGCCGCTCCGGCTCGGGCCGGGCCAGCACCGCGACCCACGCGATGATGAAGCCGCTGATGACGAAGAACACATCCACGCCGACATGGCCGCGCTTGATCACGTTGTCGGTCAGCCAGCCGAGCACCGGCGCATGCGGGCCGCCCAGAGCGAGCCCGGAGTGATAGACCACTACGAATGCCGCCGCCAGGCCACGCAGGGCCTGGATGCTGTCGAGGCGGGCGAGGGTGGTGGGCTGGGTGGTGTGGGCAAGGGCCCCGATTGGGGCTTGCCTGGAGGATGCCGGCGGAGTCGATGCCGCACGGGCTCTGGAATGGTGGTGTTCTGGAATAGTCGACGGCACTGTTTCAGCGTAGGGAATTCGAAAGAGGCGAATCCATAACTGACAGCGGCCGGTTGCCCAAAGTTCGGGCAAAGCTGCGTCACGGGCAGCGTAGGTCGCAAAGCGTTCGGCAAGGTGACCGAAATTGCACTATCCTCACTTGTCCCTTGCGCCAGGCTGCGGCGCAGGGGCCGTGCCCCCGCCACTTGCGCAGCCGCCCCAGCGCCGTATGCCGGCGCTGGTTGCGTTGGCCGGGGCACCCGTAAGAACAAGCGGGCAACGTACCCAAGGAGTGTCCCCCATGACCACCCTCACCCTCAACGTCAACGGCAAGACCCGTGAAGTCGACGTGGACCCTTCCACGCCGCTGCTGTGGGCGCTGCGTGACAACCTCGACATGACCGGCACCAAGTTCGGCTGCGGCATGGCCGCGTGCGGTGCCTGCACCGTGCATATCAACGGCCAGGCCACGCGTAGCTGCGTGACGCCGGTATCGGCCACCGCCGGCGCGCGTGTCACCACCATCGAAGGCATCGCCACCGACAAGGTCGGGCGCGCCGTGCTCGACGCCTGGATCAGGCACGACGTCGCGCAGTGCGGCTACTGCCAGAACGGCCAGGTGATGAGCGCCATCGGCCTGCTGCGCACCAAGCCGCGGCCCACCGATGCCGATATCGACCAGGCCATGGCCGGCAACCTGTGCCGCTGCGGCACGTACCAGCGCATCCGCGCGGCGATCAAAGACGCCGCGCGTGCGCTGGCCTGAGCGGGAGGAAATCATCATGCGAATCCGAGGCATCGAGGCACTGGCCGGCGGCCAGGGCGGCAATGACGGCGAAGTGCGCCAACCCAGCGGCGTGGCGACGCTGGACCGCCGCAGCTTTCTGAAACTGACCGGCCTGGCCGGTGGCGGCCTGGCATTGGGCGTTACGCCGCTGGCGCAGGCGCAGGAGGCGGCCAAGCCCAAGGCGCCGCCGTCGCCGCCGCAGGCGTTCCTGATCATCGCGCCGGACAACACCGTGACCGTGGCCGTGAACCGGCTCGAGTTCGGCCAGGGCGTGCATACCGCGCTGCCGATGGCGCTGGCCGAGGAGCTGGATGTCGACTGGCGCAACGTGCGCGCGACGCTGGCACCGGCGGGCGACCCGTACAAGGACCCCGGCTTCGGCATGCAGATGACTGGCGGCTCGACGGCGCTGAACCACTCGTTCCAGCAATACCGCGAACTGGGGGCGCGCGCCCGCGCGATGCTGGTGGCGGCGGCCGCGCAACAGTGGAAGGTCGATCCGGCAAGCTGCAAGGTGGAGCAGGGCGTCATTACGTCCGGCAGCCATCGCGCCACCTTCGGCGAACTGGCGCCCGCGGCGATGGAGCAGCCCGTGCCGCAGCAGGTCACGCTGAAAGACCCGTCGCAGTTCCGCATTGTCGGCAAGCCCACGCCGCGGCTGGATTCGCGCGGCAAGATGGAAGCGACCACGCCGTTCGGCATCGACACGCGCCTGGACAAGATGGTGGTGGCGGTGGTGGCGCGCCCGCCGCGTTTCGGCGGCAAGGTCAAGTCCTTCAACGCCGACAAGGCGCGCGCGGTGCAGGGCGTGCGCGGCGTGCTGCAGGTGCCGGTCGATCGCGGCGGCAGCGGCGTGGCGGTGATTGCCAGCGGCTACTGGCCGGCCAAGATGGGCCGCGATGCGCTCGACGTGCAGTGGGAAGACGCGGGCTCGAAGGTGTCGTCGCAGGCGTTGTTCGACGAGTACGCGAAGCTGGCCGCGCAACCCGGCACGGTGGCGCGCGCGGGAGAGGGCGATATCGGCGCGGCCATCAACGGCGCCGCGCGCAAGATCGAGGCGGACTATCGCTTCCCGTATCTCGCGCACGCGCCGATGGAGCCGCTCAACTGCACGCTGCAGCCCGAAGTGTCCGCAGGCAAGGTGCAGGCGGTCAAGGTATGGGTGGGCTCGCAGTTCCAGACCGTCGACCAGGCCGCCATTGCGCGCACGCTGGGCCTCGCGCCGGACAAGGTCGTGCTCAACACCATGATGGCCGGTGGCGGCTTCGGCCGGCGCGCGGTGCCGACCTCGGACTACATCGTGGAAGCGGCCAACGTGCTGAAGGCCTGGGTGGCCGCGGGCCACACCGAGCCGCTCAAGGTAGTCTGGAGCCGCGAGGACGATATCCGCGGCGGCTACTACCGCCCGCTGCATCTGCACCGCGCCCGCATCGGGCTGGATGCGCAGGGCAAGGTGGTGGGCTGGCAGCACACCATCGTTGGCCAGTCGCTGTTGAAGGGCACCCCGTTCGAGCCCTTTATGGTCAAGAACGGCGTTGACGCCACCATGACCGAAGGCATCGTCGAGAACGACTACGACCTGCCGCTGCAGATGTCGGTCCACCACCCGCAGGTGGATGTGCCGGTGCTGTGGTGGCGTTCGGTGGGCAATACGCACACGGCCTTCGTCAAGGAAACGCTGGCCGACGAGATGGCCGCCGCCGCGAAGCAGGATCCGGTGGCGTTCCGGCTGGCACGGCTCGACGAGAAGAAGCACGCGCGCCACCGCGCCGCGCTGCAGCTCGCGGTGGACAAGTCCGGCTATGGCAAGCGCAAGCTGCCCAAGGGCCATGCCTGGGGCGTGGCGGTGCATGAGTCGTTCAATACCGTGGTGGCGTATGTGGTCGATGTGTCGGTGGTGAAGGGCGAGCCGCGCGTGCATCGCGTGACCGCCGGCGTGCATGCCAACCGCGTGGTCAACCCGATGTCGGCCGAAGCACAGGTGCAGGGCGCTTGCATCTTCGGGCTGGCGATGACGAAGCCGGGGTTTGCCATCGAAATCGAGAACGGTGCCGTGAAGAACAGCAACTTCCCGGACTATCCGCCGCCGCGCATCACCGATGCGCCGGTGGTGGACGTGTTCTTCGTGCCCTCGCAGGAGAACCCGACCGGACTGGGCGAGCCGGGCGTGCCGCCGATCGCGCCGGCGGTGGCCAATGCGCTGTTCAAGCTGACGGGGAAGAGGCAGAGGCAGTTGCCGTTTGTGATGGCGTGATGGGGTGATGGGGTGAGGGCGGGCGCTGGCAATATCGACGCGTGTTACTTCGTTGATGCTCCTGCCCTCTCCCCCACCCCTCTCCCGCGTGCGGGAGAGGGGAGCGTATGCGAGTGCTCGTGGCCTTGTTCAGACGCGCGGGCGTGCGATGCGCGGCGGGTTGAAGAACAGCGATGTGAAGCGAGGTGAGGCTGAGCTAGTTCCAGAGTTCCGCAAGGCGTGGCTGCACCCTATTGCGTTTGCGCGGCGAGCCGCGTAGAACAGGGAAAAACTGCGCCAGCATGCCCCGGCCGCCGCACGTTGCGGTTCCGGGGGTGTGCCGGACGATCGAGGTGTGGCCATGGAGACCCAGGAAAGTACCCTGACCCTCGCCCTGATGACCGAGCCCGCCCGGGCCCGGATCTGCCGGGCGCTGCTGGAAGCCGGCGAAAACGGCCTGCCGGCGACCGACCTGGCGCAAGTCGCGCGCCTGAGCCTGGCGCGCGCCGGCCATGTGTTCCAGGAACTGGTGCAGGCCAATGTGCTGGCGCTGTCGATCCAGGAGCGGCGGGTCTGCTATGTGCTGAAGGCGCGCAGGGCGGTGACGGAGGCGTTGGGGTATATCGACGCAAGCGGGTTGGGGGAATGATGCGTTGAGGTAGTCTGGGAGGGTCAAAGGCTGAGGGCGGTGGGTTAAAACCGTTGGCCCCGCTTGATGTGGTTCCTGGCTAAACCACCCCTCACCCC
>NZ_JBEFLI010000011.1:0-115022 GCF_040578825.1 Cupriavidus necator | reverse complement strand
TGAGCAGGTTGAAGCAAGTGGTCTTGCCCGCGCCGTTGGGGCCGATCAATGCATGGATCGACCCGCGGCGCACCTGCAGGTTGACGTCGCTCACCGCGGTGAAGCCGCGAAAGGATTTCCCGAGGTTCCGGGTCTGCAATATCAGGTCGTCTTGGGACATGGCCGGGACTCCGTTACACACGCCCGCTCAGCCCGCGACGGGCAGCGTCGCGACCGCATACGCGTGGCGCAGCGTGCGGCCCAGTACCGGGTCTTCCAGCTCGATCTCGAAGCGCTCGGCAGGCCGGATGCCGCCGATCGCCGGCAAGGTGCCGCACAGCATCGCCGTGCCCTGGCCAAAATCGCCACCGTGGCTGGCAAAACGCTGCAGCAAGTCGGCCGGCGAGCGCATGGCCGTCACCGGACCCTGCTGGTACAGCACGCGCTCGCCGCCGATGGTGGCGTAGGAGCGCAGCACCAGCCGGTCCCAGTGGCCTTCCACCTCGGCCAGCCGCCACAGCGCCGGCGCGCAGGGCTTCTCGCACATTTGCTTCGATACGGTGATGCCGTAGGTCTCCGCCTCGCGGTCGGTGTGGTCCGAGGCGATGCCCACCAGGATCTCGCCGCCATCGTTCACCAGCAGGAATTCCGCCTCGCCGCTGCTGGCTTCGCCGCTGACCTGGATTTCCGGCTTGCAACTGAGCCGCTCCGCGGCAACGCGATAGAACACCGGGGTATAGGGCGGGCGCTTCACGCCCAGTTCTTCCAGCTCGCGGATGTGGGCCTCCATGGCTTGCACGTCCCGGCCAGTCCATCCGGCCACGACGAGATGGCGGATGGTGACGGCGCGCTGCGATTTGCCCTGGCGGCTTTCGATATCAAAGGTAAGGGTCTTCATGTTCGGTGTCTCCGGGTGGGGTGGCGGGCTTATTTCGTGACCAGCGGGCAGGTGCTGGCGCTCAGCGGCCGGAACGCTTCGTTGGCGGGAATCACGCTCTTGATCGTGTAGTAGTCCCACGGCCTCTTGGAGTCCTGCGGGCGCTTCACTTCGACCAGGTACATGTCGTGCACCATCAGGCCGTCGGCGCGGATGGTGCCGTTGCTCGCGAAGAAGTCGTTGACCGGGGTCGCGCGCATCTTGCCCAGCACGGCATCGCTTTCATCGGTGCGCGCGGCCTGGACCGCCTTCAGGTAGTGCATCGTCGACGAATACACGCCGGCATGGACCAGCGTCGGCATGCGGCCGGTCTTGTCGAAGAAGCGTTGCGACCAGGCCCGCGTGGCGTCGTCGCGGTCCCAGTAGAACGCGGTGGTCAGCGTCATGCCCTGCGCGGCTTTCAGGCCAAGGCTGTGGATATCGCTGATGAACATATGCAGACCGGCGAGCTTCTGCTTGCCCCCGCTGTTGATGCCGAAATCCGCGGCCGTCTTGATCGCGTTGACCGTGTCGGCGCCGGCGTTGGCCAGACCGATCACCCGGGCGCCGGAAGCCTGCCCTTGCAGCAGGTAGGACGACAGGTCCGCCGAATTGATCGGGTGTTTTGCCTTGCCCTTGAGCGTGCCGCCCACGCTCGACAGCGCCTGTGTACCATCCTTTTCCAGCGATGCGCCCAGCGCATAGTCGACCGTCAGGAAATACCAGCTGCTGTCGCCGCGCCGTGCCAGCGCCTTGACGGTGTTGGCGGCGAAGGCGTAGGTGTCGTACGAGTACTGGATGGTGTAAGGCGAGCAATCCTCGTTGCTCAGCCGCGTGGTGCCGGCGCCGCTGGCGATGACGATCTTGCGCTTGAGCTTGCCCAGGTTGGAGACCGCCAGCGCCACCGAGGACGGCAGTGCGTCCTGGATGATGTCGACCTTCTGGTTGTCGAACCAGCCGCGCGCCAGCGTGGCGGCCACGTCGGTCTTGTTCTGGTGGTCGGCGCTCACTACCTGGACCGGCGCGCCCAGTACCTTGCCGCCGAAGTCGTCGACGGCCATCTGCGCGGCCACCACCGATCCCTTGCCGCCGATATCGGAAAAGATGGATGACATGTCGGTCAGCACGCCGACCTTGACCACGCCGTCGCTGATGGCGGGAGTGTCCGCGGCGGAGGCGGACGTCGCAAAGAGAGTGGCGCAGGCCAGCACGGCGGCGCCGATACGGATATCAGGCATGTTGTCTCCTCTGTATTTATGGGTACTACGGTCGGCGGCGCTGCCGCCTGTTTCCGACACTCACTGCTAGCCGCGCTCGTGCCGCAGCGCGGCCTCGACCCCCATGCCAATCGCCAGCAGCCGGCGGTCGGCCAGGTGGCGGCCAAACAGCATCAGCCCGACCGGCGCCTCGCCGTGGCGATGGCAGGGGACCGACAGCGCGCACAGGTCGAGCATGTTGGCGATGGCCGGATTGCGCAGCAGCAGCCGGTTGGCGGTGAAGAAGGCATCGTCATCGTCGAGCTCCGCGATGCGGGGCGCGACAATCGGCACGGTCGGCAGCACCACCGCATCGAAGCCGGCGAGTTCGGCGTGAGCCTGCCGGCACAGTTCGCTTCGGTGCTGGCGCATGCGCAGGTAATCGGCGGCGCGCTGCCCGTCGGCCAGCCGGATCCGCGACAGCACGCGCGGGTCGTAGCGCGCGGCGTGCGCCGCCATCAGGCTGCCGTGCCAGGCGCTGGCCTCGGCGGCAACCAGGCCACCGTTGGCGCCGAGTTCGGCCAACTGCTTCCAGCTATCGAAGTCCACGTCCTGCAGCAGCGCGCCGGCCGCCGACAGCCGGCGCAGCGCGCGGCTGTAAACCTGCGCCACCTCGTCGGAGATGCCCTCCATCACCAGCCCCGCCGGCACGGCCAGGCGCAAGCCGGCCAGAGGCGCAGCGGCCGTGACCGCTTCTTCGCCAGCCATCACCGCATCGACCGCCGCACAGCACGCGACCGTGTTGGCCAGGCATCCCACCGAGTCATAGCTGGGCGACAGCGGCACGGCGCCCTGCAGCGGCACGCGGCTTGCCGTGGGCTTGAAGCCGACGATGCCGCACAGCGCCGCCGGGATGCGGCACGAGCCGCCGGTGTCCGAGCCGATCGCGGCCAGCGCCATGCCGTCGGTCACCGACACCGCGGCGCCGGACGACGATCCGCCGGGAATGCGGCCGGCCTGGCGGTCGAACGGGTTGCGCGGCGTGCCGTAATGCGGGTTGATGCCCACACCCGAGTAAGCGAACTCGGTCATATTGGTGCGCCCGACCAGCACCGCTCCCGCCGCACGCAGCCGCGCGATCGCAGGCGCATCGGCGGTGGCGGTCCGCTCCGGCAAGACAAGGGCACCCGCGCGGGTCACGTCGCCCTGCACGTCGAACAGGTCCTTCACGGAAACGGGAATCCCGGCAAGCGGGCCGGCCACGCCCTGTTCGCGCAGCATGTCGCTCGCCTGGGCCTGCCTGCGCGCCGCCATGCTGACGCCATGCGGAAAGGCGCGCGCGCCTTCGCCGCCCGGATTGCAGATACGCTCGACGCACGAGGCCAGCAGCGACAGCGCATTGGCGCTGCCGTCGGCAAGCTGGCGCTTGGCAGTGGCGATGGTGGAAACGGTGGCTGCCATGATCAGGCCGGGTCGTAGTAGTGGATTTCCAGCAGCATGCAGCCGGCGTTCGACTTGAACGGGCCGTGGAATGCGCCGGGCGGACGGCAGGCGTAGGTGTTGCGCGCGAACGCTTCGCCGCCCTCCCCGTTGGCGTCGTTGCCCACGGTCAGGTCGCCGCTGAGCAGATAGACCTCTTCCCAGTAGTCGTGGACGAACGGGGCTGTGGTGAAGACCCCCGGATCGAAGCGCAGCAGGCGGGTGCGGCTGCCGCTGCGGCGGCCCTCGTCCAGCGAGCCGGACAGGATCTTCTGCTGGATACCGGCCGGATAGCCGTGCGGGACTTCCCAGCCGGATGCCAGGTCAACGGTATGGAACTCGTCGTGAAGCTTGTTGATTGCCATGGTGATTCTACGTGGTCAGTGCAAAGGGGAAGCAATGCGGCCCCGTCAGGCCGCCTGCGGCAGCCGCGCCAGTTCGTCCTCCAGCGAATAGCTGCCGAGCATGTTGTCGACCAGGCCGGCAGCGTTCTTCCAGTCGTAGGTCCGGTAAGCGTGGCCCTTGGTGACGAAGGTGGCGCCGGCGTAGAACATCTCGTACTGGTTGTGGCGGGAGGCGAACTCTGAGCCCACCGCGTCCCAGGCCAGCTTGAAGAACTTGACGCGTTCCGCCGGGCTGCACACCGGCGACTTCTGCGTCTTGGTGATGATCTCGGCGAGCCCCGGATTGGCGAAGTCCGCGATGCTCGACGGCAGCATGATCATGCCGCCGCCGGCCAGCTCGCGCAGCGTGTTCAGCACCTTGGCGTAGAGCTGCTGCGTGACCACCTGCGAGCCGTACAGCATGCTGCGGTCAGGTACGAAATAGCCGTTCTGGTTGACGCGGCCCTTGGCCTCCATGCCGTAGACCCAGGCCTCGACCATGCCCGCCTCCGCGGCGAGCTGGCCCAGCAGCTCCCTGACCTGCGGAAACCCGTTGGTGCCGTTGATCTCGGTGATCCGGTGCGCAAGCCCCACCAGGAAGCGCAGCTTCACCATCAGCCGGACCTGGCACTGGTAGTTCTGGTAAACGTGGGCGGGCGTGGCATGGAACTGCTTTGCGCACATCGCGACGTCACCGGCGACAAAGATGCGGTCCCACGGCACCTTGACGTCGTCGAAATAGAGCACGGCGTCGTTCTCGTCGAAGCGGCTCGCCAGCGGGTTGTCGAAGACCGAAGTGGCGCTGGCCTCGTACGACTTGCGCGACATCACCTTCAGGCCTTTGGTGTTCATCGGCACCGCGAACGACAGCGCATACATCTCGTCGCCCTCGCGCAGCGGCTGGATGCAGCTGCAGAACACTTCGTTGGCCATGATGCCGCTGGTGGCGAGCATCTTGGCGCCGCGCACCGTGATGCCCTGCGCGTCCTGGTCGACGATGCCCACGGCCAGGTACTTGTCCTGCTGCTCGTGCGCCGCCCTGGCCTGGTTGGCCTGAGGGTTCACGATCACGTAGGTCAGGAACAGGTCGTTGTCCCGCGCATAGCGGTAGTAGTCGCGCAAGGCACCGGCGCGGGCGGGGTCGGCCTGCTCGAACACGTCGATGCCCATGTACATCCCCGAGATGCACGATGCGACATGGTCGGGCGAGCGGCCCATGAAGCCGTAGTGCAGCGCGGTCCACGCTTCGAGCATCTGGCGGCGCTCGACCAGTTCGTTGTAGGTGGCGGGAAGCTCCCAGATGCGGCTGACGCGCCGGTCGGTGCCTTCGGGCTGGAAGGTCATGCTGGCGATGTTCTCGGGTCGCGCCTGGTAATCGTAGAGATTGGCGTAGCTGCGAATCGAGTTGCGGAACGCCGGGTGCACCGTGACGTCCGTGACCCGCTTGCCGTCCAGATACACTTCGCGCCCATCGCGCAGCATCGCGATGTGCTGGTCGCCGGTCTTGATCATGTCGTTCTCCTGTCCTGACTGTTTTTGTGGATTCATGCTGCGGCCGGGCTGTCTTCCAGTGCCCGGTACCTGCCGCCAAAGAAGATCAGGGGCCGGCCGTCTTGCCGGGCCTGATGGCGGACCACCCGCCCGATGAAGATGACGTGGTCGCCGCCGTCGTGCTGCGCATAGGGTTCGCATTCGAAGGTAGCGAGCGCGTCCGGCAGCAACACGTGGCGATCGCCGCCGTGGCGTCCGAAGTCGATGCCTTCCCATTTGCCGGTGTTCGCCTTCGCGAACCGGTTCGAGATATCCTGCTGGGCTTCGGCCAGCACGTTGACCGCATAGCGGCGCGCCGTGCGCAGGTCGGCCAGGCTCAGGCAACGCCGGTCGACCGAGAACAGCACCAGCGGTGGATCCAGCGACACCGAGTTGAACGACGCCACCGTGATGCCGACCGGCACCCCCTCCTCGCGCGGCGCCGTGATCACGGCGACACCCGTGGCAAACATCGCCAGCGCATTCCTGAAGCGGCGCTGCGCACCGGCGTCCGATTCGACGCCACGACCTGCAGATGACTCAGCCATCACGACTCCTACACATGTTGGTTCCATCAAGCTATTTACTTTGTTCATTAGCTTTGTAACTTAGGTTTCATTGAATGCTAGGCTACAACGCTATTCAAGTTAGTGAAAACCCTGAAGCGGAGAAAAATGACGGGCGGCCGTGGCGCCTTACGGAACCCGCAAACCCGTATCTGGCAAGGCTTTGCGGGCGGCATGAAGGGATATGGAACAAGCGGGCGGATCACGTGGAAACACCTCAAGCAACCCTACCGCCAGCATGGCGCCCGCCCGCCCGGGTGTTTGCCGGTGCTAGACTCGGCCCCACTTTCCTTGACCGGCGGGTTCGCCTGCACCCGGTCGTCCCAACCCCCGCATCCAGGAATGCGCGCCATGCCAGACGAGCCCACGACCCTTCCCATCTACATGGACTACAGTGCGACGACGCCGGTCGATCCCCGCGTCGTCGAGAAGATGGTCCCGTTCCTGCACCAGCAGTTCGGCAATCCGGCATCGCGCAGCCACTACTACGGCTGGCAGGCGGAAGAGGCGGTGGAAACCGCGCGCGCGCAGGTCGCGGCACTGCTCAATGCCGACCCGCGCGAGATCGTCTGGACTTCAGGCGCGACCGAAGGCAACAACCTGGCCATCAAGGGCGCGGCGCATTTCTATCGGGGCAAGGGCAATCACATCGTGACGGTCAGGACCGAGCACAAGGCGGTACTCGATACCTGCCGCGAGCTGGAACGGCAGGGCTTTGCGGTGACGTACCTGGATGTGGGCGAAGACGGCCTGGTCGACCTGGATACGCTGCGCAGCGCCTTGCGCCCGGACACCATCCTGGTGTCGGTCATGATGGTCAACAACGAAATCGGCGTGGTCCAGCCGGTCGCGCAGATCGGCGAGATCTGCCGCGCCGCGGGCATCGTGTTCCACTGCGACGCGGTGCAGGCTGCCGGCAAGATCCCCATCGACCTGCAGGCGCTGAAGATCGACCTGCTGACCGTGACCGCGCACAAGGTTTACGGCCCCAAAGGCATCGGGGCGCTTTATGTACGGCGCAAGCCGCGCATCCGGCTGGAGGCGCAGATCCACGGCGGCGGGCATGAGCGCGGCATGCGCTCGGGGACGCTGCCGACGCACCAGATCGTGGGCATGGGCGAAGCCTTCCGGCTGGCGAAGCTGGAGCTTGCGGCGGAAGCGCGCCGCGTGGGCGCATTGCGCGACCGGCTGCTGGCGGAGCTGTCCGGGCTCGACGAGGTTTACGTCAACGGCAGCCTCGCGCACCGCATCCCACACAACCTGAACATCAGCTTCAACTTTGTCGAAGGCGAGTCCCTGATCATGGGCATCAAGGACGTGGCGGTGTCTTCGGGATCGGCCTGCACCTCGGCGTCGCTGGAGCCGTCGTTCGTGCTGCGAGCGCTGGGCCGCAGCGACGAACTCGCGCACAGCTCGATCCGCTTTACGCTGGGCCGCTATACCACCGAAGCGGAAGTCGATGAAGTCATCCGGCAGGTCTGCGCCACGGTGTCGCGCCTGCGCGAACTGAGCCCGCTATGGGAAATGCACCAGGAAGGCATCGATGTCGGCACCGTGCAGTGGGCCGCGCACTGACGGCAGCCGGTGCCGCGCGCGGCTAGTGCCCTGTCCCGTAAACAGCTTGATAAATGAAATCGTCCGGTTGCTCGTCAGGCTAGGCGCGAGGAAGCGCCATAGCCGTAGCGATGGCAACGACGAGCAACGACGCATGGCGGGCAACTGGGCGATTTCATATCGAGTTTATTTGCGGGACAGGACACTACCCCTTCTGGCGGCGCGCCTGCAGGTGCTCCAGGTCAAGCGCGGCGCGGTCGCCATTGGCCACCAGTCGGTCGACCACCGAGCACAGCACCTTGAATTCGGTGCGGGTAACGCCATCGAACAGCACGTCGTTGATCTGCTGCTGGACAGGCAGCAGTTCGTTGAGCAGCTTCGAGCCGGCAGCCGTGATAGTCAGCCGCATCTTGCGCTTGTCGTCGGGATGGGCCTTCTTGTCGATCAGGCCAAGCTTCTTCAGCTTGCCGGTCTCGATGGTGATGAACGGGCCGCTCAGGTGCAGGTGGTCGGCGAGCTGGTTCACCGTTACCTCCCCCTGCTGCGACAGGTGCGCAATGGAGCGGATCAGCGAGTACTGCACCCCGGTCAGGCCAATCAGGTTGCCAAAGCCGTCGCGCACGGACAGCAGCCGCGCGGCAAACGGCAGCAGGCCATTGACCAGGTGCCGGAACTCGCGGTCCGAGCCGTCGACCAGGCAGGCCGGATGGGTGATCGTCAGCGTCTTGCTTGCAGGAGTCGTTGCCATGGCGGTTAGCGCATTTAGCTTGCAATGCAAGCTTTGTGCCAAATTCTATCAAACTCCCTGGATCGCGCTGGGTGCTTGCGCGCCATTCCCCTCAACTCAGGAGTTACAGTCCGATGAACCCGATTTCACTCACCGCCGCTAAGGCGCTGCTCGGCCGCTATGTCGACGCCAAGGACAACAACCGGCCGGCGCTGATCCCCGAAGCGTTTGCGCAGGATGCGTCGCTGACATTCTCGATCGACACCGATGCCATCAGCTTTCCGGCCAGGACGGAAGGCGCGTCCGCTATCGCCCGAACGCTGGTAAGCGACTTTGCGCAGACGTTCGACCGCTGCCGGACTTACTACATCGGCGATGCCGCCGCCGCGCTCACCGGGGACACCATGACTATCCCGTGGCTGGTGGTGATGCGCGAAACGGCGGCCCAGACCCTGCGCGCGGGCAAAGGCTTCTACCGCTGGGGCTTTGCCGCGGGGCAAGTCGGTTCCTACCGTATCGCCAGCCTGCATATTCATATCGAGCGCATGGACTCGGTGCCGGATCCGGGCGCGGCGGTGCTGACGGCCTTGCAGTCGGCGCTGCCTTATCCCTGGTTGCCTGAGCCAGCGCTGAAGACGGTTGTTGAGGGTTATGCCGCGGCACAGCCCGAACTTGCGTTCCTGCAGGCCTTCGCGGAGCCGGCACGCCTGCCATAAGCTGTGCCTTACCACAGGCCAGCTATCGCCGGCTGGCTGCGGCTTATCCGGTGACCTTGCGCAGGCATTCCAGAAACCACTGCGCCAGCGCCGGCACCGGCCGCTGCGGATTGAACAGGATGTGGCTCTCGAAGGCAATCACCGGCTCGAACGGAATCGCCTTGACACCCGCCGGCTTCAGGCTGCGCACCACCAGGGGGTTGACCACGCTGACCCCCAACCCCATGCCCACCATCGTGCAGATGGTGGCCGCGTAAGGCGTCTCCAGCGTCAGCACGCGCCGGTCATCCGGCACGAACGCGGCGTCGACCGTGGTGCGGGTGCCGTCGCCATGCGTCAGCGAGATAAAGCGCTCGCCATCGAGGTCGCTGGCGTGGATGCGGCGCTTGCGCGCCAGCCGGTGCGTCGCCGGCACGATGCACACGCCGTCCTCGCGGCGCAGCAGCTTGCTGCGGATGCCGGTGGTCTCGGCCATGTACGACACCAGCCCGATATCGCAGAAGCGCGCCGCGGTCCATTTGGCCACCGTGGGCGAATCATTCGTATGCACGGCGATCGGCACGTCCGGATAGCGGTCGCGGAAGGCCAGGATCGCCTGCGGCATCACGCTCATCGCGATCGACGGCACGGTGCCGATGCGCAGCGTGCCCACGCCGGATTCGCGGATCGAGCGGGCCGACGCGCGCAGGCTGTCGAGGCCGACGAAGGAGCGCTCCACATCGAGAAACAAGGCCTCGGCTTCGTCCGTCGGCGCGAGCCGGTTGCCGACGCGCTCGAACAGCCGGAAGCCCGCCTCGCGTTCCAGTTGCCCGATCACGCGGCTGATATTGGGCTGCGAGGTATGGAGCTGCGCGGCGGCTTCGGTCATCGAGCGCGTCAGCATGACGGCACGGAACGCTTCGATCTGCTTGTAGTTCATGGCTGGCGAGGGTGGGGGTCAGCGGCTTGCACGCAGCATATCAAATCCGTATAGCCACAGCCAATATGCTGATTTGACGATATATCCAGTGGATTTCCATACTTGCTCCATCGTTTCGGAGAACACACAGCATGGAATCCAAAGTCAGCCGACGCCTGACCCAGCCCACCGCCGCCGAGGTATGCGAGCACATCTACCTGCCGCGCCTGATGCGCGAATTCGGCAGCGGCTTTCGCTACCTGACCGACATCAACCAGGCCCACCTGCTGATGCTGCACGGCACCGGGCTGATCCCGGCGGACGTGGCCGCGGTGCTGGCGCAGTCATTGCTGCGCATCGAAGCCGAAGGTCCCGCTGCCGTGCAACTGGATCCGGCGCGTGAGGACGCCTACTTCAACTACGAAGCGCACCTGATGCAGATGGCCGGTGCCGACGCTGGCGGCAGGCTGCATGTCGCGCGCAGCCGCAACGACATCCTGGCCACGCATGACCGGCTGCGTGCGCGCGACCTGGCGCTGGATATCCTGGCAGCGATGCTGGCGGTGCGCACGGTGGCGCTGGAGCAGGCCGACGCACATGCCGCGGTGGTGATGCCCGGCTATACGCACCTGCAGGCCGCTCAGCCGGTCACTTATGGCTACTACCTCGCCGGCTTTGCCGAGTCGCTCGGCCGCGATATCGCGCGCATGGAGCAGGCGCTGGCGCGTCTGGATGCCTGCCCGCTCGGCGCCGGCGCGCTGGCCGGGACCGCGTTCGCAATCGATCGCGCCGCGACGGCACGCTGGCTGGGCTTTTCCACCCATGCGCCGAATTCGCTCGACGCCGTGGCCTCGCGCGACTTCGCCTGGGAGATGCTGGCGGCAATCACCATCGGCGCGGTGGGCTGGGGCCGCGTGGCGCAGGACCTGTACGTGTGGGCCACGCCCGAGTTCGGCCTGATCGACTTCCCGGACAGCGTCGCGGGCACCTCCAGCATCATGCCGCAGAAGAAGAACCCGGTCGTGCTGGAATACCTGAAGGGCAAGGGCGGCCACATGATCGGCCTGCTGAGCGGCGCGCTGGCGGCGCTCAAGGGCAGCCATTTCACGCACTCGGGCGACGGCAACCGCGAGAGCATGCGCGGCTTCTGGGAGGCCGGCGACGAATGCCTGCGCTGCCTGTCGCTGCTGCGGCTGGTGATCGCCAGCGCCACGCCGCAACGCGCCGGCATGCTGGCGCGCGCGCGCCGCGATTTCTCCACCGCGACCGACCTGGCCGATGCGCTGGTGCGCGAGGCCGGCATGTCGTTCCGCCAGGCGCATCACATCGTCGGTGCCGTGGTGCGCGACGCGCTCGACCAGCATTTGCCCGCCGACGAGATCAGCGCCGACATGGTCGATGCCGCCGCGGTGCGCGTCGCCGGCCGCGCGGCCGGGCTGGATGCCGCCGCGGTCGCCCGCTGCCTCGATCCCGAACAAGGCGTCGCCGCGCGCATGGCCGCCGGAGGACCCGCGCCGGTACTGGTCCGCGACAACGTCGCCACCCAGCGCGCCGCCACGCACCACGCGCGCGAACACCTCGACGCCACCCGGTCCCGCCTCGACGCCGCGCGCGCGGCACTGAAGCGCTCGGTCAACCACCTCGCATCCAAAAGCTGAGCCGCGCCGCACATCGCAGCCGGCATTGCCCTTATCCTTGTCCCACGGAGACCCTGCCCCCATGAAAACCATTGCACATGCCCTGGCTGCCACATGTCTGACGCTGGCGACGAGCCTCGCCATGGCCGGCCCCTACCCCGACAAACCCATCCGCATGGTGGTGCCCTTCCCGCCCGGCGGCACCACCGACCTGCTCGGCCGCGTACTGGCCACCCGCTTGTCCGAAACCCTCGGCCAGCAGGTGGTGGTGGACAACCGGCCGGGCGCGGGCGGCACCATCGGCTCCGACGTTGTGGCCAAGGCGCCGGCCGACGGCTACACGCTGATGTTCGGCACGGTGGGGACGCAATCGATCAACGCCACCCTCTACAAGAAGCTGCCGTTCGATCCGCAGAAGGATTTCTCGCCGGTGGCATTGTTCGCCGGCGTGCCCAACATCCTGGTGGTCAATCCCAACGTGCCGGCGAAGAACGTGCGCGAGCTGGTCAGCTATGCCAAGGCCAATCCCGGCAAGCTCAATATGGGCTCGGCGGGCAACGGCACCACCAACCACCTGTCGGGCGAGCTGTTCAAGTCCATGGCGGGCGTCGAGATCGTGCACGTGCCGTACAAGGGCAGCGGCCCGGCGATGGCCGACCTGCTTGCCAACCAGGTGCAACTGATGTTCGACAACCTGCCGGGCTCGCTGCCGCACGTGAAGGCCGGCCGGCTGCGCGCACTGGCCGTGACCAGCGCCACGCGCTCGCCGGCACTGCCTGACGTGCCGACCATGGCCGAGGCGGGCATTGCGGGCTACGAGGCGGATGTCTGGTTCGGCGTGGTCGGTCCGCGCGGATTGCCGCCTGAGGTATCCAGCCGGTTGTCGCAGGAAATCACGCGTATCGCGCAGGACAAGGCGATGCGGGACAAGCTGGCGCAGGCCGGGGCCGCGCCGCTGACTTCGACGCCGGAGCAGTTCTCGGTGCTGATCCGGCGCGATACGGACAAGTGGGCGAAGCTGGTGCGGGAGTCGGGGGCGAGTATTGATTGAGGGGGGGTGGCGGTACTGTGGCGGCGCTGGGCCCCGGTCCTACATGCCGCGAGCGCGCGATGCGCGCTTGTTTGCTCCCCTCTCCCGCCTGCGGGAGAGGGGAGCGATTGCGAGTGGCGATGGCAAGCTCCGGCGCTCACGCATGTCGGCGGTTTGCACCCCTTCACGCGGCTACCGCCACTCCCCCTCCTCGTCACCCTCCACACTCAACGTCAGCCCCCCAGCCGGCAGCGGCAGCGCCGTGCGATACCGCACCTGCTTCAACGCAAAGCTCGACCGAATGTTGGAAACCCCGGGAATCGTCGTGAGCTGCTCGAGAATAAACCGCTCCAGGCTCTGCATGCTGGACACCACCACGCGCAGCAGATAGTCCGCGTCGCCCGTCATCAGATAGCACTCCATCACTTCCGGACGCTTGTCGATGGCTTCCTCGAAGCGGCGCAGGGCACCTTCCACCTGCTTCTCCAGGCTCACCTGGATAAACACATTGATGCGCAGCCCCAGCGGCTCGGGATTGAGCAGCGTGACCTGCTGCTTGATCAGTCCCAGCTTCTCCAGCGCTTTCACCCGGTTGAAGCAAGGCGTCGGCGACAGGTTCACCGCGCGCGCGAGCTCGGCGTTGGTGATGCGGGCGTTTTGCTGGAGCTGGTTGAGGATCGCGATATCAATGCGATCCAGTCTTTGTGCGTTTTCGAGCATAGTGTAACTATTCCCTTGATTACCGCTTTTGCGGAGAATTTATACTGCCGCATCCCGCCATGACAAGGGAAATCAGACACACTTTCCGCGACTCCCGGCGTACTCTCGTTGGCAAGAGAACCCCATTTCCCCGCAATTCGGACCGGAGTCGTGCCATGACGGATGTGTCAAACGGTATGCAGTCGATGCTCGCGCTGCCCGCCGCCAACGAGGACAGTGACCCACAGGAAACGCGCGAGTGGCTCGACGCGCTGGAAGGCGTCATCGCGCACGCAGGCGATGCGCGCGCGCAATTCCTGCTGCAGCGCCTGGCCGCCCTGGCTTCGACCAGAGGGCTGGGCGCCGCGCGCGCCAGTTCGACTCCCTATGCGAATACCATCCCGGTGGACGCGCAACCGCCCTACCCGGGCGATCTCGACATCGAAGCGCGCCTTGGTGCCGCGCTGCGCTGGAACGCGCTGGCCATGGTGGTCCGCGCCAACCGCGCGTACGGAGAGCTGGGCGGCCATATCGCCAGCTATGCCTCCGCGGCGGATTTGTTCGAGGTCGGCTTCAATCATTTCTTCCGTGCGGGCGATGCTGGCGAAGGCGGCGACCTCGTCTACTTCCAGCCCCACTCCGCCCCTGGCGTGTACGCGCGCGCCTACCTGGAAGGATTTCTCGACGAAGCCCATCTCGAGCACTACCGCCGCGAAATCGCCGGACCCGGCCTGTGTTCCTATCCCCATCCCTGGCTGATGCCGGACTTCTGGCAGTTCCCGACCGGCTCGATGGGCATCGGGCCCATCAACGCGATCTACCAGGCGCGTTTCATGCGCTACCTGCAGAACCGCGGGCTGCTGCCGGCATCGGCGCGCAAGGTGTGGGGGTTCTTCGGCGACGGCGAGATGGACGAGCCGGAGTCGATCGGTGCGCTGTCGCTGGCAGCACGCGAGCAGCTCGACAACCTCGTGTTCGTGATCAACTGCAACCTGCAGCGCCTCGACGGGCCGGTGCGCGGCAACGGCCGCATCATCGACGAACTCGAAGCGCTGTTCGCCGGCGCGGGGTGGAATGTCATCAAGGTGCTGTGGGGATCGGACTGGGATGAACTCTTCGCGCGCGATCGTTCCGGTGCGCTGCTGCGCGCCTTTGCCCAGACTGTCGACGGCCAGTTCCAGACCTTCTCGGCGAATGACGGGGCCTATAACCGCGAACATTTCTTCCGGCAGAACCCGGAGCTTGCCGCGCTGGCCGCGCACCTGAGCGATGCCGATATCGACCGGCTGCGCCGCGGCGGCCACGATCTGCGCAAGCTGCATGCCGCCTATGCGAACGCCACCGGCCACCGCGGCCAGCCCACCGTGATCCTGGCCAAGACGATGAAAGGCTTCGGCATGGGCGCGGCCGGCCAGGGCCGCATGACCACGCACCAGCAAAAGAAGCTGGAACTGGATGACCTGAAGGCATTCCGCGACCGCTTCCAGCTTCCGCTGTCCGACGAAGACGTTGCGGAACTGCGGTTCTACAAGCCGGCCGCAGACAGCCCGGAGATGCGCTATCTGCATGATCGCCGCGCCGCGCTGGGCGGCTACCTGCCGCGGCGGCGCAAGACCGCGACGACGGCGCTGACGATACCGGCAGCCGACCAATGGGCCCGCTTTGCCTTCGACGCGAACGGCAAGGAGATGTCGACCACCATGGCGATCGTGCGCATGCTTGGCAGCCTGCTGAAAGACGCGGCGCTCGGGCCCCGCATCGTGCCCGTGGTGGCGGATGAAGCGCGGACCTTCGGCATGGCCAACCTGTTCCGGCAGGTGGGCATCTATTCGCCGCTCGGCCAGCGCTATGAGCCGGAGGACCTCGGCTCGATGCTCTATTACCGCGAATCCACCGGCGGCCAGATCCTGGAAGAAGGCATCTCCGAAGCCGGGGCGATCTCGTCGTGGATCGCCGCGGCCACCGCCTACAGCGTGCATGACCTGCCGATGCTGCCGTTCTACATCTACTACTCAATGTTCGGCTTCCAGCGCATCGGCGACCTGATCTGGGCCGCCGCGGACCAGCGCGCCCGCGGCTTCCTGATCGGTGCCACGTCGGGCAAGACCACGCTGGGCGGCGAAGGCCTGCAGCACCAGGACGGCACCAGCCACCTTGCCGCATCGACCATCCCGAACTGCCGCGCCTGGGATCCCGCCTTTGCCTACGAGGTCGCGGTGATCATGGAGCATGGCATGCGCGAGATGGGCGAACAGCAGCGCGATGTCTTCTACTACATCACCGTCGGCAACGAGAACTATGCGCAACCGTCGATGCCGGCGGGAGAAGGCTGCCACGGCAAGTCAGTGGAAGCGCTGCGCGATGGCATCCTGAAGGGCATGTACTCGCTGACCCCTGAAACCGCGCAAGCCAGCCAGGTCAGCCTGATGGGATCAGGCGCGATCCTGCCCGAGGTCATCGCTGCCGCGCGCATCCTTGCGGAAGACTGGGGCGTGGTGGCGCAAGTGTGGAGCGTTACCAGCTTTACCGAACTGCAGCGCGAGGCCATTGCGGTGGAACGGACCAACCGACTCAGCGACCAGCATGCCGCATCGTATGTCGAGACCGCGCTGGCAACGTCGAAGGGCCCGGTGATTGCCGCCACCGACTACGTCAGGGCGGTGCCGGAGCTGCTTCGCGCCCATGTGCCTGGCCGCTATGTGACGCTCGGCACGGACGGGTTCGGCCGTAGCGACACCCGGCAGGCACTGCGCGAGTTCTTCGAGGTGGACCGGTTCTCGGTCGTGGTGGCCGCTTTGCGGGCGCTGGTGGACGACGGCAAGCTGCCGATCGAAACGGTCAGGTCCGCGCGCGAGCGGTATGGAAAATCCGTGCGCCAGCCTGCCGCCTGGCTGGCGTGAGGAATACGGCATAAGGCGAGAAGCCTCGACGGTGAAACGTCGCTGAAGGGTATCTCGCCTTATCCATTGCGCCTGGCCCAGCACACACGGCGCTGCCTCGGTACGAGGCAGCGCCACCTTCCCGCTGCATCTCCAGCATCAGGGTAAATACCACCTCCCACGGTCCTTGGCGAGCCGGCCCTGCCGCCCTATTATTTATCAACCGATCACTGATCGATCGATAATTTATGGAGCGGGCAATGGCACTTTCCAGACTTGCACACTATTCCATCCGGACGACTGACCTTGAACGGTCGTGCGCGTTCTACGAGCGCGTACTGGGTTTCCGGCGCGGCTTCCGGCCACCATTCGACTTTCCCGGCGCATGGCTCTATCTGGGCGATGACGAAAGCGACTACGGCACCGTCCACATCATCGGCGTGGATCGGGACAATCCTGCCGGCCTGGCCTCCTACCTTGGCGAGAAGGCCCTGCCGGAAACCGGCACCGGCACGCTCGACCACATCGCGTTCCTGGCAACGGGCGTCGAGCAGATGTGGGCCACGCTGCGTGCCGAGGGCATCGCATGGCGCGACCGCACCGTGCCGGGCCTCGGGCTGCATCAGGTCTTTATCGAGGATCCGTCCGGCGTCACGATCGAACTCAACTATCCGGCGGCGGAAGTAGCAGGACTGGCGCTGCCAGCCGGTACGCAGGCAACGACCGGAGCGAGGGCATGAACACCGTATTCAACAACAAGCGCAAGGCGATCGTCGTGGGCGGATCGCTGGGCGGCCTGTTTGCCGCCAACCTGCTGCTGCGCAGCGGCTGGGATGTCGAGATCTTCGAGCGCACGCCCGAAGCCCTGGCCGGCCGCGGCGCCGGCATCGTGACCCACCCGGAACTGTTCGACGCACTGGAGGCGGCCGGCATTGTGGTCGACGACAGCATTGGCGTGCGCGTCAATGCCCGCGTCACGCTCTCGCGAGAAGGATCGCCGCTGTCGGAACGCACCATGCCGCAGACGCTGACCGCATGGGGCAAGATGTACGACGTACTGCGCAAGGCCTGTTCCGGCAGCTATCGGGTGGGTGCGCTGGTGACGTCGGTCGATTCGCATGCCGGCCATGCCACCGTCACGCTCCACGATGGTTCCGTGCACCGCGCCGACCTTGTCATCGCCGCGGACGGCTTCCGCTCTGGCGTGCGCGAGCAGCTGTTGCCCGCGGTCGGCCTGCAATACGCGGGATATATCGCCTGGCGCGGACTGGTCGACGAAGCGCGACTGTCGCGCGAGACGCACGCCGACATCTTCAACAAGTTTGCCTTCTGCCTGCCGCCACGAGAGCAGATCCTCGGCTATCCGGTGGCGGGGGAACACAACAGCACCGCCGCCGGCGAGCGCCGCTACAACTTTGTGTGGTACCGCGCCACGCGCGAGCATGACGAACTGCCCGACCTTCTGACCGATGCAGACGGCAAGCGCTGGCTCAACGGCATCCCGCCGGGCCTCATCCGGCGCGACGTACTGGCCGATATGGAGGACGCCGCCAGCACGCTGCTGGCGCCTCAGTTTGCCGAGGTCGTCGCCAGGACAGCGCAGCCGATGTTCCAACCGATCTTCGACCTGACGGTGCCGCGCATGGCATTCGGGCGCATTGCGCTGCTCGGCGATGCCGCGTTCGTCGCGCGCCCCCATTGCGGGATGGGCGTGACCAAAGCCGCCGGCGATGCCATGGCGATGGTCCGTGCACTGGCCGCGCACCAGGACGTCGAGGCGGCACTGGAGGCATACAGCACCGCGCGCGTCGAAGTCGGCAACGCCATTGTCGAGCATGCGCGGCACCTGGGCGCCTACATGCAAGCCCAGCTCCGCAGCGACAAGGACCGCGAGATGGCCGAGCGCTACCGCACCCCCGAGGCCGTGATGCGCGAAACCGCGGTATCGCGCCAGTTCTGACGGCCACGCCGACCACAACGATACGGAGACAATGTCATGTCCTATACAGCCCCCTTTCCGGCACAGCCCACGCCGCGCGAAGCCGCGGCCATCGAGGCCCTGGTGGTGCCGCACCCCATGCTGGGCCAGCCGGCCTTCGAACGCCTGCACCGGATGCGCCGCCGCTTCTCCTGGACGCTGACGGCCGCCATGCTGGCCATCTACTTTGGCTTCATCCTGACGCTCGCATTCCGGCCTGCCTGGCTTGCCGTGCCGGTCACGCCGGGGCGGCCGATGACCCTCGGCATTCCGGTGGGCTTCGGCATGTTCGCGGTGACGTTCGCACTCGTTGCCGTCTACGTGTATCGCAGCAACGTCACCTTCGACAGCATGATCACCGCGATCCGTGCGGGAGAGCAGGCATGAAACACATCGTCATGATGGCGGCCGCGCTGGCGCCCGCCGCCCCGGCCATGGCCGCCACGCCACCGGTCGGCCAGGGCCTGAACCTGATCGCGATCGGCATGTTCCTGGTCTTCGTGATCGCCACGCTGGCGGTGACGCGCTGGGCCGCACGGCGCAACCACAGCGTGGCCGACCACTATGCGGCGGGCGGCAAGATCACGGCGATGCAGAACGGCTGGGCGATCGCCGGCGACTATATGTCTGCCGCTTCGCTGCTCGGCATTTCAGCGCTGGTCTTCACCAGCGGCTACGACGGCCTGATCTATTCGATCGGCTTTCTCGCCAGCTGGCCGATCATCCTGTTCCTGATCGCCGAGCCACTGCGCAACCTGGGCCGGTACACGCTGGCCGATGTCCTGTCGTACCGCCTCAGGCAGCGGCCGATCCGCGCCTTCTCGGCGTCGAGCTCGATCGTCATCGTGCTGCTTTACCTGGTGTCGCAGATGGTGGGCGCGGGCAAGCTGGTCGAACTGCTGTTCGGGTTCAGCTATACCTCGGCGGTCGTGCTGGTCGGCGTGCTGATGGTGGTCTACGTGTTCTTTGGCGGCATGCTTGCCACCACGTGGATCCAGATCATCAAGGCGGTGATGCTGCTGGCCGGATGCGCGTTCATGGCCTTCATGGTCATGAGCCGCTTCGGTTTCGACCTGAACCTGCTGTTCGACCATGCCATCGCCGCGCACGCCAGGCAGGACGCGATCATGCGGCCGGGCGGCCTGGTTTCGGATCCGGTCTCGGCCGTCTCGCTGGGGCTCGCCTTGATCTTCGGTACCGCTGGCCTGCCCCACATCCTGATGCGCTTCTTCACGGTCAGCAACGTCAAGGCCGCCCGCAAGAGCGTGCTGTATGCGACCGGTATAGTCGGCACCGGATACGCGCTGATCATCATCATCGGGTTCGGCACGATCGCACTGGTGGCCAACGATCCGCTGTATCACAACTACGCCGGCGCGGTGATCGGCGGCGTGAACATGGTGGCGGTGCACCTGTCCCATGCGGTGGGCGGCAACCTGTTTCTCGGCTTTATCTGCGCGGTGGCGTTCTCGACGATCCTTGCCGTGGTGGCCGGGCTGACGCTCGCCGGTTCGTCGGCCATCTCGCACGATCTCTATGCCACCGTCATCCGCAAGGGGACGGCCAATGACAAGGACGAGATGCGCGTGTCGCGGGCCACGACACTGGTGCTCGGCGTGCTCTCGATCCTGCTCGGCATCTTGTTCGAGAAGCAGACCATCGCCTTCATTGTCAGCCTGACCTTCTCGATTGCCGCGAGCTCCAATTTCCCGGTGCTGCTGCTGTCGATCTACTGGCGACGCCTGACCACGCGCGGCGCGGTGATCGGCGGAACGATGGGCCTGACCACCGCGGTGGTGCTGACGCTCCTGAGTCCAACGGTCTGGGTGCAGGTGCTGGGCCACGCCAGCGCCATCTTCCCGTACGAATATCCGGCGCTGTTCTCGATGCTGGTGGCGTTCGCAGGTATCTACGTCTTCTCGGTCACTGACCGCTCGGCACGCGGCGCATGGGAGCGTGCCTCATACGAGAACCAGCGCGTGGCTTGCGAACTTGGCATCGCGAAAAAGAGCGCCGGGTAGCGCTGCGGGGAGAGCTGCCGGGTAAAGCTCCTTCCATCCCCGAAAGCCGGCGGCCGCGCAAGCACACCTGCGCCGGCCGCCTTTTTAATTTATCGGGTGATTGGTAGAATCCGGGCATCGTCCTCATCGCGAGTGCCAGAGAAAAAGTCATGGATGCAAGCAGCGCTGCGGACCAGGAAGACTCCGCCACCAAAGTCACCAGGCGGCTGCTGCCCGAGGAGCGCGAGCAGCAGATCGTCGAAAAGGCGATCGAGCACTTCACCCGCAACGGCTTCGGCGGCAGCACCCGCGAGCTGGCCAGGCAGATCGGCGTTACGCAACCGCTGCTGTATCGCTATTTCCCCAGCAAGGAAGCATTGATCGAGCGGGTCTACAACGAAGTCTTCCAGTGGCGGCCCGACTGGGAGCGGCAGATTGCCGACCGCTCTACGCCGCTGACCGAGCGGCTCTATGCGTTCTACCTGGACTATTCCTCGGTCATCCTGCGCGAGGAATGGATCCGTCTCTTTATTTTTGCCGGCCTGACCCACGAAGGCATCAATAACCGGTACCTCAGCAAGCTGCGCAACAAGGTGTTCCTGCCCGTACTGGCCGAAGTGCGCGATGCCTTCGGCATCGCCGCACCCCGTAATGCCGCGGAGACCGACGCCGAGATCGAGATGATCTGGAGCCTGCACGCCGCGATCTTTTATCTTGGCGTGCGCAAGTGGGTCTATGGACTGAAGGTACCAACCGACATGGACGCGGTGATCCGCCAGAAGGTCGACATGTTCCTGCACGGCGCACCGGCGGCGATGCGGACCATGCGGAGTGGAAAGCGCTGATCACGGCGCCTGCTACCGGACAAGCGAAATCGGCCACCCTTGCCGCGATCTTGCCGTAAGCGGTTGGAGGTCAACCCCCGGCATCCTTCAGCCGTTCTAGCCTTGCAACCGGCGCCATCCTGCAGAGCAGCTGCTGTTCATGCGGTGCATTCGGCACAGGTGGACTAGCGGCGCATACAGAACGCCAAACCCACCGCTGAGCTGTTGCTATTTCGCAAAACTATGCAGCGCCGTGTTGTTGTGTCCTAAAGTTAAAGCGCTTTCTCAAGATTGCGCTGCGCTGCACGGTGCGTCATGCACCACATAGCTGCCCAGCGATGTCTTCGAGACGATGTGGGCGGTGGCTGGACCTCACGGTCGTGGCTGTTGGCACGTGGGGAAAGTAGGGGGATGGAGAGGGACATGAAAAGTACAAATGAGCGCTCGCTGCGCTTCCAGGTCGAAAAATGGCTCGCGCCTGGCCCCTCGACCCCGGTTCACGTCGTTGAATTCAGCCGTACCCGGTTGGGCCGGCGACGCTATGTCTATGTCGAAACCACGCAACCGGACAGCCTGCGCGCGCTGTTCTTCTTTCGGCACGATGATGGCTGCTGGCGCGTGTTTCCGCCGGCCGCGACCCGGGCGGCGTAAGCGTTTTCACGCCTGCGCGGAGCCCCTCGGATCGAAGACCATCGTAACGGCCTTCCAGTCCCCCGCGTTTACAGCCTGGACGATCAGGTCGAGCATCGCCTCTTCGACGGCGCGGCAAGCCAGGCTCAGCCGCGCTGAACCCGACACGCACAGGCTGACCCGGCGCACCAGCGCGGCATCGGCGATCGGCAGGCATGCGAACTCGCCCGGCTCTTCATCGGCTAGCGCACACCACGGCAGGATGGTCCATCCCATGCCGGCCCGGACGGCGGCCAGCAGCACGGACACCGCGCTGGTTTCCGCCACCAGGCGCCCGCTGACGCCGGCGGCAACGAAGGCGCGATCGACCAGTACTCGGACTGAGTTGGGAAAGCTCGGCAGCAGCAAAGGCATCGCGGCAATCTCGGCCAGCGTCAGTGTGTCGCGGGCCTGGCCTTGCGGTGGACCCACGGCCATCAGCTGCTCGTCGAGCAAGGGCACCAGGTGCATATTCGGCCGTTGCTGCGCATCCATGGCGATTGCAAGATCGAGCTTCTGCAAGGCCACGGCGTCAGCCAGGTCCGCGCTGCTGCCCTCGACAATTTCGACCGTGACTTCCGGCAGGCTGGCGGCGATACGCTGCAGCAATGGCACCGCCAGCACGCGCGACGTACTGGTGGGCAGCCCTACCGTAACGTGTCCCGACGGCACATCGCGGCCGTGGCGCACGGCGGCCCTGGCCTCGTCCATCTGGCGCAGCACCATCTTGGCGTGGCGATAGAGGATATGTCCCGTCTCGGTGGGACGCGTGCCGAACGGACCTCGTACCAGCAGCTTGGCGTCGAGATCCGCTTCGAGGTTGGCTACGTGCTGACTCAGCGACGGCTGGGCGATGTGCAACGCCTCGGCCGCGGCCGTAATGCTCTCGAGTTCAACGATGCGCGCGAAGTAACGTAGCTGCCGCAGATCCATGGCTGGGGAGGCGCGGTGCGCTGGGCACTGCAATCAGGGATGTGCGACTGTAGCATTTCCATGCCGGCAGGACACCCCTGTGGCTCAGGTGGCTCAGGTGGCTCAGGTGACTTAGCGCGCCTCGTCATCCGGCAGGACCGGCACTTCCAGGAAGGACCCGTCAGCACCGCCGATCGATACCCTCAGCACAGGGGGACGGCCGTGCGGCACCTGCGGGAAATGGCCCCGATCGGCACCCGCGATCGACGCACGCAAGCGGCTGCCCGCCGACAATGTCCACGCCACCGGCAACAACGCAAACGTCAGCGACACCGGCACGCCGGTCGTCAGCCGCTCAGCTTCCGCGCGGCGATGGGCGCGATACGGCCAGGTGGTCCTGTATTCGGCCGGGCCTGGCTCTGTTCGTCGATGCGACGCCCGCAACATGCCCTCGGTGATGTAGCGTACCGCGCCTGACGCCTCCACCTCCGACAGGTAGACGAAGACCGCCGCGTCGGGCTGCGAGGCGGCGACGGTCAGTTGCGCCACCACATGCCCGGCGATCGTCATCGGCGCGGCCAGCGGTGCGGTATCGAAGTGCGGCAGCGCGGCTTCGTGCGCGGACCAGTCTACGTAGTAGTCTTCGATATTGGCCGCCCCCAGGCGCTCATAGCGGCTGTTGCGTCCCGTGGTCCAGTCGAAGCTGACCTGCGTGGACAGCGCCGGCGCGCCTTCAGGCCGCTGCGGCACCATCGATGCGCCGGCTGCCAGCCACAGCGTCTGGCGATTGTCCGAGGGCGGCCACGCTTGGGCGGCATGCCACTGGTTATCGTGGATGCTGTGATAGTGCACGCGCGCCTCGCGCTGCAGGCCGGTGTCGATATCCAGCAGATGCTGGTCGAAGAACCGCAGCACTTCGCCCAGCAGCGGGAAGTCGGATGCGGCGTGGTCGCGCCACGGCGACACGTTGGTTCGCGCGCCATGGTCCCACGGCCCCAGCAGCAGCCGGCTGTCATGCGACGGCAACGACAGGAAGCGCGTGATTGCGCCGTTGGCATAGCCGCCGCCGTCATACCAGCCCGAGATCGAATAGACCGCCACATCCGGGCGGATGCCGTCAAGGTAGCAGTACGGGCTGCAGCTGCCGGTATCCAGCGCGGGATCGTGCAGCGTCGCGTCATCGCGGAATGCGAACTCGGGGGCCAGGTCGGCCAGCGTGAAGTTGTTGCGATGCTCGTCAATGGCCGCGCGAACCAGCGCGCCGTCGACATCCTCGTCCACGCGCTCGGGCCCGTCGAAGCGCGGGTCGTTGAAGTAAGGGAAGTTCGCCAGCAGATGGCGCTGGTCCTGGTCGAGCGCCAGCATCAGCTCGTCATACGCCTGGACCCAGATCTTCGACAGCATGCCGCCCGGGTAGAGCTGCTCGCTGTAGATATCGGATACCGAGAACAGCGGCGCGATAGCCCTGACCGCGGGGTGGCCCGTGCTGGCGAGAAAGCAAGCCGCGGCGCCGAGATACGAAATGCCGGTGGACCCGATACGCCCGTTCGACCAGGGCTGGGCTGCGATCCAGTCGGCCACCTCGTAGTAGTCGTCGCGCTCCGTAGGCGAACGCAGCGCATCGCGCGTGCCGAAACTGGCGCCGGTGCCGCGCACGTCCACCACCACGACGGCGTAGCCCTTGGGCACGAACGCATCGCGATACTTGGCTGCATTGGGGCTGGGCTCCGCCCCGCCTGAAGACAGCCGGAAACGCCGGTAGTACGGCGTGAAGATGGTGACAGTTGGATAGTGCGCGGGCGGTGCGGTACCTGGCAGCGGCTGCGGCAAGTAGATATCCGCGGCCAGCCGGCAGCCGTCGCGCATCGGCAGGTAGCACGACTGCGGCCGGGCCGGCACGGCAAACAAGGAGGGCCGGGTGGCCAGGTAGGCCGAGGGGGACTGCAGCCACGCATTGCCGCGGCTATCGTGATCGGACATGACTCTTGCATCAGCAGGTTGGTAACAATGCCGATGGTAAGGACGGGGCTGCGCGCAGAGGAAAGACGAAATGCCGATCCCCGCATAGGTGGATCCTATGGCGGTACCCCATCGGTGCGCCATGGCACCAAAGTCGCCCCCGCGCCAATCAGGGTCGATACGGCATAGGTCAAACCTATGCCCGCATTGTGATTCCGTATTGGCTTGCTTGCGCGCATCTACATACGATCGTCATCATCGTTGCGCCCTTATCTGGAGATTCTTGCGATGTACCGACGTCTTTTCTCCCTGGCCCTGGTATCCGCCGCCCTCATGCACGCCGTGCCGGGGAGCGCCCAGGAAGGCTATCCGGACCGTCCCATCCGCCTGGTCGTGCCGCAGTCGGCCGGCTCCGGCGCCGACGTCGTGGCGCGCCTGCTTGGCCAGAAGCTGGGCCAGGAACTGCATCAATCGATCGTGGTAGACAACCGCCCAGGTGCCAACGGCATCATCGGCGCGAGCTTCGTCGCCAAGCAACCGTCCGATGGCTACAGCCTGATGCTCGCGGGCGTGTCGCAGATCAGCTTCAATCAGCACCTCTACGCATCGCTGCCTTATAACGCGCAGAAAGATTTCACGTTTGTCGCGCCGGTGGTCGACACGCCCTTTGTGCTGGTCGTCAGCAAGGCGAGCGGCATTACTTCCGTGCAGAGCTTCATCGAGAAGGCGAAGCAGAAAACCGGCGGGCTGACGTACGGCAGTGCCGGGGTCGGCAATTCCACTCACCTGGCAATGGAGATGATCGGGGACAAGCTCGGCATCAAGATGACCCACGTCGCCTACAAGGGCTCGGGGCCGGCACTGACTGGCGTGATCGGCGGCGAAGTCGACGCCATGGTAAGCGTCCTCGGCGCCGCGTTGCCGCAGATCACCGGCGGGAACGTGGTGCCGCTGGCGATTGTCGGCCAGAAGCGCGCGAAAGAGCTGCCGAACGTGCCGACCATCAAGGAGGCGGGCGTCGATACGCCGGTGATGCCGGGATGGTATGCGTTGGTCGGCCCGGCGGGGATGGACCCCAAAGTCGTGGCGAAGCTCAACAGCGCGGTGCAGGCTTTCCTGGCGGACCCGCAAGTCAAGGTCAAGCTGGCATCGCTTTACCTGGACCCGATTGCCGGGTCGGCCGATACGATCAAACAGCGCGCGCTGACTGACTCGCGCGTCTGGGGCGACTTTATCCGGAAGCGGGGAATTCGGAATTCCTGAGCGGGAGGCGCTGGCCATCGGTCCGGCACATGCGCGGGATGTGTGGAGCGCTACCGCAGGCAGCCAAGCAACACCTCGAACGCCGGCCCGATCTCTTCCTCGGGCACCCTGCATAACCGAGCAGCAGCCCGCGCTGTACCGCCTTGCCCAGGAAATAGCGGGACAACGGCGAACTCGGCGGCAACGCGCCCTTGATCGTGTTTGAAGATGCGGACCTGGACCGCGCGGTCGACGGCATACTGGCATCGAAGTTCCGCAACAGCGGCCAGACCTGCGTATGCGCCAACCGCGTCTATATCCATGCGTCTGTCTATGACGAGGTCGCAAGCCGGCTGGTACAGGAAGTTGGCGCGCTGAAGGTGGGCCATGGCATGGTGCTCATCGGGTGTTGGATCGCCAGGAGATAAGCGCGGACACCAGCCGCGATGCAACTGGCACGCGCCAGTAAAGCAGGACCGGATACTGCCGGGTTTCCGGCAGTCCGGCTAGGACTGCGCTCCCCACCCCCCGGGTTCCGCGGGCTTGCCGGCTGCAATCAGCTTCGGGTCCGCTACGCGGCTGAGAAAGGCCCAGAGTTCATCGACCAGCGGCTTGGGCGTCGATGCCGAGCGGTACAGGCGGATGTCCAGGCTCGTCGCCCAGGCGGCGGGTCCTGCCACCACCAGCGTGCCTGCACGCAGTTCGTCGGCGACGCAGCTCTCGGGCAGCCAGCCGACGCCATGTCCCGCCACGACCATCGCCTTCAGCGCCTCGGACATATGGGTCTCGAAGCAACGCTGCAATGCATAGGGCTCGGGTGCGTTGAGCAGGATCATTTCGACCACATTGCCCAGGAACGCACCCGATGAGTACGCCATGAAGGGCAACGGCTTGCCGCTGTTGCCCGGCAGGCGGAAGATCGGCTCGCCATGCTTGTCCGGCGCGGAGAACGGCAGGATCCGCTCGACGCCCAGCATCAGGAACGGAAAGCCGTTCGGGTCCAGCAGGATCGGCAGATGCTGATGGTGGTAACCCAGCAGGATGTCGCAGTCATCGTCCACCAGTTGCTGGACGCCCTCCGGCACGTTCACGGCATGCACGCAGGCGCTCAGCACACCGAAGCGGTCATGCAGGGATTTGAGCCAGGTCGGGAAGAAAGTGAATACCAGGGTGTGCGCGACTGAAAAGCGAATGACCTTGTCTTTATCGCCCAGCGGCTGGCGGCTGCTGAGCAATGCGCGTGCCGCATAGGCGTCACGCAACAGGTCGGCGGCCAGGCGCCGGAACAGCCAGCCAGCGGTGGTCAGCGTTGCAGGATGCACGCTCCGGTCTACCAGGCTGATGCCCAGCCATTCTTCGAGCGCCATGATGCGACGGCTGAGCGCCGACTGGGTGATATGGCGGTCGCCCGCGGCACGCGAGAAGCTGCGCGTTTCAGCCAAGCACAGGAAGTCTTCAAGCCACTTGATTTCCATGATGGAACTACTCGACATCGGGTTGGGACGCGCGGTCTATGGCTCATCATACGGCAACACCTGTCCGCGCAAATCGGTGGAACCCCGATAGGCCGATGCAAAAAACGCGGCGCCTTATTCCGAAATCGCAAGATCCCTTTCCCGGTCCTGGCCGGCCGGCGTAGCGAGCCGTTCGCGCCGGAGACTGGTCCCCTGCCGGCATGCGCATCTCGCCGCGCTTGATGACAAATTCGCATGACGTTCGTAAGCCGCCGTCGCGATGCCTAAGCTTGGCCTCCTCTCATGACGCCTTTTAGCGAGGAGCACACCGATGGCCGCCGGACCCTTCAGAACCGAACATGACCTCCTGGGCGATCGCGACGTCCCGGCCGATGCCTACTACGGTGTGCATACCCTGCGCGCGGTGGAGAACTTCCCGATTACCGGCACGCCGATCTCCATCTACCCGGAGCTGATCAAGGCACTGGCCTACATCAAGCAGGCCGCCGCGCTGGCCAACCATGAGCTGGGCCTGCTCGATGACGAGCGCTGCGACGCCATCGTCATGGCGTGCGCCGAGCTCGTTGGCGGCAAGCTGCACGACCAGTTCGTGGTCGATGTGATCCAGGGCGGCGCCGGGACCTCGACCAACATGAACGCCAACGAGGTCATCGCCAATCGCGCGCTGGAACTGCTCGGGCACGAGAAAGGCCAGTACCAGTACCTGCATCCCAACGAGCAGGTCAATATCGGGCAGAGCACCAACGACGTCTACCCGTCCGCACTGAAGATCGCAACGTGGTTCGGCATCCTGGGACTGGTGGATGCGATGGGCGTGCTGCGCCGCGCCTTCGAGCAGAATGCCGAAGAATTCAGGCATGTCCTGAAAATGGGCCGCACCCAGTTGCAGGATGCCGTGCCCATGACGCTGGGCCAGGAGTTCAGCACGTATGCCGTGATGCTGGGCGAAGACGAGGAGCGGCTGCGCGAGGCCGCGCTGCTGATTTGTGAAATCAACATGGGTGCAACCGCGATCGGCACCGGTATTACCGCGCATCCGGACTACGCGCCGCTGATCCTGAAACGGCTCCGGGAAATCACCGGCATTCCGCTGGTGACGGCCCCCAACCTGATCGAGGCCACCCAGGACTGCGGCGCCTTCGTGCAATTGTCAGGCGTGCTCAAGCGCGTGGCGGTCAAGCTGTCGAAGACCTGCAACGACCTGCGCCTGCTCTCCAGCGGCCCCCGTGCCGGCCTGGGCGAGATCAACCTGCCGCCGATGCAGGCAGGATCGAGCATCATGCCCGGCAAGGTGAATCCCGTCATCCCGGAAGTGGTCAACCAGATCGCGTTCGAGGTGATTGGCAACGACATCACGGTCAGCTTCGCGGCGGAAGCCGGCCAGCTGCAGCTCAACGCCTTCGAGCCGATCATCGCGCACAGCCTGTTCAAGAGCGTGAGCCATCTGCGCAACGGCTGCCTGACGCTGGCGCAGCGCTGCGTCAGCGGCATCACCGCCAATGAAGAGCGCCTGCGGGTCACGGTCGAGAACTCCATCGGCATCGTGACCGCCCTGAACCCCTACATCGGCTACGCCAACGCAACCGCGGTCGCGCAGGAGGCGCACGCCTCCGGCGGCAGCGTCTACGACATCGTGCTGCACAAGGGACTGCTGTCCAGGGAAGAGCTCGACCAGATCCTCCGCCCCGAAGTCCTGACGCAACCTGCACCGCTGAGCCAGGCCGTACACGCCCGCTGAGCCGGCAGACGGCGCGCTCCGCACGGCGCTTGCAGCCGTGCGGAGCGCGCCTCCTGCCATATCGACGGCCAGACCAGGCATCTGTCCGCAATCGCTGGAGACAACGCATCATGAAGTCAAACAAGCTGACCAGCGCGATCATGCTCGCCATGGTCCTGGGTATCGTTACCGGCTACCTGTGCAACACCCTCGCGCCCGACCCGGCGAAGGCGAAGGAGATTGCCGGTTATTTCTCGATCGTGACCGATATCTTCCTGCGCATGATCAAGATGATCATCGCACCGCTGGTATTCGGCACGCTGGTGGCAGGCATCGCCGGCATGAAGGACGCCGGTGCCGTGGGACGTATCGGCATCAAGGCACTGGGCTGGTTTATCACGGCGTCGTTCATCTCGCTGCTGCTGGGCATGGTCTTCGTCGACCTGCTGCAGCCGGGACGCGCCCTCAACCTGCCGCTGCCGGAAGTGGGCGCGGCCACCAACCTCAAGACCTCCTCGCTGAACCTGAAGGACTTCATCACGCACGTCTTCCCCAAGAGCGTGTTTGAAGCGATGGCGCAGAACGAGATCCTCCAGATCCTGGTCTTCTCGCTGTTCTTCGGCTTCGCCATCGCGTCGTTCCAGGGCAAGGTCGGCCATCACCTGGTGGCGTCGATCGAAGAGCTGGTGACGATCATGCTGCGCGTCACCGACTTTGTGATGCGCTTTGCCCCGCTCGGCGTGTTTGCCGCCGTTGCCGCCGCGATCACCGTGCAGGGTATCGGCGTGCTGTTCACCTACGGCAAGTTCATCGGCGGCTTCTACCTGGGGTTGCTGGTGTTGTGGCTGGTGCTGACCGGGGCGGGCTACCTGTTCCTGGGCGGGCGCGTGTTCACGCTGCTCAGGCTGATCCGCGAGCCGACCATCCTTGCCTTCTCGACCGCGAGCAGCGAAGCGGCCTATCCCAAGACCATGGAGCAGATGGAGAAGTTCGGCGTCCCCAACAAGGTGACCGGCTTCGTGCTGCCGCTTGGCTACTCCTTCAATCTCGATGGCTCGATGATGTACCAGGCCTTCGCCGCGCTGTTTATCGCGCAGGCCTACAACATCGAGCTGAGCCTGACACAGCAGATCACCATGCTGCTGGTGCTGATGATCACCAGCAAGGGCATTGCCGGTGTACCGCGGGCTTCCATCGTCGTGGTGGCGGCCACGCTGCCGATGTTCGGCCTGCCCGAAGCCGGCCTGCTGCTGATCCTGGGCATCGACCAGTTCCTCGACATGGGCCGCACCGCCACCAATGTCATCGGCAACAGCATCGCTACGGCGGTCGTCGCCAAATGGGAGGGCGAGCTGAGCCCGGCGCCACTGCCTGAGGCGGACGATATCGTGGAAGCCCCTGCGCGGCAACCTCGCGGCGGCTAGCCGCCGCGCCCGCGTGCGCCGGTCCGGACGGGCCGCGCCACGCGGGCTGGGGTATTCCCTGACGCTCCCGCATGAAATCTCATAACGATCCGGGCGCCGCAATATGGAATCACCAACTGGCCGCCCGGCGCCTACAAGTCAATTTCTTTGCAATCAATGGCTTGCGATTCGCGCACAGCCTTCCAGGCAATGGCACGGCCATTGCTAAACCCCTCTGCCCCAGCATCACCCGATGCCATTCAAAACAAAACAAGTGGAGACAACATGAGCGCACGCGAAGCGGGCGATCTCGATCCCGTCGAGACCGCCGAGTGGCTGGAGTCCTTGCAAGCGGTAACGCAGCACCGCGGCACAGAACGCGCCAACCAACTGGTCAACGCGCTGGTCGATGAAGCGCGGCGCGACGGTCTCTATGTGCCGCGCTCGCTGACCACGGGCTACCGCAACACCATCGCCCCCGAGGACGAAGCGAAATCGAGCGGAGACCGCGCCATCGAGCATCGCCTGCGCTCGATCATCCGCTGGAACGCCATGGCGATCATCCTGCGCGCCAACAAGGAATCGTCGGAGCTGGGCGGCCATATCGCCAGCTTCCAGTCGGCGGCCACGCTCTACGACATCGGCTTCGGCCACTTCTGGCACGCGCCTACGGACACCCATGGCGGCGACCTGCTGTACATCCAGGGCCACAGCGCGCCGGGCATCTACGCGCGCGCCTTTGTCGAGGGGCGGCTCACGGAACAGCAGTTGCTGGGTTACCGGCAAGAGACCGGCGGTACCGGCCTGTCGTCGTACCCGCACCCGTGGCTGATGCCGGATTTCTGGCAGTTCCCCACCGTGTCGATGGGCCTGGGGCCGCTGATGTCGATCTACCAGGCGCGCTTCCTCAAGTACCTGCAAGGCCGCGGCCTGGCGGACACCGCGCCGCGCAAGGTCTGGGCCTTCATGGGCGACGGCGAGATGGACGAACCCGAATCGCTGGGCGCGATCTCGCTGGCGGGCCGCGAGCGGCTGGACAACCTGATCTTCGTCATCAACTGCAACCTGCAGCGCCTGGACGGCCCCGTGCGCGGCAACGGCAAGATCATCCAGGAGCTGGAATCCGTTTTCCGCGGCGCCGGCTGGAATGTGATCAAGGTGGTCTGGGGCGGCGGCTGGGACAAGCTGCTGGCCAGGGACAAGAGCGGCCTGCTGCTGCGGCGCATGGAGGAATGCGTCGACGGCGAGTACCAGGACTTCAAGAGCAAGAGCGGCGCCTATGTGCGCGAACACTTCTTCGGCAAGTACGAAGCACTCAAGGCGCTGGTCGCGGACATGAGCGACGATGAGATCTGGGGCCTGACGCGTGGCGGCCATGATCCGGAGAAGGTGTTCGCGGCCTACGCCGCCGCCGTCAGGCACACCGGCGCGCCCACGCTGATCCTGGCCAAGACGGTCAAGGGCTATGGCATGGGCGAATCGGGCGAAGGCCAGATGATTGCCCACCAGGCCAAGAAGATGACCCTGGATGCGTTGCGCGGCTTCCGCGACCGCTTCCAGATTCCGGTCAGCGACGAGCAACTGGCCGACATCCCCTTTATCAAGCTGCCCGAAGACAGCCCCGAGATGCAGTACCTGCGCGCCCGGCGCGCGGCGCTGGGCGGCTACCTGCCGGCACGCCGCAGCAAGTCTCATGCGCTGGAGATCCCGCCGCTGTCCACCTTCCAGCGCCTGCTGGACAGCACCGGCGAGCGCGAGATCTCCACCACCATGGCCTTCGTGCAGATGCTGGGCACCCTGGTGCGCGACAAGGCCATCGGCAAGCATGTCGTACCCATCGTGCCCGACGAGTCGCGCACGTTCGGCATGGAGGGCATGTTCCGCCAGCTCGGCATCTACTCGTCCGTCGGCCAGCTCTACAAGCCGCAGGATGCCGACCAGCTGATGTACTACCGCGAGTCCAAGGACGGCCAGGTGCTGCAGGAGGGGATCAACGAGGGCGGCGCGATGTCGAGCTGGATTGTCGCCGCGACGTCGTACAGCACGAGCAACGTGCCGATGATTCCGTTCTACATCTACTACTCGATGTTCGGGCTCCAGCGCGTCGGCGACCTGGCCTGGCTGGCGGGCGACATCCGCGCGCGCGGCTTCCTGCTGGGCGGCACCGCGGGACGCACCACGCTCAACGGCGAAGGCCTGCAGCACGAGGATGGCCATAGCCACATCATCGCCGGCACCATCCCCAACTGCGTTTCCTACGATCCCACCTTCGCCTATGAAGTGGTGACCATCGTGCGCGACGGCATGCGCCGGATGTACCAGGACCAGGAGGATGTCTATTACTACATCACCCTGATGAACGAGAACTACCCGCACCCGGGCCTGGCGGAAGCGGGACCCGACGTCGAGGCGGGCATCCTCAAGGGCCTCTACAAGCTCAGGGACGGCGGCAAGGCCGGCAAGGGCGGATTACGCGTGCAGCTCATGGGCAGCGGCACCATCCTGCGCGAGGTGATCGCGGCGGCCGAACTTCTGAAGGCCGATTACAACGTCACGGCCGACATCTGGAGCGCCACCAGCTACAACGAACTGCGCCGCGACGGCATGGCCACCGAACGCTGGAACCTGCTGCACCCCACCGAGGCGCGCCGCAAGAGCTGGGTCGAGTCCAGTCTGGAAGGCCACGACGGCCCGGTGATCGCCGCCACCGACTACATGCGCAACTACGCCGACCAGGTACGCGAGTACGTGCAGGCGGCGGGAAGGCGCTATGTCGTGCTGGGCACGGATGGCTTTGGCCGCAGCGACTACCGCGCCAGGCTGCGCAACTTCTTCGAGGTCGATCGCTACCACGTGGCCGTCGCCGCGCTCAAGGCCCTGAGCGACGACGGCGCGATCAAGCCGGCGGTAGTGGCCGAGGCCATCGCCCGGTATGGGGTGGACACCGAGCGCGCAGCGCCGTGGACCGTCTGAGACGCCAAGGACTGAGGACTATGAACCAAGCCATTGATATCAAGGTGCCCGACATCGGCGACTTCAAGGACGTACCGGTGATCGAGCTGTTCGTCAAAGTGGGAGACCTGGTCAACCCCGAGGACCCTCTGGTCTCGCTGGAATCCGACAAGGCCACCATGGAAGTGCCGGCACCGCACGGCGGCGTGGTCAGGCACATCCACGTCAAGCTGGGCGATGCCGTCAGCGAGGGCAGTCTGCTGATGCAGTTCGAGGGCATGGGCGCCGTGGTGCCGGCGGACACCGCCAAGCCCAGCGTAAGTGCGCCGCCGACGCCAGTGAATGCGCCCGCCGGGCTGGCCGAAATACGCATCCCCGACATCGGCGACTTCAAGGATGTGCCGGTGATCGAGATCTTCGTCAAGGTGGGCGACACCGTGAAGGCGGAAGACCCGCTGGTCTCGCTGGAGTCCGACAAGGCCACCATGGACGTGCCCGCGCCCCTGGGCGGCGTGGTCAGGGAGATCCGCGTCAAGCTGGGAGACACCGTCAGCGAAGGCAGCATCATCATGGCGCTGGCCACCGACGACGCCCCCGCCACGGCCACGGCCCCCGCCGCACCGGCGCTGCTTGCCGCGCCGGCACCGGCGGCACCCGCGGTTACCGCCCCGTCCGGCATCGACGAAGCCGCCTTCCGGCTGGCTTACGCCGGACCGGCGGTGCGCAAGCTCGCCCGCGAGTCCGGCGTCGACCTGGGCAAGGTGCGCGGCAGCGGCGCGCATGGCCGCATCCTGCGCGCCGATGTCGAGGCCTTCGCCAGCACCGGCGGCCAGACTGCGCCCGTGCCCGCGACCAAGCCCGCCCCGGCGCCCGCCGGCGGCGGCACCGGCCTGGACCTGCTGCCATGGCCCAAGGTCGATTTCGCCAAATTCGGCCCGGTCGAGCGCAAGGAACTGAGCCGCATCAAGAAGATCTCCGGCGCCAACCTGCATCGCAACTGGGTGGTGATACCACACGTCACCACGCATGACGAGGCCGATATCACGGACCTGGAGCAGTTCCGCGTGCAGATGAACAAGGAACTGGAAAAGAGCGGCGTCAAGATCAGCATGCTGCCCTTCATGATGAAAGCGGCAGTGGCCACGCTGAAGGCATTCCCCGAGTTCAACGCCAGCCTGGACGGCGACAGCCTGGTGCTCAAGCAGTACTACCACATCGGTTTCGCGGCGGACACGCCCAACGGCCTGATGGTGCCGGTGATCCGCGACGTCGACCGGAAGACCATCCCCGAGATCGCGCGGGAGATGGGCGAACTGGCCAGGCTGGCGCGCGAGGGCAAGCTCAAGCCCGACCAGATGTCGGGCGGCACCTTCACCATCAGCTCGCTTGGCGGCATCGGCGGCGTCCACTTCACGCCCATCATCAATGCGCCCGAGGTGGCCATCATGGGGGTCTGCAAGAGCTTCTGGAAGCAGCACTCCAGCGACGGCAAGACCTGGGCTGCGCGCCTGACACTGCCGCTGTCGTTGTCGTGGGACCACCGCGTCATCGACGGCGCCGCCGCGGCCCGCTTCAACGTCTATTTTGCCAACCTGCTCGCCGATCTGCGGCGCGTGCTGTTCTGAGGGGCGTGCAGCAATGACCCAACGTGTCGAAGTCAAGGTGCCGGATATCGGCGATTTCAAGGACGTCACGGTAATCGAAGTGATGGTCAGGCCCGGCGAGACCATCGCCGTGGATACCAGCCTGATCGCCGTCGAATCCGACAAGGCCTCGATGGAGATCCCCTCCACGCATGCCGGCGTGGTGAAGGAAATCCTGGTCAAGGTCAACGACAAGGTCAGCGAGGGCTCGGTGATCCTGGTGGTCGAGGCCGCAGCCGTGGCGGCGCCGGCACCAGCGCCCGCCGCGGTGGCGCAGAAGCCTGCGCCAGCCGCGCCGGTACCCAATGCTGCAAGCTATGGCGGAGGCGCTGACCTGGAGTGCGAGATGCTGGTGCTCGGCGCCGGCCCCGGCGGCTATTCCGCCGCGTTCCGCAGCGCGGACCTGGGCATGAAGACCGTGCTGGTCGAACGCTACGACACCCTTGGCGGGGTGTGCCTGAACGTCGGCTGCATTCCCTCCAAGGCACTGCTGCACACGGCCGCCGTGATGGACGAGGTGGCGCAACTGCCCGACCACGGCATCAGGTACGGCGCGCCCGAGGTGGATCTCGACAAGCTGCGCGCCTTCAAGGACGGCGTCATCAGGAAGCTCACCGGCGGCCTCGCGGGCATGGCCAAGGCCCGCAAGGTCGAGGTCCTGACCGGCGTCGGCAGTTTCCTCGACCCGCACCACCTCGAAGTGCTGGCGGCCGATGGCCGCAAGCGCGTGGTCAGGTTCGCCAAGGCGATCATCGCCGCCGGCAGCCAGGCCATCAAGCTGCCCTTCATGCCCGACGATGACCGTGTGGTCGACTCCACCGGCGCGTTGCAGTTGAAGTCGATTCCCAAACGCATGCTGGTGGTGGGCGGCGGCATCATCGGCCTGGAGATGGCCACCGTCTACTCCACGCTGGGTACGCGCATCGACGTGGTGGAAATGCTCGACGGCCTGATGCAGGGTGCCGACCGTGACCTGGTCAAGGTCTGGGAGAAGAAGAACGCGCACCGCTTCAACCAGGTCATGCTGAAGACCAGGACGGTTGGCGCCAGGGCAACGGCGGACGGCATCGAGGTCAGCTTCGAGGGCAAGGAAGCGCCGCCGCCGCAGGTCTACGACGTGGTGCTGGTGGCGGTGGGCCGCACTCCCAACGGCAAGTCCATCGGTGCGGAGAAGGCCGGCGTGGCCGTCACCGAGCGCGGCTTTATCGAGGTCGACAGGCAGATGCGGACCAACGTCGCGCATATCCACGCGATCGGCGACATCGTCGGCCAGCCGATGCTGGCGCACAAGGCGGTACACGAAGCGCATGTGGCCGCCGAAGCCGCCCACGGCGAGCCCGCGTTCTTCGATGCGCGCCAGATCCCGTCGGTCGCCTACACCGACCCCGAGGTGGCCTGGGCCGGCAAGACCGAGGAACAGTGCAAGGCCGAGGGCATCCAGTACAGCAAGGCCGTGTTCCCGTGGGCCGCATCCGGCCGGGCCATCGCCAATGGCCGCGACGAGGGTTTCACCAAGCTGCTGGTCGACGAAGCCACGCATCGCGTGATCGGCGGCGGCATCGTCGGCACGCATGCCGGCGACCTGATCGGCGAGATCTGCCTGGCCGTGGAAATGGGCTGCGAGCCCGCCGACATCGGCAAGACCATCCACCCGCACCCGACCCTGGGCGAATCGATCGGCATGGCCGCCGAAGTCTTCGAGGGCCACTGCACCGATCTGCCGCCCATGAAGAAGAAATAGGCGACAGGCGCGCGGCGCAGCCATTGCGCCGCACACCCGCATCCCGACAACACAAGAACGTCTGGCGCCGGTCCGGCGCCCCGTCAGAGCCACCGAGACAACCATGACCGACAACCTTCGCGAAGCCGCGCTCGACTACCACCGCTATCCCACGCCGGGCAAGATCTCGGTCACCCCCACCAAGGCCATGGCCACCCAGCGCGACCTGGCGCTGGCCTATTCGCCCGGCGTGGCCGACGCCTGCATGGAGATCGTGCGCGACCCGGCCGAGGCGATGAACCTGACCTCGCGCGCCAACCTGGTTGCCGTGATCACCAACGGCACCGCCGTGCTGGGCCTGGGCAACATCGGGCCGCTCGCCGGCAAGCCGGTGATGGAGGGCAAGGGCTGCCTGTTCAAGAAGTTCGCGGGCATCGACGTGTTCGATATCGAGCTGGCGGAGAACGACCCCGACGCGCTGATCGACACCATCGCCCGCATGGAACCGACCTTCGGCGGCATCAACCTGGAAGACATCAAGGCGCCCGAGTGCTTCTATATCGAGCAGAAGCTGCGCGAGCGCATGAAGATCCCGGTCTTCCATGATGACCAGCACGGCACCGCCATCGTCGCCGCCGCTGCCATCCTCAACGCGCTCAGGCACGTCGGCAAGGATATCCGCGAGGTCAAGCTGGTGGCCTCCGGCGCGGGCGCCGCCGCCCTCGCCTGCCTGGACCTGATCGTCAGCCTGGGCCTGCCGATGGGCAATGTGTTCGTGTCCGACAGCAACGGCGTAGTCTATCGCGGCCGCAAGGAGCAGATGGACCCGAACAAGGCGCGCTACGCGCAGGACACCCCGGCGCGCACGCTGGCCGACATCATCGGCGGTGCCGACATCTTCCTGGGCCTGTCGGCGGGCGGCGTGCTCAAACCCGAGATGGTCAAGGCCATGGCGCGCGACCCCATCATCCTCGCCATGGCCAACCCCACGCCCGAGATCGCGCCGGAGGACGCGCTGGCGGTGCGCCCCGATGCCATCCTCGGCACCGGCCGTTCGGACTATCCGAACCAGGTCAACAACGTGCTCTGCTTCCCGTTCATCTTCCGCGGGGCATTGGACGTCGGCGCCACCACCATCAACGAGGAAATGAAGCTGGCCGCCGTGCGCGCCATCGCCGAGCTGGCGCATGCGGAAATTCCCGAGGTGGTGGCCCAGGCTTACGGCGCGGTGGGCCTGCGCTTCGGCGCCGAGTACCTGATTCCCAAGCCGTTCGACCCGCGGCTGATCGAGGCGGTGGCGCCGGCCGTCGCCAAAGCGGCAATGGACAGCGGCGTGGCTACGCGCCCGATCGCGGACATGGACGCTTACCGGCAGCGGCTTGGCCAGTTTGTCTACCAGTCGCGCAGCGCCATGCAGCCGGTGTTCGCCGCCGCCAAGCGCGCCCCGAAGCGCGTGCTCTATGCCGAAGGCGAGGATGAGCGCGTGCTGCGCGCGGCACAGGTGGTCATCGACGAGGGCATCGCGCGCCCGTTGCTGGTGGGCCGTCCGGACGTGATCGTGGCGCGCATCGCGCAATTCGGCCTGCGCCTGCAGCCCGGCGTGGATTGCGAATGCGTCGACCCGCTGGACCCCGCCGTCTATGGCGATGCCGCCGAGGCGTACTACCAGCTGAGCAAGCGTAACGGCGTGTCGCGCGCGCTGGCGCAGACGGAGCTGCGCAGCCGCGGCACGCTGCTGGGCGCGATGCTGGTGCGGCAAGGCAGCGCCGATGCCATGCTGTGCGGCGCCGTGGGCCGTTTCCAGGATCACCTCGCTCATGTGCGCGACACCATCGGCATGAAGCCGGGCAGCCCGACGCTGGCCGCCATGCAGATGCTGATGCTGCCCGGACGCCAGCTGTTTATTTGCGACACGCACGTGAACCTCGACCCGACGGCACAGCAGATCGCCGACATCACCCTGCTGGCGGCCGAAGCGGTCCGGCGCTTTGGCATCACGCCCAGCGTGGCGCTGCTCTCGCACTCCAACTTTGGCGGCTCCGGCGATCCCGCCGCGACCAAGATGCGCGAGGCGCTGGCACTGGTGAAAGCGCGCGAGCCGTCGCTGGCGGTGGAGGGCGAGATGCGGGGCGACGCTGCGCTGTCCAAGCAGATCCTGGATCACGAGTTCCCCGAATCCTGCCTGGAGAAGGAGGCGAATGTGCTGGTGATGCCCAACGTGGACGCCGCCAACATCTCCTACAACCTGTTGCGCATCGCCGCGGGCGGCGGCATCACGGTGGGCGGCATCCTGCTTGGCGCCGCGCGCCCCGTGCATATCCTGACGTCGTCCTCCACCGTCCGCCGCATCGTCAACATGACGGCGGTGGCGACGGTCGATGCCAGCGCGCAGCTCGCGCAGGGATGGGCACTCGATTGATCAAGCCGGTGCCGACGGCAATCGCGAACCAATAAAGGAGACAATGATGGACAAAGACATTCACTCGAAGCCGTTCTACAGGACCCTCTACTTCCAGGTCATTACCGCGATCGTCATCGGCATCCTCCTCGGCCATTTCTATCCGCAGGCCGGCGCGGCGATGAAGCCGCTGGGCGATGGCTTCATCAAGCTGATCAAGATGATCATCGCGCCGATCATCTTCTGCACCGTCGTCGTCGGCATTGCCGGCATGGAGGACATGAAGAAGGTCGGCAAGACCGGCGGGCTGGCGCTGCTGTACTTCGAGATCGTGAGCAGCATTGCGCTGGTGGTCGGCCTGGTGATCATCAACATCGTCAAGCCCGGCGCCGGCATGAATGTCGACGTATCCACCCTCGACACGAAGTCCATCGCCGCCTACACCGAGCCCGGCAAGATGCAGGGCACGGTCGACTTCCTGCTGCACGTGATCCCGAACACGGTGGTGGATGCCTTCGCCAAGGGCGAGATCCTCCAGGTGCTGCTGTTCGCGGTGATGTTCGGTTTCGCCCTGCACAGGTTCGGCGGCCGCGGCACGCTGGTGTTCGACTTCATCGAGAAGTTCTCGCACGTGCTCTTCACCATCGTCGGCTACATCATGAAGGTCGCCCCGATCGGCGCCTTCGGCGCCATGGCCTTCACCATCGGCAAGTACGGCGTGGGCTCGCTGCTGCAGCTGGGCCAGCTGATGGCGACCTTCTACGCCACCTGCCTGCTGTTCATCTTCGTCGTGCTCGGCGGCATCGCGCGCATGCATGGCTTCTCGGTCTGGAAGTTCATCAAGTACATCAAGGAGGAACTGCTGATCGTGCTCGGCACGTCTTCCTCCGAATCCGTGCTGCCGCGGATGATGGCCAAGCTGGAGAACCTGGGTGCCCGCAAGTCTGTGGTCGGACTGGTGGTCCCGACCGGCTACTCCTTCAACCTGGATGGCACCTCCATCTATCTGACCATGGCGGCGGTGTTCATCGCCCAGGCAACCAATACCGACATGAGCCTGACGCAGCAGCTCACCCTGCTCGCGGTGCTGTTGCTGACCTCCAAGGGCGCCGCCGGCGTCACCGGGAGCGGCTTTATCGTGCTGGCGGCCACGCTCTCGGCAGTGGGGCATGTTCCGGTGGCGGGCCTGGCCCTGATCCTCGGCATCGACCGCTTCATGTCCGAGGCGCGCGCGCTGACCAACCTGATCGGCAACGGCGTGGCCACGGTGGTGGTGGCGAAATGGACCGGCGACCTCGATGTCGAGCAAATGCGCCGCAGGCTGGATAACGAGTCGGACGCAGAGGCCGACGAGCCGGAGGTGGTGCTCGACCGGGTCGCGGCCCACATGCCGGTTGCCGGCACCAACGTCGCCCCGGTGAGCGGAAGCGCCCAATGAAACCGTCCACCTATCGTGCCGACGCCTACGTGAAGGCACCGCACCGCGTCGTCATCGTCGGCGGCGGCGCGGGCGGGCTTGAGCTGGCCACGCGGCTGGGCGACACGCTCGGCCGGCGCCGGCAGGCCGAAATCACCCTGATCGAGAAGAACCGCACCCATGTGTGGAAACCCAAGCTGCACGAGATCGCCGCCGGCAGCATGGACATGAGCGCGCATGAGGTGGGTTACCTGGCGCAATCGCACTGGCACCACTTCCGCTACCGCGTGGGGGAAATGGTGGGCCTGGATCGCGAACGCCGCGAGGTGCTGGTGGCACCCTATGTCGACCACGAAGGCCAGCAGATCACGCCGCAGCGCAGCTTTGCCTACGACACGCTGGTCATCGCCGTCGGCAGCCAGAGCAATGACTTTGGCACGCCGGGGGTGTACGAGCACGCCATGCGGCTGGAATGCCCGGCCGACGCGCTGCGCTTTCACTCGCGCATGGTCAATGCCTGCATCCGCGCGCATGCGCAAGGCACGCCCCTGCTGCCCCAGCAGCTGCATGTCGCCATCATCGGCGCCGGCGCCACGGGCGTGGAGCTGGCCGCGGAGCTGCATCGCACCACCCGCGAGGTGGTGGCCTTTGGCCTGGACCGCGTCGACGCCGACAAGGACATCCGGGTCACGCTGATCGAGGCCGCGCCACGCGTGCTGCCGGCGTTACCGGAGCGGCTGTCGAAGGCGACGGAAGCGCTGCTGCGCAAGCTCGGCGTGGACGTGCTGACCGATGCAAAGGTGGCGCAGGTATTGCCCGACGGCGTGCGCCTGGGCGATGGCCGTGTACTGCCGGCGGAACTGGTGGTGTGGGCTGCCGGCGTCAAGGCGCCCGACTTCCTCAGGGATATCGCCGGCCTGGAAACCAACCGCGTCAACCAGCTGGTGGTGCAGCCGACCCTGCAGACCAGCCGCGACCCGGACATCTTCGCGATCGGCGACTGCGCGGCATGCAGCTGGCCCGGGGCCAGCCAGGGCAAGGGCGGGCTGGTGCCGCCGCGCGCGCAGGCGGCGCACCAGCAGGCGTCGCACATGGTGAAGCAGGTGCGCCGGCGCATGGCGGGAAAGCCGCTCGCCGACTACCAGTACCGCGACTTCGGCTCGCTGGTGTCGCTGGGCGAGTTCAGCACCGTGGGCAACATGATGGGCGGACTGATCGGCGGCAACCTGATGATCGAGGGCATGTTCGCGCGGCTGATGTACCTCTCGCTCTACAAGATGCATGAACTGGCGTTGCATGGCTTCACGAAAGTCGCGCTGGACACGCTGGCGCGCTCGATCGTCCGGCGTACGGAACCGCACGTCAAGCTGCATTGAACGCAACGCCCCTCATCGACCTTGGCAAAGCCAGCTAGTGGCTGCACCGTCAGCCCCTCTATTTTTTTCACGCAGGAGAATCGTATGGAAGACGTCGTTATCGTCGCCGCGGCCAGAACCGCGGTCGGCAAGTTTGGCGGATCGCTCGCCAAGGTCGCGGCGCCCGAGCTGGGCGCCACCGTCATCAAGGCGCTGCTCGCGCGCAGCGGCCTGCAAGCCGAGCTGGTCGACGAGGTAGTGCTTGGCCAGGTACTGACCGCGAGCAGCGGGCAGAACCCCGCCCGGCAGGCCGGCATCAAGGCCGGGCTGCCGGTCGGCGTGCCCGCCATGACCATCGGCAAGGTGTGCGGCTCCGGCCTGAAGGCGGTCCACCTGGGGGCGCAGGCCATCAAATGCGGCGACGCGGACATCGTCATCGCCGGCGGCCAGGAGAACATGAGCGCCGCGCCGCACGTGCTGGTGGGTTCGCGCGATGGCCAGCGCATGGGCGACTGGAAACTGACCGACACCATGATCGTCGATGGCCTGTGGGACGTGTACAACCAGTACCACATGGGCACCACCGCCGAGAACGTGGCCAAGGCGTACAACATCTCGCGCGCCCGGCAGGACGAGTTCGCGGCGGCCTCGCAGCAGAAGGCCGAGGCCGCGCAGAAGGCCGGCAAGTTCAGGGACGAGATCGTCCCGGTGTCGATTGTCTCGAAGAAGGGCACGGTGGTCTTCGACAGCGACGAGTTCATCAAGCACGGCACCACGGCCGAAGCGCTGGGCGGGCTGAGGCCGGCCTTCGACAAGGCGGGGACCGTCACGGCCGGCAACGCCTCGGGGCTGAACGACGGCGCGGCGGCGGTCCTGCTGATGTCGGCCGCCAGGGCGCGCGAGCTGGGAATGACGCCGCTGGCCCGCATTGCCTCCTATGCGTCGGCCGGGCTCGACCCCAGCATCATGGGCATGGGCCCGGTGCCGGCCTCCCGGCGTTGCCTGCAGAAGGCAGGCTGGAGCGTCAACGACCTGGACCTGATGGAGATCAACGAGGCATTCGCGGCACAGGCCTGCGCGGTCAACCAGGAGATGGACTGGGACACCCGCAAGATCAACGTCAACGGCGGCGCCATCGCCATCGGCCACCCGATCGGCGCGTCCGGCTGCCGCATCCTGGTCACCCTGATCCACGAAATGATCCGCCGCGACGCAAAGCGCGGGCTGGCCTCGCTCTGCATCGGCGGCGGCATGGGCGTGGCGCTGGCGATCGAGCGCTGATCCGGATCCGTACGGCCTTTATTCATCGATTCCACAGGAGAACAGAACAATGAGCAAGCAACGCGTAGTCTTGATCACCGGCGGCATGGGCGGCCTGGGAGAAACCATTTCCACCAAGATGGCCGAGGCCGGCTACCGGGTGGCGGTGACCTATTCGCCGGGCAACAAGAACCACGGCGAGTGGGTGCAGCAAATGAAGGCGCGCGGGCACGACATCCTGGCCGTGCCCTGCGACGTGGCCGATATCGACTCGTGCGCGCAAGCCGTGGCCGCGGTCGCGGAACAGGCCGGCCCCATCGACATTCTCATCAACAATGCCGGCATCACGCGCGACATGACCTTCAAGAAGATGGACAAGGTCAATTGGGACGCGGTGCTGCGCACCAACCTGGACAGCCTGTTCAACATGAGCAAGCAGGTTGCCGACGGGATGGTGGAGCGCGGCTGGGGCCGCATCGTCAACGTGTCGTCGGTCAACGGCTCGAAGGGCGCCTTCGGCCAGACCAACTACTCGGCGGCGAAGGCCGGGGTGCATGGTTTCACCAAGGCGCTGGCGCTGGAGGTGGCCAGGAAGGGGGTCACCGTCAACACCATCTCCCCGGGCTATATCGGCACCAAGATGGTCACCGCCATTCCCGACGAGATCCTGAACACGAAGATCCTGCCGCAGATCCCGGTGGGCCGCCTGGGCAAGCCGGAGGAAGTGGCAGGCCTGATCATCTACCTGGCCTCGGACGAGGCGGCCTTCGTGACCGGCGCCAATATCGCCATCAACGGCGGCCAGCACATGCAGTGAGCCAGCGGCCGAGGAGACGCTGACACATGGATCCGATCCTGCTGGCGCGCATGCAGTTCGCGGCCAACATCACCTTCCACATCCTGTTCCCGACCATCAGCATCGGCATGGGCTGGCTGCTGCTGTTTTTCCGCTGGCGCTACCTTGCCAGCGACAAGCCGGTGGTGCGCCAGGCGTGGCTGAACGCCTACCGCTTCTGGACCAAGGTGTTTGCCCTGACGTTCGCGCTTGGCGTGGTCAGCGGCATCACCATGAGTTTCCAGTTTGGCACCAACTGGCCCGGGTTCATGGAAACGGTGGGCAATGTCGCCGGCCCCCTGCTCGCGTATGAGGTGCTGACGGCGTTCTTCCTCGAAGCCGGCTTCCTCGGCGTGATGCTGTTCGGGCACGGCAAGGTGAGCGAGCGCGTCCACCTGATGTCGACCGTCTTCGTCGCTTTCGGCACCACCCTCAGCGCCTTCTGGATCCTGGCCCTGAACTCCTGGATGCAGACCCCGCAGGGCTACGAGATCGTCAATGGGGAGTTCCACGTCGGGAGCTGGTTCGAAGTCATCTTCAATCCGTCCTTCCCCTATCGCCTGGTCCATATGCTGCTCGCGTCCGCCCTGACCTGCGCCTTCCTGCTCGCGGGACTGAGTGCCTGGCAGTCGCTCAAGGGCACGGCGCAGTTGTCCGCGCCCAGGGTATTGCGCGTCGGGCTGACGCTCGCCGCAGCCGCCATTCCGCTGCAGATCGCCGCCGGCGACATGCACGGCCTGAACACGCTCCGGCACCAGCCCCAGAAGATCGCCGCGATGGAGGGCGTGTGGGACACGGCGCGGGGCGTGCCCTTGCTGCTCTTCGCCATTCCCGACGAGAAGCTGCGGACGAATCACGCAGCCATCGAAATCCCGAGGCTGGCCAGCCTGATCCTGACGCATCGCAGCGATGGCGAGATCCAGGGACTGAACGCGTTCCGCGACGCGCATCCGCCGGTCCTGCCGCTGTTCCTCGCCTTCCGCGTGATGGTTGGCGTGGGCATGCTGATGCTGGCCGCGAGCTGGCTCGGCTGGTGGCTGTACCGCCGTAGCGGCTGGCAGCCCGAGCGCCTGCCGCGCGCGCTGCTATGGGGCCTTGCCGGCATGACCTTCTCAGGCTGGGTTGCCACGGTCGCCGGGTGGTATGTCACGGAAATCGGTCGCCAGCCTTTTATCGTCCAGGGCCTGGTACGGACTGCCGACGTGGCCTCGAACGTCCCGGCGCCGCATATCGCCCTGACGTTGTCGCTGTTCGTCGGCGTCTACCTCGCGCTGATCGTGGCCTATGTCAGCGTGCTGAAGTACCTGGCGGAGAAGCCGGAAGAAGCGCTGGAAGAAGCGCCCGCCAGCGACCCCGCCGGGCAGCCCTCCACGCCGCCGGGCGCGATGCCGCCGCGGATCCTGCCAACCGGGAGCCCATCATGAGCTGGATGCGTTTCGACGATGCCCTGCCCGTCATCTTCATGGCGCTGATGGGCCTGGCCATGCTGGTCTATGTGATCAGCGACGGCTATGACCTTGGCGTCGGCATGCTGATGCACCGGGCCACGCCCGCCGAGAAAGATGTGATGGTGGCTTCGATCGGCCCGTTCTGGGACGCCAACGAAACCTGGCTGGTGCTGGGCATCGGCATCCTGCTGGTGGCTTTCCCCAAGGCGCACGGCATGATCCTGACGGAGCTCTACCTGCCAGTCACATTGATGCTGGTCGGCCTGATCCTGCGCGGCGTGGCCTTCGACTTCCGGGTCAAGGTAAGGAGCGCGCACAAGCCGACCTGGGACCGGCTGTTTTTCGCGGGCTCTGCCCTGGCTTCGGTATCGCAGGGCTGGATGCTGGGCCGCTACATCAGCGGCTTCGGCAGTGGCTGGAACTATCCCCTGTTCGCGGCGGCGATCGCTCTCGCACTGCCGATGGCCTATGTGCTGCTTGGCGCCAGCTGGCTCATCATGAAAACCGAAGGCGAGCTGCAGCAGCGCGCCGTGCAATGGGCCAAGATCGCATGGGCGCCGATGGTCTGCGGACTCACCCTGATCTCGGTGGCGACGCCATGGATCAGCGTGGTGGTGCGGGAGCGCTGGTTCGTGCTGCCGCAGATCATCGCGCTGCTCGCCATCCCGCTGGTGACCGGCATCGCGCTGATGGCGGTGCGTCTGCTGCTTAACACCCGGCTGGTGCGCGGGCCGGTCGCCTGGCTGCCCTTCGCGTTGCTGATCGCCGTCTTTGTGCTCAGCTTCCTCGGCCTGGCCTACAGCATCTTCCCCTTCGTGGTGATCCATCGCCTGACGATATGGCAGGCCGCCAGCAGCCCGGAGGCGCTGAAGGTGATCCTCGCCGGCGTTTGCATCTCGGTGCCCGCCATTGCCGGCTACACGGTGTTCTCGTATCGGGTGTTCCGCGGCAAGACGCGCGAACTCCGCTACGCCTAGGGATCACGCCAGATGCTGCGCCGCCACGCCACGCAGGATGCCGGACTCAGGTATTGCCCGGGTGCTTACTGGCCGGATTCCGGGAGTACACTGCAACCTCCCGACTTGCATCGGGGCGAGCAAGCGTCCTTCATCTACCCCGGGCACGGGGACGAACTATCCGACGAGTTCCAGGACTGCGGAGAAAGGGCATGCGACATGAATCTGGGCCGTATGCGCATGGGGATCTGGTGCGGTATGGCACTGGCGGCGATCGCGCTGTCGGCGTGGATCGCCTATGCCATGGCGTTGCGCGCCGGTCTCGACCAGTTGCGTGTCGCGGCGCAGCATCGCCTCGACGTCATCGCTGCGCGGCTGGATGGCGAGCTGTCCCGGTTCGACTACCTGCCCTCCTTGCTCGAATCCACCTCGGATGTCTTCGAACTGCTGGCCCGGCCCGATGACGCGTCGCTGAAGCAGCACGTCAGCCGCTACCTGCACGGCATCACCGCGACGGCCGGCGCCGACAACCTGTATGTCACGCTGCGCTCCGGCATGACCCTTGCCGCCGCGGACTGGAACCAGCCGGGTACGCCGGTGGGCGTCGACCTTTCGTTCCGGCCGTATATGCGGGATGCGCTGGAACACGGGCAGGGACGCTTCTACGGCGTGGGATTTACTTCCGGCCGCCCCGGCTACTACCTGGCGTATGCGTTGCGGCAAAACGGCAAGCAGCCGGGCATTGCCACCGTCAAGGTCAACCTTGAGGCGGTGGAGCGGAACTGGGTCCAGATTCCGGGCAAGGTGCTGGTCGTGGACGCGCGCGATGTCGTGATCCTGGCCTCGCTGCCGCAGTGGCGACTGCGTCCGCTGGCGCCATTGACGCCGGCCATGCTGGCCGAGGCCGGACACGCGCGAACCTACGGCAAGTCGGACCTGAGGCCGCTGGACTGGCAGGTGTCGTCCCGCCTGGACGAACACACCACCCGTGTTCGCCTGGACAAGGTGGATTACCTGGCGTCCGAGCGCACGGTCAACCACGGCCTCTGGCGTATCGTGCTGCTGGACGACGAACTGCCCGCGCGCACGCTGGCCCGCAATGCCGCCATCGGCGGGCTGCTGGCCTGCATGGTGCTGCTGCTGTTGATCCTGGTCTTTGCGCAGCGCCGGCGTGCCGCCCGGCAACAAATGGCGGCGCAACGCGCGCTGCGTGAAGCGCACAATGGCCTGGAGGCCAAGGTGCTGGAACGGACCGCCGAACTGCGCGCGCTGCAGAACGACCTTGTTCACGCCGGCAAGCTGGCTGCGCTCGGACAGATGTCCGCCGGGATCGTGCATGAACTGAACCAGCCCCTGGCGGCGATGCGCACGCTGTCCGACAACGCCGCGGTGCTGCTGGAGAAAGGCCGGCTCGACGCTGCCGCCGGCAACCTTCACCGCATCTCCAACCTGATCGGCCGCGTGGCCCGCCTCACCCAGCAGCTCAAGGCATTCGCCCACAAGACCCAGGCGCCGCTGCGGCCGGTAGCGGTGCGCCAGGTGATCCAGGACGCGCTGTTTGTGGTGACCGCCCGCTTGCGCGAGCTCGATGTCACCGTCGACATCACCGCGACGCCCGACGACATCTGCGTGCTGGCCGACGCGCCGCGGCTGGAACAGGTGCTGGTCAACCTGCTGGGCAATGCCGCCGACGCCTTGTCGGCTGCCCCCGTGCGGCAACTGGATATCGGCATGAGCCGGCACGAAGGGCTATGCGTGCTCACCATCCGCGACTCGGGCCCCGGCATCCATCCCGACGTGCTGCCTCGGCTGTTCGAGCCGTTCGTGACGACCAAGCCCGCCGGCAAGGGCCTGGGACTCGGCCTGATGATCTCGGCGCATATCGTGCAAGAGTTCGGCGGCCGCCTGTATGCCCGCAACCTGAAGCCCGCGGGTGCCGAATTCATCGTCGAACTACCCCTCGCGCCGCCGACCCAAGAGGAACATCATTGATGAACGACACCCATCCCATCCGCGTGATTTTCGTCGAGGACGAAGAGGATGTGCTGATTGGCAGTTCGCAGGCGCTCGAACTGGCCGGGTTCGTCGTCGACGGATTCGCTTCGGTAGAGCAGGCGCGCGCCAGCGTCACCCTCGGCGTGCCCGCCGTGGTGGTCTGCGACGTCAGGCTGCCGGGCATGACCGGCGCGGCCTGGCTGAGCGAGCTCCAGGGCATTGACGCCGACCTGCCCGTCATCCTGATGACCGGCCATGGCGACATCTCCATGGCGGTGCGGGCCATGCGCGAGGGGGCCTACGACTTTATCGAGAAACCGTGCTCATCCGATCATCTGGTGTCCGTGGTCAGGCGCGCGGCCGACCGGCGCAAGCTGAGCCTGGAGGTGCGAGGCCTGCGCGAGCAACTGGAGGGCTGGCGCGGTATCCAGGCGTGCCTGATCGGCCGTTCTGCCCAGATGGAGCGTGTGCGCCGCGCGGTCCGCGCCCTCGCCGATGCGCCGGCCGACGTGGTGATCTACGGCGAGACCGGGACCGGCAAGGACCTCGTGGCGCGCTGCCTGCATGACCACAGCGCGCGACGCGCCGGGAATTTCGTGCCGTTGAACTGCGGCGGGCTGCCCGAGGCGCTGGCCGAGAGCGAACTGTTCGGGCACGAGGTGGGATCGTTTACCGGCGCCACGCGTCGCCGCTGCGGCAAGTTCGAGCACGCCCATGGCGGGACGCTGTTCCTCGACGAAATCGAAAGCATGCCATTGGCGGTGCAGGTCAAGTTCCTGCGCGCGCTGCAGGAGCGCTCCATCGAGCGCGTGGGCTCGAACGAAGCCATCCAGGTGGATTGCCGCGTGATCGCCGCCAGCAAGGAAGACCTGAAGCTGCTCACGGAGCAAAAGAAGTTCCGCGCCGACTTGTACTACCGCATCGGTGTCGCCTTCATCGACCTGCCGCCGTTGCGCGAGCGCCGCGAAGATATCCCGTTGCTGTTCGAGCATCTGATCCTGCAGGCGGCGACGCGCTTCGGCCGTCCCGCGCCCGTGCTCGAGAGCGCCCAGTTCGACCTGCTGCTGTCCCATTCATGGCCGGGCAACGTGCGCGAACTGCGCAACGTGGCGGACCGCTTCGTGCTCGGGCTGCTGTCCGACGACTTCGACCTGCACCACAGCCACGGCGAACCGTGCCACAGCCTGCCCGAACAGCTCGAACAGTTCGAGCGTGTCGTGGTCATGGAAGAGATGAAGCGCCACAACTTCGACGTCGCCGCTACCGCGAAGGCGCTTTCCATCCCCAAGCAGACCTTGTACTCCAAGCTCCGCCGGCTCCATATCGGCTATGACAAGGAGCAGTCGGAAGAGTGATCGCCGTGCATGAGCCACCGGCTGATGTCGCCGATCCAGACTGCGAATGCGAGTGATCGCGGGCTCGTCGATCCGATGCCTACACACGTTCGCACTTACCCCGCGGGCCCGGCGCAGGTCCGCTGTTCAGACTATTCCACAGGGAATTCCTCATGCTTTACCAACTCTACGAACTCAAGAGCGCGATGCTGCTGCCCCTCACCGCACTGGCTCAGGCAACGTCGCGGACCTTGACCAATCCGCTCAGTCCGCTCTCGCTGACGCCCGGTGCCAACAGATTGGCGGCCGGCTACGAGCTGCTGTACCGCCTTGGCAAGGACTACAAGAAACCGCCTTTCGACATCGGCTCGGTGCCGTGCCACGGGCGGGACATTCCTGTCGTGGAGCAGGTCGTTGTCGAGAAGCCCTTCTGCAGATTGCTGCGCTTCAAGCGCTACGCCGACGATCCCGCAACCATCCGGCAACTGAAGGACGACCCGGTGGTGCTGGTCTGCGCGCCGCTGTCCGGCCACCATGCCACGCTGCTGCGCGACACCGTGCGGACCCTGCTGCAGCACCACAAGGTCTATGTGACAGACTGGATCGATGCCCGCATGGTGCCGGCCGAAGACGGAACCTTCCACCTCACGGACTATGTGCATTACATCCAGGAGTTCATCCGCCACATCGGCGCCGACAACCTGCATGTCATTTCCGTCTGCCAGCCTGCCGTACCCGTGCTGGCCGCAATCGCATTGCAGGCATCGGCCGGCGAGACCACGCCGCGGTCGATGACCATGATGGGCGGACCGATCGACGCGCGCCGCAGCCCCACCGCCGTGAACGCGCTGGCAACCGACAAGTCATTCGAATGGTTCGAGCACAACGTGATCCATACCGTGCCGGCCAACTATCCCGGGCACGGCCGCAAGGTTTATCCGGGGTTCCTGCAGCACGCCGGCTTCGTGGCAACCAACCCCGACCGGCATCTGTCGGCGCACTACAAGTATTACCGCAATCTTGTCGACGGAGAGCTGGACGACGCGGCGGCACACGAGCGCTTCTATGATGAGTACAACGCCGTGCTCGACATGGCGGCCGAGTATTACCTGGACACGATCCGTGATGTGTTCCAGGAGTTCCGGCTGGCGAAGGGTACATGGGAGATCGAAGGCAAGCCGGTGCGCCCGCAGGACATCAGGGGAACCGCGCTGCTGACGATCGAAGGCGAGCTGGACGACATCACCGGCGCGGGCCAGACCGCGGCGGCGCACGACCTGTGTGCGGGCATTCCCGGCGCACGCAAGCAGCACATCACGGCGGCCGGGTGTGGCCACTATGGCATCTTTTCCGGGCGCCGCTGGCGCGAGGAGATCTATCCGCAGTTGCGGGGGTTTATTGCCAGCCATCGGTAAGGGCTGGCGCCGGGATGCGGTGAATGCAGGCCACCATCCGTGGTGATCTCTCCCCTCTCCCGCAAGCGGGAGAGGGGACCGGTCAGTGGTGGTTCGGGCGATATCGGCTCATTTGCCGATGGTTCAAACCCCAGGCTACTCCGCCCTTTCCGGCATAGCCCGAATCAACTCCTCCAACTGCGCGCTCATCGGCAAGCCGAGCCGCTCGCCAGTGGGCAGCTTATTCATGAACCACTGCTGGTACAGGCGTTCCAGCTCACGCGACGCCGCCAGCTCGCGCAATGTCCTCTCCACCACCGCGGCAAACTGCGGATCGCCCTTGCGATACATGATCCCGTACGGATCGTAGGAGAGAAAATCCGCGGTCACCCTGAACTTGCCCCGATCCGGACTGCCGCTAAGCAAGCCGTGCAGCAACACGTCGTCCCCCGCGTAGGCATCCGCGCCACCATGCTGCAGGACCCGGAACGCATCGCCATGATCGCGCGCCCGGATGATCTTCAGTTGCAGGTCGAAGCGCTCCGACAGCCGTTCCAGCGCCTCCACATTGGTGGTGCCGCCGGTCGCCACCACGTGCTTCCCCTTCAGGTCGCGCAATGTCCGGATCGGTGAGCTTTTTGGCACCATCAGCCTGGTCCCCGCTACAAAGATCACCGGAGAGAACGCCACCCGTTGCATGCGCTGGGCATTGCGCGTGGTCGAGCCGCATTCCAGGTCGATCTTTCCCGACGTGATGGCATCGAAGCGGTTCTCCGAGGTCACCGGCACCCAGCGGATAGTCACCTCGCGGCCCACCTCCGCGGCGGCGGCTTCGACAATGGCACGGCAGATATCGATGGAATATCCGATGGGGTTGCCAGACCGCCCCAGGTAGGAGAACGGCAGCGACGATTCCCGGTAGCCGGCCGACAGCGTTCCGCTTTCCTTGGCCTGCTTCAGCGCACCGGAAAGTTCTCCCGCCTGCTGCGCGAACGCCGGCGCGGCGCAGAACACTGCGCCCAGCGCCACCAGGACCCACTTCGCGGCGTGGCGACGCAGGCCATGCCGGGGTGATTTCTTTGAGAGCATCGATACTCCTTCAATGATCATTGGCCGCAATGACAGCATAGGCCAGCCCGGCGCGCCTGTCACACCCGCGCCGTATCCGGCTTTCCAAGCGAGGCGCCGGCCTTTGCCCGCGGCGATGTCCTGTTCGTACGGGCGGAAGGGAAACAGCTTGCGGAACCGCGCCACCACATTGCCGGCGGGGTCGATCACGGGCGCGGTGTTATAGATCGCGCCGTCGCGGCACTCGAACAGCGAGCCCGGGATCAGCCACAGGCATGCCTGGCCGCCATCTCGCACAGCCGGATTTCCTCGGCGCCGGGCATTTCCACCGCCTTGGCCGGGCTCGGGCCAAAGGCCGCCAGCTCCGAGAGCATCACCATATTGACCCACGGAAAACGGTGCCTGACATGCTGGGCGATCAGTGAGGCCGATACTGCGCATTGCAGCGGCAGGCCGGGATGCCGATGGCGGTGGTCGGCCAACTTGCGTCTGATTTCGGACAAAGCCACGCCAGCGGCGCCATCATGGTTGCCCCTTGCCATATAGTCAGGCGCCAAACGACTATCGACAGAAAACCGATGAAGACACGCGCTGCTGTGGCTTGGGGTGCCGGAAAGCCGCTAACGATCGAAGACGTGGACCTGGACGGCCCGCGCGCCGGTGAAGTGCTGGTGGAAGTGAAAGCCACCGGTATTTGCCATACCGACTACTACACGCTGTCCGGCGCCGATCCGGAAGGCATTTTCCCGGCGATCCTGGGCCATGAAGGCGCGGGCATCGTCACCGACGTCGGCCCGGGCGTGACCTCGCTGAAGCCCGGCGACCACGTGATCCCGCTGTACACGCCCGAATGCCGCCAGTGCAAGTTCTGCCTGTCGCGCAAGACCAACCTGTGCCAGGCGATCCGCGCCACGCAGGGCAAGGGGCTGATGCCGGACGGCACCGCGCGCTTCTCGCTCGACGGCAAGCCCATCTTTCACTACATGGGCACGTCGACCTTCGCCAACCACATCGTGGTGCCGGAGATCGCGCTGGCGAAGATCCGCCCCGACGCGCCGTTCGACAAGGTCTGCTATATCGGCTGCGGCGTCACCACCGGCGTGGGCGCGGTGCTGTTCACCGCCAAGGTGGAAGCCGGCGCCAACGTGGTGGTGTTCGGCCTCGGCGGCATCGGACTGAATGTGATCCAGGCCGCCAAGATGGTGGGCGCCGACAAGATCATCGGCGTGGACCTGAACCCGGCGCGCGAGGCGATGGCGCGCAAGTTCGGCATGACGCATTTCGTCAACCCGAAGGATGTCGACAATGTGGTCGACCACATCATCCAGCTGACCGACGGCGGTGCCGACTACTCGTTCGAATGCATCGGCAACACGCAGGTCATGCGCCAGGCGCTGGAGTGCTGCCACAAGGGCTGGGGCAAGTCGATCATCATCGGCGTGGCCGAGGCCGGCGCGGAGATCTCGACGCGCCCGTTCCAGCTGGTGACCGGCCGCGAATGGAAGGGCTCGGCCTTCGGCGGCGCACGTGGCCGCACCGACGTGCCGAAGATCGTCGACTGGTACATGGAAGGCAAGCTCAATATCGACGACCTGATCACGCATACGCTGCCGCTCGACCGCATCAACGAGGGCTTTGACCTGATGAAGCGCGGCGAGTCGATCCGTTCGGTCGTGCTGTACTGAGGAGGCTTAACTGTCGCCGGCGACCTTCAGCACGCCAGTGCTCGCAAAGCGCTCACGATAGGCGCCGGGCGTGACATTCAAGCGCCGCTGAAACGCCTGCCTCAGCCTCCCCTCAGACCCGAAACCGGTCTCCAGGGCGATCCGTTTCAGCGGTTGCTCACCGTCTTCAAGGAGCCGCCGGGCGGCATCCAGCCGGGTCTGCTCCACATACTCCGAAGGCGTGTGCCCGGTTTCCTTCAGGAACACCCTGGAAAAATTGCGCGCGCTCATCGCAGCGCGCGCCGCCAGCGCCTTTACCGAGAGGTCCGCTTTCGGGGACCGGTGAATATAGTCCTGGATATCGCGCACCCTTGGATGGGCCGTCATCTGGCTAAGCAGATGTTCACTGAATTGCGACTGTCCTCCCGGCCGCTTCAGGTAGACGACGAGATCTCTCGCCACCGACAGCGCAATATCCCGGCCCAGGTCCTCCTCCACCATCGCGAGAACCAGGTCGAACACCGCGGTCACGCCAGCGGACGTCCAGACATACGAATCCCGAACGAAGATCGCGTCCGCATCCACCTGGATCCCGGGATAGCGCTGCCGCATCAGTTCCGCCACGCTCCAGTGCGTGGCGGCACGACGGCCGCTCAGCAGACCGGCTTCAGCCAGGAAAAAACTGCCCGAGCAAAGCCCGACAATGATGTTCATCTTGTCGGCACACGTCCGGCACCAGTCGACGATATCGCCACAGGCCGCCAGCACATTGACGATGTCCCGGGCCCCCACAATCACCACGACATCGGCGGGCGGCAAGCTGCCCAGCGCCTTCGTCGCATTGAGCGAAATCAGCGTGTCCGACTGGATGGTCCCGACACCTGGCCCGACCAGGCGCAGTTCATATTTCGGTTCGCAGCCGAGCTGTCGCAGGCGGGTATTCGCATAGTCAAAGACATTGATGGCGCCGACAGCTTCTATGGCCTTGAATCCGGGATAGATGACAATGTCTACAGTAGTTCTCATTGCGTACAGCGTCGAGTGCGGCGCGGTCGGGGGCATCCTGACCGCGCAATGTGCAAACGCCCGATTGTATGAGAACTCCGAAATGGGCTGCGGTCGGTTTTGCCATTACTACCCCGCTGTGTGTATGGCAGTCGCGCCACTATGTTCCTGAGATCAGGGTCGTGCCGCTGTCGGCCTTCTCCCGGCACGGGCGTCCATACGGCGGATTAAGCCGGTCCTTTTACCTGTCGTTCCGCGAGATTGAACTGGGTCATCTGCCGTCGGACCTGTACGACATGCTCAGGCGCGTCTTCGAACGGCAGGTTTCGCACGACATCGCAGCAGCCATGCGGATCAAGCCCGAAGACGTCTGCATGCAAGGCGAGGAGTAGGACGCCCGGGTCGGCTTAGCGCTGTATCGCCGATGCCAGCCGGAAATTCCGTTTTAACATGCCGGAACCGGCACCCATATCAGCTTCCGGTTCTGCTAAAAATCGATCAGAGACGCGCCCGCATCGTTCCGGGCATGACTGAGCTGTCGCTGGTTACGCCGCGCCTTGCAACGGCGTGGCATCGCCATTGTCGATGTGAACCAGGTCCAACCCGCTTCGCCATGAAGCCGACCCGACCGTTGCGCTCTACGCCACCTGCAAGCGCCTCGAATCGGAGGGCGCCAACGCCATTGCGATACCGTGCAATACGGCGCATGCATATCTTCCATTGAGAGGTTGCTCCGAGAGTTTGGTACAGCGCGACGCAGGGCTGGCTAATATAAGCGCGGACGTCATTGAACACGGTCCAGGAATGGCGGGCCAGTTCGACATTCTCCTTGACCGAATAATGGTACGCAGGATGCCGGACGATTGCGAAGTCGTCCCCGCGCCGATATTGCCCCGGTCAAGCACGAGGACGTTCTTCGCGCCGAATCTGGCCAGATGAAACGCTACCGAACTGCCGATGACACCGGCGCCGATCAACCACTACGTCGTATGAATTCATGATGCACTGCCTGCTATGGCGCAAGCCACTCGAACAAGTAAATTGCTTCCTGCATCAAGTCTACCGTGGTTGAACCAATTACCTATGGTAGTGGGGGACAGGCGCCCCCCTTCCTGGAGCAACAGCGCCGGCCCGCACGCGCTGAGATTGCGACTCACGCTGATGATCTTGCGGAAGCGCATCAGCGACACAGCGTACAGCACCGCGTTGATCACCGACTGTGCCGGCGTGCCACAGCAGCATCGGGCGATGCCCCCGTTGCGCAGTGCTACCGTGCCATCACGGCGTACACGCGGCCTGGTGGTTCAGGTGCGGGACAAATCAAGCAGGTCCTGCGGGCGTGCAAGCAGTGGTGTTGCGCAGTGCAACTGAAACGCCGCCGCAGCCGTGTATCCCCAGGCTACGCCGCGAAACGCCATGCCGGCGGCGCTAGCGGCTTCCGCGTCGCGGATCTCGTCGCCGACATACGAAGCCTCGTCCGGACGCACACCAGCGGACGAGACTAACGCCCGAAGCTTGCGCGTCTTGCCGAACATCGAAATGCCGCAGCTAAAATGGCCAATCCGTTCGCAGACGGCGGGACCGAGGATCGTGCGCACGACGTCTTCGCCGTTCGACGTGGCAACGGCGAGGCTGATACCACGCCGCGCCAGCGTATTCAGCGTCTCGGCCACGTTCGGGAATAGCGAAACCTGCGCGATGCGCTCGTGCATCAGCCGCCTTACATCGATGGTAATGCCAGGCACCTTCCACAGCGGCACGCCAAGCAGCCGCATAATGTTTTGCGCGGAGCTGCTGCGCGCTTGCTCGAGCAGATCGCCCTCGAGCGGGCGAAACCCATGTTTGCGGGATGCGACGTCAACAGCTTGCAGAAAGCACTCCATCGAATCGGCCAACGTACCGTCGAAATCAAACGCGATGAGTTTGTAGTTCATGGATAACTGTAGCGACGCCGCGAGGCAATCGTAGAAGGCATTAATAGTGTCACCACTTCGTCCAAGTTCTGAGGCTACCTCTTGGTTAGAGGCCGCCGGTGAGTGGGAGGGATAGTATCGAAGCTGGCACAACAGCTCATTGTACGAATCGGATGATGCGGGGCGGACCGCCTGCTATCGGAACATGTAGTCGACACCGAGTGTGAACGTCTGGCTCTTTACAGCGGCATCGTTGCTGCCTTTCCAGCTCAGCCTGCCGAAGTTCGTGTACTGGCCGCGCAAGCGCCAGTTCGGTGAGAACGCATAGGCGGCGCCGACCCCCAGGGTGAGCAGCCCGGCCGACCGGTTTCTCGATTCCACGTCACCCGAGCGATCACCCTCCACCCAGCCCACGCTCGCGATGCCTAGCAGGGAGAATCGCTCGGTCACGGGCAGATGGCCGACCACGCTGGCCGTCCACGCGCCGATGCTGAACTTGTCCTTGCTACTGCCTGATTCCGCTTCCACCGCACCGAGGCTGGAAACCGTGCTCTCGACCGACACATAGCGCGAGAATTGGTATCCGCCGCGGAGCCCTGCCGCCAAGTTGTTGGACGATACGCCCGTCCATCCCGGACGGTCGGTGCTGAATTTTTGGCGGGTGTAGCCAAGATCTCCGCCGATGTACCAGAATTCGTCGGCCGGCGAAGCCTGCTGCTGTGCCCATGCCTCGGGGGCCGTCGCACCGAGCAGCGCGAGAGTGAGAGAGACTGCACCGAGGGATGTCCGTGCGTGTGCCAAAGTCCGCATGCATTTACCTTTTGTATAAAGAATTTAATGTAAAACGATAAAACATTGCTGTTGTACAATACAATGCGTGACTTTCGCAACTCTTTTTTCGAACGGAGTATCTGCATGTTCGTTTCGTCTGCCTCCTCAATCCCTGAAGGCGCTGCGCTGCACCGCATTCGCACGCTGTCGCGCACGATGCAGCGGTTGACGACATTCGGCGGCGCAGTGGCCCTGGTCTGCGCCGCATGGATATGGTTCGGGTCGTCTGCAGCGAAGCTGGAGCGCGTGGTGCGCGGGATCACGCACGCATCAACGGCATATCCCGTGCAGGTGTTGCCGATGCACCGAGCAGCCGGCTTTCTTGCCACCGGTATTGGGCTGACCCTGTTAATCTTCGTGCTGCACCAGGCGCGGCGGATGTTCGTGGCTTTCGGACGCGGTGAAGTGCTGACAATCGACACGGCCATTCGACTGCGTCGCATGGCGCTGGCATTGACGGCAATGGGGCCGGCGATCCCGCTGATCCGGCTGTTAACGGGCCTAGCGCTGGTGGGCGTGCCCGGCAAGCCCTATTGGATAATCACAATCACGCTGAGTGACTACTTCGTCAGCCTGCTCGGTGGTCTGCTGCTCGCAATCGCGTGGGCGATGCTGGAAGCCGTTCGGATAGCCGAAGAAAACAAAGGATTTGTCTGAGGAACAATGACGGTATTGGTCAGACTTGACGTGCTTCTAGCGGAGCGCAAGATGAAGTCCCGCGAGCTGGCACAGCGCATCGGAATCTCCGAGCCCAACCTTTCGCTGCTGAAATCGGGGAAGGTGAAGGGCATCCGCTTCGATACGCTCGAACGCATCTGCAAGGTGCTGGATTGCCAGCCGGGAGACCTGCTTGAATACCGCAATGACGCGGCAACGGAAGCCGGCGATGCCACGTAGACACAATCGCGTGGCTGGCGCACCTGGGTGTCTCTCTCAGACCTGATCCGAAAGGGCGACCATAGCGCATCACCGCACAGTTTCCGGCGGATACGACATCAAGCAGAAGAGGATGCCACATTGGACGGCTACGGCGGCATTGAGCCGCCTCACCGTCGCGCTATCCTTCCGCGCCATGAAGGGCGGAGTATGCCGCGCATCTCGATCAAGAAGGACCAATTCCTCGCGATCACCGTAGCGAACCCAGAAATCGGCGAGTCGGCGGCTACCATCGATCTGCGCATAGGCCGGCCATTCGCAAAACGTAACGACTGCCGGATCAGCTTCCAGTAGCAGCCACTGTTCGACGGCGGGGCGCTGATAGAACATGACCCGTCGCGCCAGCTTCGGGCTGCATGCTGAGAACCGATGCGCACCTCGCGGACGGGCGTGGGTGCGAGGGTGGTGACAGAATTCATGCGCTTGTGCCGAAACGATAAAGGCTGAAAAATCCGTACTATAAAAACGAAGATTTTCATATTGCCATTCTAAATCAATGGCCTAGTGCACCGCCGCATGATGCTCGATACCACAGGTCTTGAAAATGCCGAAGCCTGCGTTGCGACAATAAAACCTGAGAAATGAATGGCCTAGTCGGTACGTTCCAGCATCACCAAGCTTTACCGGGGGGGCTGCCCTACGAGGTTCCCTCGAGCATCGACCAAACTCGGAAGTAGTCTTCACCGCGTTGCTTACCCAGCGCTTTCTCCCAAACTGAAGTCGTGCTTCCTTTAAGTTGCTCGCGGGACGACTTCGACTGGCGTATTCGAAGCATCCATGGTCTTGAAGAAGCCGCCCGCTGCGATGGTGCCGGAACGCATCTCATAGCGCAGTTCATTGCTGACCGTGTACACGTGAGCCTTGAACACTGGCTGATCAATGCCACCTCCCCTCTCGATCACTAGTTCGCTGGAGACGGACACGCCGCCGCCAAGCGTGGCACGTAGGGAGACCAGCAGGTTGTCCTGATCCGCCTCCGCCTGGACGATGCGGCCCGGCGCCAGCTCGAAGAGGTTGCGCGCGGCAGCGTTGTCGTGGATGAACTGCTGCGCGTCAGGATCCTCTACGCCGAGCCGCTTGAGCAGCGAGACGATGGTGTCGCCGCGCTGCACGGACGCCTGCCGGATAAAGGTGGCATGGGCGTCCGTCAGTCTTTCAAGTTGATCGCGCAGTTCGGGCAGGCGCAGGCTTGCCCGCAGGCGAGGCGCCTCGGGATCTTCGTAGGCGCTGGGCGGAGTCATGGCCATGGCGGCCGCCATGCACAGCATGAGGATGGCCGCCACGCTCGCCATCAACCGCGTGCGACCCTCCCAACGTCGCGAATGGAGAGTTTGCCAGTTCCCGCTGCCTTCCTCGATCTTTCTCATTGCGCCCCCTTCTGCCCGGAGTCCTGCTCTCCAGATTCAGATGCCTGCCGTCACAGGGGCCAGCACCGGAAGGCACCTTCTCCAGCAAAAAGGCCACCTCGCGCGCGGTGAACGGCCCTATGACCTGTTATCTCGCACCACCCCATACACCGCGGAAAGGCCCTTTGCGCCAAGGCCGATCCTTTGCGCGATTTTTACGTAGTCAACGATGGCGCCAACGGCTCGTGAACCGACGCCAGCGCCTTCAAGGTCAGCCAGCGCGGCCGCAAAGCCGTCGACATACACGTCAACCGTCGCCTGGTTGCCATCGTCGGAGTCGGACGAAATGCGCTCGCCCAGGTAAGCAATGCACTCATTCATAAATGGCAGTGCTGACGTGCGGACATACTCGGACATTGTCTCCACGGATACGCCGGCTTTTTCTGCCCAGGCGACTGCCTCGAAGAATCCACCGACTGCAGCAAAGCCCATGAGTGCGAGCGACAACGCCACCTTGACACCCAATGCAAGGTCCGCGCCGACGTAATGCTGAGCGCCGCCGATATGTCGCAGGAGATGTTTATGCTCTTCAAACACCGCAGCGTCGCCTGAATAAAAGACTGCCGTATCTGGGCTACCGACCGATCGAGGGTATGCCAGGACGGCTCCGGCAAGATACGGTATTCCGGCATGCCCGGTGCGGGCCGCAAGGGCCTTGAACTCGGCTTCGGTACCCGTCGTCAGGTCAATGAGAGTACGGTTGGCGGACGCTGCCAGGATCGCATCGGTCAACAAATGGCGAATCGAATCATGATCGACGACCGCGAGGATAGATATCGGGCTAGCGAGCAATGCCGTCTTCACGTCCGCTGCCAAACGCGCACCTTCATACACGAGGCTTTCTGCCTTGCCTGACGTACGATTCCAAACGGTTACCCGCTTTCCTGCCTTGAGGAAGGCTCGCGCATACGCGCTCCCCATCGCGCCAAGCCCCAAAATGGTAACGTCGGTCTGCATCTCGGCATCGGTCATCTGTGTTCCTCCGTTTCGGTCCATGTGCACCTGTGCTACTGCTCTCTTATGGCTGCTTCACTGACTAGAGACCTACCTGTACGACCTCGGCAGCCTTTGAACCGTGCTGACATGCGCGATAGCCGCCCCGCCCCGAGGGAATCACGATGAGCTTCGCCAACACGTAGTAGAGGGCGCCACTTGCTGCCACGACGGGAAGCACCGCTCCGAAGTAGCGGAATATTCCGCTGGTCCGCAGCGTGATGGGATCGTATAGATAAAGATACCCGGCAGCACTGACGACGATGACTGTCAGTGCCACCCAGTTGACGCCTCCCCAAAACCAGTAGTGGCCGGACCTGTCCGCAACGAAAAGGTGCTCAAGTGCAATGGACTGACGGCGCAGCACCCAGAAGTCGACCACAGTTACACCGCTCAAGCCGACGAAAATCAGGCCCCCAAATGTTGCAATGGTCATCACATGCGCCAAGACCCATGCAGTGTTCAGGACAGCAAGGGACAACGGCAGAAGCATCAGCAACAGCAGCCAGGTCCAGGGTATCCGAGCCAGCCAAGCAATCTGTTGAACCGCAACGGCGGCAAGGTAGATCGCCATGCTGATGGCGGTAATACTCAGCAGCAAGACCATGCATACAACGATGTTTCCGGTGACCGGGCCGGCCAACCGGGTGAACCAGACCGCGGGATCGGCGGAGCCGAACTGCACCGAAGCCAAAGCCGCTACCGTGACGGTAAGGCAACTGCCTACCAACACCCCACCGATCATCGCCGGCCCGACCGTGTGCCGCTGATACTTGATCAGACGATAAATGCCTCCCATATAGGGATACCAGGACAGTGAGAACGTGGCACCAAACTCGAGCGCGTAGATGAAGGATTGACGTGGGTCGCTTGTCAAAGCCTGCTCAGCCGGGACGTTCGTCAGCAATAGGTGCCGCAACCCAAACTTCCACAGCAACAATGACAGGCTGGCTGTCATGAACAGCATGAGAATCGGCCCCGCAATGGAATTGACTCGCTGTACCGACTCCAATCCTCGACGGAGCAGCACAAACATCAGCAGCAAGATGGCGCAACCAGTCAGGACGACGCTTTGCTCACTCATAAAGACAGCGAAGTATCCCGCGTGAACTGGCATCAGGCCGACTCCCCGGCATATCATCGCCAATGCCACTGCAGACCACCCCAGGGACATCACAAGGAATCCAGCCAAGGCCAGCACCGACCCGCGCACCCCAAGAACTGCCTTGCTGATTTCAATAACATCGACACCGTATCGGAATGACGGTAATGCCGAGCCCAGTATCACCGGCGCCATGCCGAGCAATGCCCCGCACGCATAGCCGCTGATGGCGATGAGCGTATTGCCGGCACTCGGAACCATGCCACCAAACAGGACGGTCCAGAGCGCAGCGGCCAGTGAAACCTGCATAAAGGTCAGGCTGCCGTAAGTCGTGAAACTCCTTTCACTTTCAAGAGACGGAAGCCGGCCCGTTACCGGAGCGGTATGCTCCTTGGCTGAAGTGGAGATCATGCTGGTTTTATTCATACAAGAACCGGATCAGCAGGACTGCCGCAAAGACTGCAGCACCCATAAACCAGCCTGCAATCCTGCGGAACGCCGGCCAAAGCGACTGCATCGGGTCCGTATCACGCTCACTGATCAGTTCGTTTAGGCGCGCAGCCAACTCCTGATCGAGCACCCCGCCATCTGAGCGCGGCTCACAGCGCCTTCTGCGGTTCATGATGTACGCTCCGTCACCTCATCCATGGCAACACGCCGCCACTCGAACGCCCTTTGCCAACATCGTTATGTTGGCGAAAGTAGTCGCTTTTATGACTGCTTTGCCCTTACTCCACGGCCTTCAACATGTCCTCGACCACCTTCTTGGCGTCGCCGAACACCATCATGGTCTTGTCCATGTAGAACAGCTCGTTGTCCAGCCCGGCGTAGCCGGCGGCCATCGAACGCTTGTTGACGATGATGGTCTTGGCCTTGTACGCCTCCAGGATCGGCATGCCGGCGATCGGCGACTTGGGATCGGTCTTGGCCGCCGGGTTGACCACGTCGTTGGCGCCCAGCACCAGCACCACGTCGGCCTGGCCGAACTCGCTGTTGATGTCTTCCATCTCGAAGACCTGGTCGTACGGCACCTCGGCCTCGGCCAGCAGCACGTTCATATGGCCCGGCATGCGGCCCGCCACCGGGTGGATCGCGTACTTCACGGTCACGCCCTTCTCGGACAGCTTCTCGGTCAGTTCCTTCAGCGCGTGCTGGGCGCGCGCCACCGCCAGGCCGTAGCCCGGCACGATGATCACGGTCTCGGCATTGCCCATCAGGAAGGCGGCGTCGTCCGCCGAGCCCGACTTGACGTTGCGCTGCGCCTGCGCGCCGCCCGCCGTGGCCGCCGCGGCGTCGCCGCCGAAGCCGCCCAGGATCACGTTGAAGAACGAGCGGTTCATCGCCTTGCACATGATGTACGACAGGATCGCACCGGACGAACCCACCAGCGAGCCGGCGATGATCAGCATCGGGTTGTTCAGCGAGAAGCCGATGCCGGCCGCCGCCCAGCCCGAGTACGAGTTCAGCATCGACACCACCACCGGCATGTCGGCGCCGCCGATCGGGATGATGATCAGCACGCCCAGCACGAAGGCGATCGCCAGCATCACCAGGAACGGCAGCCATTCCTGCGTCATGAAGAAGGCGATGCCGAAGCCGACCATGGCCACCGCCAGCGCCAGGTTCAGCATGTGCTGGCCGGCGAACACCACCGGCGCGCCCTGGAACAGGCGGAACTTGTAGCGCCCGGCCAGCTTGCCAAAGGCGATCACCGAGCCCGAGAACGTGATCGCGCCGACAAAGCAGCCGATAAAGAGCTCGATGCGGTTGCCCAGCGGGATCAGGTGCGAACCGGCCGGGCTGATGCCGAACGCGGCCGGCTCGGCCACCGCCGCCACCGCGATGAACACCGCCGCCAGGCCGATCAGCGAGTGCATCGCCGCGACCAGTTCCGGCATCTTGGTCATCTGCACCTTGCGCGCGACGTAGGCGCCGATGCCGCCGCCGATCACCAGCGCGGCGAAGATCAGCGCGATGCCGGTGCCCACCGACGACTGGGCCGTGCCCGCGGCAAGGAATTCGTTCTTCAGCTTGACGATCAGCACCAGCGTGGTGACCACCGCAATCGCCATGCCGATCATGCCGAAGGCGTTGCCCTTGCGCGCCGAGGCCGGGTGCGACAGCCCCTTGAGCGCCTGGATAAAGCAGACCGAGGCCACCAGGTAGAGCAGGGTGACGAGGTTCATGCTGACGAGGCCGGTCATCACGCGCCCTCCTTGGCCAGGGCCGGCTTGGCTTCAGGCGCCTTGGCCTTGGGCTCCTTCTTCTTGAACATCTCCAGCATGCGCTGCGTGACCAGGAAGCCGCCGAACACATTGACCGCGGCCAGCGCCACCGCCAGCGTGCCCATCACGCGCCCGACGCCGCCTTCGGTCAGGCCCGCGGCGAGCATGGCGCCGACGATGATGATGGCCGAAATCGCGTTGGTCACCGCCATCAGCGGTGTATGCAGGGCCGGCGTGACCGTCCAGACCACGTGGTAGCCCACGTAGATCGCCAGCACGAAGATGATCAGGTTGATCACCGTGTGGTTCACCATCTCCATCGACTTCTCCTCCGTTGCTTTGAAACCGGGATGCTGCGTTTTACTGTGTTCTTTTTTGGTGTACTGCGGTGCGCAAGGCCAGCGGCTCTGAATGACCGATTGCGTGCTCCCTCTCCCGCTTGCGGGAGAGGGTTGGGGTGAGGGCGGGTGTGTCGACGAAGTGCCGGCCTTCGATATTGCCACCGCCTGCCCTCACCCCCGGCCCCTCTTCCGCGAGCGGGAGAGGGGAGCAACACCCTCAACAGTCGAGACAGAGAAGCGCTCGCCCGTTGCCGGACACTACGCCGCCTCGCGCACCACCTGGCCGTCCCTGCACATCAGGCAGGCGGCGACGATGTCGTCTTCGAGGTTGAGCGTGAACTGGCCGTCCTTGTCGATCACCAGCTTGAGGAAGTCCAGCACGTTGCGGGCATAGAGCGCCGAGGCGTCGGCCGCGACCATGCTGGCCAGGTTGGTATGGCCGATCAGGATCACGCCGTTGTGGTTGACCACCTGGTCGGCCACCGTCAGCGGGCAGTTGCCGCCTTGCGCGGCGGCCAGGTCGACCACCACCGAGCCGGGCTTCATCTGCGCCACGGTCGCTTCCTGCAGCAGCACCGGCGCCTTGCGGCCCGGGATCAGCGCGGTGGTGATGACGATGTCGGCCTGCAGCGCGCGCTGGTGCACCAGCTCGGCCTGGCGCTTCATCCAGTCCGGCGGCATCGGGCGCGCATAGCCGCCCACGCCCTGCGCGATCTCGCGCTCTTCGTCGGTCAGGAACGGCACGTCGAGGAACTTGGCGCCGAGCGATTCGATCTGCTCCTTGACCGCGGGGCGCACGTCCGAGGCTTCGATCACCGCGCCCAGGCGCTTGGCGGTGGCGATGGCCTGCAGGCCGGCCACGCCTGCACCGAGGATCAGCACGCGCGCGGCCTTGACGGTGCCGGCGGCGGTCATCAGCATCGGCATGAAGCGCTGGTAGTGGTGCGCGGCCACCAGTACGGCCTTGTAGCCGGCGATATTGGCCTGTGACGACAGCACATCCATGCTCTGCGCGCGCGTGGTGCGCGGCGCGGCTTCGAGCGCGAAGGCGGTGATGTTGGCGGCCGACATGCGCGCGTTGTTGTCGGCATCGAAGGGATTGAGCATGCCCACCAGCACCGCGCCGGGCTTCATCTGCGCCAGCTCGGCGGCATCGGGCGCGCGCACCTTCAGCACCAGTTGCGCGCCGAGCGCGTCGGCGGCGCTGCCGATGGTGGCGCCGACCGCCTCGTACGCACCGTCGGGCTGGCTGGCGTTCAGGCCGGCACCGGCCTGCACCACCACCTTGTGCCCCTGGGCGACGTATTTCTTGACGGTCTCCGGGGTGGCGGCGACGCGAGTCTCGCCGGCCCGCGTCTCCTGCGGGATGCCGATTTGCATATCAATAAATCCAGTAGTTCATGACCAAAACTCGGTCAGGCCAGCGTCAGGCCGCCGTCGACAACCAGGGTCTGCCCCACCATGTAGGACGCCAGCGGCGACGCCAGGAATAGTGCCGCGCCGGCGACCTCGTGCGGCAGGCCCATTCGCCCAAGGGGCAAGCGGGAGAGGGTTGCGTCGAGCCGCGCCGGCGAACTGGTTGTGACTTTCGTGAGCTTGGTATCCACCAGCCCCGGGGCGATGCCGTTGACGCGGATGCCATCCGGCGCCCAGGCTTCTCCCAACGTGCGGGTCAGCCCCACCACGCCAGACTTGGATGCGGCATAGGCAGGGTTACCGCGCACGGAACGGAAGCCCGCGATCGAGCTCAGCGTGATCAAGGCGCCGCCGCTGTCGCGGAGCATCGGCCGGAACTTGACCGCGCAGGCCATCAAGCTCGACAGGTTGACACGCAGCACCTCGTCGAAGGTCGCCATTTCGAATTCGGCGCGCTTGTAGAGGATGATGCCTTGCGCAAGCACCAGCGCATCCAGGCGATCAAAGGTCGGTTGCACGGCGTCGACGGCCACCCGGTCGGAAACGTTCACCTGCGCATAGTGCAGGCCGGCAAGGTCGGAGCCTTCGTCGATGCTGTAGTCGGACGCCCTCGCGCGGGTGCCCCAGGCATGTACCTCGGCACCGAGCTGCCGGAATGCCTGCGCGATGCCGTTGCCGATGCCGCTTGACCCCCCCACCACCAGCACGGTCTTGCCGTTGAAATCGAGGGCCTCAGGAAAGCAGGGGGGACCCGGCGGGGTCGAAATTGCATTGCTCATGAACGGGTTGATCCAGGTGTGTTTGGAAAAAACGGAACCGCTTCAGCGCTGCAGGTACTTCCAAGCCATCGCGGCCATCGGGCGGGCGAGCTTGCCTGCCTCGAGCGCCCGCGCCGATGAGGCCGTGCCGTCCGCGGCCCGCTTCAGGATTCCCTGCAGGATCCCTGCGATCCGGAACATGCTGAAGGCGAGGTAGAAATTCCAGTCGCCGGCGATCCTGCGCCCCGTGCGTTGCTCGTAGGCGCGGCGATACGCCGCTTCGTCCGGGATGCCAAGGCTGGCGGGGTTGGCGCCTGCCATGCCGCGCAGCGGACCAGGGGCCACGTGCCAGCTCAGGCAGTGGTAGCTGAAGTCCGCCATCGGATGGCCAAGCGTCGACAGTTCCCAGTCGAGCACCGCGAGTACACGGGGCTCGGTGGGATGGAAGATGAGGTTGTCGAGCCGGTAGTCGCCATGCACGATGCAGACCTGCTCCTGCGTTTCGTGCGGTATGCGCTCCGGCAGGCATTCAATGAGCGCATCCATCGCTGGAATGGATTCGGTCTCGGAAAGCCGGTATTGCTTGCTCCACCGTTCGATCTGGCGCGAGAAATAGCTACCCGGCTTGCCAAATTCGCCGAGGCCAACGGCCTGGTAGTCAACGCTGTGCAGCGCCGCGATGACGCGGTTCATCTCGCCGTAGATGGCGGCCCGCTCGGCGTGGCCGATGCCCGGCAGCGCCGGATCCCACAGCACGCGCCCTTCGACGTACTCCATGATGTAGAAGGCCCGGCCGATCACCGTCTCGTCCTCACACATGGCGTACATCCTCGCCACTGGCACGTCGGTACCCGCAAGCGCCGCCATCACCCGGAATTCCCGCTCGATGGCGTGCGCCGACGGCAGCAGCTTGGCTTGTGAACCCGGCTTGGCACGCATGACGTAGGCATGGCGTGGCGTGACCAGCTTGAACGTGGGATTGGACTGTCCCCCGTTGAACTGCTCGACGGTTAGCGGGCCGGTAAAGTCTTCGACATGCCCGGCCATCCAGGCCTCAAGCGCGGTGGGGTCAAAGCCGTTGGCATTCGTCACGGGACGCGTGCCGGAGAACGCTGAAAAATCGTTGCTCATACGTCCGTCCGGCTCATCGAAGCGCCGGCATGGGCGCCAGCGATACCTGGTTTTTCTTCGCGCGCTCCAGTGCACAGTAGGCGTAGTACATCTCCACGCACATGAGCGACCACGTCAGGCAAGCAAGCGTGAAAAAAATGAGGTGCTGCTCGTCGTCGCCCGGGATCTTGTAGAAGTCATAAACACAGGCGATGGCCTGCGTGGTCACGAGGACCACCGACACGCCGAATGCGTGCCGGCCCTCCCCGGCACTGAGCAACTTCCAAGCGAACCAAGCCAGGTAGACCGAAAAGACCGACCACGCCACCACGTAGAAGTACGGCCTGGGCTGTGCCACGGCATCGACCGCCACCAGTACGACCGTCGCCGCGATCGCACCCGCGAAGAACACGATATCCATCAGGATGGAAGGCTTGTAGCGATGCGTAACCGCCATCAGTCCTGCCACGGCAATCACCGGGATGCCAAAGCCCCTGGAAAACGCGTCGCAAAAGTACGAGATCTGATAGGAGAACTGTACGCCGCCCAAGGCGAATAGCAGGAAATTCGAGGCTGAGAAGGTCACGATCAGCCATTCAAAACCGAGCAGATAGTTGCCTTTCCTGAGGAACTTCAGGCCGTGGATCAATGAAGTCACCACGAGAACGAACATGGCGAGACAAAGTAAATAAAGGTTTCGGTCCATCACGACTCCCAAGGCTCGAACAGCAGGGTTGGATTCATCATTCTTATCGCGGGGCAAGGCTGGCGAGATAGGCCGCCATCGCCTTGCGGTCCTCTGGCGATGCGGCCGCGGCAATGGCTTTCATCACGCCGGTCGGCTCGCTGCGCCCACCGGCGGCATACGCGTCGAACTGCGCCAACAGATAGTCATAGCCCTGCCCGGCAAGGCGCGGAAACGCATCGTGTCCCATCAGCCGGCTTCCGTGGCACGCCACGCAACCGCCGGACGTCACCAGTTGCTGCCCCTTCTCCAGCAACCCGGCATCCGGCTCGAACGACCGGTTGTCCTGGGCCGGCTGCCTGGCGAAGTGCTCTGCCAGATGATTGATCTCTGTCTCGCTCATGGTCATGGCCAGCGGGCTCATGGTCGGATTCGCCCGCTCGCCGCTGGCAAACTTGCGCAACTGGGCCGCCACGTACGGCGCCGGCTGGCCGGCCAGACTGGGATAGCCCTGGTGCAGCGAGTTGCCGTTGATGCCGTGGCAGCCGATGCAGGCGTCGGTCACGCGCGGCCATGCGCCGCCGTTGGCATCATGGCTGGCGGCCGATGCGGAGACATAGCGGTCGAGGCGATAGAGGCCGAGGAGTTCGGGGCCGAACCAGGCGAGCAGCCCCGCGAGCGCGAGCGCCGGGGCGCCCAGCAGATAACGTTTCTTCATCGGTTGCCTCCTAAGCGCGACGCAGGCCGTTGAGCACCTGCAGCGCGGCCTGGTGGCCCGAGCGCACGGCGCCGTCCATGTAGCCGGCCCAGATCTCGGCCGTCTCGGTCCCGGACCAGATCAGATTGCCGCAGGGCTGACGCAGTGCGTCGCCATGGGTGCTCCAGAAGCCCGGCGGAATCGCGGAGACACAGGTGATAGTCCAGGGGTCGGCGCGGCCCCAGTCGTGGTCGTGGTACGACACCGGGGACAACGCCTCGCGGCCGAAGGCCTGCGCGTAGATCTCCGCCATGAACCGCTGTGCTGCCTGGTGATCCGACGGGACCAGCGCGTTCGAGATAAAGGCGTTGATGACGCCGATCTCGCCACCGGGGGGCGAGTTGTCGAAGGCCCACAGGATAGGCCCGTCGACCTGGAAGATATGTCCGTTCAGGCCCTTGTCGCGCCAGAACGGGCGGCGATAGACCATGGCCGTCTTGCGCGCGGGGGAATGGGCTGGCCAAGCGCGTTGCAGCGCGGCACGCCTGGCCGGCAGCGGCGGATCGAACCGCACGCGATCGCACAGGGCCGGATGGATGGCCATGATGACGTGGCGCGCGCGCACTTCGCCCTGGTCGGTGTGCAGCGTGACCACCTCGCGGTCCCAGTCCGAGATCCGGCGCACCGGGCACGACAGCCGCAGCTTCTTGCCAAGCGCCTGCGCCATCCTGTTGCTGAGCACCTGCGAGCCGCCGATGAAACGCGTTTCCTGTGCGCTGTGCTTGATGCTGTCGAGCTGCATGTAGTCGCACGCGGCCGAATTGATCATCGACAGGAAATGCAGCAGCCCCATCTTGGCCGGCATCACGCCGCCGGACAGCGCGACGCTCGCATTCCACCCCGTCCGTTCCTCGGGCTTGATGTTCTGCCGCGCCAGCCAGTCGCCGACTGACAGCTTGTCCAGCTCGGCCGCCTTCTGAGACTTCCACGGCGCACCGGACGGCACGTCGCGCGACAGCTGGCTGAGCCGCGCGCCGATCGCCTCGTCGCTGCCGAACGTGCCCTTCAGGTCGATCGCCAGCCGGCCGTCGCCACCGAGGATGACCGTCTTGCCCTCGTAGTAGCTCGGGAACGTGCCGACATCGAGTTCGCGTGCCAGATCCGCCACGGCGGTCTGGCCGGGGCCGATCCACTGACCGCCGACTTCCGAGACCTGTCCCGAACCGACGTCGTAGTTGAGCGTGCGTCCGCCCACGCGGTTGCGCGCTTCCAGCACGACGAAGGACTCGCAGCCTGCCTGGCGCAGGTCGCGTGCCGCGGTCAGGCCCGCCAGGCCCGCGCCGATGATGGCGATGTCCAGCACGCCTTCGTCCGGCTTGCCGGCCCTGGCCAGCCCAGGCCCCAGGCCCATGGTGCCCACGGCGGTCGATGCGCCGGCGATCTTCAGCAGTTGCCTTCGCTGCCTGTTGATGGATTTATCGGGGGACAGGATCTTTCCCATGATGCTCTGTTGTTTCGTGTTGCTCATTGCAGATCGACCGCGAACCGGCGCACGCCGCGCCCACCTCGCATGCTCCTGTGCCGCACGGCCCAGACCAGACCGCGTAGCGTTTGCTGATTGCCCTGCTGCACGGCGGCCGTGCATTGATCCAGGATTTCCGGCTCCGGAAACAGCATCAGCTCGGCCGCGCTGCCGAGGACCAACGCGATATCGAACGACGAGCCCGTCGCGAGCGCGTGCCGCAGTAGCACGGCAAGTCGCCGTTCAATCGCAGGGCCATCCGCCGCGTCCACGCGCAAGCGCGCCACCGCTGCGCGGATGAAATGCAGCAGTTCGCCCGAAGTCGGCTCTCGCCTCCATGGGGTGGCAGCCGCGCAGGTAGTGGAACTCATGACTGCTCCCGGATACTGGCGACGCTCACTCGCGCGCCCACCCTTCCTGGTAGAGCCGCCCGGCCAGCACGCCAAGGCGCGACGTGAGGACGTAGTTCTCACCGTCTTCGATCAGCGCCGAGCGGACATCGCGGAACAGCTTCTCGATCGGGAACTCGCGTGTGGTGCCATTGCCGCCAAACAGCTGGAACGCCTCGTGCACGATCTTCATCGCCTCCTCGGTCACGCTGACCTTGGCCTGCGCCGTGGCATACGGATGGCTCTGCGGCGACATGCGCGAAAAGGCGAGGCTGCGGCGGGCAATGGCGCGGGCCATTTCCAGCCTGCGCAGCATCTCGCCCACGCGCAGCTGCGTCATCTGGTGCTCCATCAGCAGCGCCCCGCCCTGCTTGCGCTCGTGGCAATAACCCAGTGCAAGCTCGAAGGCCGCGCGCGCCGCGCCGACGAAGACTTGGCACATGTGGGTGCCGGCATACGACCAGGTCGAGGCTAGGTTGCCGAGATAGTCGTCCTGCTGCGCGATGGCGAAGCGCCGCGGCACCCTGACGTTGTCGAAATAGATCTCGCCCTGCGGCAGCGTGCGCTGGCCGATCTTGTCCAGCGGCTTGCCGCGCGAGACGCCCGGCAGGTCAAGCGGCAGGATCAGGCCGATGCCGTTGGTGAACGCGCCATGCTCGCCCGAGCCATGGAAGCCATCGCCATAGTCCGCCGCCATATAGGCCAGCGCGACCTGCGCGACGGACCCGTTCGACACCCACGCCGAGCTTTGCCCGTTGATGACGATCTCGTCGGCGCCGACCTTCGCGGTGACGTTGCCGACCGGCTGCCTGCCGCCGGCGCTCAGCTCCGCGCGGTACAGGATCGCGGCATCGGAGCCTCTGTCAGGCTGCGTGTTCATCCAGCAGCCGATCTTCCCCGCGCACATCTCGATGAGTTCCTGGTCGCCGACCGCCTGCGCCATCATCGACGGCATCGTCGCGGCCCCGACCGAAACCGCCAGGCCGGAATCGCCCCAGCCGAGCTCTTCCCCGATGATCGACTCGATGCGAACCGCCACCTCAGGCGGAAACTGCGCGATCAGCTGCGGATCCAGCCCGAGCTTCGCGCTCTCCATCATGGCCGCCCAGTATGGAGATCCCGGTGCGATCACCTCCTCAGGCGTCATGCGGTCGAGCTCACGGCTGACCGGGCGCAGCACGTCACGCGCAAACCGATGCACGGTCTGCTGGATCGCGTTCTCCTCTTCGCTCAGCGGCGTCTCGAAGCCTGTGATGCCGACCTGCGGCAACGATACGGACTTGTGCAAACGGATCATTTGAATCTCGCCTCCTCGTGTGGAACTGTGACCGGCCATCGCGCCCGGCTACCGTCCTTTAGTAGAACACTGTACAAAACATAGGTCATATTGACAAACATAGGGGCGAAAAAAAAGACAGGGTATTCCCTGCCTTCTCAACCCATCGCAAGCACCGACAGCTAGTCGGTCTCTTTGGCCAGTTCAGCCTGTCCCAGCACCAGCTGCCTCACGGCAGCCAGGAATGCCGCGTCGACGCCGGCCGGGATTTCGCGTCTGCGCCGCCCCGTGCCGAGCTGCAGTGCGAGCCCGTCCGCCATGGCGATCAGCAGCGAAGCCGTCTGCAGGCTCTCGGCACGCTTGCGTTCCGGATTCACTGCGCGCACCAGTTCGGCGATGCCGCGCGTCAGCGTGTCATACCACTCGTCGTACATCCGGGCACATTCGGGATCGGTCGACGTCAGCGAGACGAAGTGCCACCACAGCGCCGAATCCTTGGAATTCCGGGCATCGCTGAGCACCTTCTGCAGCAGCGTGTTGAGCGACTCGCGCGGCGAAACGCTGTTGTCCAGGGCAAGCTTGAGGTCATCGAGGTAGGCATCGATGATCGGCGCCATGACCGCCCGCAAGACGGCCTGCCGCGTGGGGAAGTAGTACTGGAGGTTGCTGATGCTGATGCCCGCGCCGAGCGCGACGGCGCGCAGCGAGAATTCCAGGCTGCCGCCTTCGAGCAACAGCTTGCGTGCGACACGGACAATGGCATTGCGCGTGCGCACGCCTTGCGCCCGCAGGCTGTCGGGGTCCGCTCCGACAGTTGCCGCGCTCGTTGCGCGCCGCTTTCTGGTCCGTGGCTCGGCCCGTGATTCCGCCCGTGATTCCTTTGGCACTGTCATCGTTATTCGCTTTGAGTCAGGACTGGTTTGCCCCGTGGAAGGATCGCGCCAACGCCGCCCAGGGCGGACAACATTATAGCGGACGCCCCTCAAAGCGCCTGACCCCGCATTTCAGCGGCGTGCTGCCGAGCGCGCCTTGCGGTTCACTCTGTCGTCCATCGCATTCGCAACGCCAAGCGCGGAGTTAACCACACACCACTGCAGCGGTTCGGGCAGCGTCGACGGTGTCTGGTGCCGCAACGTCGATAGCAGCGCGGGCTCGGTGCCGCCAATCCGTTCGGCAAGCAGCCGTCCCATCAGCGACTGGGTGCCGACGCCATGCCCGGAACAGCCCGCCGCATAGAGAATGTTCCGCTGTGCGCCGGCCTCACCGACCACCGGCAGAGCATCATAGGCAAAGCTAATATAGCCGCTCCAGCATGCGCGGATCGCAACTCCATCAAGGGTCGGGAAGCGCTCATGCAATCCCTGCGCCAGTTGCCGGTAGGCTGACGTGTCGGGCACACTCGGGGTCTGGCGGCCATAGACATAGTGCAGCCGCTTCGTGGTCAGCACCAGCGTGTCGCGCGCCGTCAGGCGGTGGCTTTCCATCGTCCAGTGCGAGGTCACGATGCCTTCGCGCCGCGCCCACCCCAGCGATGCCAGCTGCCTGGCGGACAGTGGTTCGGTCTCGATCGCCGAGACCCGCAGCGGCATCACCTTGTCGCGCAGCAGGCCGAGCTGCGGCGTATAGGCGTTGGTGGCCAGCACCAGGAACGGCGCGCTGGCGCTGCCGCGCGCGGTCAGCGCCCTGACGACGGGGCCATCGACCCAGGATTGCAGCGTGGTGTTCTCATAGATCCTGACGCCGGCCCGCAGCGCCGCGCGCCTCAGCCCCATCACATACTTGCCGGGATCCAGCGTTCCGCCGCCCGGTGAATAGGCGCCAAACAGGAACGCCGGCGGGATGCCGCGCGCCCGCATTGCCGCCTGGTCCAGGAATTCCGCGGGCGATCCCAGCTCGATGCCAACCTGCATACGCCTGCGCAGCTTTTTCTCCTGCGACGGATGGACGGCCGCGCGGATGATGCCCGAGGCGTTGTAGTCGCAGTCGATCCCGTAATCGCGGAGCTTGCCCTCCACGTAGCCGACGCCCGCATCGTAGAACCCGACGATACCGCGCGCCTGCTCGCGCCCGACGCGCTTCAGGAACAGGTCGTACTCAAGCCCCTGCCCACCGGCGAGGTAGCCGGCGTTGCGTCCGCTGGCGCCGAAGCCGGCGAACTCGCGTTCGAGAACGACCACCTTCGCCCCGCGCGCAGCCAGCTCCAAGGCAGTGGACAGCCCGGCAAAGCCAGCGCCGACGATCACCACGTCTGCGCTGACGTCGCCTTCAAGCTCAGGTTGCGGTGCCTCCGGCATTTCCACCCACCCGCCAAGCGGGCGATACGTATTCCCAGTACTGCCGGCCATCTCTGTCCCCTTCACGGTTTGCTCAGGATATGAACCGCCAGCGCAGCTTCTTCGACTCCCTGCAAGCCGCCGCCGTTCTCCTGGATCGCATGGCGCGCGCCGGCTACTTGCCGCACGCCCGCTTCGCCGCGCAGTTGCGTCACCAGCTCATAGAGCTGCCCGATACCCGTTGCGCCCAGCGGATGCCCCTTGGATTCGAGACCTCCGGAGGTGTTGATCGGGATGCGCCCGCCCAGCGTGAAGTCGCCGCGCTCGGCCGCCGGCCCGCCTTCGCCGAACGGCACCAGCCCGAGGTTCTCGGCCTGGATGATTTCGCCCATCGCGGAGGCGTCGTGGACCTCGGCGACATCCATGTCTTGCGGGCCGAGGCCGGCCTGCTCGTATGCCTGCAGCGCGGCGAGGCGGCCGATGCCCCGGTGCGGCTCGTCGACGCTGCGGTGCGTGAAGCTGCGAATCACGCTAGCTGCAATCCGAATACAGCGGCTGCGATCGGCGCCGATGCGCTTGAGGCCTTCTTCGGTGCAGAGGATGGCGGCGGCGGCTCCGTCCGAGATGGGCGCGCACATCGGCAGCGTGATCGGGTAGCTGATCGGCGGTGCGGCGAGCACCTCGTCGACGGTGAACGCCTGCCGGAACTGCGAGTGCGGATTGTGCACCGAGTGCTGGTGGTTCTTGGCGGACACCGCGGCGATCTGCCGCTGTGTCGTGCCGTACGTCTTCATGTGGTGCCGGCACATCGCGGCATAGATCTTCATGAAGCGGCTGTACGGGCGGTCAGACTCCGATCCGGGCGGCGGCACGATGCCGTCACCCAGCCGCGCCAGCGTGGCAAAATTCTCTTCCACGCGGGACACGTCCCACCCGGCCTCGAACAGCGCGAACGACTTTGCCTTGTCCGCGACGTTCATCTTCTCCGCGCCAAGCGCCAGCGCGACGTCGCAGGCGCCCGCCCTGAGCTGCTGCACCGCGAGGTGGACGGCGGTGCTGCCGGAGGCGCAGGCATTCTCCACGTTGAATACCGGAATGCCACCGATGCCGATCTTGCTGAACACGACCTGGCCCGGGATCGAAGCCTGTCCCTGCAGCGCGCCATTGGTGATGCCGGCATAGAATGCCGAGCCGATGGCGCTGGTGCCGCAACCGGCGTCTTGCAGCGCCCCGCGCAGCGCTTCTCCCGCGAGATCGTCGATGCTGCGCTCGAAGTGCCGACCGAACACGGTCATGGCGATACCAGCGATGTAGATGTTGCTCATGTTATGTCTTTACCGGGCTTCCCGGTCCAGGTTGGTCAGGGTCAGATCTTGCGTTGCAGGCCCTGCCAGTACTGCTCGCGCAGGTCTTTCTTCAATACCTTGCCCACCGGGCTGCGCGGCAGCGCGGCGACGAAGTCAATGCTCTTGGGCGCCTTGACCGACCCGAGTTTCTGCTTGCAAAGCGCGAGCAACTCGTCGGCGCTGACGTCGTGGCCCGCATTGAGCTCCACGACTGCCTTCACCGCTTCGCCCCAGGTGTCGTCCGGCACGCCGATCACCGCGCAGTCCTGCACCGCCGGATGCCCCCAGATCACCTGCTCCACTTCGCTCGGGTAGACGTTGAACCCGCCGCTGATGATCATGTCCTTCTTGCGGTCGGTGATGTGCAGGTAACCATCATCGTCGAGGTGCCCGATGTCGCCGGTATGCAGCCAGCCATCGACGATGGTCTCGGCGGTCTTCTCGGGAGCCTTGTAGTAGCCTTTCATGACAAGGTCGCCTCGCACGCAGATCTCGCCGCTCTCTCCGGACGGCAACACTTCGCCGCGTGCGTTCAGGATCTCCACACGGATCAGTGGATTGGGACGGCCGACAGAGGACAGACGCGCGTCGGAAGCCAGCTGTCCGCCGACAAAGTGCTCGGCCGGGGTCAGGTAGGAAATCGATGCCGGCGCCTCGGTCTGGCCGTAGCCGCCGGCCATCACTGGTCCAAACACCTCGATCGCGCGCTTGAGCTTCTCGACAGCCATCGGCGCGGCACCATAGAGAAAGCACTTGAGCGACGAAAAATCCTGCTTCTCGATTCCGGGGATGTCGAGCAGGCGATAGATGACCGTCGGCGGCAGGAAGAACTCCGTGACCCGGTGCGTTGCAATCGCGCCGAGCACGGATGCCGGATCCGGCTTGGTGACGACCACGACGGTGCCGCCTCGCGCCGTGCAAGGTAGCGAGAGCATGCCGGCTGTGTGGGTCATCGGTGCCGCCGCGAGGTTCACCGGCCGCTCCGTCCCGTAGGGGAACGCCATCATGAACTGCGCGAAGTAGACCTGATAGGCGCGGTGCGTGTTCATCACGCCCTTGGGCTTGCCTGTCGTACCGCCGGTAGCCGACAACGTCACCACGTCGTCCATCTGGTATTCGATCCGCGGTGCATTGGCGGACTGGCCCGCGCTCCAGGTCGCGAGCGACGGCGCCCACGGCAGGTCCGCATCGACGCATACCCAGAGCCTGATCTTGGGCAGGCTGGCGCGCAGCCCTTCGATCACCGGCGCGAAGACCTCCTGGAAGAAGAGCACCTCGCAGTCGAATGCATCGAGTATGTACTGGTTCTCGGCGGGAACGTTGCGCCCGTTGACCGGGATGTACACCATCCCGGCGCGCCACGTTCCCAGTGCACAACTCCAGGCGCTGACGTCATTGTCCGCCCACACGGCGGCCTTCGTCTCCTTGCCGAACCCTGCTTCGATCAGCCCGTTGGCGATGCGGCAGGACAATTCGCCGATCTCCTGGAACGAAAACCGGCGCTCGTCCTGGATGTAGGCGATGCCGTGAGGGTTGATGCGCCACCCCCGGTCAAAAAAATCGATCACTGCCATTTCATTTATTCCTCAGAAACTGCGGTGTAGCCAACTCGCCGCGCTTGCCCCGGAGCAAGCGCGGCATGGCAGTTACAGGTGCGACACCGTCGCGCGCGCCAGGCCCCGCTGCTCCAGGAAGCCGAGCAGGTAGCGGTGCCCGAACGCCTTCGAGCCAGAGGCAAAGCCGACCCTGGCGGTGTCGCCGTCGAGCAGCTTGATGACGCCGGCCGCGTGGATCGCACCGGTGGCGATGTACGGCGTGGTCCCGTGCACGGTCGCCCGCACCGAGGCGAGCTGGCCGCGGCCGATGGCAAAGTCAACCGTGCGCTGCACCGTGGTGCGCTCGCGCGGCGGCATCGCCGGCGTAGTTGAATCGACGATCTGCTTCAGCACCGCGTCCTGTTGCTCGCGCGGCAAGTCCTTGTACTCGGCATCCCATTTCTGGCCGAGCGCGTGAACCATCTGCATCGCGTTGTTGTCGTAGAAGCCCACGCTGGAGATGCAGCTGCGCACGCGCGGATCCTGCTCGAAGTAGACGGGCAACGACGTGCCGCCCCAGGGCAAGCAGAACACCGGTTGCATGAAAGCGGGATCGACGACATTGAACGACGCATGCGGTGCGTGCGGCGTCAGCTTCTTTTCCCACAAATAGCAAGATTCGTGGCGATAGCCTTCGAAGATCGTCGCGGTCGAGCCCACGCTGATGCCGGCACTGGCTCCGCGCGGACCGCGGGTCAACGTGGCCGTCTCCAGTGCATCGACTCCGTGCGTCTCGAGCGCGAGTTCGGCTGCGATCTCGGCGAACGTGTACATGTACGCATTAGAGGACGACACCAGCAGCCCGGCCTGCCGGAACAGTTCCCCGAACTGGTCGCGCACCTTGCGGATGTAGGGCTGCTCGCCGGTGGTGTCGAGGTAGTGGCAGCCAGCCTTCAGCGCGGCTTCGACACCGACCAGCCCGACCGTGGAGAACGGCCCTACGGTATTGCATACCACCTTCGCGCCGCTGAAGGCCTTCACGAGCGTGTCCACATCATGATCCGCCTCGATCAGTTCATACTCGGCGGACTCGAGCCGAACGACGCGCTGCGCCATCATTTCCCTGGCACGGCCAGCGTTACGTGCGACTGCTGTGAACGGGATGTTCTGGTCGATCAGCCAGTCCATGATCAGCATGCCGGTATAGCCGCTTGCGCCGTAGACGACGACGGGGTGCTTTGCCATGGTTGTCTCCTTGAGAGTTGTTTGGCGTTGCTTGAAGAATTCAGGGTGATGAAGCCATGCCGCTCAGGCTCCTGAGCGACGCATGGAGTTTCCGTTTTCGTAGGGAGGCGCGCCAGCGGCTAGCGCCCGCCGGGACCCGCCCCTGGCAGCGGCCCCGCCATCGACAGCAGCAGCGGCCGCGCGCCGTCCGCGAGCACCGCGGTGAGCGATTCCTGGTCCGGACGTTGCGTGGCCGCGAAGGTCCTGCCCTTGTCTCGGCTGTCGAGCACGATTCCTCCCATGCCGACCACGACGACATTGCCGTCGGCAAGTTCGGCAATGCCGGTCAGCGATTGCGTGGTCTGCGAGGCAACCGCCTGCCACGTCCTGCCATCGTCGCTGCTGCGGTAGAGGTGGCCGCGCATGCCGCAAACCAGCAGCGTGCCGTCGGACAGCGCCAGCCCGTACCAGAGCGAACCCTTGTCCGCCCCGGACGCCGCCTGCCACGACTTGCCCCGGTCGGTGGAGCGCAGGATGGTGCCGGCCTCGCCCGTGATGAACAGCGTGCCTCGGCCGGAGGCGAACAGGTGCAGCAGGTGGCGGTCAGCGTTCTCGCCGGCCTCGATCCGCCGCTCGGTCCAGCTCCGGCCTGCGTCGCGGGTCTCGATCGCCCAGCCATACAGGCCCACGCCGAAGCCGTGTTCCGGCGTGTCGAAATGGAGGGCAAGGATGGGCTGCTCCACGCCGGGTTCGCTGCGCAGCAGCGCCCAGGTCTCGCCGCCGTCCTGCGTGCCGAGCACCACGCCATCGTGGCCCGCGGCATAGCCGCGCCGCGCATCGACGAACTGGACCGAAGTCAACAGCGTGCGCACCGGCACCGACTTCGCCTGGCGGAAACGGATGCCGTCATCGGACAGCAGGATGACGCCATGGTCGCCTACCGCGACGGTGCGGCCGCCGGCGCGTGCGGAGGCGAGCAGCGGTGCCGTATGGACGTTTGCCACGCGCCGGGCCGGCTCCATGGTGGGCCAGCGCGGCGCGGCGGCGGGCTGGGTCGCAGGCTGGTTCGCAGGCTGGGTTGAAGGCTTGATTGATGGCTGGCTCGCAGCTTGGTTCGCAGATTCTGCGGCCCGGACCGGGCAGGCAAGCGACAGCGCGATCGCGGCCAGGGAGAGAGATCGGTAAGAAGGCATCGAAAGCATCTCCTTGTCGCTAGTGCTTCAGGATTTCCGGCATGTGCACCGCACCGCGCCGGGGGAAGAACCGCTCCAGCACCGCCGCGAACGCCGGAAGCAGCGTGATTGCCATGACCATGTTGACGAGGAACATGAAGGTCAGCAGCGCGCCCATATCGGCCTGGAACTTCAGGCTCGAGAACATCCAGGTGGCCACGCCGACCGACAGCGTGATCGCGGTGAAAACGGTGGCGAGACCCGTCTCCTTCATCGCGGCTTCCAGCGCCCGGGTGAATTCAAGGCCGTTGGCCAGTTGCACCTGCAGGCGGTTGTAGATGTAAAAGGCGTAGTCGACGCCAATGCCGACTGCGAGCACCATCACCGGCAATGTCGCTACCGTCAGGCCGATCTCCAGCTCTTTCATGAACCAGTAGCCGATCCAGGTGGCCACGGTCAGCGGCAGGCAGCAGGCGACCATCGCGCGCCAGTCCCGATACACCAGGAACACCAGCGCCAGGATGGCGGCGTAGACGTAGAGCATCATGGGCAGCTCGCTCTCCTCCAGCACCTCGTTGGTGGCCGCCTGGACGCCCGCGTTGCCGCTCGCCAGCCGGATCGCCACACCGTCTAGCCGGTTGGCGTCGCGGAACTCCCTGACGGCCCCGACCACGGACTTGATCGTGGTTGCGCGATGGTCGGGCAGGTAGAGGTTGACGCCCTGCACCCGGCAGTCGCTCGACGAAAGTCCGGCGATACGGTTGTTCACGCCCTGGAATTGCGAACCCAGCCCGCGCGGATCACGCGTCACGGTGGCCATCTTGGGGCTGCCCTCATTCATGCCGACGTTGTAGAGCTTGAGCTGCGCGGCCAGCGAATCGGTCGAGACCACCCCCGTGACGCTGGCCATGCGCCAGGCGAAATCGTCGATGAACAGCAGCTGGTCGGCACGGGAACACACCTCGCCCTCCCGCTCCCCCTTGGCCTCGAACACGACGGTCAGCCAGTCCAGGCCCACGTCGAAGCGGTCGATGATCGCCGCGACGTCCTGGTTGTAGCGCGAATCCGCGCGCAGCTCGGGCGCGCCGGCCTGCAGGCTGCCGACGTGCCGGCCCTGGCTTTGCCAGAACGCCACGCCGAACACCGCCGTGCCGGCAAGGGTGACGGCGAGCGCGTAGCGAGGCTGCGCGATCCGCGCGACCGCCTCCAGCCAGCCGTTGTGGCGCTCGCGCCGCGCCAGCGCCCGCCTGGCAAACTCTGGCGTAAAGCGGAAGTAGGACGCTGCCACCGGCAGCATCATCAGGTTTGTGATGATCTTGTAGCCCACGCCGATCGCCGCGGTGATCGCCAGCTCGCGGATCATCGGGATCGGGATCAGGATCAGCGTGACGAAGCTCACCAGCGCGGTGACCAGTGCCAGCGACCCCGGAATCAGCAGACCCGTGAAGCTGCGGCGCGCGGCGATGGCCGAGTCGGTGCCATGCGCAACCTCGCGGACGATGAAGTTGATCTGCTGGATCCCATGGGAGACGCCGATCGCAAACACCAGGAACGGCACCAGGATCGCCAGCGGATCGAGGCCATAGCCGAGCAGCCGCAGCGTGCCGAACTGCCAGACCAGCGACACCAGCGAGCAGCCCAGTGGCAGCAGCGTCAGGCGCACCGAGCGGCAATACCAATAGACCGCGAGGCCGGTGAGCAGGAAAGCGATGCCGAAGAAGCGCGTGACGTCGGCGCCGCGGTCGGCGATGTCGCCGATCTGCTTGGCAAAGCCGATGATCTCGATTTCGACCTCTGCGTTCTCGAACGGGCGCCGGATCTTCTCCTCCAGCAACCGGTTGAACTGGATGTAGTCGAGCTTCCTGCCCGTGCCCGGGTCGACATCGCCCAGCTCGGCGGTGATCAGCGCGCTGGTCTGGTCACGCGCCACCAGGGTGCCGATATGGCCGCCGGCAGTGGCGCGCTGGCGCACCTTTTCGATGACCTCCGGTGAGAGCTTCTCCGGCACGACGTCGCCGCCGGTCACCGCCTCGGCACGGAAGCCGTCCTCGGTGATCTCGGTGAAGAAGACATTGGGCGTCCACAGTGACGTCACGCTCGCCCGGTCCACGCCTGGCAGGTAGGTGACGGCTTCGGTGACCTTGAGCACCTGGGTCAGCGCCTGAGCGTTCCAGATGTCGCCGTCGCGGGCCTGGACCGCGATGGTCAGCCGGTTGGCCCCGAACAGCTGGTCGCGATACTGCTCGAAGGTCTTGATGTACTCATGGCCCTGCGGCAGCTGCTTCTCGAAGCCGGCCTCGAGCTCGAGCTTCGCCCCCAGCACGCCCATGGCTGCCGTGAATCCCGCCAGCAGCAGCAGGAAAGGAAGGCGATGCCCGAACAGGGCAGCTTCTAAACGGGTGATCAGACGTGCGAGCATCAGAAGGCGGTAGTCATGCTGAGGGAAACAAAGTCGCGGTCGCGCAGCAGGTTGCTGCCGCTACCGCCCCAGTTGTGGGTGTAATCCAGGCGCATCTTGGTCCCCGGCTTGGTCTTGAAGTCGATGGTGGCACCGATCACGGCGGCGCCCGCGCCCTGGACGAAACCCGGCAATGCCGTTGCCGAATAGCCGCCGATGCCCTGCATGACCGCGATATCCGGCGACAGCGACGCACGCGTGCCGAAGATGTTGGGATAGGTCACGGACGCCGCGAGCACCATGCCCGCCGACAGCCTGGTCGGCAGCTTGTAGTCGGCGGTGACCGCATACGGAATGCCGGCGTTGAGCTTGAGCTTCGGGTAGTACGCCAGCGCGCCTTCGGCGGTGAGGGTGCCCTCGGTCGCGCCCAGCGCGCGCAGCAGCCAGCCGAACGATCCCGATGGCGACATGATGTGGATGCCGGTCAGGTGCAGCTGGTAGTGCTGCGTGTCGACCCAGCCCTTGCAGCTGCTGCCAACAGGCTTGACTGTGAAATCGGCCAGTGCATTGCAGTAGTACGGGTTGCCCGGATCGATCACCGTGGTGGGGTCGATCGCAACGCCATCCCGCGGCCGATATGACAGCTCGGTGCCGATCACCCATTCGCCTGCCTGGAAGTTGTACGACAGGCCGAACAGGTCACGGTTCTTGCCGTAGTCGAGCGACGCCTGCCAGCCGAACGGGTTGGCCGTCGTGTTGCCCACCTGGTAGCTGACGAACGGCACCTTGTCGCTGTAGTGCTGGTAGTAGAAGCCGAGCTCGTTGCCCGTATCCGGGAACTTGTAGCGCAGCGCCAGCCCGCCCTGCCCGGCGTTGGTCGGCTTGTTGTCCGGGCCGCGCGGGACGAATGTGCCGGTGCCGAGCAGCGGCCCCACCGGGTTGGTGGCGGGGTTCGCCAGCTCGCCGGCGCTGAGGCGGCGGTTGTAGGGCAGCCCGGTCGCAGGATTGATGCCGACGATCCTGGTGCCGTTGTCGCCGATCGTGGCGCGCGGAAGCGGCGGCATGCCCGCGGCACCCAGCGCCGCGTTGACCGTCGAGGTCGGGATATAGAGGCCGCGCCCGCCGCTGCCCACGAAATCGCTGGCCGAGAAGAAGGTCCCGGGCGCATCGAACACAAAGCTGTTCCACTTCCACTGGTAGAAGGCCTCGATGCCCAGGTCCGGGCCCAGCGAGGAGCTGGCCGACACCATCGGCGACGGGATGAACAGGTTCTTCAGCGGCGTGCCCGGCTGGTGCGCGGACGGCAGGTAGATCGGATTGATCGAGTTCACGCCGCCCGGGATGTAGAGGTTCTCGCCCCAGCTGAGCACCTGATTGCCGACGCGCACACGGGCCTGCTGCTCGCCGATGTCGAATTCCTTGGTCACGTAGGCATCGAGCAGCCGCGGGTTGCTGGTGGCGAAGTTCCGCGCGGAAGGATCGAGGTCGCTGCGCCGGGTGTGGTCGACCGCGAAGTCGTAGTTGACGACACCGCGCAGCAGCCCGCTCCAGCCGTCCGAGGCCTTGATGTACAGGTCACTGGTCCACTGCGCATTGGCGGACACCGGCTGCCAGCGCTTGTAGTTCAGGTTGCCGCCGTCCTGGTTCAGGCGCAGCACGTCAAGGCTCGACGAGAACACGGCGGGGTTGCTCTGCTGCAGCGGCGTCGGCGCGTCGCCGACGCAACCGCCGTTGTCGTTGCCGACGAAGCTGCAGTTCGTTTTCGACGTGCGCACCGCCACGCCGAACGAGACGGTTGAATCGAAGGCCACCTGCCAGCCGTTATCCAGGGTCCACTGGGCGGCGTAAGCCGATCCGGCATCCGCCGCCGCCAGCACACCCAGCATCACCGTGCGAACCAACGCCCGGTCCACTCGCACTTCTGCGACTTCGCGCAGTTTCATGATTGTCTCCTCCTTTGTCGCACGGCTTTATCGCGTGGTGAAGCGGCGCAGGCCCTCCGGCTCGAAGGTCTTCTCCTTCAGGCGCCCTTCGCGCGCGGCCAGCCAGTCCGGCTCCTTGTGGCCGGCGACCACGCGATCAAGCACCGCGCGCCGGGTCTGGTGGTCATAGCTGGTGTTGGCCGCCCACACGCACGCCGGAATTTCCCAGGCCATGTACGGCCCCATCTCGGTCGTGCGCCAGACCTTGCCTTGCGCGTCGTACATGTCTTCCACCAGGATGGTCCAGGTGTCTTCATCGAGGTAGAACACGCGCTTGGGGAAGGTATGGCGCATGCCGGACTTGAGCGTGGCCTCCACCACCCACATGCGATGCAGCTCGTAGCGCGTGTGGTCGCGGCTGAGGAACTTCGGCTTGACGACATCCTCGACCTTGTTCGTGGACGAGTTGACGCGGTACGTGTTGTACGGGACGTACATCTCCTTCTTGCCGATCAGCTTCCAGTCGTAGCGATCCAACGGGCCGTTGAACTGCATGTACTGGTCGACCGTCAGCAGGTTCTCCGTATTGAGTTGCGGCGCGTCGTACTGATACGTCGGCGCGCGGCGCACGCGGCGCTGGCTGGCAAAGTACAACCAGACGTCGTTGGCCTCGGCGAACTTGTATTGCGTGAGCGTGGCATCGCCGGCGATCGACGGCGGGCTGGTGAAGGTATTGAGGTACAGGCTCTCGATGCCGCGCGCGTCGGCGACGCCCTTGTTCGACGGCGACCACATCGGCGACATCTGCCATTCCTCCTGGCCGAGCGGCTCGCCGATGCTTTCGCTGCCCTTGGGCGGGATGTAGCCCGCGTAGCTCATCTGGAAGCCCTCGCCCTTCCAGTGCAGCTTGTGGTTCCACATCGCTTCGACGCCGCTCTGCGGGACCGGGAACGGCACGCCGGCGCCGAGCGCCTCGGCCAGGTTCTGGCCGTTGTCGGCAAGCCTGGCGCTCGCCGCATTCTTCTTCGTGCGTTCGTAGTAGAAGTCTGGGAAGCCGCAGGAACGGCGCGTCGTATAGACGTCCATGCGGTAGCCCGGGATGGTCTTGACCATCTCGACCTGCCCGGGTGCGAGCTTGTCCTTGTAGCGGTCGACGTTGGACGCGTCGATCGACAGCAGGCGCTTGTCGTTCGCATAGGGATCGGGGCGCGGCGTGCCGGGCTTCCAGCCGCCGGGGGCCTTCATGTCGCCACCGGTCCATTCCGGAATGGATCCGTCCTTGTTGCCGGCGCGCTCGGCACCCACCGGGGTGAGGTCCTTGCCGAGCCGGGCCATGTCCTGCTCGGGAGCGGCGGCGTAAGCTGCGCCACCGAGCGCAACGGCCGCGCTGATCAACCATGTCGTGTATTTCATCTGTGTCTCCTACCACCAGGTTCAACCGGTTACTGTCCCGGCTTCTTATTTTTTAAACAAAGTGCCGAACATAGGACACTATGACAAACATAGGTGCAAAATAACGGCAGTTGTTGACAGCAACCGGGACTCAGGTTGCGCCGCAGCCCGCTACCGCAACCGCCTGGATCTCGATACAGAGCGCCGGCAACGCCAGCTCGGTCACGCCGACCGCAGTCCAGGACGGATAACGATTCGGGATGTACTCGTCCTTCACCCTGGTGAAGTCGGCCAGTTCGCTGCGAAGGCTGGTGTGATAGGTCGTCAGTTCGACGACGTCGGCCAGGCTGGCGCCGGCGGCCGCAAGTACCGCTTTCAGGGATTCGAAGGCGAGCCGCGCCTGCGCTTCCATCCCTTCTGCCGGGGTCATGGTGGCGTCGATGCCGACTTGCCCGGAGACCCAGATGGTGTCGCCAACCCGGGTCGCCGGTGAAAAATGGAGGGCGTCGTAGAGCGCCTCAGCGCCGGTTGGAATGATGGATTGTCGGTTCATGGTTGGGGTCGTCATCAGAAGATTTGACGGAAGCAGGGGGAACGGAACGGATCGCCTGCTTTCAGCGATGCCAGTTCCTCGACAAACAGGACGCCCGCCGGCGTGAAGCCCGAATCGCTGTGCTCCGGCAGCGGACTGAAGACCGCATCGTCGCCAAAGAAGCGCATCACCAGGGTGTGGCGATCCGGGAAATCGGCGTCGACGGCACCGCCCCCATGCAGCACGCCGGGATGCAGCAGCAGCACGTCGCCGGGCCGGGTCGCCCAGGAGACGATGTCGTAGGCATCGGGATTGACGCGGCGCTCGGCCTCGATGTCCGGCAGCCGCGGCCAGACGCCACCACCGTGCAAGGGCTCGGTGGGATCGTCCGGGTTCTGGAAGGTGCTGCCGTCGTGACGCGTGCCCAGATGCGAGCCGCGGACGATCTCCAGCGCGTTGCGCTTGGGAACGGCCTCGAAACTGATCCAGGCGTTGGCAAAGTGCTTGCCGGCCCAGGGCAGGTAGGAAGTGTCCTGGTGCCAGGGCGAGCGCCCTGCCTTGCCGCCGGTCTTCAGGAACAGTTCCTCGGCGAAATACCAGACGTGCTCGGAGCCCCACAGGTCGGCAAGCAAGCAGCCAAAGGGCAGCGCCGCGGCCAGCTCATCCAGCCTGCCTTTGGCAAAGGGATTCGCGTTGTCGACATGCGACTTCTGCACCGAGCCGTCGAACAGGCTGTGTGCGTTGGGACCGGGGTTCTCGACGCCCCAGTCGTACGCGTGCCTGCACCGTGCCAGCTGTTCCGCATTGAGACAGCCTTCGATAAGGACGGCCCCGTCCTCCGCGAAAGCCTTGCGCTTGGATTGATCCATGGGTGAACTCCTGTCATTCCGTATCGGCCTTTCTCATAGGCCAACACAACAAAGTTAGGTAACTATGACAAAGATAGAAAGAAGAAAAAAGACAGGGTATTCCCTGCCCGGGCGCGTGCGATCCGGCGCATAGCGATGCCGAAGCCACGTCGTACCACGGGCTTTTGACTTGTTTGTCTTTTCGTCCTATATTCGGCTTCATATCCTATTTCTGGCTTTCACCGAAAAAATGAGCGAGCACACAAGGCGCCGACCTGGCGCGGCACAGGTCGAGGCGGTACGGAAAAGAGCGCCCGCCTCCGGGCCGGACTCCCACACGCGGCGGCGGCTGCTCGGCCTTGCGGCAGCGGCGGGCGCCGCATCGCTGGCGGCGGCCGCCGCACCGCATGCCGCCAACGCCGCGCCACTGCGCGCGGGCGCTGCACGCGCCCAGCGCGACGTGCTGGACGTGGCCATCCTCGGCGCCGGCCTGGCCGGGCTGACCGCCGCGCGCGACCTGCAGCGCGCCGGCTGCCAGTCCTTCGTCGTGCTGGAGGCGCGCAACCGCGTCGGCGGCCGCACCTATAACCACGACCTTGGCAACAGCGTAGTCTCCGAAGCGGGCGGCCAGTGGATCGGCCCCGGCCAGACCGCCATTGCCGACCTGGCGCGCGAGCTCGGCGTCGAGACCTTCGGCACCTATTACGCGGGCAAGACCGTATTCCTCGCCGACAAGCTCCGCGTGACGCAGGACCTGCATGGGGGCATCGGCGCCCAGGGACAGGTTGCCGCCAGGCTCAGCGAGATGGCGCGCGGCGTACCCAGTGGCGCGCCATGGAAGGCATCGAAGGCGGCGGAATACGACAAGTTGACGCTTGGCGACTGGCTGGCGCGGCAAGGCCTGAGCAACGAGGAGAAGTTCTCCTTCAGCATGGCGGCGACACTGTCGCTCGGCGCGCCGCCCGCACAACTCGGGCTGCTGCACTACCTGTCGGTGATCAACAGCGCGAACAGTGACTACGACACGCTCGAGAAGATCAAGGACGGCGCGCAGGAAACGCGCTTCGTCGGCGGCTCGCAGATTCTCAGCATCCGGATGGCGCAAGACCTCGGCGACAAGGTTCGATTGTCCTGCCCAGTGCGCAAGATCGTCAGCTGGGACCGCGACATCGTCGAACTGCATACCGACCAGGGCGTGGTGCGCGCGCGCCACGTGATTGCCGCGCTGAACCCGGCGCTGTGCCAGCAGATTGTGTTCGATCCGCCTCTGCCCGCCGGTCGGGCACAGTTGCACCGCGTCTGGCCTGCCCATGCGCCCATGCGCAAGGCCGCACATGTCTACTCACGGCCGTTCTGGCGGGAGAAGGGCTTCAACGGCCAGGTGGTGCCGCTCGACGGCCCGCTGATCTGGTCGGTCGACAACTCGCCGCCGGACGGCTCGGTCGGCGTGCTCAGCGCCTTCGTCAAGCCCGCCTACCTGCCGGCCGACCCGAAAGCCGCCGAGCCCATCCTGTCCGCCATCTATGCCAGGGCATTCGGAGACCAGGCACTCAAGCCCACGCAATACCACGACCTTGACTGGGGCAAGGTCGACCCCTGGTCGATGAGCTGCATCAATCCGATGCCCGCGGGGTTCTGGACAAAGCTGGGCCAGCACTTGCATCCGCCGCTGGGACGGCTGATCTGGTCGGGGACCGAGACGGCCGACATCTGGGCCGGCGCCATGGACGGCGCCGTGCGTTCGGGACACCGTGCCGCCCTGCATGCACTCGGCGCGCTCCAAGCGCCGCTGCCCTCTCCCGTCCCGGGGGCATAAATGAAGATGAAGCGCATGATGTTCGCGACGGCTGCGGTAGCGGCGGCAGCGGCGGCCTTCCTCGTTCCCGACCTGTTGGACTACCATCGGTTCAGCACGGCGCTGGACCGCCAGGCCCAGGCAAGCCAGGCCAGTGGCCCCTGGCCCCAGTTTGCGGAGACCTGCTTCGCCTGCCATGGCCCGCACGGGCAATCCCGGAACGCGGAGTACCCTGCTCTGGCCGGACAGCCGGCAGCGTATCTCGAGGCGCAATTGCGCGCGTTCGCCAACGGGCAGCGCGACAACCTCACCATGGGGCCGCTCGCCAGGAACCTGACGGACGAACAGATCCGGTCACTGGCGGCTTATTACGCAAGGCAGGCACCCGCCGGCAGCCCGGATGCGATGGAGAACGCCGCGCTCGAGGCGCGCGGCAAGGCCGTGGTCCAGGCGCGCAGCTGCCAGGCCTGCCATGGGGAAGCATTGACGGGCAAGGAGCTGGCACCGCGCCTTGCGGGCCAGGCAGAGCACTATATCGCGCACCAGCTTGCCGCGTTCAAGAGCGGCGAGCGCCATGACGCAAGCGGCGCGATGGACGGCATCGCCGCCACCTTGTCGAACGAAGACATCCCGGCGGTGGCTCGCTACCTGGCCCGGATGTCGCCTGACCCCCGGCAGATCGGCGCCCGACAGGATCCGGCAGGGCAGCAACGGTAGTTGGCAAGACGCGCGCGTCGAACCGCGCTTGCATACATTCCCTCCATTCCGCGAAGAGCCGCTGCAACGTGTCGACACGCTCGCCACGCTGCTCAGACGGCTCGGTGCGCAAATCCCCTTCCGCCGGACCAGGTCATCCAGGCCGAGGCGACGCGCAGCCTCATACCTGCCGGCCGTGATCCAGCCGACCCGCTGCGTTCCAGACATGGAATTTCATGCTCTCGGTCAACCACGCGCGCGGATGCCTTCGGCCTGACCTTCACCGAGCCGCCCAACCCCGCGCGATCATCACGTCCGCACTTTAACACAACACATGTTGTTTTAATTAGGATTGCGAGTTATTGTTCTTGCATTGCGCCGGCCAGCGTCCATCACCGACGAATGAAGGAGACCTATCTTGCTCACCACCCCATCCCAACGAGAGGCGTTTCGCAATGACGGCGCCGTACTTGTAGAGAACTGCCTCAACCCGGTGCAACTTGCTCAGTGCTATGAGGCGTTCAAGTGGAATATCGCCAACCCAGGCCCGTATCACTTCCGCTCGCTGGACGGCACCAGCTTGCAGACCCATATCGATAACGCCAATCCGGTCGTCAAGGACAAGCTTGACGACCTTGTCGAAACGCTGCCGTTCGGACAGGTATTCCAGGAGTTATGGGGGTCGGAGCATGTGTGGTATTTCGCCGAGGAGGTGTTCGCCAAGGAAGGTGGTAGAAGCGGCCGCGGCCCGTGGCATCAGGACACCGCGAACCTGCCCTGGGCCGGCAGGCACTGGGGCAATGCCTGGATCACGTTCCAGCCCATTCCAAAGAAGAACTCGCTGGAGATCATTCGCGGCTCCCATCTCGGCATCCAGTACGACGGGGCCAGCTTCGCGAATGCCGATGACCCGACCGATCCGCTGTACGGCGATGGGACCCTGCCGCGACTGCCGCATATCGACAAGGAACTCGCCGAAGATCCGAACGCCTGGGACGTGCTCTCCTGGGGCGTGACGCCCGGCGACGTCGTATTCCTACATCCGCGCTCGCTGCACGGAGGAGCCGCCGTCGACGCCGACTGTCCGACCCGCCATACCTTGGTGCTTCGATTCTTCGGTGACGACGCCACGTTCCGTGCCTTGCCGACGTCGAACCCGCGCTATGCCCGCAACGGGCCCCTGTTCAGCGCAGAAATGGCCAAGCTCAATGAAGGCGATCCGTTCCGCTCGCCTATCTTCCGCCAGATCGCCTGATATGGCCTTGCACGGAGAAGCGCCCATGAAACGACAGATGATCAATCCCGGACTTGCACAGGCAAGGCACTACGACCAGCTTCACTTCTCGTCGGCGACCCGTGTCGGCGACATGATCTGGGTGTCCGGCCAAGTAGGCTTCGACCTGGCGACAGCCACGGTGCGCCAAGGCATGGAAGCACAGGCCCGGCAGGCGTTTGAGAACCTGAAGGCGGTCCTCGAAGCCGCGGGAGCAAGCATGGCCGACATCGTGGAGATCATGACTTTCCACACTGACCTGCGCGGCGACATCCAGGCGTTTGTGAAGGTCAAGGATGAATACCTCCCCGACCGCTATCCCTCGTGGACAGGCGTCGGCGTGAGCCAACTGGCCCGCCCCGAGTTCCTCATCGAGATCCGCGCCATTGCGGTAGCCGGCTGCGGAGCCGGCTGACGGCCAGAAGCCGCGGCCCCGTTTGCACATCAAGGCCGCGGCACATGAAAACCAAAAAAATAGAACAGCGACAACGCTGATGGAGACACAAACATGAATCGTCCGAACACGGTCGCGAGACCGGATAAGCCATCCAGCATTCTTGCGCGGCTGGACCGCCTGCCGGTGATGGCTTCCCACTACATCTGGGCCGCGCTGCTCGCGGCCAACCTGATGCTGGAGTACTACGACAACGCCATCTTTGCCTACGCCAGCCCAACGATCAAAGCCCACACCAATCTGAGCACCGAACAGATCGGCCTGATCAGCAGCGCTTTCTTCATCGGGATGATCATCGGAGCGCTGGCGGGAGGAAGACTGTCTGACAAATGGGGACGACGCTCGGTCCTGGTTTGGACTACCGTGCTGTACTCGCTGGGCGCGCTGGCGACGGCGCTCGCGCCGACCTACGAGACCATCCTGGCCTCCCGGGTCGTCACCGGTATCGGCGTGCAGGCAGCCACATCGGTATTGCTCGTCTATATCGCCGAGATGTTTCCCGGCAAGGCACGTGGCCGCTTCGTTTCCATCGTAACGATCGGCTTCGTGGTCTCCGGCATCGGCGCCGCGGCACTGGCGATGTTCTATCTGCCGCACAGCAGTACCGGTGCCTGGCGCAACCTGTTCCTGGCCGGCAGCATCGGCCTGTTGATTGCTCCCCTGGCACGCGTCATCCTGCCCGAATCGGTGCGCTGGTGCGTCTCGCGGGGGCGATCCGACCGCGCCGAACGCATCGTCAGCGAGCTGGAAGCGCGTGCGCTGCGCCGGGGTCCGCTCGACGAACCCGGAGTTCCCGCCACTCGGCAGAACGCCGCAGCACCGACGCTACGCGACCTGATCAACGACAAGGCCGTTCTGCGGACCATAGCTGTTCTCACCCTCGGCTATTTCGGCGCCACGCTTGCCTATTACCTGTTCGGGCAGTGGGGTGTCTACTCGCTCGTCTACAGCCTCAAATACTCCGAGGAACATGCGTATTACATCCTGTTCCTGTGGAACGTGATCTATGGCGTCACGCCGTTCGTCGCCATGCTGTTCCTCGACCGGTATGAGCGGAAGTCCACTATTCTCGTCGTGTCCGTGCTCTGCGCACTGCCGCTGGTCGTGCTCGGGATCTCGTCCACAAGCTGGGTGGTGATCGGTGCGGGCGGTCTTGCTTCCATCATCACCGGGCTCGTCGTCAACGCATACTACACCTACATCCCGGAGACGATCCCGACGCAGCTGCGTGCCCTGGGGAGCGGGATCGTGATCTCTGGCGGGCGGTTCGGCGGCGCTGCGGCTGGCGTCCTGGGCGCCGCGCTGTTCTCCGCTGGTGGCATGACGGGCGTGATGGTGGCGGCGGCAGCCTGCTACATCCTCTTCTCCATCCCAGTCGCCCTGTTCGGCCCGCGCACGACCAACCGCTCGCTCGAGGCCGTAGCCGACGAAGGGCGTGGCACTGCTAACGGCGCGCGGCCATCCCCGGACACGCCCATGGTCGCCTGACGCGGCATTCCCGGCAGGCACGAGAGGCTCGTGCCTGCGCAGCATTGATTCCCGGACGAAGGAAAGCGGCAACGTGACTGAAGACTTCAAGACATATCGAACGCTGGGCGGCTGGATTGAAAAGCCGGCCGACCTGCAGCCACCACTCGATGGCCACACCAACGCGGACGTGGTCATCGTCGGCGCCGGCTTTGCCGGGCTTTGCGCGGCGCTGGAGCTTGCCCGGCACCGCGTGAACGTGATCGTTCTCGAGCGCGAATTCTGCGGCTACGGAGCGAGCAGCCGCAATGCAGGCTATCTGGCCGGTGGGCAGGGTCTCAAGTACGACCGATTCCTCAAGCGCACGGGCCTTGAGAAAGCGAAGCAGATCGTCCGCTTCTATGAAGACGGCGTCAGCTTCGCCGAAGGCAAGTTCGCGGAGCACGGGATCGACTGCGACTACAACCAGTCGGGATTGATTCGTGCCGGCATCGACCCATCGCAGGAAGCCAGGGTGCGCGACGACATGCGGATCAGCACCGAACTCGGATGCTCGTCGGAGTATCTGGACCAAGCCGAGATGCGCGCACGCGGCATTCCGCCAGCCTTCCTGTTCGGCAGCTATGTGCCGAACGGCGGCACGCTCGATCCCGGCAAGTACGTCCTGGGACTGCGGCGCGCCGCCCTGAGGGCAGGCGTGACGATCCACGAGAACACGCCGTTGCTGTCCTTCACCGAAGGCCCGACCATCAAGGTGCAGACACCACGCGGCAGCGTCAGTGCGCCGGTCATGATCCTGGCGACCAACGCCTATACGCCCCGGCTCGGCCTGCTCGCGGACAAGGTGGTGCCATTGCGGCTCTCGGCCATGGAGACCGAACCGCTTTCTTCCGTACAGCTGGCGGCGCTTGGATGGCCGCGTCGCGAAGGCATCACGACCATGCACTGGGTCATGGAAAGCCATCGCCTGACGGCGCGCAACACGCTTGTCGTGACGACCAAACGCCTGCGCTACCCGTTCGGCTCGCGGACGCCTGACGTGCCCGAGCACGCCCAGTATCGCGCGCTGCGGATGGCCCTGCACGACCGCTTCCCGCATTTGAAGGGTATCGCCATCCGGCGCTGCTGGAGTGGCTACATCAGCTATGCCGACGATGGCCTCCCGGTCATCGGCACCACCGGAGCGGATCGGAACATCTACTATGCAGCGGGATGCTCAGGACATGGCGTCGGCACACAGGGCATGGTCGGACACATGCTGGCCGAGAGGATCTGCGGCATCGGGAACCCGCTGCTTGCGATACTGATGCAACACAGTCCCCCGTCGACGCTGCCGGAGCCACTGCGCTGGTTCGCCCTGAACGGCGCACTGAAGGTCGCAGGCAGGCTCGATGAACGCTCGAACCGCAAGGCGCGCCGCATGAGGTAGCGCTGCGATTGCATGACTGCAGGGCCTTGCAGTCCCCTGCCTCACCTGAATCTCGATACGGAAATACCGATGACAAATCTCTACGATGTCGCCGTGATCGGCGCTGGCTTCGCCGGCGTGACGGCTGCGCGGGACCTCAGCATGGCGGGCCATTCGGTGGTACTGCTCGAAGCGCGTGACCGGATTGGCGGCCGAACCTGGTGGGGAAAGGCCCTTGGCCTGCATCTCGATCTGGGCGGCACCTACGTGCACTGGACCCAGGCACACGTCTGGCGCGAACTCAAGCGCTATGGCATCCGCCTGGCAACACCGATGCCGGTGAGCAAAGCCTACTGGCACGCCGACGGCGAGGTGCACGCCGGGACGTGGGAAGAACTCAATCAGCTGACCGCGCCGCTGGTCGCACGCTTCTTTGCCGACGCCCGCAAGCACTTTCCGCAGGTGGATGACCTGGCAGCCGCCGATGTCGGCACGATCGACAAGCAAACCGTCGGCGACCGGCTTGACGCGCTTGAACTCTCCGCGCACGACCGTGACCTGCTGGTCAATGCGATGTCCATCCTGGTTTGCGACGAACACGAGCAGGGACTTGCCCAGATGCTGTTCTGGTGCGCGATCTGCTTCGGCAACTGGAGCGCGTTCAAGGAAATCGCCGGACACTGGCCGATCGAAGGCGGCACCGGTCGCCTGATCGACGCCATGAGCGCCGAGTCGAAGGCCGAGTTGCGCCTTTCGACGCCCGTGGCCGCGGTCGAAGACCACGGGCACGAGGTCATTGTGACCACGCGCGATGGACAGCAAGTAAGGGCCCGGCGTGCCGTCGTGGCGTTGCCGCTGAACATGCTGGGCGAATTATCTGTCACGCCCGCGCTGCCGCAACCCGTACGCGCCATGATTGAGCAGAAGAACCCGATCATGCCCAGCAAGATCTGGGTACGGGTCAAGGGCGAGATCGAACCCTTCGTGATCTACGCGCCGGCGGGAAAACATCCCATCAATACCGCCCACGCCGAACGGCGCGACCATGGCGACACGCTGGTGGTGTGCTTCTGCTGCGATAGCTCAGCGCTGGATGGCAACGACCGCGCGGCGGTACAGCAAGCGCTGCGGGACTTTATCCCGGACATCGAAGTCGTCGACACGGTCTGCCAGGATTGGGCGAACGACCCCTTCGCCAAGGGCGGATGGATGCATCACCGCCCCGGCAACCTGACTCAGGCAGCTCCGTTGATACGACAGCCCCATGGCCGAATTCATTTTGCGGGGGCAGACATTGCGCCCATCGGGGTCGGCGGCATCGACGGTGCCATCGAAACCGGCGCCAAAGCTGCGGTTGACGTGGCCCGCGCGCTGGATCGTACCCGCCATCCCTGACCCCTCCTATGCACGCGCCGCACGCTCGCCCGACTTCTTCTCGCCCGGCGGGGGCGCAACCAGCACCGCCAAGGCATCAATGAGCGCCCGCATCCGCTTTGGCGTGAAGCGCTTGGGTTCAATGGGATACATCATCATCCACCCATCGCCCATGGCGACGAGCTGGTCAGTGAGGATGTCCGCCGGAATATCGTTGCGGACCGTGCCTCGTTCCTGCGCGTCCTTGACGATGATGGCGAGCAGGCGGCGATAACGCGCATAGCGCCTGGTGATGACTTCCGCGAAAGCAGGTTCGTGCCGTCCTTGCGCAAGTAACTCCGATGTCGCCGGCCAGAACCTCGCACTGCGGTCGGTCAGCCTGATCCAGCTTTCGAACGGCGCCAGGATATCACCGCTTTCCCGGGCCGACTCCAGCATCGCGTCGAAACGATCAAAGGCGCTTTCCATCAGCGCCACGACGAGTTCTTCCTTGTTCGCAAAGTAATAGGTCACCGCACCAGTGGTGTAGCCAGCATGCTTGGCAACCTTGCGCAGCGATGCATTGGCATATCCCTCCTGTGCAATCACCGTTGACGCGGCGCGCAGCAACTCCTTGCGCTTCGCTTCGCGGTCGCCGACCGGACGCCCCCGGGCTGGGACCTGCTCGATATCGTCGTCGCTGTCCATTGTTCTGTTCTGTCTTCTGAGGATTTCGGTAACTGGATGCCAACTGGTTAGCTGCCAGAAGCCCGATTTTACAGAATCAACGTTATGTCCCCGATTCCAGGCTGCGGCAACAGGCTGCCGGCTTCAAAGCGCGCGTGGTGCGGCCGCTACAGCCCGGTCGCGCACCCCGCGTTCGCATGCGCCCAAGCAACAACACCCGGGGCCTTCCCTAACACTACGCAGGGAATACCCGCTCTTCCTCTTTAACATCACGCTCGTTATGCTAATTCACGATTCGCGCGAATCAGCGGCTGGTTCAGAAGCGTGCGCGGCCGATGCCTTTGCATGCAGCCGCCAGGACACTGACAAATATGGAGATCGTTGATGGATGCATTCTGGCGCAATGCCTTGAGCAAGAATGGTGCTGTCGTCATGGAACAACCCCGCGAGGCGAAGCACCGAGTGCGGTCCAACGTGGCACGCTGCCGGGGCAAGCCCCTAGTGATCGCACTGGCAGTAAATGGCCTTTTGGCAGGCACGACACATGCCCAGGCATCCATCACGTTGTACGGGACGGTGGACACCAACATTGAAATCGATACACACTTCAAAAGCGCAGGAGGCGGCTCGGCCAATCGATACGCGTTGAACGGCGAAGGCCTGTCCGGTTCGCGTTGGGGTCTGCGCGGCGTGGAGGAAATCGGCGGCGGCCTGAGCAGCGTCTTTGTACTGGAAAGCGGCGTCGGCGGAGACGATGGCACCTTGCAGCAAGGCGGCCGCCTGTTTGGCCGGCAGGCATTCGTCGGCCTGCAGAGCGCCAGCTACGGCAAGATTACCTTCGGTCGCCAATACACCTCGATGCTCGATGCACTGGCCAACTTCTCGCCAGCGGCCATGTCGAGCCTGTATGAACCCGTGATCGCCCAGATCGGGCCGGTGTACCGCGAAGACAACACCCTCAAGTATTCAGGAACCTTTGGCCCGGTCAGCGTCGGCGCCCACTGGAGCTTTGGCACCGGCGGGAGCAGCGGCACTGTGGATCTTGGCCGCCTTGGTGGCTCGGGAGAGGTGCCCGGCCAGTTTCGCCGCGATACCGGCTATGGCGCGCGCGCCTCCTATACGGCAGGTCCGTTCGGCGCCACCGTGACTTATGACCAGGTGAACCCGAGCATCATCGGCATTGGCGGCTTCGCCGGCACCGGGACCTTCAAGAAGGCCGCAGCGGCAGCCAGCTACGCTGTCGGGCCCGCGATCTTGATGACCGGATATCGCTGGAGCATGTCGACTGCGCCGGGGCAGACACTGACGCGCGACAACCTGTACTGGGCCGGGGTCTACTACGAGATGACGCCGGCCCTGAGCCTGACGCTGGACTACTACTACCAGACGTTCCGGTCCTCGACCTTGCCGGCGCTCAGGCCTGCCGGCAATCCGAGGCAGTTGATGCTCATCGCCGACTATCGCCTCTCCAAGCGTACGGACCTGTACCTCACCACCGCTTACGCAAGGCATGCCGGCCTGTGCCTGGACACCGCATCGATTGCCTTCAACAACGGCTATCAGCCCGGTGCCGGCAAGGACAGCATGTTCGGCGCCGCATTGGGAATCCGCCACAACTTCTGAACGCGACGGATATCGTCAAGCCATTGCCGAAGCATACCCGGTGCGATGCTGCCTCAGCGATCCGCATCGGGACATGTCATCCCACCCGGTAGACGCCGTCTTCGTTCACCTCAACCCGCCCGTCGGCCAGCAGCTCTGCCAGATGCTGAGAAATCGTGCGGGTCTCGGCATTGACGACCCACAAGCCTTCAAAGCCTGGCGGATAAAGCAACCGATGTTCGACCAGCTGCTCCAGCGTCTTGGGGGATTCGCGCAACAAGTCCAAAAGGCGCTGTTCGCGCTCGTCCAGCTTGGCCGCATAGGCAGCCAGATCACTTAGGAAGTGTTTACGATCGGTATAAACGCCCCGGTGATGGGACGTGACCCAAACCTTGGCCGGAATCTCGGGCAACCGTGCCAGGCTGCGACGGAAGTCCGCCAGGCTGGACCCCGCATCACCATAATACGGACCGAATCCTGTCAGGTCGATGTCGCCCGTGAAAGCCACGCCCTCCGGTTCGACAAGAAGAACGGTGTGGCCGGCGGTGTGCCCGGGCAGGTGGAAAGCGCGAATGCCGGTCTGCCCCAGATCCCAGCGCGCGCCGTCCGCGTAGCCCTGCGCATCGGGCCGCGGCACATAAAAGAACTCGCGCTGGAACCTGCGCAGCGTCTCCGACGCGTACTCCGCATTGCCGAAAGCGGCGATCATGCCGTCCCAGCTCCTTGCCGCGGGTAAATCCCGTTCGTGCACATATATGGATGCGTCAGGAAGGCGATGCAACCCCGCCATATGGTCCTCATGCACATGACCCATCACCACGAGCTCGGTCGCGTCAAACTCGGGGCCAATGTAGTTGGCGACAAGCGGCGTGTCGAACGCCGCGCGAGTCTCGGAGCCTCGTATCAATACCTGATTTCCGTCCGGGTATTTTCCGCTCTTCTCGCCGAAGAAGACCGAAACGCGCCCGAAATCCGCGCGCTGGATGTGTCGCTTCCGGTCGGAATTGCTGAAAGCTGTGCTCATGTCGATCATCCTCCCTGGCAGTCCATCACGGTCGCCCCAGTGCCGCGGCGCTTGAGGAGCGGTCAGGTCTGGCTGCGCAGTTCACTTTTCAATACACTTATTGTAACACTTGTTATCATAACAAAAAGATGCGCGAAACCGCAGGCCGTATAGATCTTTTGGATGACCGCTGCGGGCTGTGTGTCGGTCAGATTGTAGTGTTGGACAGGCGGCCGATACGGGTCGGGAACGGCCTGCGGCTCGAGCGATTCCTTTTGTACGACGCGGAAAGACTCAATCGGCTACCCGGCATTGACGGCGCGCCGCACCTAATTGGCAGATCGCCAAGGCCATTCCAGGCGTGACTACCTCTGGCGTAAGAAGATTTGGTTCCCGCCTGCCGACGGGCTTTGGTGGCGTAGCAATATCAATTCACACCGCCGACCCGGTTCAACTGCCCTGGCGTTGCCTTTACTAGGTCGTTCCAACCATCAATTAGGGTAGGATGGCCGTCACGCAAGTTGCGACACTTGGGATGGCAACGGTGATTCGCCCGATTGGCTCCAGCGCGCAGTGGACGCCGGTCAATCTGCTAATCACGTCCGCATTGCCTGAACTTAGCAGGTCTATGGTGAAACCTTATCTTCGAGACTTACGGGCCGACGCGGCTGCTCTTCTCAATCAGAAAGGTCTTTGGGTTGTTGCAGGTGTCGAAGGCGGCGTCGCTTGGCCGAAAGTCTCCCAAGTCGTTCCATTCGATGGCATGGATTACATCCTGCGTCCCGCCGGCGACGACCTGATGGCGACGATTGCCTTCAACGCAGGTCTCTATGGCCTCAACGTGATGCAAGGACAAGCTCGTATTCTCAAGTTGGCGACAGCAATGTCGTGGGGCGACGGGGGCAACGAGTTGGGTCAGTGGCAGCCATCCTATTGGGCTTGGCGACCGGCGTATGCGAATTGTTCGCGATTTCATGTCGGACGATGACCTTCCCCGGCCCGCCGAGGAAGAAGCATGGGTCGCCCTAGCCTTGTTCCGAGAAGGGCTCGCATCGAAGAACTGTTCTATTCCTTCCTGAGCTTCTTCAAGGTCATTGCATCTATTCATCATGACGGGCGAAAGCGAGGAGACTGGATTCGAGCAAGACTGGGCCTCCTGGATGCCGAGGATGCTATCAAGCGCCGAGATGAGCTTCAAGCCAACGTGCCGGTGTTGCAGACTATTTGTTCAACGAGGGCAGGAACGCTATCGCGCACGCAGAGAAAGCCTACTTTGTGAATCCCGACGAGCCAGTGGACTATGAGCGCATCTCCCTGGATATACCGGTGGTCCGTAACCTCGCCGAGATGGGCATCGAAGAACAGTACAAGCTGCTTCGACGGCGGACTCGCTATAAGACTAAGGGCTTAGATGTCGTCGGATTCAAGGAAACCGTTGGACCAGAACTTTGGCGTTTGCTGCTTAATAAGTCGCCTGACGTCGAGGGTAGGAATATCGAGCTTCCGGATTCCGTGGCCATCGTGGCGCGCCGAGATGCACAGTTCTATGCATACGAAGGGATGCACTTCGACACCATAGGGGTTGAGGAGCACGGCCTCAGATTCCTTCTTACTAGCCCCGACGAAGCGGTTCAGTTCAGCCTCACATTGAATCTCGAAAAGGAAGAGCTTGGCTTTGAGCCACTCGAGGACATGGGCTTGGCAAGGGAGCCGGAGTCACCAGAAGCCATCGACCGCGCCATCAAATTTCTCAGGTTCCAGTTTTGTATCCTCTGCAATGGAAGAGTCGAGCTCTGGGACGAGAAGCTCAACACGCTGCTCGGGGCTACCGCTGGCTATCTTCCCGTGAACATGATGATTAATCCAGCCGGGTTTAACGAGCAAATCGCAAAGCTCGAGGCCCGCAAGGCAGAACTGCCAAGGGGTTAGCGCAGTGCTTCAGGCTCATCGAGCCATTCACGGCAAGGTTTTCCAGTTTTAGGTCATGGCCGGCAGGAACTGAGGTACCTTGTGGGCCGCTATGGAAATTTGCTAGTCGGGCTGGCAACCACCATAGTTTTTACGGCCGCTCGCGGTAATCGTGTACGTACCGCCACGAGGGCCCGTGCAGCATGTTTGCCCGGACCCCGTCGTGCGGGGCGCTGACAAGACATTCGCAGCTTGGCTTGTTGTGCGAGAAGCATAAGGAGCAACGAGCTTCGCACTACCACTCCCGCGGTGGCAATGGTACCCAAGCTACCGGGCACTACAGCGCCGTCCTGAAAGAAGCTTGGCGAGGCGCAGGCGACCAGCAAGCAATCTATACCACGGAAGCTAAAATTCACGATGTGGATCGCGAGCATCAGGCCTGTCCAGCTGGTTAGCAGCGCACTACAAGTTCTCGTTCCGATAAAGCGAACAGCCGCCACATCGCTATTTTCATACGGAGAAATCCTCAGAGGGCCAGATTAGACCCCTGAAAAATTGCGCGAATCGCCCTGCCCGGCTCCGCTTTCGCTATCACCCGGTCTTTTAAAAAAGTAATCCCCGTGAGAGCGGGTAGGATCAACTGTTTGGATCCAGACGCAAATGGCAAGGGATTCTCATCATTTCAGAAGGAATCTTAAGCGGAATTCCAGCGAATCTCTGAAGCGCGAAGGGCTTGTTATCCACCCGTTGCGAACAACTTGCGCACTTTCGATCAGGTCGTCACGATGCAACTGGAAATACTTGTCGCATACGGCCAGGAGCGTTGCAGACTGTATGGGAAACCGGGGCCTCAGAATCATGGCGGCAAGCCGGAAGATGTTCGCGTCGCGCTTGTTCAGAGTGGTCGCAACGCCGTGCAGAGCCACGTCGATGCACCGGTCGACGATCTCCATTTCCTCTGCTCTGGATGGCATGTCGCTCCATGAGATTAGATCGCCTCATCCCCCCATTCTGATCTGATTGCCTCTACATATCGGCGGGTACCTGATGCCTGGTTCCTCCAAAGGCCGAAGGCATCTACTGACTCCACCGTCACTCGCCAGTTGAGAACATAGGCTTGGATTGCATCGAGAATCACTTTTTCGCGCGTGGACTGCTCTGATCTGGCTATAGAAGCGACTCGTGCGTAAAGTTCTTCCGGCAACTCAACCATCAATTTCGTCATACGTATTTCACTGCTTCGAAGTCAGTGCGCGTACCTCCTAAGATTATCATAAGCGCGCCTATCCGCTTCGTTGGGGTAACCACCGAATCGTGCCTTTAACTCACAAGTTCGAAAACCGTGACCTTGCCAATCCCCGGTCTTACTGATAAGTGCTTTTATCGCCTCGCCAGACGAGCGGTGTACTGCCTCATCGTATTCTCTTAGAGAAGGTGCTGCCATGTAAAGCATATGCGGCCGGCCATCTAATGCAGGCTGTCAATAAAGTCCGGAAAGACACGCCAGACACAGGGCTCCGGTTGTTTGAGAACGATTTTTTCTGACTTTATTGAGGCGATTTTTCCGACTTTATTGTCCATGCACATGCGCTCAGCAGAGGGTGGCGACCCGCCATTACAAATACTTAAACAGACTCATCCCCTGAATCTGCATAAACGACTGCTGCGCCCCCTGCAGCGCCGTCTGCCGCTGGTAATACTCCGTGATCGCCTTCGCATAATCCAGATCCTGGATCCCCGACAGCGTCTGCGAATAGGTCAGGTCGCGGTTGCTCCCCACATCGTCCAGCGCATCCAGCTCCTGCATGCGCGAGCCCACCGACGAGCGTACCGTCAGCACGTTGTCGAGCGAGTTGGCGAACTGCCGCGTGGCGGTGGCCAGCACGTTGGTCAGGTTGGCCTGCGTCGCGCTGGTCGTATTGGGCTGGCGCAGCGTGTCGATCACGGTCTGCAGGTTGGCGAACATGTCGGTGCCGGCCTCGCTGGCGGCCTGCATGGTCAGCGTGTCGCCGTTCCTCGGCTCGCCGCTGACGTTGAAGCTGACGCCGGCTACTTCGATATGCGCGGGCGAACTGTAGGCGAGTGGGCCGGCCACCACCGGCGCGGGTGCCGGCGCTGACAGGTCGGTGATGCTGTATTCCATCTGGCCGGCGCCATTGGCCTGGAAGGTGACCTGCAGCGTATGGCCGTACAGCGCGTGGCTCGGATCCGTGGTGGACACTGTGTTGAAGCTGGCGCTGCCGGTATTGGCGGCGTTGCCCTTGACCACGTAGCCGGCGCCGCCGGTGACGCTCATGAAGACTTCGCGGCCGTTGTTGCCGGCGGGCATCTGGCGCGCCACGTCGACCTGCAGCAGTTGCTGGCCGGTGTCGCCGATGTAGGTGCCGGCGCCGTTGCTCTGCGTGAACGGCGCGCTGCCGGAGCGGGTGCCGCCGAACAGGTACTGGCCATTGCCGTCGTCGGAATTGGCGAGGCCAAGCAGCTGGTTGTACAGGCCTTCGAGCGACGTTGCCACCGAGGCGCGGTCGCTGTCGCTCATGGTGCCGTTGCCGGCCTGCACCAGCAGCGTCTGGATGTTCTGCGTGACGGTGGTGACGGACTGCAGCGCGTTTTCTTCGGCGGACAACGCGATATTGGCCTGCTTGCGCGACGTGGTGTACTGGCCGTTGACGGCCTGCGCCTGGGTCACGCCCAGCGCGCGGGTGGCGCCGACGGGGTCGTCGGACGGGGTCAGGATACTGCGGCCGGTGCCGAGCTGCTGCTGGATATGCAGCAGCGAGCCCTGCTGGGAGTTCATCGACGCCAGGCCTTGCTGGTACAGGGTGGAGCTTGCAACGCGCATGGTGGGTTACCTCTCTGATCCGTGTGGTATCGGCGCTTACCTGCCGACGCCGATGATGGTGTCGAACAGCGTGCTGGCCGTCTGGATGACGCGCGCGTTGGCCTGGTAGAGCTGCTGGAAGCGCAGCATCGACACGGTTTCCTCGTCCATGTTGACGCCGGATACCGACTGCTGCGCGGTCTTGATCTGGGTGGTGATGCTGTCCTGCGAGGTCGAGGCGATCTTGACCGACTTGGCGCGGGTGCCGACGTCGTTGACGAGCTGCGCATAGGCGTCGCTGAAGCTCGACACGCCGCCGATGGTCCTGGCGCTCTGCAGCTTGGCCAGCGACAGCATATTGCCGTTGTCCTTGACCGCGCCGGCATTGCCGCCCAGCGTGAACGAGTCGCCCGCCCCGGGCGCGCCGCCGAAGCTGAAGGTCAGGCCGTTGAGGGTGTAGTCGGTATTGCTGCCGTTGGGCACGCCCACCGGGGCCGGCACCAGCGGCGCGCCGCCGGCGTCGGTGAAGACGTAGTTGGTGCCGTTGAAGGTGGCGGTGATCTGGCCGGCCGGCAGCGTGAAGCCCGGCGCGACGTTGCTGAGGCTGGCGGTGCCGCTGCCCTTGTTGGTTGCAGCGGCATCGGCACGCGCGGGCGATGCCGCGGCGATCCTGGCCGGGTCGGTGATCGCCATATCGAAGCCAGTCGCGGCGTTGCGCGTGGGCTGGATCGTGAACGAATCGTTGGTGCCCATCGCCGCATTGATCTGCACCGTGAGGCCGTCGGCGCTGAACGCCAGCGGATAAGTCGCGCCGCCCGCGGGGACCGGCGTCACCATCTGCTGGTTGTCCGACAGGCGCGTGAGCGTGTAGTTGGTGCCGTCGAAGCGCAGCGAGTAGTCGCTGGTGGTCAGCGCCGAGGCGTTGTCGATGGTCGCCGTGGCCACCGTGGTGATGGCGGTGTTGTTGCCGTTGGCCAGCACGGTGGCGGTGCCGAGCTTGAACATGTCGGTGCCGATGGCGCCGTTCAGGTCCATGCCCAGCTTGTGCTGCGCATTGAAGCGCTGGCCGATGGCGAGCGACAGGCGGCCGACGGCGTTCTGCGCGGCGTCCAGCGTCTCGGTACGGAACTGCAGCAGGCCGCCCAGCGAGCCGCCAGTGATCGCGCCCGGCTCGCTCTCGTACACGCTGCCCGTGGGCAGCGTGTAGGCAACCACGGTACGGTGGGGATCGGCCGCGGAGGCCACGGCCTTCAGGTCGTAGGACTCTTTGCCCATGACCAGCGGCTGGCCGTTGCCGACGAAGATGTTGTAGGTGCCGCTGTCCTGCACCACTACCTTGGCGCCGACCAGCCTGGTCAGCTCGGCCACGGCCTGGTCGCGCTGGTCGAGCAGGTCGTTGGGCGGCTGGCCGCCGGAAGCCGCCTTCAGGCGGGTGATCTCTTCGTTCAGGTCGGCGATCTGCTTGCTGTAGGCGTTCACCTGCGTGACCGCGGTGCCGATCTGGTCGTTGACGCCGGACTGCAGTTGGTTGAAGTAGTTGCTGGCCGAGCGCACCTGCCCCACCAGCGCCTGGCCGGCCGACAGCATGCCCTGGCGCGCCGCCGGATCGGCCGGCGTGTCGGCCACGGCCTGCACCGCCGCGAAGAACTTCTGCATCAGCGGCGCCAGGCCGCCCTTCTGGTCGGCGAGCAGGTTGTCGATCTGCGCGATCTGGTCGGAGTACGTCGCCAGCGATGCGCTGGCCGAGGTGGCGCCGCGCAGCTGGCCGGTCAAGAACTCGTCATACACGCGGATCACCGTGGTGGTGTTGGAGCCGTAGCCGTAGAAGCCCTGGCTGGTGTACTGGCCGCCGGCCGAGGCCACGATGGTGTTCTGGCGCGAGTAGCCTTCGGTCGCCGAGTTGGCGAAGTTGTGGCTGGTCGTCGTCAGCGCGTTCTGCGCGGTGTTCAGGCCGGAAAGACCAATACTGAAGAGAGACATTGTGCAATGACCCTGGTTTTGTTGGACAGCCGCGGCGGGGGCCGGCGGTGGTGGATGTGGGGGATATCGGCTTTTTTTGGGGGAGACTTTAGGTGCCGAAGGGTAAGAGGATGCGGCGGTTTGCTCCCCTCTCCCGCCGGGCTACGGCGAGCTCCAGTGCTATCCCAGCCCTTCAAACCGCCACCTTCTTCATAATCTTCACCAGCTTGTGCCCATACGCCGGATCCGTGGCATAGCCCGCGCGCTGCAAGCCATGCGCGGCCTCTTCAGCCGACGCCGCGCTGACCACGCCCGCATAGCGCGGATTGTTCGTCAGCAGCCGCGCATAGTCGGCACAAGCCTCGTCATACGAGCCGTAGGCGCGGAACTTCGCCCGCACCTTCTGCGGCTGCCCGTCGACATATTCCGTCGTAGTGATCTCCGCCACGCGGCCCTTCCAGTGGGATCCGGCCTTGATGCCGAACACGTTGAACGTGGTGGAGCCGTCCGGATGCGTGATCTCGCGCTGGCCCCATCCGGATTCCAGCGCCGCCTGGCCGACGATCAGCCGCGCCGGCACGCCGCTGGCGCGTGATGCGGCTTCGGCCGGGCCCGCCATGCGGGCCACGAAAGCGCTGACATGTGCCGGCGCATCGTCCGGCAGCCGGCCCAGCGTGTCTTCACCCTGGCCGCGGTCCGCGTACGACTGCGGCTGGTACTGGCGCAGCCCGGCAGTCGGATTCCAGTTCTGCCCCGGCACGATGGTGCCGATGGCGGGCAGGTCAGCGAGTTCGCCGTTGTCAGCAGGCGTCGCGCCCGCGCCGCGGCTGTCCAGCAGCCGCGCCATCCCGGCGTTGGCCGCGCGGCCCGACTCCGCCGGCGTCATCGCGTTCATGCCAGCCGGCATCGGCGTACCCGCGGCGCGCGCGAGCTGGCGCACCATCACCTCGGCCAGACCGATGCCGCGCGTCGACATCTGCTGCGCGAGCTGCTGGTCCATCATGGACATGTAGAGCTTGCTCTGCTCGTTGTCGAACAGGCCGTCCTGCGGCGTGGCGTCGCGCATGCTCTTGAGCACCATCTGCGTGAACACGGCCTCGAACTGCTTCGCGGCGGCGCGCAGCGTACTGGCATCCGCGCCGCTGCGCGCGCTGTGCTTGAGCGCCTCGAAGCCCTGCGTATCGAGCGCGAAACGTTGCGTCAGCTCCGCCTGCGGAGGTAGTGCCGTACTCATGTCAGATCACTTCCAGCTCGGCGCGCAGCGCTCCGGCCGCGCGCATCGCTTCCAGGATGGTCTGCAGGTCGGCCGGGGTCGCGCCCAGCGCATTCAGGCCCTTGACCACCGCGGCCAGCGACGCGCCCGCCTTGACCACCTGCAGCGAGCCTCCCTGCTGCTTCATGTCGATCTGCGACACCGGCGCCACCACGGTCTGCCCGCCGCTGAACGGCGCGGGCTGGCTGATCACCGGCTGCGTATTGATCACCACCGACAGGTTGCCGTGGGCCACCGCACAATCCTCCACCGTCACCGCCTGGTTCATCACGATGGAACCAGTGCGCGCGTTCAGGATCACCTTGGCCGCGGCCCTGGCCGGGGTCACGTCGAGATTCTCGATGCGGGCGAGAAAGCCCACGCGCGCTGCCGCCGACGCCGGCGCGCGCACCTGTACCACGCGACCGTCGAGCGCAGCGGCGACGCCGCCCCCCATCGAACGGTTGATCGCTTCGACCACGCGCTCGGCGGTGCCGAAATCGGTGTCCTTCAGTTCAAGGTTGAGCACGCCGCCATCGGGCTGGAACGGCGCGACCGCGCGCTCGACGATGGCGCCGTTGGCGATGCGCCCCACCGCGAGCTGGTTGACCTGCACCTTGCTGCCGTTGGCCGACGCACCCGCGCCGCCCACCAGCATATTGCCCTGCGCGATCGCATAGACCTGGCCGTCGGCGCCCTTGAGCGGCGTCATCAGCAGCGTACCGCCGCGCAGGCTCTTGGCATTGCCCATCGACGACACCACCACGTCGAGCTGGCTGCCGGGCTGCGCGAACGCGGGCAGCGAGGCGGTCACCATCACCGCGGCCACGTTCTTGAGCTGCATGTTCCGGCCCGCCGGCAGCGTGATGCCGAGCTGCGAGAGCATGTTGGTCAGGCTCTGCGTGGTGAACGGCGTCTGCATGGTCTGGTCGCCGGTGTTGTCCAGGCCGACCACCAGGCCGTAGCCCACCAGCGGGTTCTCGCGCACGCCCTGGAACGTGGCCAGGTTCTTCAGGCGCTCGGCCTTGGCGACGGTGGCAAACGCGCCAAACGCCACGCCAAGGGCCAGGCTGACCACGCTCAGGCGCAGCAGGCGGGACAGGAAGTAGGCGAGCATCGAAGCGGACATGGCGCGGTCAGAATGGTGAGACATTGAGGAAGAAGCGCTGCAGCCAGCCCATGTTCTGCGCTTCGTCGATCACGCCCTTGGCGGTGTATTCGATGCGCGCATCGGCCACCTGCGTGGACAGCACGGCGTTGTCGCCGGTGATCGTGCGCGGGTTGACCACGCCGGAGAAGCGGATGAACTCGGCACCCTGGTTGATGGCGAGCTGCTTCTCGCCCGAGACCACCAGGTTGCCGTTGGTCAGCACCTCCAGCACCGTCACCGTGATGGTGCCGTTGAAGGTGTTGGCCGCGCTGGCGCCGCCGCTGGCCTTGAGGGTATTGGCGCCGCTCATATTGGCGTTCTGGCTCGCGCCGAACAGCCCGCCGAGCGCGCGCGGCACCGCATCGAACGCCAGCGCGCCGCTGCCGGTGCGGCTGGTGTTGGTGCCGGAATTCTTGCTGGCGTTGACGTTCTCGGTGATCAGGATCGTCAGGATGTCGCCCACGTTGCGCGGACGGCGGTCCTCGAACAGCGGATTGCCGGCGTACGAGGACTGGTAGATCGAGCCGGAAGCCGGCCCCAGCGGGCGCGGCTCGGCGCGCGCGCTGGTGGGCAGTTGCACCAGCGGCTCGCGCGGCACCAGCGCGCAGCCGCTGCTGGCCAGCATTGCCAGGCCGGCCAGGCAGTACAACGCACGCGCGCCCAGGCGGGAAAGCAAGGTGGCCATATTCACTCCAATCAACCGAGCTGCGCCAGGCGCTGCAGCATCTGGTCAGACGACTGCACGGCCTTGCTGTTGATCTCGTACGCGCGCTGCGTCTGGATCATGCTGACCAGCTCTTCCACCACGTTGACGTTGGAGGCTTCCACATAGTTCTGCTGCACCGTGCCGGCGCCGTTCAGGCCCGGCACCGTGGTGTTGGGCGCGCCCGACGCATCGGTCTGCACGTACAGGTTCTCGCCCATGCTTTCCAGGCCGGCCGGGTTCACGAAGGTGGCGAGCTGGAGCTGGCCCACCTGCACGTTGGCGCTCGAGCCCGGCTGCGTCACCGACACCGTGCCGTCGCGGCCGATCGTCATCGACAGCGTGTTGGCCGGGATGGTGATGGCGGGCTGGATCACGAAGCCGCTGGAGGTCACCAGCTGGCCGTTCTGGTCCACCTGGAACGAGCCGTCGCGGGTGTAGGCGGTGGTGCCGTCGGGCAGGGCCACCTGGAAGAAGCCCTGGCCGATGATGGCCACGTCCTTGGCATTGCCGGTCTGCTGCGGGTTGCCTTGCGTGTGGATGCGCTCGGTCGCGACCGGGCGCACGCCGGTGCCCAGCTGCATGCCCGACGGCAGCGTGGTCTGGTCCGACGACAGCGCGCCGGGCTGGCGGATGGTCTGGTACATCAGTTCCTCGAACACCGCGCGGCCGCGCTTGAAGCCATTGGTCGAAACGTTGGCCAGGTTGTTCGAGATCACGTCCATCTGCGTCTGCTGCGCATCGAGGCCGGTCTTGGCAATCCAGAGAGAGCGGATCATGGTGGTCCTTGCGTTGGTGCTGGTGTCAGGCAGGGCGCGGCCGATGCTGCTTGCGGCGCGCCGTGCCCGTCAGTCGTTCGAATCAGTTGGTCGACAAGAGCTGGTTGGCGCGTTGGTCGTTGCTGTCCGCGCCCTGGATCATCTTCATCTGCATCTCGAAGCGGCGCGCATTGGCGATCATCTCGACCATGGCTTCGGTCGGGTTGACGTTGCTGCCCTCCAGCGCGCCGGAGATCACGCGCACGGCCGGATCGGCCTCCAGCGGCTGCGCGCCGGCGCGCAGGCGAAAGAGCCCGTCATCGCCACGCGCAATGGCGTCGTTGGGCGGATTGACCACGCGCAGCCGGCCCACTTGCGCCAGTCCCGCCGAGGTTTCGCCCGGGCCGCGCGCGGTGATGGTGCCGTCGGTGCCGATGGTCACCTGCGAGCCCGGCGGCACCGCCAGCGGTCCGCCATCGCCCATCACCGGCAGGCCGGTGATGGTCTGCACCTGCCCGTCCTGCGCTACCTGCAGCGCGCCGGCGCGGGTGTAGGCCTCGCCGCCGTCGGGCGTCTGCACCACCAGCCAGCCGTTGCCCTGCAGCGCCACGTCGAGCGCGCGGCCGGTGTAGCTCAGCGGACCGGCGCGCATGTCGGCACCCGGCGTCGATGCCAGCGTGAAGGCGCGCGTGCCTGCCTCGGGCCCGACCACCGGCACCGCGCGGTACAGGTTGACCTGCGCGCGGAAGGCCGGCGTCGACACGTTGGCCAGGTTGTTCGATACCGCCGCCTGCTGGTCGAGTATCTGCTTGGCGCCCGACAGGGCGGTGTAGATCATGCGGTCCATCGACTTGCCTCAGCTTGATTGCTCTGCAACGCGCACGCTGCCTTACATGTTCACCAGCGACTGCATGACCTGGTTCTGGGTCTCGATGGTCTTGGCGTTGGCCTGGTAGTTGCGCTGCGCGATGATCAGGTTGACCAGCTCGGCGGACAGGTCGACGTTGGAGGCTTCCACGGCGTTCGACAGCAACTGGCCGCGCGAGCCGCCCGGCACGCCGATGATGGGCTGGCCGGAGGCACCGGTGGCGGCCCACGTATTGCCGCCCTCGGCCTTCAGGCCCTCGGCGTTGCCAAAGCTGGCCAGCACCACCTGGCCCAGCGTCTGGGTCTGCTCGTTCGAATAGCTGCCGCGGATGGTGCCGTCGGCCTCGATCGCGAAGCCCAGCAGGCTGCCCGAGGCAAAGCCGTCCTGGACCAGGCTCTTGACGTCGTTGTCCACGCCAAACTGGGTCGTGCCGGTCAGGTCGAGCTTCATCGCCATCGCAGCGGCACCGTTGGCCGCCGGCGCCGTCAGCGTGATGGTGGCGGGGTTGGTGGAGACCAGCTTGCCGCTGCTGTCGAACGACAGCGTCACGGGGGCGCCACCGAGCGGATTGCCGGCCGCGTCGGTCGCATTCATGGTCCAGTCGGTCCCGCCCGCGACGGTGGGCGCGGCCGCCGACTTGCCGAAATAGGCAATGACCTGCTGGGAATTACCCAGCGAGTCGTACACGGTCATGCTGCTGCTGTAGTTGTACATGCTGGAAGTCGGCAGCGCGCCCGGTGCGCTGCTGAACGCGGTCGTCGGCACGGTACTGCCGGAATCCAGGTTGAACTGTGCCTTGATGCTGCTGGTGGGCTGCGGCGGCATCTGCGTGGCCGATACCACTAGCGGCTGCGGCAAGGCGCCGCCACCGGCAGCGGCGGGCGGGTAACCGGTCAGTTGCAGGCCTTGCGCATTGACGATGCGGCCGTCATCGGTGCGCAGGAACTGCCCGTTGCGCGAGAAATGGACCGAGCCGTCGGTACCGACCAGCCGGAAGAAGCCGTTGCCGTTTGTGATCGCCACGTCCAGGGATCGGTTGGTGGCTTCGATATTGCCCTGCTTGAACGACTGCACCACCGAATTGACCGTGGTGCCCAGGCCGATCTTGCTGCCGGCGTACACGTCGGCGAACTGCGTGGTCGACTGCTTGAAGCCGACCGTGTTGGCGTTGGCAATGTTGTTGCCGATCACATCCAGATTGGCTGCAGCGGCATTGATGCCGCTTACTCCTTGACCGAAACCCATGGATATCTTCCTTTGACTTAGCTGTCGTTGAGGCCGCCCGCGCGCTGGCGCGCAACCGGCGCCTGCGATTAGATAATGCGCCGCACGTCGTCGACGTTGGCGGTCTGCCCGCCGCCCAGGTCGACCAGCACGCCGGTCGCATCGCCGCTGATACTCTGCACCTTGCCGTAGACCAGCGCCACCGGCTGCACCGAGGTGCCGTTGGCAGTGGCGGTGACCTTGAAGGTGTAGTCGCCATCGGCAACGGCCACACCCGCGTTGTTCTTGCCGTCCCAGGCAATTTCATGCACGCCGGCGGTCTGGCCCTTCATGTCGATGGTGCGCACCACGTTGCCGTTCTGGTCGAGCACGTCGACGGTGACCGCATCGGCGGTGGACGGCAGGTCCAGGCCGATCTTGCCCGGCACGCCGCCTTCCACCGACACCAGCTTGCCCGGCACCATCACCGTGCGGCCGATCAGCGCGGCGGAGTCCATGGCGCGGCTGGCGCTTACCTGGCTCAGCAGCTGGGTCAGCGTGGTGTTCATGGTCTGCATGCCGCTCACCGTGGAGATCTGCGCGAGCTGCGAGGTGAGCTGCGAGTTGTCGAGCGGCTTGAGCGGATCCTGGTTGTTCAGCTGCGTCACCAGCATCTTCAGGAAGTTGTTCTGCAGGTCGGCGGCGGTGGCGCTGCTGCTCTTGAGCGCGTCGTTGATGCTCGTGGTATTGCCGTTGACCGAGGAGGTGGTAGTCATGTCGCGATCCGGTTCCTGTTGTCTTGTGATTGCCGACGCCGTCACTGACCGATCGTCAGCGTCTTGAGCATCATGTTCTTGGCGGTATTGAGCACTTCGACGTTGGCCTGGTAGGAGCGCGAGGCCGAGATCATGTTGACCATCTCCTCCACCGGGTTGACGTTGGGCATCACCACGTAGCCCTGCGCATTGGCCATCGGGTGCGTGGGGTTGTGCACCATGCGCGGCGGCGACGGGTCTTCGGTGACGCCGGCCACCTGCACGCCGCCCACGTCGGTCTGGCCCGGCGTCGGCGCCATGCCGAACACCACCTGCCTGGCGCGATAGGCCTGGCCGTCGGGACTGACCACGCTGTCGGCATTGGCCAGGTTCGATGCGGTCACGTTCATGCGCTGCGACTGCGCGGCCATGGCCGAGCCCGCGACGTCGAAGATGTTCATTGCCGGCATGCGCTCTCTCTCCTTGCTGCGCGGTTTATTGCTGGATCGCGGCCAGCATGGTCTTGATCTTCGAATTCATCACCGTCAGGCCGGATTCGAAGTGCACGGCGTTGTCGGCGAAGGCCACGCGCTCGGTGTCCATTTCCACGGTGTTGCCGTCGACGCTCGATTGCAGCGGGATGCGGTAGGCAAGGTCGAACGCTTCACGGCCGGATGCCTGTGCGGGCAAGTGGCGCACCGAGGTGGTCGACAGGTGCATCCCCTCATTGCGGTGGCCGCGTTCGATGCTCTGCGCCAGCGTGCTCGAGAAATCGAAGTCGCGCGCCTTGTAGCCGGGCGTGTCCGCGTGCGCGATATTGGAGGCAATCACCGACTGCCGCTGGTTGCGCAGGCTCAACGCTTCCTGCTGGAAGCGTAGCGCCGCGTCGAGTCTGTCAATCATGCTGGCATCTCCCTGCTTACCAACGTAAGCGAACAAGCGAATAGCGAAGGGACGACCTTCTTCAGGGTTGCCATCTTAGGCGGGGGCTTGTCACGCCAATCGGATGAATAAGGACGGGAAATCCGCGCATTTCGGCCCGCGCCCGCGCGAGGCGCTGCCTACAATCGGAACCCGATGACAGCTGTCAAACAGTAGTAAGCGGGGCGCACCGCCAGTCACGGGGCAGCGCGCCGGCATGCCAGCGCATGCCTTGCCGTCCTTGCCTGGAACTCCAAATGAATCCTCTTCGCTGCCATGCTTGCCGCATGACGCCAGCACTGATCGCCGCCGGCCTCCTCTGCACCGCGGGCGCGGCCAGCGCAGCGCCGGCGCAGGTCACGCCTGTCGCGATGCAGGCCGCCCCGTCGGGCCACGCGGGCAGCCATCCTGCAGCCACCCCGTTCGCCGAAGACCCGGTGCGCGTCGCCGTCGAACGCTTCCTGCTGCAGCAGACCAACGGCCTGCCGGGCAAGGTCAGCGTACAGGTGGCGCCCCCCTCGGGCGGCCGCGCGCCGGATTGCGTGTCGCCCGATCCCTTCCTGCCCGCCGGGGCCTCGCCATGGGGCCGGGTCTCGGTGGGCGTGCGCTGCGGCGGCGAGCGGCCGTGGGTGCGCTATCTGCAGGCGCGCGTGTCGGTGCTGACCGACTACTACGTCGCCGCCCGCGCGATGGGGCCGGGCGAGCCGGTCGGCCAGGCCGATATCGAAGTGCGCCAGGGCGACCTGGCCGCGCTGCCGCGTGCTGTGATCACCGATGCCGCGCAGCTTGCCGGCGCCGTCACCGCCAACCGCATCGCCGCCGGCTCGCCGATGCGCACCGACCTGCTGCGCAAGGCCATTGCCGTGCGCCAGGGACAGACCGTCACGGTGACGGTGGAGGGCGATGCGTTCCAGATCACCAGCGAAGGCAAGGTGCTGGCCGACGCCGCCACCGGCAACACCGTGCAGGTGCGCCTGCGCAACGGGCAGGTGGTCAGCGCGCTGGTGCGCAGCGGCGATACCGTGGTGCTGCAATAGCCGTTGCAAGTGCCTAGATCGTGGCCAACAGGCTGGATAACGATGGCAGCCGGCGTGCGAAAATGCCGCCGGCCTCGCCGCCCGGCAAAATCGCTAAAGAAATCGCCGCCGCGGCCGTAATGCCATAGGAAACCAGCAAGGAACGCCCGTGAAGATCAACCATTCCACCTCGTCCCGCCCCGCCGACGCCCCCGCGGGCGACGCCGCCGCCCGGCCCCAGGCCGCGCCGGCCAGCGCCGCCGCGCCGTCCGCCGGCCTGAGCGTCAGCCCGCTGGCCGCACAGGTGCGCGACATCAGCGCCCGCCTGGCGCAGAAAACGGACGACGATATCGATACCGCCAAGGTCGAAGAGATCCGCCAGGCCATCGCCGAGGGCCGGATCAAGATCGACCCGGGCAAGATTGCCGACGGCCTGCTCGCCACCCTGCGCGAGCTCGGCCAGGCCGACCCTAGCTAGCCACCATGAGCCAGAGCCTGATCCAGTCCCTGCAGCGCGAAACCGAAGCCATCCAGGCCTTCGGCCAACTCCTCGCCGAAGAACGCGACGCCCTCAAGCGGGGCGACTTCCAGTCCCTGAGCGGACTGCTGACGCGCAAGGTCGAACTGGGCCAGGCCCTCTCCCGCCAGGTCCGGGCCCGCGAAGCCCAGATGGGCGCCCTCGGCCTGCGCGCCGGTGCGGAAGGACAACTGCTCGGCCGCCAGATCGACCCAGCGGTGGCCGACGCCTGGCGCAAGCTGATCTTCGCCGCCCGCGCCGCGCGCGACGGCAACACGCTGAACGGCGCGGTCATCAGCGCGCATCTCGATTTCACCCGCGAGGCCATCCAGGCGCTGCGCCAGCATAGTGGCGGGGACGCGGGATTGTATGGGAAGGATGGGAAGGCGGCGGCGGGGG
>NZ_JBEFLI010000119.1:0-11879 GCF_040578825.1 Cupriavidus necator | reverse complement strand
CAGAACTTCCGCTTCGCCGCGCCGCTGGCCGACCGCTTCTACGTGATGGAGCACGGCAGCATCGTCGAGCGCTTTGCCGCCAGTGAGCTGGAGGCCAAGATGCCGGTGCTGCACGAACTGCTCGGGGTCTGATCCGCACGGATCATGGGTTGATGTTTGGCAGGAACGGGTGGCGCGCACGCCGCCGCAAATCAGGAGACATAGACATGAAAAAGACTCGGCTCGCGGCCGCGATGGCGGCCATTGCCATGGGTGCGGTTTCCTTCAGCGCCGTTGCCCAGGTGTCGGGCGACACCGTGAAGATCGGCTACATCACCGACATGTCGGGCCTGTACGCCGACATCGACGGCCCCGGCGGCCTCGAAGCCATCAAGATGGCGATCGAGGACCGCGGCGGCAAGGTGCTGGGCAAGCCCATCGAGATCGTCTCCGCCGACCACCAGAACAAGGCCGACATCGCCGCCTCGAAGGCGCGCGAGTGGATGGACCAGCAGGGCCTGGACCTGCTGCTGGGCGGCACCAACTCGGGCACCGCGCTGGCGATGAACAAGGTGGCTTCGGAGAAGAAGCGCGTCTACATCAACATCGGCGCCGGCACCGCGCGCCTGACCAACGAAGAATGCTCGCCGTACACGGTGCACTACGCCTATGACACGGTGGCGCTGGCCAAGGGCACCGGCAGCGCGGTGGTCAAGCAGGGCGGCAAGTCGTGGTTCTTCCTGACCGCCGACTACGCCTTCGGCCATTCGCTGGAAAGCGACACCGCGGCGGTGGTCAAGGCCAGCGGTGGCACGGTGGCGGGTCAGGTGCGCCATCCGCTGTCGGCATCCGACTTCTCGTCGTTCCTGCTGCAGGCGCAGTCGTCCAAGGCGCAGATCCTTGGCCTGGCCAACGCCGGTGGCGACACCATCAACGCGATCAAGGCGGCCAAGGAATTCGGCATCACCAAGTCGATGAAGATCGCCGGCCTGCTGATGTTCATCAACGATGTGCACAGCCTGGGGCTGAAGAACACCGAAGGCCTGCTGATGACCGACAGCTGGTACTGGGACATGAACGACGACACCCGCAAGTTCGCCAACCGCTTCTTCGGCAAGATGAAGAAGATGCCGAGCAGCCTGCAGGCGGCGGACTACTCGGCGGCCAGCACCTACCTGAAGGCGGTGGAAGCAGCCAAGACCGACGATCCGGACAAGGTCATGGCCGAACTCAAGAAAATGAAGATCAACGACTTCTACACCAAGGGCCATATCCGCCAGGACGGCCGCGGCATCCACGACATGTACCTGATGCAGGTGAAGACGGCGGCCGAGTCGAAGAAGCCGTGGGACTACATGAAGGTGGTGGCGACCATCCCGGGCGAGCAGGCCTTCACCACGGTGGCCGACTCGAAGTGTGCGATGTTGAAGAAGTAACCGTCAGGCCTGCGACGGTTTGCTCCCCTTTCCCGCTTGCGGGAGAGGGGCAGGGGGAGAGGGCGGGCGCCGGCAGCAGCGACACCGGCACGCGCCACGCGGCGTAACGAATGCCCGCGGCAGTGTTGAAGCTGGCAGCCTATTCAGCGCCAGCCCTCTCTCCCACTCCTCTCCCGCGCGCGGGAGAGGGGAGACACCACCAGCAATCGATGCTCATGGACATCTTCGGAATTCCCTTGCCTGCCATGCTTTCCCAGCTATTGCTGGGGCTGGTCAACGGCGCTTTCTATGCGATGCTGAGCCTGGGCCTCGCGGTCATCTTCGGCCTGCTCAATGTCATCAATTTCGCGCACGGCGCGCTTTTCATGCTGGGCGCGGTGCTGGCCTGGATGGGCATGGAGTACGCCGGGCTGAACTACTGGGTCATGCTGTTGCTGTCGCCGCTGGTCGTTGCCGCGCTGGGCGTGGTGATCGAGAAGACCATGCTGCGCTGGATCTACAAGCTCGACCATATCTACGGCCTGCTGCTGACGCTGGGCATCACGCTGGTGATCGAAGGCATCTTCCGCTCGATCTATGGCGTGTCGGGGCTGCCGTACTCGACGCCGGACGCGCTGCAGGGCGCGACCGACCTGGGCTTCATGATCCTGCCGAACTATCGCGCGTGGGTCGTGGTGGCATCGCTGGCGGTGTGCTTCGCCACCTGGTACGTGATCGAGAAGACCAAGCTGGGCGCCTACCTGCGCGCCGGCACCGAGAACCCCAAGATGGTCGAGGCCTTCGGCGTCAACGTGCCGCTGATGGTGACGCTGACCTACGGCTTCGGCGTGGCGCTGGCAGCGTTTGCCGGCGTGCTGGCCGCGCCGGTGATCCAGATCTCGCCGCTGATGGGGCAGAACCTGATCATTATCGTGTTCGCGGTGGTGGTGATCGGCGGCATGGGTTCGATCATGGGTTCGATCCTGACCGGCCTGGGGCTGGGCGTGATCGAGGGCCTGACCAAGGTGTTCTATCCTGAAGCATCGTCGACCGTGGTGTTCTTCATCATGGTGATCGTGCTGCTGCTGCGCCCGGCCGGGCTGTTCGGGAAGGAGAAGTGATGAGCGCACCAACCACATCATCGACGCAGACCACGGTGGCTGCCAACGCGGGCCAGGCGGGAAAGCGACAAGGCGTGCAGAAGAAACTGTTGTACGGATTGCTGTTGCTGGCACTGGTGGCGGCGCCGCTGGCCGGCGCCTATCCGGTGTTCGTGCTCAAGGTGCTGTGCTTCGCGCTGTTCGCCTGCGCGTTCAACCTGCTGATCGGCTATACCGGGCTGCTGTCGTTCGGCCATGCGGCCTTCTTCGGCGGCGCGGGCTACGCGGCTGGCCATGCGATGAAGGTCTGGGGCGTAACGCCTGAGATCGGGCTGATCCTGGGCACCGCCACCGGCGCGCTGGTCGGCTACGTGGTGGGCTCGGTGGCGATCCGCCGCCAGGGCATCTACTTCTCGATGATCACGCTGGCGCTGGCGCAGATGCTGTTCTTTATCTGCCTGCAGGCGCCGTTCACCGGCGGCGAGGACGGGCTGCAGGGCATCCCGCGCGGCAAGCTGTTCGGCATCGTGCCGCTGTCCGACGACCTGACGCTGTATTACGTGGCGCTGGTGATCATCGTCGCGGCCTTCGCGCTGATCGTGCGCACGGTGCATTCGCCGTTCGGCCAGATCCTGAAGGCGATCAAGGAGAACGAGCCGCGCGCAATCTCGCTGGGGTATGACGTCGACCGCTTCAAGCTGACCGCCTTCGTGCTGTCGGCGGCGCTGTCGGGGCTGGCCGGTTCGATCAAGGCGCTGGTGCTGGGCTTCGAGACGCTGACCGACGTGCACTGGTCGATGTCGGGCTCGGTGATCCTGATGACACTGGTCGGCGGCCTGGGCACATTGTCAGGCCCGATTGTCGGCGCGTTCGTGATCGTGGCGCTGGAGAACAAGCTGGGCGATATCGGCACCTTTCTGGCCTCGGCCACAGGCATCGGCTGGTTCAACACGCTGGGCGAGTCGGTGACGATGGTGACCGGCGTGATCTTCGTGATCTGCGTGCTGACCTTCCGCCGTGGCATCATGGGTGAGCTGCTGGGCCGTTTCGGTCGCAAGCACGAGTGATCGCGGGGCGACATGCCCGATTGTGGGGCTAGGGTTTTTTCTAGCTTGTCCAGAATGCACCGCTTCGTTACATTCCATATACGGTTTTCGCAGGTTAAATGGAGGCGGAAGCGAGGAGACGACAGGCGCGCACCCGGTGTCGGGTAGCAGCGTTATAAATAAAGGGCGTTGCCGGGTGATCCTCGGCAACGCTTTTTTCATTTGGGCGCAGCCAGCCTCGTCCTCTGGCACTTTCCCTGTGGGGTCCGCGCCCTATTCTGGGGCATCCATGCCGCATCGGCATCACCTGCCGGCGGGGCGCATGCGACAATGCGTGCGTTCTCCGTTGCCCGCCATGCCCGCCGTTCCCGATTCGCCCCCTTCCTCAGATTGCTCCGATCCAGATTCCTGCGATCGTCCCGGCTTGCCGGCGGCGCAGGGGGCGGTACGCCCTGGCCACGGCGCCGATGCCGCTATGCTCGACGCATGGCTGGCCGCCGTGCGGCCACTGCCGGTACCGGCTGCCCGGGCGCGCCGGCTGATGCTGGACGAGTTGCTGGCCCAGTCCGGGCGCGGCATCTGCCTGATCGCGCACGGCCCGGCGCCGGATGACGTGCTGGCCTGCCTGCCGGTGGCGCTGGTGCCAAGCCTGGGCTTTGCCGGCCTGGCGGCCTGCGCCATGGAGTGGTGGGTACGGCCCGGACTCAGTCCCGCGGCCGGCCGCGACTGCCTCGAACGCTGCTGCGACACGCTCGCCGACTGGGGCCGCGCCCACGGCATCCGCCACGCACTGCTGGCGCCCGGGGTGGTCACCGGGCACGGCGGTCCGCCGCCGGGTTTCGGCCCGCACGGCAGCGGCATGTGGCATCGCAGCCTGGTGCCCGCCGCCAAGGTGCTCGGCTAAGCCGGGCGGTCGGGTCCTCCGGCCAATCAGGCCCGATCAGGCCCGATCAGGCCGCCACTGCGCGCCTGTCTTACTCCTCCCGTTGTTCCCCTCTCGCTTTCCTGTTTCCTGCAATGATGGAATTCGCATTCCTGGCGGTTGCCGCCTTTCTCGCCGGCCTGATCGACGCGGTTGCCGGCGGCGGCGGCCTGGTCCAGATCCCGGCGCTGTTCTCCGCCTATCCCGGCATGTCGCCGGCCACGCTGCTCGGCACCAACAAGGTGGCGTCGATCGCCGGCACCGCCAACGCGGCACTGCGCTACGGCCGCAGCGTGCGCATCTACTGGGGTGCGACCGCGCCGGCGGTGGTGGCGGCCTTTGTCTGCTCGATGGCAGGCGCCTGGGCGCTGACCCTGATCCCGGCGGAGCCGATGCGCAAGGCGCTGCCGTTTATCCTGGTGGTGCTGCTGGTCTATACGGTGGCCAAGAAGGATCTCGGCACCGAGCATGCCCCCACGCTGACGGGCGGGCGCGAACGGCTGGCCGCGCTGCTGGCCGGCGCGGTGCTCGGCTTCTACGACGGGGTGTTCGGTCCCGGCACCGGCAGCTTCCTGATGATCGTGTTCGTGCGCGTGTTCGGCTATGACTTCCTGCATGCGGCGGCCTCGACCAAGCTGGTCAACCTGGCCACCAACCTGGCGGCGCTGCTGCTGCTCGCCAGCAAGGGCCATATCTGGTGGCAGCTCGGGCTGGTGATGGCGGTGGCCAATGTCGTCGGCAGCCAGGTGGGTAGCCGGCTGGCGCTGCGGCATGGCAGCGCCTTCGTGCGCAAGGTGTTTATCGTGGTCGTCAGCGCGCTGATCCTGAAGACGGCGTGGGATGCGTTCCTGCGCTGACGGCCCGAAGTCCAGGCCTGGCGCGCGATGCGGGTTAATCCTGCCTTTTCGCGCCAGGTCGCTGTGATAGACTCGATCCGCATTCCCGACCGCGCGGTCGGTGAATGACGGAAGCGCCAAGTCCGGGGGCTGGTGTGGACGGGAAATGGGGAACGGTGTTGCCATCGTTCCTGGCAGTAGCGCAGGTGCCGGCGATGTGCCTGCGTGACCGAGGGGTCGGCACAAGAAAAGGGGCATCCGCCGGCGGACGCCGGACGGATGCCTTTCCGCTTCAGGAACCGAAGGAGACAAGATGGATTTCAAGCGCGCCAGCCTGCTGGCAATCGCGGCGGCCAGCCTCAGCCTGGTTGCCGGCGCAGTCCAGGCACAGGTCAAGGTAGGGGTCACGGTGTCCGCCACCGGTCCGGCGGCATCGCTGGGCATCCCGGAAAAGAACACGTTCACGCTGATGCCCAAGGAAGTCGCGGGCAAGAAGATCGAGTACATCGTGCTCGACGATGCCTCCGACACCACCACCGCCGTCAAGAACACGCGCAAGCTGATCAGCGAAGACAAGGTCGACGTCGTGGTCGGTTCCACCGTGACGCCGAACTCGCTGGCGATGGTCGACGTGGTCTCCGAGAGCGAGACGCCGATGATCACCATGGCCGCGTCGGCCCGCATCATCGAGCCGATGGACGCCAAGCGCGCCTGGGTTTTCAAGACGCCGCAGAACGACTCGCATATGGCCACCGCCATTGCCGAGCACATGGGCAACAACAACGTGAAGACGGTGGCCTTCATCGGCTTCGCGGACGCCTATGGCGATAGCTGGGCGCAGGAATTCGCCAAGGTGGCGGACATGCGCAAGATCAAGGTGGTCGCCAACGAGCGCTTTGCCCGCACCGATACCTCGGTGACCGGCCAGGTGCTGAAGATGATGAGCGCCAACGCCGACGCGGTGCTGATCGCAGGCTCGGGTACGCCCGCGGCGCTGCCGGCCAAGACGCTGAAGGAGCGCGGCTACAAGGGCAAGGTCTACCAGACCCACGGTGTCGCCAACCCCGACTTCCTGCGCGTGTGCGGCAAGGACTGCGAGGGCACCTACCTGCCGGCCGGCCCGCTGCTGGTGGCCGAACAGCTTCCCGACAGCAACCCGGTGAAGAAGCCGGCGATGACCTACAAGACCGCCTATGAGAAGGCCTTTGGCGGCCAGGTGTCGACCTTCGGTGGCCATGCGTGGGATGCCGGCCTGATCCTGCAGCATGCGATCCCAGAGGCGCTGAAGAAGGCGCAGCCCGGCACCAGGGAGTTCCGCAAGGCGCTGCGCGATGCGATGGAGCAGATCAGGAACCTGCCGGTGTCGCACGGCATCATGAACATGAGCGCCACCGACCACCTCGGCTTCGATCAGCGCGCGCGCGTGATGGTGCAGATCGTCGACGGCAAGTGGAAACTGCTGACGAAGTAATTCAGCGGACGTTTCACACGCATGTGACGCAGCAAAGCGCATGGTTCAGCCATGCGCTTTTTTATTGCCCGATGCGGCGCGCACGGCATAGTCTTGCGTTAGGGTTGCCCTGTATTTGCGCTATGGGCAATCCGTTTACTATTTCGTAATCCCAGCAGCACAGCATCCTGTCGGCCCCCTTCGATGCAGGCAGGTAGTTCCACGAGACTGTCCGAGAGACGGGGAGACAATGGACTTATCTATCGCCGCCATCCTGGCACAGGACGGCATCACTTCGGGCGCGATCTACGCGCTGCTGGCACTGGCGCTGGTGCTGGTGTTCTCGGTGACCCGCGTCATCTTTATCCCGCAAGGGGAGTTCGTTGCCTATGGCGCGCTGACGCTGGCCGCGATGCAGGCCGGGCATGCGCCGCAGACAACCTGGCTGCTGCTGGCAATGGGCGCGCTGACCTTCCTCTATGAAACCGTGACCGTGCTGCGCAGCGCCGAGCTGCGGCGCACGCTGGGGCAACGCCTTGGCGTGCTGGCCGGCAAGTACCTGGCGTTTCCGCTCGCCGTGCATTGGGTCGCGCAGCAGTACGGCGCACAACCATTGCCGATGCTGGCGCAGATCGCGCTGACCTTGCTGATCATCATCCCGCTGGGCCCGATGCTGTACCGGATCGCTTACCAGCCGCTGGCGGAGGCCAGCACGCTGGTGCTGCTGATCGTCTCGGTCGGCGTGCACTTTGCGCTGGTAGGACTGGGGCTGGTGATGTTCGGCGCCGAAGGATCGCGCACCACGGCGTTCTCCGATGCGCGCTTTGACGTGGGCGCGCTCAGCATCTCGGGACAGAGCCTGTGGGTGGTGGGCGTGTCGGCGCTGCTGATCGGCGCGCTGTACTTCTATTTCGAGCGCACGCTGCAGGGCAAGGCGCTGCGCGCGACCGCGGTCAACCGTCTCGGCGCGCGCCTGGTGGGCATCGGCACCACGCAGGCGGGGCGGCTGTCGTTCACGCTGGCCGCGGCGATGGGCGCGCTGTGCGGCATCCTGATCGCACCGCTGACCACGGTCTATTACGAGTCGGGTTTCCTGGTGGGCCTGAAGGGCTTTGTCGGCGCCATCGTCGGGGGGCTGGTCAGCTATCCGGTCGCGGCGCTGGGGGCGCTGCTGGTGGGGCTGCTCGAATCCTATTCCTCCTTCTGGGCCAGCGCGTTCAAGGAGGTCATCGTCTTCACACTGATCATTCCGGTGCTGCTGTGGCGCTCGCTGACGAGCAAGCATGTCGAGGAGGAGGAATAAGCCATGACCATGCTGACCGACAAGCAGGCGGCCGTGGCGGGCGCCGAAGCGGGCGGCCGCGCTCGCCTGAACCGCAACCGATTGCTGGTGCTGGCGTTGATCGTGGTGCTGGCATTGCTGCCGGTACTGCCTACGCCAGAATTCTGGATCACGCTGGGCAACTACATCGGCCTGTACAGCATCGTCGCGATCGGGCTGGTGCTGCTGACCGGCGTGGGCGGCATGACCTCGTTCGGGCAGGCGGCGTTCGTGGGGCTCGGGGCGTACAGCACCGCGTACCTGACCACGCAGTTCGGGCTGTCGCCGTGGTTCGGGCTGCTGGTGGGGCTGGTGATCACGGTGGCCTCCGCCTATGTGATCGGGCTGATCACGATGCGCATGTCCGGGCACTACCTGCCGCTGGCGACGATTGCGTGGGGCCTGTCGCTGTTCTACCTGTTCGGCAACCTGGAGTTCCTCGGCAAGTATGACGGGATCAATGGCATTGCGGTGCTGTCGCTGTTCGGCATCGAGCTGCAGTCGGGCCGTTCGATGTTCTACCTGATCTGGGCCGTGGTGCTGCTGGCGGTGCTGGCGATGCAGAACCTGCTGAACTCGCGCCCGGGCCGCGCCATCCGCGCGCTCAAGGGCGGTGGCGTGATGGCCGAGGCGATGGGGGTGAACACCGCCTGGATGAAGGTGGTGATCTTCGTGGTCGCGGCCATCCTCGCGTGCGTGTCGGGCTTCCTGTATGCGCACTTGCAGCGCGCGGTGAACCCGACGCCGTTCGGGCTCAACTACGGTATCGAGTACCTGTTCATGGCGGTGGTCGGCGGTGTTGGCCACGTGTGGGGCGCAGTGTTGGGTGCCGGCATCCTGACCATCCTGAAGGATGTGCTGCAAGGCCTGCTGCCCAAGCTGCTCGGTGCCACCGGCAATTTCGAGATCATTGTCTTCGGCGTGCTGCTGGTGCTGCTGCTGCAGTATGCGCGCGAGGGCATCTGGCCGTTCCTGCGTCGTCTCTTTCCCTCGGGGCCGGCGGTGCTGGCGCCAGCGCAGGCGGAGGCACTGGCTGTGCGGCAGAAGCCTGAGGCCGGCGAACTGATCCTCGACGTGCGCGCCGTGCGCAAGGAGTTCGGCGGGCTGGTCGCGGTCAACGATGTCAGCTTCCAGGTGCGCGCCGGCGAGATCATCGGGCTGATCGGCCCCAACGGCGCGGGCAAGTCCACCACCTTCAACCTGGTGACGGGCGTGCTGCCGGTCACGCGCGGCGAAGTGGGCTATCGCGGCGAGGTGATCTCGGGCCTGCCGTCGCGCGAGATCGTCAAGCGCGGCATCGGCCGCACCTTCCAGCATGTGCACCTGCTGCCGACCATGACGGTGCTGGAGAACGTCGCTATCGGCGCGCACCTGCGTGGCGACTTCCGCGCGCAGGGCGGTGTCACTGCCGCGATCCTGCGCATGAACAAGGCCGAGGAAGAGAAGCTGCTGTTCGAGGCGAAACGCCAGCTCGAGCGCGTGGGCCTGGCCGACTGCATGTATATGGAAGCGGGCAGCCTGGCGCTGGGCCAGCAACGGATCCTGGAGATCGCACGCGCACTGTGCTGTGACCCGGCGCTGCTGCTGCTCGACGAACCCGCCGCGGGCCTGCGCTACAAGGAGAAGCAGGCGCTGGCCGAACTGCTGCGCAAACTGAAGGGCGAGGGCATGAGCGTGCTGCTGGTCGAGCACGACATGGACTTCGTCATGAACCTGACCGACCGGCTGGTGGTGATGGAATTCGGTACGCGCATTGCCGAGGGCATGCCCGAGGAAGTGCAGAAGAACCCCGCGGTGCTGGAAGCCTACCTGGGCGGCGTGGAATAACGGAGCGAGGACCCGACATGAGCCTGATTCTCGAAGTGAAGGACCTCCACGTCCGCTACGGCAAGGTGGAAGCGGTGCATGGCGCCAACCTCAAGGTGGAGGCCGGCAAGATCGTCACGGTGATCGGCCCCAACGGCGCCGGCAAATCGACCATGCTCAATGCGATCATGGGGGCGCTGCCGGTGAACGGGTCGTCGAGCGGATCGGTCAGCTACCTCGGCCACGACATGGCGGGCATTCCGGTCGAAGGACGCGTCGCACGCGGCATGTGCCTGGTGCCGGAGAAGCGCGAGCTGTTCGCGTCGATGACGGTGGAGGACAACCTGCTGCTGGGCGCCTTCCGCCGCAAGCGCGCGGGCGAGAAGAACTTCCTCGACCAGATGGACGTGGTCTACGACCTGTTCCCGCGCCTGCGCGAGCGTGCGCGCCAGGACGCCGGCACGCTGTCCGGCGGCGAGCGCCAGATGCTGGCGGTGGGCCGCGCGCTGATGGCCAAGCCGCAGTTGCTGATGCTGGATGAGCCCAGCCTCGGGTTGGCGCCGCTGATCGTCAAGGAGATCTTCCACATCATCAGCAACCTGCGCACGACAGGCGTGGCGACCCTGCTGATCGAGCAGAACGCGCGTGCCGCGCTGCAGGTGGCGGACTACGGCTATGTGATCGAGACCGGGGATATGTCGATGGAAGGGCCGGCGGATGAGCTGGCCGCCAATCCGAAGGTGATCGAAACTTACCTGGGATTGGCGAAAAAAGCGGCTTGAGCCGCAAGAAGATCGTCTGACGAATGAGGGCCTGCGGTTGCAGGCCCTTTCTTATTTTTGCTGTGAATAACTTTGGGGATAACCTACATCGGGACGTGCGCATGAGCGTGGGCTGGTACTGCGCTGAGATAGGTTCAGAACGATTCACCGGATGGATGGTGTGGGCGAATGTCGGCGACTTTTCATCTGTCCAGCGAATTAGCTATCCATAAATATCGGCCGTATGAATGGGTTGTGACATACATCGAGTGCTACTAGTCGTCCCCTGCATACTTGGCGGCCTCGATATCGGGATCGCGCTTCGCAGTCTCCAACAGCCATTCCCGAAAGCAGTTCAGCGCCGGATGATCGCGCCGTTCCTTCGGTGCGCACAGGAAATAGCCGCGTTGGAGCGTAATTGGCAGATCAAATGGCGCTACCACGCGGCCAGCGGCGATTTCATCGCGCACCAGGCAGCGCTGCAGCACGGCCACACCCATATCGGCGCGCACCGCCTGGATCAGGATCGAGACCTGGTCGAAACCTGTGGATAACGTCGGCGGCGCAGCACTGGGTACGCCGGCCGCCAGCAGCCAGTTCTGCCAGTTCGCCGGTGCGGTGGTGTGATAGAGCAGGGGCTCCTGCAGCAGTTCGGCCGGCGACCGCCACTGGCCGGCATCGCGCCGGGCGCGGGCGCGGTCGGGGTGGCAGACCGGCACCATTTCACGTCCCACCACGTAGTCCACCAGCAGCCCCGGCCACTTGCCGGCTTCGCCGGCGAGGATCGCCGCATCCGGCGCCGGGCCGGAGAAGTCCTCGTCGCGCTCATAGGGGACGAAGTCGAGCCGGATATCCGGGTGGCGGCGATGGAAATCGGGTAGCCGCGGCACCAGCCAGACGCTGGCCAGCGTCGGTACCACGGACAGCGTCAGATGGTGGCGGCGGTTGCCGGCGAGCAGGGCGGCGCTGGCATTCTCGATCGCGGCCAGCGGCTCGGCCACGGCGTCCAGCAGGTGCTTGCCGGCATCGGTCAACAGCAGCCGGTGCGCATTCCGCTGCAGCAGCGGCTGGCCAAAATGCGTTTCGAGCCGGGCGATGGCGCGGCTGATCGCCCCCTGCGTCACGCACAGTGTCTCGGCCGCGCGGGTAAAGCTGCCCAGCCTCGCCGCGGCGGCAAAGGCGTGCAACTCGGACATCGACGGGGAACGCAGCCGCATGGCAGGGGAGGGCGAAGCTTTCGGGG
>NZ_JBEFLI010000118.1:0-11933 GCF_040578825.1 Cupriavidus necator | reverse complement strand
ATCTTCTGCAGTACGCCCATGATCGTTCTCCGCTATGGTCTCGCTTGGGCTTGGGCTTGGGCTTGGGCTTGGGCGGGTCCGGCGGCGCCTCCTGCTTGGGCTGCTCGAGCGGAATGATGCGGGCGATGATCTCGGGTGCGATTACGGCCTCGGTCAGCTTACGGCCGAGGCCGCTCTGGATCAGGTAAAGCAGGCCGACGTGGAACAACAGGACGGCAAGCGTAATCTTGAAGAAGCGTTGGTCGAACATGTGTCAACAACAATAGTCTGCCGGCAGGCGCAACGTCAGGCCTGCAGCGGCGCACGCAGCGGTACCCGTGCACCGTCACTTGCGATAAAAGAGAATCAGCGAGATGCCGCAACCGACCAGCAGGCTGAGCAGCAATACCATGATAAACGCTCCTACAACAGGGTTGCCGGGGGAGCGCCACTCTGGGGCAGCGTGTCAGCGGGCGAGTATAAACGATAATGATTCTTATTTGTTGTGATTTGTGCGTCGCAACTGGAATTTTCCGCCAGCTCACGTTATACCGCCAAGTCCAGGCAACGTTTTTGAAACGATTAGCGGCATTGCTCGCGGGTTTGCGCACCCGCCACCATCCGGATGCTTCGGTGGGCCAGGCCACAGTCGCTGGCGCCCGATCCGCCACCGCGTGCACGGAAGGCGGCAAAGCGCGCTAGCATAGGAAGAAACTGCAGACGAGGTGGTGCGCCGGTCGCGCGCCCCCGCCACGGCGCGCTCGGGGAACCCGTCCATGGACTTCACACGTTCCGTTGAAGATGACCGATCGACGCTCCTGCGCTCCATGCCCGGGACGTCGTCCAGCTCGGCGCTGGACTGGATGTGCGCCCAGTTTGCCCTGCGCGTGGTCTGCGCGCTGGGCCCGCGCTTCAACCTGCGCAGCAATATCAACGATGTCCTGACCGTCAGCGCGCAGGAAATGGTGTGGCCGTACGGCGTGGTGCTGCGCGTGCAGCGCTTCCTGGCCGCGCGCTGCGCCGACATGCCCGCCTGGAAGGGGGCCTCGCGCCTGACCCCTGAGGAATTCCTGGACCGCCACGGCCAGTGGAACAGCGCCTTCGACGAAAGCGCGCTGTTCTATTACCTCGACGAGTACGTCAAGCACCACGCCAAGGATATGTTCGCGGTCTTCGACGCCTCGGCCGCGGCCATCGCCCAGCGGCTGGAAGGCGAGCGCGTGCTGCTGGTGCGCAATATCGACATGCTCAGCCATGTGCTGGACTTGCCCGACCACGAGCGCAAGCTGCTGCTGTACGCGGCGCTGGCCAAGTACAAGCGCGACCTGCGCGCGGTGATGGTCGACTGCAAGGTGGCGCACAGCCAGGAGGCGTTCCAGATCCTGGCCGGCCTGACCGGCGCCGGCGCCGCCGACGTGGCCGCCTCGCTGCGCCCGGGCTCGCGCCTGGAGACGCTGAACCTGATCGAGCAGCCGCTGCCGGAAAACAGCGTGACCGACCTGGGCGACCTGATGCGGCTGTCCGACCGGCTGCTGCACGTGCTGCTGGGCAACTACGCCAACGAGGCCGAGATGATGGCGGTCTTCACCCGCCCGGCCGCGCCGCCCACGCTGACCACCGCCGACTACCCCCATGTCGAGACCGATGCCCGCTACCTGTGCGCGCTGCTGTCCAACGCCACGCGCCAGCACGCCAGCGGCGTCAACGTGCTGATCTACGGCCCGCCCGGCACCGGCAAGACCGAATTCGCGCGGCTGCTGGCGCGCGAGGCCGGTTGCGAGCTGTACGAAGTCGATTGCCTGGACCGCGACGGCAACAGCCTGTCGGGCAAGGACCGCTATCGCTCATTGCAGGTGTCGCAGGCGTTCCTGCGCGGCCGTGCGCATACCGCATTGCTGTTCGACGAAGTGGAAGATGTGTTCCCCGGCAGCGCGCGCGAGCTGATGAGCCTGTTCGGCCAGGAGGACGCGCGCGCCTCCGTCAACGGCAAGGCCTGGGTCAACCAGACGCTGGAGCAGAACCCGGTGCCGGTGATCTGGATCTCCAATTCGATCCGGCAGATCGATCCGGCCTACCTGCGCCGCTTCCAGTTCCACCTCGAGCTGAAGATCCCGCCGCCGCTGGTGCGCGAGAACATCATCCGCAAGCACCTGGGCGGGCTCGATGTCAGCGATGCCTTTATTGCCTCGCTGGCGGGGCGCAAGACGCTGACGCCGGCACAGGTGCAGTCGGCCGCGCGCTTTGTCGAGCTGGCGCGGCCCGATGTCGAGGAACCGGTCGAGGCGCTGATCCTGCGCCAGCTCGAGCACGCCGACCGCGCCATGGGGCTGCGTCCCGAGGCCGAGGCGCGGCCGGTGGTCACGCACTACCGGCTCGAGAACCTGCATCTCGAAACCCGCTACGACGTGGTCAAGATCGTCGAGGCGCTGCGCGTGCGCCAGCGCGGCACGCTGTGCTTCTACGGGCCGCCGGGCACCGGCAAGACCGCGCTGGCCGAGCATATCGCCGCCGAGCTCGACCTGCCGTTGATGATCCGCCGCGCATCCGACCTGATGAGCAAGTACGTCGGCGAGACCGAGCAGCAGATCGCCACGATGTTTGCCCGCGCCGAGGAAGACGGCGCGGTGCTGCTGCTAGACGAGGCCGACAGCTTTATGCAGAGCCGCCAGCAGGCGGTGCGCAACTACGAGATTTCCGAGGTCAACGAGATGCTGCAGGGCATGGAGCGCTTCAACGGCATCTTTATCTGCACCACCAACCTGTTCGACCGCATCGACGAGGCCGCGCTGCGGCGCTTCTCGTTCAAGATCCGCTTCCTGTCGCTGAAGCCCGCGCAGCGTGCGGCGATGTTTGTCGACGAGGCGCTCGATGGCGATGCCGCGCGCCTGACCGATGCAATGCGCCGCGAGCTGGATGCGATGGATTGCCTGACGCCGGGCGATTTCGCCACGGTCAAGCGCCAGTGCGTGCTGCTGGGCGAGGCGCTGACGCCGGATGAATTCCTGGCGCAGCTACGCCAGGAGCATGCGATCAAGCCCGAGGTGCGGCAGCACCGGCCGCTGGGCTTTCTGCAGTAGGGCAGGCGCCCGCTAGAGGGGCGGCGCCGGCTCGATCACCACCGTTTCCGCATCGGTTTGCACCTGCAGCAGCGTGGCCGCCATCGCGCGCAGATGCGCGGCGTCCTTGGTGGAGGCAAAGCGGTCGCGCGGGGCCCCCTCGGGCGCCGCAGCGAGGCCGTGTTCGGCGAGCTTGCGGGCGAGCTGGCGTGCAATCGCGCTGCCGGTGTCGACCAGCGCCAGCTGTTCGCCCACCATCGCACGGATGGTGCCGGACAGGAAAGGGTAGTGGGTGCAGCCCAGCACCAGCGTGTCGGCGCCGGCTTCAAGCATCGGTGTGAGATAGGCATCGAGCCGCTCGCGCACGGCGGGGCCGTCGACATCGCCTTGCTCGATCAGTGACACCAGGCCTAGGCCGGCTTCGCAGATAAAGCGGCTTTCACCGTCCAGCGACGCCAGCAGCCGCGCGAACTTGGCGCTCTTGAGCGTGTTGGCGGTCGCCAGCACGCCCACCACTTTGCTGCGGCTGGCCGCGGCGGCGGGCTTCAGGCCCGGCTCGACGCCGATAATCGGCACCTGCAGCTGCTTGCGCAGCAGTTCCACGGCATGGCCAGTGGCGGTATTGCAGGCAACCACCAGCGCCTTGCAGCCTTGCGCGATCAGCCATTCGCAGGCCTGCAGCGTGCGCGCCTCGACAAAAATCTCGGGCTTCTCGCCGTACGGCGCATATTTCGAATCGGCGAGGTACAGCAGCGATTCATGCGGCAACAGCGCGCGGATCTCGCGCAGCACGGACAGGCCGCCAAGGCCGGAATCGAAGACGCCGATGGGTGCGGGGTTCACGGGATCAGTGTTGCAACAGGAAACAGGGCAGAAAAAAGCCGGGTCGGAACCCGGCTTTCTTGAGCGCGACGGCAGATTCTACCGCCTCGCCGACGTTACAGCGCCGCGACCGGAATCTTGCCGATCTTGGCCTGCCATTCCGCGGGGCCGGTCTTGTGCACCGAAGTGCCTTCGCTGTCCACCGCGACGGTCACCGGCATGTCCTTCACCTCGAACTCGTAGATGGCTTCCATGCCCAGGTCTTCGAAGCCAACCACCTTGGCCGCCTTGATCGCCTTGGCCACCAGGTAAGCCGCACCGCCGACCGCCATCAGGTAAGCCGACTTGTGCTTCTTGATCGCCTCGATCGCCACCGGACCGCGCTCGGCCTTGCCGATCATCGAGATCAGGCCGGTTTCGGCCAGCATCATCTCGGTGAACTTGTCCATGCGCGTGGCAGTGGTGGGGCCGGCGGGGCCGACGGCTTCGTCGCGCACCGGATCGACCGGGCCGACGTAGTAGATCACGCGGTTCTTGAAGTCTACCGGCAGCTTCTCGCCCTTGGCCAGCATGTCGGCGATGCGCTTGTGCGCGGCGTCGCGGCCGGTCAGCATCTTGCCGTTGAGCAGCAGCGTCTGGCCCGGCTTCCACGAGGCCACTTCTTCCGGCGTCAGCGTGTCCAGGTCGACGCGCTTCGAGGTCTCGGTGTTAGGTGCCCACTCGACCTTCGGCCATTGCGACAGGTCGGGCGCTTCCAGCCTGGCCGGGCCGCTGCCGTCCAGCGTGAAGTGCACGTGGCGGGTGGCGGCGCAGTTGGGGATCATCGCCACCGGCTTGGACGCGGCGTGCGTCGGGCAGGCCATGATCTTGACGTCCAGCACGGTGGCCAGGCCGCCCAGGCCCTGCGCGCCGATGCCCAGCGCGTTGACCTTTTCGTACAGTTCGACGCGCAGTTCCTCGACCCAGTCCTTCGGGCCGCGGGCGATGATGTCCTGGATGTCGATGGACTCCATCAGCGATTCCTTGGCCATCACCATGGCCTTCTCGGCGGTGCCGCCGATGCCGATACCCAGCATGCCCGGCGGGCACCAGCCGGCGCCCATGGTCGGCACGGTCTTCAGCACCCAGTCGACGATCGAGTCCGACGGGTTCAGCATCACGAACTTGGACTTGTTCTCCGAGCCGCCGCCCTTGGCCGCGACCTGGATGTCCACGGTGTTGCCCGGCACCACCTCGTAGTGGATCACGGCCGGGGTGTTGTCCTTGGTGTTCTTGCGGCCGCCTTCGGGCGGGCTGACGATCGAGGCGCGCAGCACGTTGTCCGGGTGCGTGTAGCCGCGGCGCACACCCTCGTTGATCATGTCGGTCAGGCCCATGGTGGCGCCATCCCAGCGCACGTCCATGCCCACCTTGACGAAGACCGTGACGATGCCGGTGTCCTGGCAGATCGGGCGCTTGCCCTCTGCGCACATGCGGCTGTTGGTCAGGATCTGCGCAATCGCGTCCTTGGCCGCCGGGCTCTGCTCCAGCTCATAGGCGCGGCCCAGGCTGGTGATGTAGTCCATCGGGTGGTAGTAGCTGATGTACTGCAGGGAGTCGGCGACGCTCTGGATGAGGTCTTCTTGCTTGATGACAGTCATTTTGTGGGGGTGGGCAGCGGTGAAACACAGCGCGAAATCATACACTGAGCCAGGGCCTTCTGCCCGGATGCATACATCCGTCTACACAAGCGGATGTGGCGCTGGCGCCCCAACATAAAAAACCGCGGCACCCGGCCGCGGTTCTATGTGAGGCTTAGGCCCAGCGTCCTCTTAATGTGTGCCCGGCTTCGCATGGGCCCCGGCCGGGTGCGACACCATCCGGTCCACCCACGCCATGGCCAGCGCGGACGCCAGAAACGCCACATGGATCGCCACCTGCCACATGATGGTGTGACTGGAGCGCTGCTCGGCGTCGATAAAGGTCTTCAGCAAATGGATCGAGGAGATCCCGATCAGCGCCATCGACAGCTTGACCTTGAGCACACCGGCGTTGACGTGGTCCAGCCATTCCGGCTCGTCCGGGTGGTTGTCGATGCCCAGCCGCGAGACGAAGGTCTCATAACCGCCCACGATCACCATGATCAGCAGGTTGGAGATCATCACCACGTCGATCAGGCCCAGCACCACCAGCATGATCTTGTTCTCGTCGAACTCGGTCACATGCGCCAGCAGGTGCCAGACTTCGACCAGGAAATGGTAGACATAGACGCCCTGGGCCACTATCAGGCCGAGGTAAAGCGGCAGCTGCAGCCAGCGCGACGCGAAGATGATGCTCGGGATCGGCCGCAGCGTGGCTTGCGGCTTGGTGATGGGATTGGAGGCCATGGGCGGGGCGGTGTCGGCGAGTTGAAAGTCGGCGGGGATTGTACCAAGCGTGGATGGCGGGACTGTGTTACCGACCGTAACCGACGACTGTTACCGTTCCGCGCTGGCCGCCTTGCCGCGCAGGGCGCCGCGCGCGATCCGGCCGGGCCAGCTCGCCAGCACGATGCCGGCCAGCACGCACGCCAGCGCCACGCCGTGCGGCCAGCCCGGCTGCTCGCCGAGGAAGACGATGCCATAGGTCGCCGCCGCCACCGGCAGCACGGAGGTGAACACGCCCGCCACCTGGCCCGGCACATGCCGGATGCCCTTCATCCACAGCCAGAACGAGAACACGCTGGCCGACAGCGCGTACCACAGCAGCATCAGCCAGGTTTGCGTGGGCACCGTGGAGGCATCGAAGGTCAGCAGCGGCACCAGCCCCAGCGGCAGCATCAGCAGCCCGCCGATCAGGTGGGTATAGGCGCAGATCTCGATCGCCGCCAGCGTCTGCGTAAGCCGGCGCGACAGGATCACGTAGATCGATTCGCACACCACGGCGCCCAGGATCATCAGGTTGCCCAGCCATGCCTGGCTGCCGTGGCCGGTGCCATGCGAGTCGCCGCGCGCGATATTGAGCACCGCGATACCGGCCACCGCCAGCAGCACCGACATCACCGTGCGCCGCGACAGCCGTTCACGCAGCAGCAGCCACGACAGGATCGCCACCGTGGCCGGGATGGTGCTGGTGATCACACCGGCGGCCATGGCGCTGGTCAGCCGCACGCCGTTGAGCATCAGCAGCGTAAACAGGAAGGTGCCGAAGAACGCCTGCAGGAACAGGTTCAGCCATTCGCCGCGCGAGACCCGGCGCATGCGCGCCGGCCGGTACCACGGCGCCAGGCAGACGATGGCGACGACAAAGCGCAGCAGCGCGAACAGCAGCACCGGCACATGGGCGATGATCGATTTGCCGAGCCCGACATTGCTGCCGACCAGTGCCATCGAGGCGACCAGCAAGAGGGCGTAGACCGGGCTGTAGGAAGCGGTCGGGGCTGAGGTCTGGCTCGAGGTCTGGGCGGGAGGGGTGGCGGACACGGGTACTGCCTCGGTCGCAGCGATCGCAGAAGGGAGAGGGGAGGCGGCCACCGCAGGTCAAGGCCAGCGCCGCGTTCAGGTATAGGGCTCGCGGCATTATAGCTGTGCTAGCCTAATGGAGAAGGCTGCACTTTCGCGGCGCGCCCCCCGACTTTTCCCGCTGCATTGCAACAAGTTGCAGGCCCCACCCCGGCGGACCGACGCTTTTACCGTCAGGTTTAAGTAAGCCGTCGGGCGTAACGTGGCAGCCAAAGCCAGTCCAATATCAGGAGACCAGTCCATGTCCGCCATCGAATCGGTGATGCACGAGAATCGCGTGTTCAACCCGCCCGAAGAGTTCGCACGGCAAGCCGCAATCCCCAGCATGGAGGCCTACCAGGCCCTGTGCGACGAAGCCGAGCGCGACTATGAAGGCTTCTGGGCCCGCCACGCACGCGAGCTGCTGCACTGGAACAAGCCCTTCACCAAGGTGCTGGACGAGAGCAACGCGCCGTTCTACAAGTGGTTCGAGGACGGCGAGCTCAACGCCTCGTACAACTGCCTGGACCGCAACCTGCAGAACGGCAACGCCGACAAGGTCGCGATCGTGTTCGAGGCCGACGATGGCACCGTCAGTCGCGTCACCTACCGCGAGCTGCATGCCAAGGTCTGCCGCTTCGCCAATGGCCTCAAGTCGCTCGGCATCAAGAAGGGCGACCGGGTCGTGATCTACATGCCGATGTCGGTCGAAGGCGTGGTGGCGATGCAGGCCTGCGCGCGCCTGGGCGCCACGCATTCCGTGGTGTTCGGTGGTTTCTCCGCCAAGTCGCTGCAGGAGCGGCTGGTGGACGTGGGCGCGGTGGCGCTGATCACCGCCGACGAGCAGATGCGCGGCGGCAAGGCGCTGCCGCTGAAGGCCATTGCCGATGACGCGCTGGCGCTGGGCGGCTGCGAGGCCGTCGGGCACGTGGTGGTCTATCGCCGCACCGGCGGCAACGTGCCCTGGACCGAAGGCCGCGACCTCTGGATGGAAGACGTCAGCGCCAACCAGCCCGACACCTGCGAGGCCGAGCCGGTCAGCGCCGAGCATCCGCTGTTCGTGCTCTACACCTCCGGCTCCACCGGCAAGCCCAAGGGCGTGCAGCACAGCACCGGCGGCTACCTGCTGTGGGCGCTGATGACGATGAAGTGGACCTTCGACATCAAGCCCGACGACCTGTTCTGGTGTACCGCCGATATCGGCTGGGTCACCGGCCACACCTATATCGCCTACGGCCCGCTCGCCGCCGGCGCGACGCAAGTGGTGTTCGAGGGCGTGCCCACGTACCCCAACGCCGGCCGCTTCTGGGACATGATCGCGCGCCACAAGGTCAGCATCTTCTACACCGCGCCGACCGCGATCCGATCGCTGATCAAGGCCGCCGAGGCCGACGAGAAGATCCACCCGAAGCAGTACGACCTGTCCAGCCTGCGCCTGCTCGGCACGGTCGGCGAGCCGATCAATCCCGAAGCGTGGATGTGGTACTACAAGAATGTCGGCAACGAGAACTGCCCGATCGTCGACACCTTCTGGCAAACCGAGACCGGCGGCCACATGATCACGCCACTGCCGGGCGCGACGCCGCTGGTGCCGGGCTCGTGCACGCTGCCGCTGCCGGGCATCATGGCCGCCATCGTCGACGAGACCGGCCATGACGTGCCCAACGGCAACGGCGGCATCCTGGTGGTCAAGCGCCCGTGGCCGGCGATGATCCGCACCATCTGGGGCGATCCGGAGCGCTTCAAGAAGAGCTACTTCCCCGAGGAGCTCGGCGGCAAGCTCTACCTGGCCGGCGACGGCTCGATCCGCGACAAGGACACCGGCTACTTCACCATCATGGGCCGCATCGATGATGTGCTGAACGTGTCGGGGCACCGCATGGGCACGATGGAGATCGAGTCGGCGCTGGTGGCCAACCCGCTGGTGGCCGAAGCCGCGGTGGTGGGCCGTCCCGACGACATGACCGGCGAGGCCATCTGCGCCTTTGTCGTGCTCAAGCGCGCGCGTCCGACTGGCGACGAGGCCCTGAAGATCGCCACCGAGTTGCGCAACTGGGTCGGCAAGGAAATCGGCCCGATCGCCAAGCCCAAGGACATCCGTTTCGGCGACAACCTGCCCAAGACGCGCTCGGGCAAGATCATGCGCCGTCTGTTGCGATCGCTGGCCAAGGGGGAGGAGATCACGCAGGACACCTCGACGCTGGAGAACCCGGCGATCCTGGAGCAGCTCAAGCAGGCGCAGTAATCCGCTAGCCGTGCATCCCCCAACGAACCCGCCGCCGCGTTCGCGCGCGCCGGCGGGTTTGTTACGATAGCGCCCCATCGACACCCGGACCGCCGCCCCATGCCCGATGCCCAGTCGCGCTTTCGCCGACGGCTGCTGCTGTACTACGGCCTGTTCACGCTAGGGTTGTTCAGTTTCGTCGGCATGATGGGGCTGCTGGAGCGCCCCAACGCCGATGCGCTGTGGCTGGGCTACGTCTTCCTGTTTATCACCATCGCGATCTATGCCTGCATCGGCCTGATCTGCCGCACCTCCGACCTGAACGAGTACTACGTCGCCTCGCGGCGCGTGCCGGCGATGTTCAACGGCATGGCGATCGCCGCCGACTGGATGAGCGCGGCATCCTTTATCGGCCTGGCCGGCATCCTGTTCTCGTCCGGCTACGAGGGTCTGGCCTACGTGATGGGCTGGACCGGCGGCTACTGTTTGGTGGCGTTCCTGCTGGCGCCATACCTGCGCAAGTACGGCGGCTACACCATCCCCGACTTCCTCGCCGCGCGCTACGGCAACGGCAAGCCCGGCGGCAACCTGCCGGTGCGGGCCATCGCGGTGCTGGCGGCGTCGCTGTGTTCCTTTGTCTACCTGGTCGCGCAGATCCAGGGCGTGGGGCTGGTGGTCACGCGCTTTATCGGCGTCGAGTTCGCGGTCGGCATCTTCTTCGGGCTGGCCGGCATCCTGGTCTGCTCATTCCTCGGCGGCATGCGCGCGGTCACGTGGACCCAGGTGGCGCAGTACATCATGATGATCGTCGCCTTCCTGGTCACGGTGTCGATGATCGCGTGGAAGCACCACCAGGAACCGCTGCCGCAACTGAGCTACGGCACGCTGCTGGCACAGCTCGACGCCCGCGAGCAGCAGCTCGAACGCGAGCCTGCCGAGCAGGCGGTGCGCGAGTACTACAAGCAGCAGGCCATCCTGCTGCAGGAACGCATCGCCCGGTTGCCGCAATCATTCATGCAGGAGCGCGATGCCCTCGACGCGCGCCTGCAGGATCTGCGCACACGCAATGCACCGCTGCGCGAGCTCAAGGCGCTGGAGCGCGAGCGGCTGGAGTTCCCGCGCGATGCCGCTGCCGCACAGCTGCAGTGGAACCAGCAGCGCGAAGACGCGCTCGCGCGCAGCCACCATTCGCGGTCATCGACCGAACCGTATCCCTCCGCATCGGAGCAGGAGCGCAAGACCAAGCGGCTCAATTTCGTGCTGCTGGTGTTCTGCCTGATGGTCGGCACCGCCAGCCTGCCGCATATCCTGACGCGGCTCTACACCACGCCATCGGTCAAGGAGACGCGCAACTCCGTGGCCTGGGCCGTGTTCTTCATCGCCTTGCTTTATGTCTCCGCGCCAACTCTGGCGGCGCTGGTCAAATACGAATTCTTCGAGCACCTGGTCGGCACGTCCTACGCCGACCTGCCGCAGTGGGTGGTGCAATGGCGCAAGGTCGACCCGCCGGTATTCGGCATCCGCGACGTCAACGGCGACGGCATCGTGCAATGGGCCGAGATCCTGCTGCAGCCCGACATGATCGTGCTCGCCGCCCCCGAAATCGCCGGGTTGCCCTACGTGATCTCCGGTCTGATCGCCGCCGGCGCGCTGGCCGCGGCGCTGTCCACCGCCGACGGCTTGCTGCTGACCATCGCCAATGCGCTGTCGCACGACGTCTTCTATCACATGGTCGACCGGCAGGCGAGCCACCAACGGCGCGTCACCACCGCCAAGATCGTGCTGCTCGGCGTGGCGCTGTTCGCCTCTTACGTCACCTCGCTACGGCCCGGCAATATCCTGTTCCTGGTCGGCGCCGCCTTCTCGCTGGCCGCCTCCAGCTTCTTCCCGGTGCTGGTGCTCGGCATCTTCTGGCGCCGCACCACCGCCGCCGGCGCCGTTGCCGGCATGGCCGCGGGCCTCGGCGTGGCGGTGTACTACATCTTCGTCAACTACCCGTTCTTTACCCGCATGACCGGCATTTTCGGCAACCGCTGGTTCGGCGTCGACCCGATCGCCTCCGGCGCCTTCGGTGTGCCCGCGGGCTTTGCCGTCGCGATCGTCGTCAGCCTGCTGACGCCGCGCAACGCGCCGGTGATCGACCGGCTGGTGAGCTACCTGCGCAGGGGGTAGGGCGGGGTACGGTGACGAAGCACTGGATTCGCCGCACAACTCTGCTATAATCGCGGACTTCCCGGAGAGATGGATGAGTGGTTTAAGTCGCACGCCTGGAAAGCGTGTATGGGTTAATAGCCCATCGGGGGTTCGAATCCCCCTCTCTCCGCCACTAAGCCCTTGATTTACAAGGGAAACAGGGCAGGCGGGCAGCGATTATTTCCCGCTGTTTACCGTCGA
>NZ_JBEFLI010000117.1:0-12262 GCF_040578825.1 Cupriavidus necator | reverse complement strand
TCGTTTCGTCAACCGTTTCAGCATCTTTTTTTGCTGCGGTCAGCGCTGCAAACTTCGCTGCGCCAACCGACCGGTCGACCCCGCAACCCTTGCTGCGCCTGCGTTGCAGCGCTGCGGTTCGTGTTGCGAGGGGGCGAATAATAGGCCGGTTCGACGTCCCCTGCAACAACTTTGTCACGCTGATCGGCTAAGGGTTCCCGAGATTTTTCATAAGCCCTTGAGCCGAAAAGAGAATCTCTTGCGTCACAGGCGCGGGAGTCGCTTAATACCCCCTCGCCCGCCTCGGGTATTCCCCTATCAAGTCCTCAGCGATGCTGGAAATTGGGGCTGCGCTTTTCGACGAAAGCGGTCATGCCTTCCTTCTGGTCTTCGCTGGCGAAGGTGGCATGGAACAACCGGCGCTCGAAACGCACGCCTTCGGCCAGCGTGGTCTCGTAGGCCGCGTTGACCGACTCCTTGATCATCAACACCACCGGCAGGGAGAAGCCGGCAATCGTTTCGGCCGCCGCCAATACTTCGTCCAGCAGCTTGTCGGCCGGCACCACGCGGGATACCAGGCCGGCGCGCTCGGCCTCGGCCGCGTCCATCATGCGCGAGGTCAGGCACAGGTCCATGGCCTTGGCCTTGGACACCGCGCGCGGCAGGCGCTGGGTGCCGCCGGCGCCAGGCATGGTGCCCAGCTTCACTTCCGGCTGACCGAACTTCGCCGAGTCAGCCGCGATGATGATGTCGCACATCATCGCCAGCTCACAGCCGCCGCCCAGCGCGTAGCCCGCGACGCCGGCGATGACCGGTTTGCGGATCTTGCGGATGGTTTCCCAGTTGCGGGTGATGTAATCGCCCTTGTACACATCCATAAAGGAGTACTTGGCCATCATGCCGATATCGGCGCCGGCGGCAAACGCGCGCTCGCTGCCAGTAATGACGATGGCGCCGATGCCCTCATCCTGGTCCAAAGCCGTCAGGGCGGTCCCAAGCTCGTCCATCAGCGCGTCGTTGAGCGCGTTCAGGGCCTTGGGGCGGTTCAGGGTGATCAGGCCAACACGGCCGCGCGTCTCGACCAGGATGTTTTCGTACGACATGTCTTCTCCTCTGTGCATAAGTGGGTCAATCTCTTATCCAGCGAGACGATACTCGCGCACGGCGTTTAGTGCTACCATTTGCCGACCGACTGGTCGGTTTATTTAAGCCGCAATCCGACCGCGAGAACACCAAAGGCAGGAGACAAGCTATGCCCCCGATGTCCACGCCCGCTGGCCAGCCGGTCAGCGTCGAGGCCGGCCCGATCTTGCTGCGATGGCAAGGCCCGGTGGCCGTGATCACACTGAACCGCCCCGACAAGCTCAACAGCTTTACCCGCGAGATGCACAAGGCGCTGCAACAGGCGCTCGACCATGTCGAAGCCGGCGGCGCACGCGCCCTGCTGCTGACCGGCGCCGGCCGCGGTTTCTGCGCCGGCCAGGATCTGGCCGACCTGGACTTCACGCCGGGCCACATGACAGACCTGGGCGAACTGATCGACACCTGGTTCAACCCGCTGATCCGCCGGCTACAGGCGCTGCCACTGCCGGTGGTAGCCGCCGTCAACGGCACCGCGGCGGGTGCCGGCGCCAACCTGGCGCTGGCGTGCGACATGGTGCTGGCCGCGCGCTCCGCCACCTTTATCCAGGCCTTCGTCAAGATCGGGCTGGTGCCCGATTCCGGCGGCACCTGGCTGCTGCCGCGCCGCATCGGCATGGCGCGCGCGCTGGGCCTGGCCATGACCGGCGACCGCCTTGCCGCCGAAGAAGCCGAAAAATGGGGCCTGATCTGGGAGGCGATGGACGATCCGCTGCTGCCAGAACAGGCACTGGCGCTGGCCACGCACCTCGCCGGCCAGCCGACCCGGGCGCTGGCCGCGATCAAGCGCGCCATGTACGGTAGCGGCACCGCCACGCTGGACACCCAGCTCGACCTGGAGCGCGACCTGCAGCGCGAGCTTGGCCAGTCCGCCGACTATGCCGAGGGCGTCAACGCCTTCCTCGAAAAACGCGCGCCGCGCTTCACCGGCAAGTAACTGCGGAGGGGCGAGACGGCGCCCTCCGCGCTCGTACCTATACAGGAGATACGCTTGAACCAGGACCCCCAGGCCCTCGCCGAAGCGGCCGCCGCCGCCATGTATGAAGCCGATACCTGCAGCCGCTGGCTGGGGATCACGGTAGAAGCCGTCCGCCCCGGCTACGCCCGCCTCACCATGCCGGTGCGCAAGGAATTCCTCAACGGGCACGGCATCTGCCACGGCGGCCTGATGTTCACGCTGGCCGATTCCACCTTCGCCTTCGCCTGCAACAGCCATAACATCAACACCGTGGCCGCCGGCTGCAGCATCGAATTCCTCAAACCCGTGCACGGCGGCGACATACTCACCGCCGAGGCCGTCGAGCAGGTCCGCTCCGGCCGGCATGGCATCTACGATATCCGCGTGACCAATGCCGCGGGCGACGTGGTGGCGATGTTCCGCGGCAAGTCGGCGCAGATCAAGGGACACGTGGTGCCGCCGCCGGACGGCGCCTGAGTCCGCCCGCAAGACAGCTACGACAAACGCCCCCCGTGCAGGAGACGACATGAGCACGCGCCTGACCGATCTGCCCCTGGATCCGATCGAGACCGCCAGCCGCGCCGAGCTGCAGGCCTTGCAGCTCGAACGGCTGCGGTGGTCGCTCAACCATGCCTATGCCAACTCGCCGGTGTACCGCCGCAAATTCGACGAAGCCGGCGTCCACCCCGACCAGCTACACTCGCTGGCCGACCTGGCGCGCTTCCCGTTCACCAGCAAGCAGGACCTGCGCGACAACTACCCGTTCGGCATGTTCGCGGTGCCGCAGGACCGGGTGGCGCGTATCCACGCCTCGTCCGGCACCACCGGCAAGCCGACCGTGGTCGGGTACACGCTGCAGGACATCGACAACTGGGCCACGGTGATGGCGCGCTCGATCCGCGCCTCAGGCGGGCGGCGTGGCGACAAGGTGCATATCAGCTACGGCTACGGCCTCTTCACCGGCGGGCTCGGCGCGCACTATGGCGTGGAAAAAGCGGGCCTGACCGCGATCCCGTTCGGCGGCGGCCAGACCGAGCGGCAGGTGCAGCTGATCCAGGACTTCAAGCCCGAGGTCATCATGGTGACGCCCAGCTATATGCTGGCGATCGCCGACGAGTTCGAGCGCCAGGGCATCGACCCGGCCAGCAGTTCGCTGCGCGTGGGCATCTTCGGCGCCGAGCCGTGGACGCCGGAGATGCGGCTGGCGATCGAGAAGCGCATGGGCATTTCGGCGGTCGATATCTACGGCCTGTCCGAGGTGATGGGCCCGGGCGTGGCCAACGAGTGCGCCGAGACCAAGGACGGCCCGACCATCTGGGAAGACCACTTCTACCCCGAGATCATCGACCCCGATACCGGCGCAGTGCTCCCGGACGGCGAGTTTGGCGAACTGGTATTCACCTCGCTGACGAAGGAGGCAATGCCGGTGGTGCGCTACCGCACCCGCGACCTGACCCGGCTGCTGCCCGGGACGGCGCGCCCGGCGTTCCGCCGCATGGAGAAGGTCACCGGCCGCACCGACGACATGATGATCGTGCGTGGCGTCAACGTATTCCCGTCGCAGATCGAGGAGCTGATCCTGAAGCACGCCGAGCTGGCGCCGCACTACCAGTGCGTGCTGACCAAGGAGGGCCACATGGATACGCTGACCGTGCGCGTCGAATGCGCCCACGGCAGCCAGCCGGCGCTGGCGCACGAGGCACGCGAGCGGCTGGCGCATGAGATCAAGGCCTATATCGGCGTCACAGCCGGCATCGAGGTGCTGCCCGAGGGTGGCGTGGAACGCTCGGTGGGCAAGGCGCGGCGGATTGTTGATCAGCGGCCGCGCTGAGGCGGGGCTATAGAAAAGCGTTCCTCACCAGCGCAGGCTGGACGCAAGCCGCCAGTCGCTGGTGAACGCGCCCCTCTCCCGCATGAGGGAGAGGGGCGCAAACCCTCAGCTACGCGGCATCAACACCCACATCCGCCCGCCCTGCTTCATCCGCCCCGCGGTCTCCCCGGCGGCATCGCCCGCGCCCCAGAAGAAGTCCGCCCGCACCCCGCCCTTGATGGCGCTGCCGGTGTCCTGCGCGAACATCAGGCGCTGGATCGGCTCGGTCGACAGCGGCCGCGTGGTCGACAGGAACACCGGCACCCCCAACGGGATGGTGGCCGGATCGACCGCGATCGAGCGCTCCGCCGTCAGTGGCACGCCCAGCGCGCCCACCGGGCCGTCGTTGTTGGGCGGCAGCTCGCGGAAGAAGACGAAGCGCGGGTTGACGTTCAGCATCTCCTCGACCCGAGCCGGATTGGCGCGCGCCCAGGCCTTGATGCCCTGCATGGTGGCCTGCGCCGAGGTGATCTCGCCGCGGTCGAGCAGCCATTTGCCGAACGAGCGGAACGGCTGGTCGTTGGTGCCGCCAAAGCCCACCCGCATCATGGTGCCGTCGGCCAGCCGGATCCGGCCCGAGCCCTGGATCTGCAGGAAGGCGGCCTCCACCGCGTCATCCACCCACACCAGCTCATTGCCGCGCATGGCCGGGTTCTGCAGCAGCTCGGCGCGGCCCGGCAGCGGGCGGTTGCCGAATTGCGCCGGCTTGCGGTACAGCGGCACCTGGAACTTGCCCTGGCGCGTGCGCGAGCCATGCAGGATGGGCTCGTAGTAGCCGGTGATCAGCCCGCTGTCGCTGCCGTCGCCGTTGACTACGCGGAACGGCTGGAAGTTGCTCTCGAAGTAGGCGCGCATGGCGCCGAGATCGCCGGCGTCCACCATCATCCCGGCGGCGCAGGCACGGCTCCATTCGGCGCGCTTCTTCAGCGCCTGGCAGCTCGCCTGCAGCGCGGGCCAGGCGGCGCGCACGTCATCCTGGGTCCAGCCGCCGATCTCGTTCCAGCTAGCCGCCTGCAGGCTGCCCTTCTGCGAGGCAGCAGACGGCGGCGTGGTGCCGGCCGGGCCGGTCTCGATGCGCGGCGGCGGGCCGCTCATGCAGCCGGCCAGCAACGCGGCGGCGCCGGCCAGCGCGAGCCAGGCCCGGGCGCCGGCGCGCGAGGAAGAAGCAGAAGAAATCAAAAGGGAATCCGCGTATGCCATCTTGCTTGTTGTTCAGTGTCCGCCGCCGGCACTAAGGCAGCGCTGCGCCGGCATGGATCGCCGGGCCGCTGCGGCGGATGGGCTCATGGGGCCGATCGGGCCGATTGGCCTACAATCACCAGTCATTGTCTACCGCCGCCTGCGCCCCCGCGGGCCCTCGCCGCATCCGCCATGAGCAAGTTCTTCGAAGCCCATCCCATGCTGCTGTTCGCCCTGGAAGCCGGCGTGGCGCTGTTCCTGCTGATCTTTATCGTGGTCTGGACCATGGGCACGGCCAAAAAGAACCCGCGTCCCACGCGCGCGCCGGACGATCATCCGTCCCGGCAGGCTTCGCCGGCACCCGAAGCGCCGGCGCAGGATCAGGACAGCGCGAAGCGCCAGTAGGTTCCCCCGGCTGCCGGACCCCCGCCGCGCGCTCAGTGCAGCATGCGCGGCAGCACCAGCGCGAATTCCGGGATCGGCACCTCGAACCGGTGCCCGTCCTCGGCCACGCAGAAGTACTCGCCCTTCATCGAGCCGACCGGCGTCGAGATCGTGGCCCAGCTCGTGTATTCGAAATGCTCGCCCGGCTTGAGCAGCGGCTGGTGGCCGACCACGCCAAGGCCGGCGACTTCCTGCGTGCCGTTGTCGCTGTCGGTGATGATCCAGTGGCGCGAAATCAGCTGCGCCGCCACCTCGCCGGTATTGTGGATGGTGATGGTGTAGGCGAAGGCATGGCGCCCGCGCTCAGGGTCTGACTGGTCCGGCAGGTACTGGGTGCGTACCGACACGGAGAAGGCGTACTCGCTCATCGTGGGCAGGGCCGGCGCCAGGCGGCCGGCAAGGGAATGGGTAGCCGCATTGTGCGGGATGGGCGCGGCCCGGGCAAGAGCACCGGCCAAAGCCCCCGCAAGGCCACGGGCCGGTGGGGGCGGCGGTAGAATATAGCCCTTTCACGCCCGGGCTGGCCGGGCGACCCCTAAGGCGCCCGCCCGTGGCGTCGCGCCTGGGGCAAGCACAGCATTCCCCACATCTGCCCGGACCCCACTTCCTCGCCGCCACCATGAGCACGCCCACCTTCCGCATCGCCCCGTCCATCCTGTCCGCCGACTTTGCCCGCCTGGGCGAGGAAGTGCGCCGCGTGACCGAGGCCGGCGCCGACTGGATCCACTTCGACGTGATGGACAACCATTACGTGCCCAACCTGACCGTGGGCCCGCTGGTGTGCGAGGCGATCCGCCCGCACGTGAGCGCGCCGATCGACGTGCACCTGATGGTGCGCCCGGTGGACCGGATCATCCCGGACTTTGCCAAGGCGGGCGCCAATATCATCACCTTCCACCCGGAAGCCAGCGAGCACGTGGACCGCTCGCTCGCGCTGATCCGCGACCACGGCTGCCAGGCCGGCCTGGTGTTCAACCCGGCCACGCCGCTGCACCACCTGGATCACGTGATGGACCGCCTGGACGTGATCCTGCTGATGTCGGTCAACCCGGGCTTCGGCGGCCAGTCGTTCATCCCCGAGACCCTCAACAAGCTGCGTGCGGTGCGCCAGCGCATCGATGCGTACACCGCCCGCACCGGCCGCACCATCCTGCTGGAAGTGGACGGCGGCGTGAAGGTCGACAACATCGCCGAGATCGCCGCGGCCGGCGCCGACACCTTCGTGGCGGGCTCCGCAGTCTTCGGCAAGCCGGATGCGGACGGCGGCTACCGCGGCATCATTTCCGGGCTGCGCGGCGAGCTGGCGAAGGTCGGCCAATGAGTGGCGCAACCCTGCGCCGCACTGACTGGCGCGGCATTGAAGGCGTGATCGTCGACCTGGACGGCACCATGGTCGATACCGCGGGCGACTTCCATGCGTCGATCAACGCCATGCTGCTGACGCTGGGCCGCCAGCATCCCCACCTGGGGCCGGTGGCGCCGATGTCGGAGCAGGAGATCGTCAGCTACGTCGGCAAGGGCTCGGAGAACCTGATCCGGCGCGTGCTGGACGCGCGCTTTGCGCCGCTGCACGCCAATGGCCTGTTCGCCGACGCCTACGCGCTGTACGACCGCGAGTACATCCGCATCAACGGCCAGTTTTCGCAGGTCTACCCGGGCGTGCGCGAAGGCCTGGCGGCGATGAAGGCGGCCGGGCTGCGGCTGGCCTGCGTGACCAACAAGCCCTACGGCTTCACCGAGCCGCTGCTGGCCAAGACCGGGCTGGCACAGTATTTCGAGCTGGTCTACGGCGGCGACGCCTTCGCGCTGCGCAAGCCGGATCCGTTCCCGCTGCTCAAGGTAGCCGAGGTATTCCGGCTCGATCCGGCGGCGATGGCGGCGCTGGGCGACTCGGAAAACGACGCCCGGGCGGCCCGCGCGGCCGGCATGGGGGTGCTGCTGGTGCCCTATGGTTACAACCATGGCAACCCTGTACAAGCCGTCGAGGCCGATGGTATAGTCGACTCCATTGCCCACGCCGCGGAGCTGTTTGCGGCACACCGGGCAGGTCATCGCTAAGGTCGACACAACCGCGTCGATAGCGACCGAAATCCCTGAACATTCAATGTTTCTGAACCGCAAACGCATCTCTTCTGGCAGTGATCGGCAGGCTTGGCCCTGGCGTCGCTGGCGCGCCTCCCAACAGGCGTAAAGTGCGTTCGCGAGTCTGCTGACGAGCCCTCGACCCGAGGGCCTCGCCACACCGGCCAAGGTACCTATCCGTGCCGGGCATTCCCACCAAAACCCGCCGCAAGCCAGCGTAGCCGCCATGTTCGTGTGCTACGTTTAGCTCAAGAACGCGCCGCACGCCCTACCCCGGCCGTGTGCAGTCTTGTCCGCAAGCCCCTTGCACCACGGCCCGCCGAACGGGGCGGGTATCCCTTCGCTCCAGCCTGATTGCCGATGACGCGGGCGCCGCGCCCACCTACCGCGCAGCGCGCCGCACAAGAGGACCGACATGACCGAACTGGAATTCAAATCGCTGGCCGACCAGGGCTACAACCGCATCCCGCTGATCGCGGAGGCCTTTGCCGACCTGGAAACGCCGCTGTCGCTGTACCTGAAGCTGGCCCAGTCGCAGACCCGCGGCGTCAATACCTTCCTGCTCGAATCGGTGGTCGGCGGCGAGCGCTTCGGCCGCTTCTCGTTTATCGGCCTGCATGCCCGCACGCTGCTGCGTGCCTTCGGCAACCGCACTGAGGTGGTGACCGACGGCAAGGTGGTGGAAACCCACGAAGGCAACCCGCTCGACTTTATCGCCGAGTTCGAGAAGCGCTTCAAGGTGGCGCTGCGCCCGGGACTGCCCCGCTTCTGCGGCGGCCTGGCCGGCTACTTCGGCTACGATGCGGTGCGCTATATCGAGAAGAAGCTCGCCGACACGCACAAGCCCGACGACCTGAACCTGCCCGATATCCAGCTGCTGCTGTGCGAGGAACTGGCGGTCATCGACAACCTGTCGGGCAAGCTCTACCTGATCGTCTACGCCGACCCGACCACGCCGGAAGCCTATTCCCGCGCCCGCCAGCGCCTGCGCGAGCTGCGCATGAAGCTGCGCCAGCCGGTGGACGTGCCGGTCACCAGCCCGTCGGTGCAGACCGAGGTCTACCGCGAATTCGCCAAGGCCGACTACCTGGCCGCCGTGCACAAGGCCAAGGAATACATCATGGCCGGCGACATGATGCAGGTGCAGATCGGCCAGCGGCTGGTCAAGCCTTACCGCGACGCGCCGCTGTCGCTGTACCGCGCGCTGCGTTCGCTGAACCCGTCGCCGTATATGTACTTCTACAACTTCGGCGACTTCCAGGTGGTCGGCGCCTCGCCGGAGATCCTGGTGCGGCAGGAGGAGCGCAAGGTCGGCACCAATGGCGACATGCGCAATGAACATATCGTCACCATCCGCCCGCTGGCCGGCACGCGCCCGCGCGGCAACACGCCGGAGAAGGACGCGCAGCTTGCCACCGAGCTGCTCAACGATCCCAAGGAAATCGCCGAGCATGTGATGCTGATCGACCTGGCGCGCAACGATATCGGCCGCATCGCCGAGACCGGCTCGGTCAAGGTCACCGACAAGATGGTGATCGAGAAATACTCGCACGTGCAGCATATCGTCAGCTCGGTCGAAGGCACGCTGCGCGAAGGCATCAGCAACCTCGATGTCCTGCGCGCGACCTTCCCGGCAGGCACGCTGTCGGGCGCGCCCAAGGTCCATGCGATGGAAATCATCGACGAGCTGGAGCCGCGCAAGCGCGGTATCTACGGCGGCGCGGTGGGCTACCTGTCGTTCGGCGGGGAGATGGACCTGGCGATCGCGATCCGCACCGGCATCGTCAAGGATGGCAACCTGTATGTGCAGGCCGCCGCCGGCATCGTCGCCGATTCGGACCCGGAAGCCGAATGGAGGGAAACCGAAGCCAAGGCGCGCGCCGTGATCCGCGCCGCCGAGCAGGTCCAGGATGGCCTGGACTCCGACATCTGAGAGAACAGGAGACAAGCGCCATGCTGCTGATGATCGACAACTACGATTCGTTCACCTACAACCTGGTCCAATACTTTGGCGAACTGGGCGTGGACGTGCGCACCTACCGCAACGACGAGATCACGATCGAGGAGATCGAGGCGCTCAAGCCGGACCATATCTGCGTGTCGCCCGGGCCGTGCAGCCCGAAGGAAGCCGGCATCTCGGTGGCCGCGCTGCAGCACTTCGCCGGCAAGGTCCCGATGCTGGGCGTGTGCCTGGGCCACCAGGCCATCGGCGAGGCCTTCGGCGGCAAGGTGATCCGCGCCAAGCAGGTGATGCACGGCAAGGTCAGCACCATCGAGACCACCCAGCAGGGCGTGTTCGCCGGGCTGCCCAAGCATTTCGACGTGACGCGCTATCATTCGCTGGCAATCGAGCGCGAGACCCTGCCCGATTGCCTGGAGATCACCGCCTGGACCCCTGACGGCGAGATCATGGGCGTGCGCCACAAGACGCTCGCCATCGAAGGCGTGCAGTTCCATCCCGAGTCGATCCTGTCCGAACACGGCCATGCGATGCTGGCCAACTTCGTCAAGGCGCCGCGATGAGACTGCTCGATACCGCGCCCGCTGCCCTCCATGCCCCTTCCGACACCGAGAACGCCATGTCCATCACGCCGCAAGAAGCCCTGACGCGCTGCATCGACCACCGCGAGATCTTCCATGACGAGATGCTGCACCTGATGCGGCAGATCATGCAGGCGCAGATCTCGCCGGTGATGGCCGCCGCGATCCTGACCGGCCTGCGCGTCAAGAAGGAAACCATCGGCGAGATCTCCGCCGCCGCGCAGGTGATGCGCGAGTTCGCCAACAAGGTGCCGGTGGCCGATCGCGAGAATTTCGTCGATATCGTCGGCACCGGTGGCGATGGCTCGCACACGTTCAATATCTCGACGGCATCGATGTTTGTCGCGGCCGCCGCGGGCGCGAAGATCGCCAAGCATGGCAACCGTGGCGTCAGTTCCAAGTCGGGCAGCGCCGATGTGCTGGAGGCGCTCGGCGCGAACATCATGCTGACGCCCGGGCAGGTCGGCCAGTGCATCGAGGAGACCGGCATCGGCTTTATGTTCGCGCCCACGCACCACCCGGCGATGAAGAACGTCGCGCCGATCCGCAAGGAAATGGGCGTGCGCACCATCTTCAATATCCTGGGCCCCCTGACAAACCCGGCCGACGCGCCCAATATCCTGATGGGCGTGTTCCATCCCGATCTCGTCGGCATCCAGGTGCGCGTGATGCAGCGGCTGGGCGCGAAGCATGCCATTGTCGTGTACGGCAAGGACGGGATGGACGAGGTCTCGCTGGGCGCCGCCACGCTGGTGGGCGAGCTGAAGGACGGCGAGGTGCGCGAGTATGAAATCCACCCCGAGGACTTCGGCCTGCAGATGATCTCCAACCGCGGCCTGAAGGTGGCCGATGCGGCCGAATCGAAAGAGATGCTGCTGGAGGCGCTGTCCGACGTGCCCGGCACACCGCGCGAGATCGTGTCGCTGAATGCCGGCACCGCGCTGTACGCCGCCAACGTGGCGGATTCGGTCGAGGACGGCATCCGCCGCGCGCGCGAGGCCATCGCCAGCGGCGCGGCGCGCCAGAAGCTCGACCAGTTCGTGCGCGCGACGCAGCAGTTCAAGGCCTGATCCTCAATTTTCTGGCGGAAAGCCTTATGTCCGACATCCTGCAAAAGATCCTGGCCGTCAAGGCCGACGAAGTCGCCGCCGCGCGCAAGAAGCGCGACCTGCCCAGCCTGCGCGCCGAGGCGGAGAGTTTGCGCAGCGAGGCAGACCTCGCCCCGCGCGGCTTCGAGCGCGCGCTGCGCGAGAAGATCGCCGCCGGCAACGCCGGCGTGATCGCCGAGGTCAAGAAGGCATCGCCGTCCAAGGGCGTGCTGCGCGAGCACTTCGTGCCGGAGGCGATCGCCGAGAGCTATGCCAGCCACGGCGCTGCGTGCCTGTCGGTGCTGACCGATGTGAACTTCTTCCAGGGGCATGCCGACTACCTGAAACGCGCGCGCGGCGCCTGCCCGTTGCCTTGCCTGCGCAAGGACTTCATGGTCGATCTGTACCAGGTCTATGAAGCGCGCACCTGGGGTGCCGACTGCATCCTGCTGATCGTGGCCGCCCTGGATCCTGGCCTGATGGCTGACCTGGAAGCCTGTGCGCTTGAGCTCGGCATGGATGTGCTGGTGGAAGTGCACGGTGACGATGAGCTCGATGCCGCCTTGCGGCTGAAGACGCCGCTGCTGGGTGTGAACAACCGCAACCTGCGTACCTTCGAGGTGTCGCTGGACAACACGCTGGACCTGCTGCCGCATATGCCGGCTGACAAGCTGGTGGTGACGGAGTCCGGCATCCTGGGGCCGGCCGATGTGCAGCGCATGCGCGATGCCAATGTGCATGCGTTCCTGGTGGGTGAGGCGTTTATGCGGGCGCCGGAGCCGGGGGTGGAGTTGGCGCGGCTGTTTGGCTGAGACAAAGGCCTTGCCAACGCGCTAAGCCCGCTGGCGGTTTGCTCCCCTTGTATGTTCTCGGAACGTTGTTCTGAAGACAATGCAGAGGGATAGCGACCGGCAGAGTCGTCAATGTAGGATTGCTTGTTTTTCGTGGTTGGTGCGCCAAACCTGAAACCCCTCAGAGTTC
>NZ_JBEFLI010000116.1:0-12556 GCF_040578825.1 Cupriavidus necator | reverse complement strand
TGGCAGGGGAGGGGGCGGAGGGGGATGTCATGCAAACAGTCAGACCCGCTGCGCGGGCACGAATTCGGGCCTGCGGGCGTTACCCCAGCAGGGTACGCGGGTCGGTAATGCGGCCGGTAACGGCGCTGGCGGCCACCGTCATCGGCGAGCCCAGCCAGACGGCGCTGCCCGCATCGCCCATGCGGCCGGAGAAGTTGCGTGCGGTCGAGGCGATGGCACGGCTGCCCGCCGGGAAGCGCGCCGCGCCATAGCCCGCGCAGGCGCCGCAGGCGTTGGGCAGCAGCGTGGCACCGGCCTCGGTCAGGATGGCGAGCGTGCCTTCGCGCTCGGCCTGCTGCTGGTCGCGGCGCGAGGCGGGCGCCAGCTGCAGCGTGACGCCCGGCGCCACGCGGCGCCCGCGCAGCACGCGCGCGGCCATGCGCAGGTCTTCCAGCTTGGCGCCGGTGCAGGCACCAAGGTAGGCGATCTGCACGGGCTCGCCGGCGGCCTGCTCTACCGGCGCGCTGTTGGCGGGCGAGTGCGGCGCGGCCACCTGCGGCGCGAGCGCGGCCGCATCGAAGCGGTGGGTGGCAAGCACGGGCGCGTCGGGGTCGCTGCGCCAGTGCGCGAGATCGATTTGCGCCAGCGTCTGCGCGGGCACGCCGGCCTGCGCCAGCCAGTCCAGCGTGACGGCGTCGGGCGCCACCAGGCCGGTCTGCGCGCCCAGTTCGGCGCTCATATTGGTGAGCGTCATGCGCTCCTGCATCGGCAGCGCGGTGACGGCGCTGCCGGTGTATTCGAGCGCCTCGTAGCGCCCGCCGCCCAGCCCCAGCGTGGCGCACAGGAACAGGTTGATGTCCTTGGCGCAGACGCCCGGCGCAAGCTGGTTATCCCACTGCAGCCGGATGGTGTCCGGCACGCGCAGCCAGATCTCGCCGGTGGCCAGCACGCCGGCCATCTCGGTCGAGCCCACGCCGAACATATAGGCACCAAAGGCGCCGCCGGTGGGACTGTGGCTGTCGCCGCCGACGATCAGCCGGCCCGGCAGCACGTAGCCGCGCTCGGGCAGCACCACGTGGCAGATGCCTTCGGCATCAATAAACTGTGCGCCAGACTGGCGCGTCCAGTCGCGCGTGAAGCGCAGGATCGATTCGGCCTGCGCATCGCCGCCAGGCACGAAGTGGTCGGTCACCACCACGTAGCGCGACGGGTCCCAGACGCCGGTGTCCAGCTCCTGCAGCAGCGGCGCCACGCGGCGCGGGCCGCTCGAGTCGTGCGACATCGCCAGGTCAACCTGGCAGATCACAACGGTGCCGATCTGTGCGTAGTCAAGGCCGGCGGCGCGCGCGACCAGCTTTTGCGCCAGCGTGGCGGGGCGGGTGTCACTCATTCCGGCGAGGCTCCCGAGTACTTGACCACGCCCGCCCAGCGCTTCACGTCCTGCTTGACGAAGGCGGCGAAGGCGTCGGGCGGCGTGCCCATCGGCTGCGCGCCGTCGTTCTCCAGGCGCTTGCGCACCGCGGGGGTTTCCAGCCCCTTGCGCGCGGACTGGTACAGCGCCTGCGTGACTTCGGCCGGCATGCCGGCGGGCCCGAACAGGCCGAACCACGCGCTGGACTCGAAGCCCTTGACGGTAGCGCCGATCGGCGCCGCGCCCGGGAACTGCGGCAGCGGCGCGGGGCTGGTCACGCCCAGCACCTTGAGCTTGCCGGCGCGCACGTGCGGCAACACGTTGATGGTGCTGGCGAACATCAGGTCGCACTGGCCCCCCAGCACGTCGGTCAGCGCCGGCGCGGTGCCCTTGTACGGGATGTTGACGATATAGGTGCCGGTCATCATCTTGAACATGTCGCCGGCCATATGCAGCGACGAGCCGACCGAGCCGATGGCGAAGTTCAGCTTGCCGGGTTCGGAACGCGCCAGGCGGATCAGCTCCGGCACATTGTTGGCGGCCAGTCTGGGCGTGGCCACCAGCACGCTGGGCACGTTGGCCACCAGCGTGATCGGCGTGAAATCCTGGATCGGATCGAACGGCAGCTTCTTGTACAGCGTGGCGTTGATGGTATGACTGGTGAAGCTCATCAGCAGCGTGCTGCCGTCCGGCGCGCTCTTGGCGACCAGGTCGGCGGCGATATTGCCACCGGCGCCGGGGCGGTTCTCGACGACCACCGGCTGGCCCAGGTCCTGGGACATTTCCTGGGCGATGGCGCGCGCCAGCGTGTCGGTGGTGCCGCCGGCGGGCGCACCGACCAGGATCCGGATCGGCTTGCCGCCGGCCATTTGCGGACTTTGCGTACCAGAACTTGGCGTGACCTGCGCCGCGGCGGACAGCGGCAGCGGCAGCGCCAGCGCCAGCCCGCAAGCGGCGAGGCGGCGTACTGCGGTGCGACGGGTGACCGAAGGCGAACGGGTCTGGCTGGACGAAACCAGGCGGAACTCTGGCATGACGGCTGCTCCTCGCTTGATGTGATCAGGGATGCGCAGTATCGCCCGGATCAGGGCCCGGCGCATCCCTGCGCCGGCACCGCCGCGGTCAGGCATGTCGGCATACGCGGCTGCTGGCGCGTCAGTCGCGCAGCCCCGGGCGGGTTTCGCTTTCCACCCAGACGTTGGCGCTGTCCACGCCCGCTGGCGACAGTTCCATCCGATACTCATAGCGGTCCGGGCGGTACTGGCCCAGCAGCAACTGCACCGGGCGACCGGCCTGGTCCTTGACCACGCGGCGTACCGCCAGCAGCGCGCCGCCCACCGGCACATCCAGCAGCGGCGCCACCACCACGTCGGCCAGGCGTGCGGACAGCACCTGGCTGGCGCGGCCCAGCTTGACGCCGCCGGCCTCCAGCAGGCGCAGCACCGGGGTCTCTTCCAGCGCCTTGCGCGTGATCGGCCGGCCGAGTTCGGCGGGCAGGTAGACCGTGATATGCGACAGCGGCCGGTTGCGGTAGTGGCGCACGCGCACGATCTTTACCACCGGGTCGCCGGCCTCGATCTGCAGCGACTCGGCCACGTCGGGCGTGGCATGGACCTCATCGATCGAGATCACCTTCACGGACGTCTTCTGGCCCATGTCGATGATGTTGTCGAGCAGGCTGGTGCCGCGTTCCTCGCCGGACGAGGCCGGCCGCACGGGATGCGGGTTGACGAAGGTGCCAAGCCCGCGGTGGCGGCGCACCAGGCCTTCCTGCACCAGGCGGTCGAATACGCGCCGCATGGTCACGCGCGATGCGTGGAACTGCTTGGCCAGGTCGATCTCCCCAGGCAAGGGGCCCTGGCCGAAGCGGCCCTCTACGATCTGCTGGCGCAGCACCACGTAAATCTGGTGATACAGGGGAACGACGGCTTCACTCATGGTTTCCCTTGTGGAGAGATGACAAGTCTGTAATGCCTCTAATGTACTTTAAATCAGACATAGAACCTAGCAAGGAAAGTCACTGAGGTTATTCCGACACAACCCGCACGTTGCGGTGTTGCATCGCTGCATCCCCTCCTCCAAAGGATTTAGTGTAGGAACAGTCAGCCATCTTGAGTGTGGCTTTAAGCACTTTCACGCTGTTCGTGCGGACGTTTTGCCGGGCGTAGCAACGTGCTGGCACGGGGCGACCAGAAACGGGCCTGGGTGCAATGTGGGCCGCCCAACATGGGTGGATGATGCCGGACGAGAGGGCGACGTGGGAGCCACCCGCGGTCGATGTTTCAGCGTCGATACGCGGCCGGATTCTCCGGGCAAGTCCGGCGTCAGCACCTAATGCACTGAAATTTAAGGATTTTTTCAGGTGATCCCGCCGTATCCCGGATGGCACTGGAGTGCCTCTGTCACAGCGGTGTGACATGTCGTCTGCCGCGCACAGCGTCGCGGGCTGGGTGGAGCGATCAAAGCTCGCAAAAGGGTCCCGGCGTGTAGTCGGGGAAGCCTTGTTCCACAAGGGAAAGCCGCTCCAGGTGGCGCCGCTGGCACCGAATATGCGCTAGGGGAGTCTGGTTTGGCAGGGTGCCGGACCTGACCCTCCAGCCGTCGTTCCGCGGAGCGCCGGCTGGAGGCTGAGCCGCTGTGACACTGGTGACATTCTCCTGGGAGTTTCGTATGAAAAAGACCTTACTGGCGTCGGCAATTGCCATGGCATTTGCAGGGCAGGCATGGGCAAATCCGACCAACAACAACGACGTTGTAAGAGGCGGTGGGGACAACACGCAAACCGCTACGGCGACCTCGTCGCAGGGTGGCAGCGGCGCGGCGGCGAACGAATACTCGACCGCAGTGCAGGCCAACGACAGCAGCACCAACACCGACACGCGTACCGCCACCATCGGCATCAGCAAGAACAAGACCGTTACCAAGACCAATTCCGAAAACCGCGGGCGTGTCACGTTTGATCGCGGCTATGGCAATGCTGGCGCCAACAACGGCAGCACCGCCACGGCCAACTTCTCGAACGCGTTCAACAGCAGCAAGGCGATCGCGCTGAGCAAGCTGAGCGGCTCGGTCAGCGGCAACTCCGTGCATGGCATCGGCAATATCGCGACCAACTCCGGCAGCGCCAATGGCGGCGTCGGCCGGGGCGGCCTCGGCGGTACCGGCGGTACGGGCGGCGGCGGCGGCACGGTCACGGGCGGTAACGGCGCGACCGGTGCGGTCGGCGCAGCGTCGACGGCGACCAACGCCGGCGCGCACGCCGGTGACGCAACCAGCGGAGGCGCGGTGGCCGGCAACGGCGGCCGTGGCGGCGATGCCTCCGGCACGGCAGGTGCGGGCGGCGCGGCCGCGGGCCTGGGCGGCTCGGCGCTCAGCGCTTCGGGTACCCGTGGCGGCAACGGCGGCGATGCAGCCGGTACTGGCGGCGGCGCACTGAGCGCTTCGCTCGGCGCGGGCGGCCGTGGCGGCTACGCTGACTCGGCCGGTGGCGGCGCGCTCGGTGCCAGCGTTGGCCTGGGCGGCACCGCCGGGACGGGCAGCTCCACCGGTGGTGGTGGCGGCTCGGTGGGCGGTGGCGCGGGCAATGACACCGGCGGTGCCGGTGCCGCGGGCGGCGCCACAGGTTCGTCTGCCGCCAGCGGCTCGGCCGGCACGACCACGGCCACGGGCGGTTCGTCCAGCGCGGCTGGCGGTGCCGGCGGCGCTGGCACGGCCACGGCGGGCGCAGCCGGCGGTGCCGGCAGCGGCACGGGCGGTGCGGGCGGTGCTGCCGGGGCAGCGACCGCGACGGCGACGGCCGGCGCGGGCTCGGGCACGGGCGGCGCGGGCGGTACGCAAGGCAGCGCTGGCGGTGCCGGCGGTGCGGGCGGCTCGGCCACGGCGGCAACGGCCAACGCCAGCGCGACCAACGGTAGCTCCACCGCCGGCAACGGCGGCAGCGGCGGCGCGGGCGGCGCGGGTGGCTCGGCTACCGGCGGTGTCGCGGGCGCTGGCGGCGTCGGCAACGGCGGCACCGGCGGTACCGGCGGCGCGGGCGGCTACAACTACGTGACCGCGGGCACCTTCGACATGTCCAACACCATGACCAGCGTCGGCCAGACGGCGGCGGGCATCATGATGGCGACCCAGAACAGCGGTGTCGCGTCCCTGGTGCAGCAAAGCGTCAACGTGCAGGCCAACCTCAACGTCGGCAGGTAAGACGCGCAGCCCCGGCCTGTCCTGAGCCGTCGGGCAAAGGACCGGCCGGCAGCTTCGCCGTCATGCCGGCAGGACCGGCGCCCGTATCCTGTGTGCGGGCGCCCCGGCCCTGTCATGCCTACGCAAGCCTGAATAGCCCGCCGCCCCCAACGGAAGGCGCGCGGGCAAGGGGAGACGACACCATGCAATCGGTCCGCTTCGCCGTCGGCACATTCGCGACGGTCTTACTCGCCTGGCCAGCGCTGCAGGCTCACGCGGAGCCGCCAGGGCTGGAAGCCGCCATGGCAGCCGCGCGCACCGCCGCGGGCAGCGCCCAGGAACCGGCGCCGCAGGCTACGCCGCCCACCACCGGCACTACGTTGTTTGGCGGGGTGGCGAAAGCCGTACCCGTGACTAAACTGGATGACATTCGTGGCGGCGCCGAGGTGGTCGTCAACGACATGCGCCTGCACGGCACCGTGGCCGACAACGCCGCGGTCAATGTGTTGTCCGGTGCGAACAGCATCGCGGACGGAGCGTTTGCGAACTCGGCGGGGATACCCACCGCGATCCAGAACTCCGGTTCCAACGTGCTGATCCAGAACGCAACGATCGTCAACGTCCAGTTCAAATGAAGCCGCTGCGAATCCTGTTGGCGTTTGTACCGTTCGTGCTTGCCGCGGGGGGCTGTTCACTGGCCATCCCATCCGCGCAGGCGGCCGACAGCTATATGTACGGCCCGGTCGGCGAACCCTACAGCGTCAGGGTCACCAGTCTTCGCGAGGCGCGCTTCAGATCCACGATCCGGCAGCAATACGACTTCAGCTGCGGCTCGGCCGCGGTGGCCACGCTGTTGACTTACCAGTACGGCCATCCGATGAACGAGGCCACCGTCTTCCAGAACATGTACCTCAACGGCGACCAGCAGAAGATCCGCGCCGAGGGGTTTTCTCTGCTCGACATGAAGCGCTTCCTGGCCGCGCTCGGCTATGAGGCCGACGGCTACGAGCTGCCGCTGTCGAAGCTGGAAGAAACGCAGGTGCCGGCCATCGTGCTGATCGTCGAGCATGGCTACCACCATTTCGTGGTGGTCAAGGGCGTGAAGGGCAACCGCGTGCTGATCGGCGATCCCGCGCGCGGCACGCGCGCCATGTCACGCGAGCATTTCGAGAAGATCTGGGACAGCCAGCTGCTGTTCGTGATCCACAACCGCACGGAGAAGGCGCGGTTCAATGTGGCTGCCGACTGGCGCCTGGCGCCAAACGGCCCTTACTGGATGGGAGTCAACCGGGATAGCTTGTTCTTCACCGTCATGCCCAAGCATGGCGCTGGCGACTTCTGAGGAACGCATCATGTTGCAGACTTCCTTCCCGACCCCAGCAGTGCCTCGCAGCGCCGGTTCAGCGGCCGCTGCCATGCTGCTGGGTGCCGGTATGGCCTGTGCCGGAACGGCGCAGGCCAGCAACCTGCCGCAGCCCGACGCGCTTGATGCGTCGGCGCTGCCGTCGCAGGCGGCCAGTTCCGCCCGCAACGAGAACAACAACCCACTGGCTGCCGCGCGTGGCAGCATGGCCGGCTGGAAACCGGTCGCGCACGACAAGCTCGACGAAATGCGGGGAGGCTACGAGGTGCCGGGCCTGCAGGTTTCGTTCGGTATCGAACGCGCGGTGTATATCAACGGGGCCCTGGTGGTCGCAACCAGCATTACGATTCCCGATGTCAGCCGCATCACCGCCGACCAGGCCGCGCAGCTCGCGTCGGCGCTGGGGCCGGCCATCGTTGCCAGCACCAACGCCGCGGTCAACAACGCGCTGGCCGGCAATCCGGTGACCGCGGGCACGCAGGTGGGCGCGGACGGCGCCAACGCCAGCGCGAGCACGGGCAGTGCCGGGGCTGCGGCGTCGGCCGGCGGAACGGCTGGTGCCAGCGGCGCAGCGACGGCTGTCGCGGCCAATGGCGGTGCCTCGTCCGGTACCGGTGCGGCCGGTGCTGCCGGCGCCGGCGTGCCGGGCACCACGGTGACCACGGCCACGGGCCAGGTGCTGACCAACGGACTGCTCAACGTGATCCAGAACGGGCCGGGCAATGCCGCATCGGTGGGCGCGCTGGCGGGTACGCCCGCGACGGTGATCCAGAACACGTTGAACAACCAGAGCATCCGGAGCCTGATGACAATCGACGCAAGCGTGAATACGCTGCAGGCATTCCGGTCGCAACTGGCCAACACGACGCTGAACAACGCGTTGCTGCGGGCCGCAAGCATGAGGTAGTCGTAGCGAGGCATCGGGCAGTACAGGTCGCAGGCTCCTGCAAAAACAGTCTGCCGTCCCGGGGGAGGAAGACGTCATGAAGAAGCGGTCGATGCAGGGCATCCGCAATGCCGGATGCTCGACGTTACTGTTGCTGGGCGGGCTGGCGCAGGCCCAGACGGCGCCGGATGCGGGTCCGCCCGCGGTCGGACTGGAATCGTTGCAGCGGGAGCTCGCCGAACAGGCAACCCAGCTCGACGCCATGAAGCGGGCGCTGGCCGAACAGGAGGCCGTGATCCGCGAGCTGCGCAACGTGATCGGCACGGAGGTGCTGGCCAACAAGCGCGGCGGCCAGCGCGCGGGACCCGGCGTGTCGCCGTCCGACAATGCCACCACCGCCGCCACGGCGGCAGCCGCGTCCAGCGCCACGCAGGCAGCGCCCAACGCGGTCAGCAATCCGCAGCAGATCACGCTGCAGCCGCCGCAGGACGTGGCCCAGGGCCCGCAGGCTGGCGAAGCCGCCGACAGGCAGACCGTCGCGCTGGAAGAACCGGTGGGCCGCCCGCCCGAGGAAGACCGCCGACCGCCCGAGATCGCGCCGATCATCGACCAGCCTGGCGTGCTGACCGCGCAGGGCAAGCTGGTGGTCGAGCCCGGCTTCCAGTACGGCTATTCCTCCAACAACCGCGTCGCACTGGTCGGCTACACGGTCATCCCGGCCATCCTGATCGGCCTGGTCGATGTGCGCGAGGTCAAGACCTCGACCTACATCCCGTCGGTCGCGTTTCGCTACGGCTTGACCAAGCGGCTGGAACTCGAAGCCAAGGTGCCTTACGTGCATACATCGGGCCAGACCGTCAGCCGCGAGGTCTTCACCGGCACGGCCGTCGACCGCGTGTTCAATGCGAGCGGCAGCGGCATCGGCGATGTCGAGGCCACGGTGCGCTACCAGCTCAACTATGGCAACGAGAAGATCCCGTACTTCGTCGGCTGGCTGCGCTACAAGTCCGCGACCGGCAAGGACCCGTTCGAGGTCGTGACCGATTGCGTCACGCGCTGCGTGGGCAATGCCACCGGCACCGGCCTGCCGTTGGGCCTGCCCACCGGCACCGGCTTCCAGGCGATCCAGCCCGGCATCACCTGGCTGCTGCCGACCGACCCGGCGGTGTTCTTCGGCACCTTCAGCTACCTGCACAACTTCGCGCGCAACAACGTGAGCCGCACCGTGCTCAATGGCGAGAAGGAACCGCTGGGCAAGATCGCGCCCGGGGATATCTTCGAGTTCAGCTTCGGCATGGGCCTGGCGCTCAACGAGAAGGCGTCGTTCAGTATCGGCTATGACCAGGCCATCATCTGGCCGACCAAGCAGAACGGCCAGACCGTGCCGGGCTCGGTGCGCGTGACGCAAGGCACCTTGCTGGTGGGCTATTCATATCGCTTCAGCAACCGCTATACGCTCAACCTGTCGGTGGGCGCTGGCCTCACGCGCGACACGCCCGACCTGCAGGTCAATATCCGCCTGCCGATCACTTTCTGAAGCGCTCGCGCTCTCATTTTTTCTCTCCCCGGCGCATGACGTGACGTGTGCCCCGCACGCGCGGGGCATACGTTTGCATCACATCGGCGCACCGGATGCGCGCGCCCCGACAGCCGCCTTGCGCTTGCCCTGCTAACGGCGTACAAAGAAATAACCCCGCGCCGCCAGCGGTACATTCCCTGCCCCGGTTCACCCACACCAGCGGCGCGGCCTGAAAAAGGAGCAAGACATGCGCAAACGCATCTTCTGGTTGCTGCCTGACCTGGCGAGCGCCCGCCGCACCATGGACGACCTGCTGCTCGCCCGCATCGAAAACCGCCACATCCACTTCGTGGCGCGCGACGGTGCGGACATGACAGGCCTGCACGAAGCCAACCTGTTCCAGACCTCCGACATCGTGCATGCCGCCGAGATGGGGCTGGTGGTGGGCGGCGGCGTCGGCGTGGTGGCCGGCGCGGTGGTGGCAATGTTCCCGATCGTCAGCGATACCCCGCAGTGGGGGCTGGTTGGCGTGCTGGCGGTGCTCGGCGCGGTGTTCGGCGCATGGGCCGCGAGCATGATCGGCAGCTCGGCGCCCAACAGCAGGCTGCGCGCATTCGAGAAAGACATCGAGGACGGCAAGATCCTGCTGATGGTGGACGTGCCGCGCCGCCGTATCGAGGAAATCGAAACGCTGCTGGCGAACGCCCATCCGGAAGCCCGCTTTGCGGGGCTGGATCCGGCCATCCCGGCGTTCCCCTGATCCGCGCTCGCTGTATTGGCTGTATTGGCTGTTTCCGCTGTCTCGCATGTCTTTCGCGCGCCCGTGCGGCGCGTTCTGACGCGCATCCTATAGCGCGCCCCTGCTTGCACCGGGACCGCACCGCGGTTCCGGTGTGAGGCCGCTGCAACACTCCCCCGTGTTCCTGTTTGCCCCAACCCGACGCATGCGGTAACTTGCGTGACGGCGCACGGCCATGCCCGCCGCGCCGCAAACAGAACTATGAGATCAGCCCACCAGGGCGGAGGGGTCGAGACAATGAAGGCGAAATGGATCGCGTGCGGCATGCTGGCCGCCACGCTGGGATGGGCTGCGCAGGCGGTATTTGCAGAACCGGGCGTGACGCGCAACGCCATCCGCATCGGGCAGTCGGCGGGCGTGACCGGACCGGTGGCCGGTTCCGTGAAGGAGCAGATCGCCGGCGCGCAGGTCTACCTGCGCACCATCAACGCCAGCGGCGGCGTTGCGGGCCGGCGCATCGAGCTGGTGACCTACGACGATGGCTTCGATGCCAAACGCACGCCCGACAACGTGCGCAAGCTGATCGACGAAGACAAGGTGTTCGCGCTGTTCATGGTGCGCGGCACGCCGCAAAACGAAAGCATCCTGCCCATCATCGCCGAGCACAAGGTGCCGCTGGTGGCGCCGCTCACCGGCGCGATCACGCTGCACCGCCCGGTGAACCGCTACGTGTTCAACGTGCGCGCCAAATACCAGGACGAGGTCGCGCGCGCGATCAACCACCTGGCGACATCGGGCATGAACCGCATCGGCATCTTCTACGCCAACGACGGCTTCGGCCGGGACGTGCTTGAAGGCTTCAGCACCGCGCTGCAGGCGCGCGGCGTGCAGCCGGCGGCAACGGCCAGCTTTGCGCGGCCGATGGGCGATATCGGCCAGGGTGTGGCTGCGATCCATCAGGGCAACCCGCAGGCGGTGCTGGTGATCGGCTCGGGCTCGGAGGCCGCGCGCATCATCCGCGAGCTGCGCCGCGCCGGCAGCCAGGCGCAGTTCGTCACGCTGTCCAACAATGCCGCCGATTCGTTCATCCGCGATCTGGGCGAAGATGCGCGCGGGCTCATCATCACGCAGGTCGTGCCGGGCACCAACTCGAGCCAGATGACGCTGGCCAGCGAGTACCGCAACATGGCGAAGCAGCAGGGCGTGGAGACGTCCAACGCGGGCATGGAGGGTTTCATGTCGGCCAAGGTGCTGGTCGAAGGGCTGCGCCGCGCCGGCCCGGAGCCCACGCGCGAGCGGCTGGTCAACGCGCTCGAAGGCATGCGTGACTATGACCTCGGCGGCATCCTGATCAGCTACAGCCCCACGCGCCATACCGGCTCGTCCTTTGTCGAGATGTCGATCGTTTCGTCGACCGGCAAGCTGATCCGCTGAGCGCCTGCGCGGGCAGGGACGCTGCGGTATAGTCGGCCGCATGGCTACTACTACCCCCTCCCCCGATTCCATCGTCCGTCCCCCGTTCTCGCTGCAGGACCGCGTCGCGCTGGTGACCGGCGGCGCGCAGGGCCTGGGCCTGGCAATCGCCGCCGGGCTGGCCGATGCCGGCGCGCACGTGCTGGTGGCGGCGCGCAATGCGCAGCGCGTGCAGGACGCCGTCGCCATGCTGGTGTCGCGCGCCGGCAGCGCCGAGGCGCTGGTGCTCGACATCACCGATGAAGCCGCGGTCGCGGCGGCGTTCGAGCACATCGACGCCGCGCACGGACGGCTCGACATCCTGGTCAACAACGCCGGCGCGCGCAACCGCAGCACGATGGCGAAGCTCGACGCCGGCGACCTGCGTGCCATGCTCGAAACGAATCTGGTCGCGCCCTATACGCTGTGCCGCCTGGCCGCGCAGCGCATGCGCCACGGACAGTACGGGCGCATCGTCAATGTCAGCTCGATCGCTGGCCAGGTAGCCCGCGCCGGCGACGTGCTCTATCCCGCCACCAAGGGCGGCCTGGATGCGCTGACGCGCGCGATGGCCGCCGACCTGGGCCGCTACGGCGTCACCGTCAACGCCATCGCGCCGGGCTACTTCGCCACCGAACCCAACCAGCCGATGGTCGAGGACGAGACCGTGGCCGAGTGGCTGTGCCAGCGCACCTCGCTGGGCCGCTGGGGCCAGCCGGAGGAAGTGGCGGGCGCGGCGGTGTTCCTGGCGTCGCCGGCGGCTTCGTATATCACGGGGCAGGTGCTGGCGGTGGACGGCGGCTACCTTGGGCATTTCTGAAGCGCTGCCGTCCAGTTCAGAACCAGCCCTCGCCTACGCAACCACCGCGCATCGCCCCCTCACGCCGCAAACCCGCGCCTACGCTCCCCTTGTATGTTCTCGGAACGTTGTTCTGAAGACAATGCAGAGGGATAGCGACCGGCAGAGTCGTCAATGTAGGATTGCTTGTTTTTCGTGGTTGGTGCGCCAAACCTGAAACCCCTCAGAGTTC
>NZ_JBEFLI010000115.1:0-13528 GCF_040578825.1 Cupriavidus necator | reverse complement strand
GCCTCGCGGCTCCCTCGCTCTTTCGAGCGGTCGCTCACTCTCAGAAAACTGACTGACCAGATCCGAAGATCCAGTCACGTTTTGCTGTGCGAGCACTTTATAACTTGCAAGCTAAAAGACCGGGGTCTTTCGCATCCATTATCAAGCGCCCACACTTATCGGTGTTTGTTTGTTAAAGAACTTGCCGCGATTCGCTTTGCTTATCGCGTCGCTGCGTTTTTGTCAGCAGCGAAGAAGCGAGACTATAAAGTATTTTCAGAAAACGTTCAACTGTTTCGAGAAATTCTTTTTACCGGGCGAGCACGCTAGCCCAAGTTAATCCCTGCACACTTCTTGCCCCGCCTGCATTGCGTTGTTCCTCAGTGCGGCGGGGGGGCGAATATTAATCCCTCGCCGCGTGGCATGCAAGCGTTTTTCCAAAAAGGCTTGCAGGAAGCTCTTTTGTCACTTGACGCTCATGCAGACGCCATGTGCCCCCCTTCCCGCGGCGGGCTACTATGGCTGAGCCTGCCTCGAGTCCAATACGCTGCCAACGCCAGTCTGGCCGCCGGAGGAAGCATGAGCGCCACCGACAACGCTTCGCGCACCACCATCCTGTTCGGCGCCTTCGATCGCCACAACTTTGGTGACTTGCTGCTGCCTCATGTCATTGCGCGCATGATCGGCGGCTCCGCCCACCCCTGCGTACATTACGCGGGGCTGGCTGAACGGGACCTGACAGACGTGGGGGGCCATCGCGTTCACGCGCTCGCGCGGCTGGCTGCCAGCCTGGGCAGCACCACTGTCGACATCATTCATGTCGGAGGCGAGATCCTGACCTGCAGTGCCTGGGAAGCGGCCGTGATGCTGCAGCCCCCGGAGTGGGCGCCTGCCATCGTGGCAAAACTCGATGCTCGGCCGCTGCAGCGCTCAGCCTGGGCATGCGAGGCGCTGGGTCTGCGGGACGCAGCACCGTATCTGCTGCCGGCCGGCATGTTTGCCAATGTAAAACGGGTGGCCTACCACGCCGTCGGCGGGATCACCCTTGGAGAGGTTGAACCGGCCATGCGCGACGAGGTGCTGGCCAAGCTCGGCGCGGCCACCAGCGTTGGCGTCAGGGACCTGCAGACCCAGGCCGTGCTGGCGGCCGATGGACTGGGCTGTCGCTTGCAACCGGACCCCGCCGTGATGGTGGCCGAACTGTTCGGCGATCGCATCCGGCAACACGCCCACCAGGGCGAGGTTGCAGGACTGCTGTCGCGCTTCCCGCATGGTTATTTCGCGGTGCAGTTCAGCGCCGACTTCGGCGATGACGCAACACTGGCGCAGTTTGCCTCTCAGCTACAACGTGTTGCCCGCGACCGCAACGTCGGCGTGGTGTTGTTCCGCGCCGGCGCGGCGCCCTGGCACGATGACATGGATTCCTACCGGCGCGTTGCGCAACAGCTGCGCGGCACCCCCGTCGTCCTGTTTGACGCGCTCAACCTGTGGGATATCTGCGCCCTGCTCGCACACAGCCGCGCGTTCGCTGGCAGCAGCCTGCATGGCGCCATCGTCGCGAGCGCATTCGCGCTGCCTTGGGTTGGCGTGCTGCGGCCGGGCCAGGCGCTTGCGCACAGCAAGCAGGCTGCCTTCGCCGCGACCTGGGGCACCGCCGCAGCGCCCGCGGCGGTGGCCGTGTCAGAACTAGCTGCTGCCCTGGATAACGCCATGGCAGCCGAGCCTGCGCAGCGGCAAGACCTGGCGCGAAGACCGGTCAACGCCTTCCGCACGAGTTTCACGGACATCCACGAGACATGACAGGCACGACCCGATCGCGCGACGGGCACGGTTTTCGCTGAACCCTTGTTGACGAAGGCGCCTTTGGGAGAACGGCCATGGCCAATCATGGTGGTGAGAGCATGTCATATTGGGCGGCGGGCACGGAATTGACCCGGCCGCCGCTGGATCGTGACGCAAATTGCGATGTCTGCGTGATCGGCGCGGGCATCGCGGGCTTGTCGGTCGCGTATGAGCTCGCCGCTGAAGGCAAGACCGTTATCGTGATTGATGCGGATACGCCCGGCGGCGGCGAAACCGGCAGGACGACCGCGCATCTGATGACGGCGTTCGACGACCGCTATGCCGAAGTCGAGCGCCACCTTGGCGCCGAGGCGGCGCGGATGGCCGCGATGAGCCACGCCGCAGCGGTCGACAGGATCGAGGCCATCTGCCGCGACGAGGCGATCGACTGCGGCTTTGAGCGGGTCGATGGCTACCTGTTCGCCCCCACCCCGCGCGATGCGGATTTGCTGGCGAAAGAACTCGAGGCCGCACATCGGGCGGGATTGCGCGATGTCGATCGGGTGGACTCCGTGCCGACCGGCAAGATGGATCTGGGGCCGGCCCTGCGCTTTCGCCGGCAAGGACAGCTCCATCCGCTCCGGTACCTGGGCGGCCTGATCGACGCGATCCTGCGCCGTGGCGGCCAGGTGTACGGGCACACGCGTGCGCTGGAGGTGGAGGACGGGACACCGGTCAGCGTGCGCACGGCCGGGGGCCACCGCATACAAGCCGGTACGGCAATCGTTGCAACAAATACACCCTTCAATGACCGGTTCGCGATCCATACCAAGCAGGCCGCGTACCGCACCTTCGTAGTCGGGATGAGAGTGCCGCGGGGCAGCGTGCCGAACTATCAGTTCTGGGACACGCCGGATCCATACCACTACGTGCGCATTGCCGGCGATGTCGACGCTGGCCACCAGCTTTTGATCAGTGGCGGTGAAGACCACAAGGTCGGCCAGGCCGACGATGCCAGCCAGCGGTTTGAACGGCTGGTGGCGTGGACACGCGAGCGCTTCCCGACCATCGACGAGCCTCTGTTCGCGTGGTCGGGGCAAGTCATGGAGCCGGTGGATGGCGTGGCCTTTATCGGACGCAACCCCGGAGAGACAAACGTCTACGTGGTGACCGGCGATTCCGGCAACGGCATGACGCATGGCGCCATCGCCGGCATGCTGATCCGCGACCTGGTCACCGAGCGCAGCAATGCGTGGGCCGACATTTACGATCCGTCCCGGAAATCGTTGTCGGCGTTCCTGGAATACGCGCGGGAAAACGCCAATGTTGCGCTCCAGTATGCCGACTGGCTGGGCGGCGGTGCAGGCATGGCGCTCGACGCCATCCCCATTGGCACAGGGGCCGTGGTCAAGGCGGGTGGCCGGCATATTGCCGCGTTCCACGATGCCGCTGGCACGCTGAACACGTTCGATGCCACGTGTCCCCACCTGAAGTGCCTGGTGCAGTGGAACAGCCTGGAAAAGTCCTTCGACTGCCCGTGCCATGGGTCGCGCTTCGGTTGCGACGGCAAGGTGCTGCATGGGCCCGCCAACGTTGACTTGCCGGTGGTCGCGGTCGCCGAGGACAGATCCCGCCAGTAAGCGGGATCTGACCGGCGTCAGAACGGCGCCGCAAACGTCAGCCGGACGCCCTGCTGCAGCCCGCCAATGCCGAACATCACGTTGTAGTCCAGCCCGAACGTCAGCGAGCCGGTGCGCAGCTTGCCGCCCAGCCCCACCTGCACGCGGTCGCGGCCGTACGGCGCATTGTTCACCGTATAGGCAGGTCCTGCGCCCGCGAGGTCGGCATACGCCAGGCCCGCCGCGTTCTGGCCACCGAAATCGTGCTGGTATTCCACCCGGGCAAACGGCAGGAACAGGCCCCACCGTGTCGACCTGGCGTACTCGGTGCGCAACCCCAGCGTGCCCGATACCGTGGTAACGGTTTGCCCGAAGTAAGTCAGCGCGCTGAAGCCGGCGCCGGTCTCGGTGAACTTGTCGAGCGTGCTCTCCGAGACCGACAGCCGTCCGTACGGCGATATCAGCCACGCCTGGCTGCGATACTCGTACCCCGCTGACAACGACGCAAAAATCTGGTGGCCGTCCCGCTTGCCGTAGGCAAACGCGTTCTCGTCTCCCACCCAGCGGCGCGAATCGAAATCGAGCGTGCCGTACCCGGCGACGCCGTCGATAAACAGCGACGGCCGCGGCCGGTAGCTGCCGTAGAGCGCCACGCTGAAGCTGTCGGCGGTGCTGCGCGTGCCGGCGGAGCCCACGTCGGTGGAGTCGCGGCCGTAGCCGAAGCCAAGTCCGAGCGTGAGCTGGTCCGAGAAGCGATAGTCGACTCCCGCGGTCACGCCACCGGTGGTAAAGCGGAAGCCGGAGCGCTGCGCCCCCGTATTGGCGAAGCCGAAGTCGACGGTGCCTGCGGTCCAGAACGCCAGCCGCGCGTCGTCTGCATGGTCATGCCCGGTTGTATCCGCGGCGTTCGGCAGGTCGGGCGCATTGCCGTCCCCCTCGCCGGCCTCGCTCACTACAGCCGCGTCGCGTGGATCGCGGGGATCGACCCCACTACCACCATCGCGCCCGCGCTTGCCTGCCGCCGCCGACTTGCGTGGCGGTGCCGTGCCCCGCAGGCAGGCGTCGCGCGCGGCGAAGCCTTCGACCGCCTGGCACCGTTGCGGATCGGTCTCGGCGCGCGGCATCACCACCGTGATCTGGTTGCCTGATGGCGCCCTGCCCTTGCCGTGCAGCGCTTCCAGGCGCTGGTTGTAGTTGGCGATCTGCGCGGTCGCGAAACGCCGCGCCGCCTGGATCTGGGCGTTGATCAGCCCGACGACGTCAGGATCGGTGGACGGGTCGCGGCGCGCCGTCACGGCCACCTGGATCTGCGCCGGAGACGAGGTGGCCACGGCATTGCTCAGCGTATAGGTCACCACCGCCGTACCCGCGAAAGCCGCGGCCGGCGCGAAGTTCACCGTATAGGCGGTAGCGGCGGGCTGCTTGTCTGCCGCGGCGGGTGTCTTGGGCGCAGTCGCGACCACGGTGGCCGTGCCGGCGTCGGCCGGGACCACCGAGACGATGGCGGCGCCGGTAAACGGTCCGCCGGTGGCGCCCTCCGTCACATCCACGTCGACGGGCCGGCCCGCCAGCGTGGACACCTGCTTCTGGGCCACCGGCACCGGCACGGCATTGACCGTGACGGTCACCTGGACCGGCGCCGAGGGCCCCGCGCCGTTGATGAGCGCATACGAGAACGTGACCGGCCCGGAGGTGGTCGGTGTCGGGGTGTAGACGATGTCGAGTCCGTTCACCGTCGCGCTGCCGCTGGCTGGCGGCGTCACGATGGTCACACCGGAAAACGGTCCGCCGCTGGCGTTGGCGGCGGCGTGGATCGTCACTGGCGTATTGGACAGCGTGCTCAGCGCGACCGGCGGCGCGGAGCCCACGCCCTGCCCCGTCGCCAGCGTATAGGATCGGCTGGCGCTGTAGGGGGCGCCGGCGCCGGTACTGCTGTCGCTGACGCGCACGGTGAAGGTATGGCTGCCGGCCGCCGTGGGCGTGCCGCTTAGTATGCCGGTGGCGGCGTTCAGCGACAGCCCCGCCGGCAGCGTGCCGGCAGACACCGCGAACGTGTACGGCGCAATGCCGCCGCTGGCCGTGAACGTCTGGCTGTACAAAGTGCCCACGGTCGGTGCCGGCAGCGATGCCGGCGACAGGCTGACCGTCGCCGCGCCCACGCTCAGCGTATAGGCGCGGCTGCCGGAATACGGCCCGGTGCCGGTGCTGCTGTCCGTAGCGGACACGACAAAGTTGTAGGTGCCCCCGGCGGTGGGCGTGCCGGCGAGCACGCCGCCGGCCGACAGCGTCATGCCGGCCGGCAGCGCGCCCGACGTGACCGCGAACGCGTACGGTGCGGTGCCGTTGGCGGCGGTGATGGCCTGGCTGTACGCCGTGGCGACCGTAGCCGCCGGCAGCGTGGCCGGATTGACGGCAATGGTCGGCGCGCCGATCGTGACGGTGTACGCCCGGCTGCCGCTGAAGCCGCCGCTGTCGCTCGCCTGGATGGTGAAGTTGTAAGTGCCCCCCGCCGCGGTGGTGCCGGTGATCGCGCCGGTGCTGCCGTTCAGCGTCAGGCCGGGCGGCAATGCCCCGGCGCTCACGCTGTAGGTGTAGGGCGCGATCCCGCCGCTGGCGCTGATGCCTTGGCTGTACGCCAAGCCCAGCGCCGGATTGGCGAGCGACGCCGGCGCCAGCGTGACTGTCGGCGCCGCCGTGGTCAGCGTATACGCGCCGGCCACGGTGAAGGGGCCGGTTCCCGCGCTGCTGTCGGTCGCATTGATCGTGAACGATACGGTGCCCGCGGTGACAGGCGTCCCGGACAATACGCCCGTACCGGTATTGAAGGTCAGGCCCGTCGGCATGACGCCGCTGTTGACCGTCAGCGAATAGGCATAGGGGCTGGTGCCGCCGCTTGCCGTGAAGGTCTGGCTGAACGGCGTTCCCGCCGTGGCGCCCAGCGCGCCCCCGGCCGGAGACAGGCTCATCAGCGGCGCGCCGATCACCAGCGCCAGCGTGCCGCTGTTAGCCGTGAAGGGCCCCGTGCCCGTGCTGCTGTCGGTGGCACGCACCACGAAATTGAAGGTGCCGGCAGAGGTTGGCGTACCGGAAAGCACGCCCGCGCTTGACAGCGCCATGCCGGGCGGCAGCGCGCCCGACACCAGCGCATAGCTGTACGGTGCGGCCCCGCCGCTGGCCACCGCCAGCGACTGGCTGTACGCGGCGCCCACCGCGCCTGGCGGCGGCGGCGACGGCGCATAGTTGATCGTCGGCGGCGATACCGTGATCGTCACGGTGGCGGGCGCCGACGTGCCCGAGCCATTGGTGGCCGTATAGGTAAAGCTGTCCGGGCCTGCGTAGGACGCAGTGGGCGTATAGGTGATCGAGGTACCGCTGGCGATCGCCGTGCCATGGCTGGGCGCCGATGCCACGCTGACGCTGGTGGGCGCCCCGCCGGTGAGGTTCAGCGTGATCGGGTTGCCGGTGCTGCCGTATGCGACGGTGGCGCTGACGCCGTTGGCCACCGGCGGCCCGGCAATATAGGTGAACCGGTCGGCGGCACTGGTCGCGCTGATTCCGGCTGGGGTGGTCACGGTCACATCTACGGTGCCCGCGCTGCCGGGTGGGGCGGTGGCGGTCAGCGAAGTCGCGCTGTTCACCACAAACGAAGCGGGCGAAACGCCGAACCGGACGATGGTGGTGCCGATGAAGTTGCTGCCGGTGATAACGACGGCGGTGCCGCCCGCGGTCGGTCCCGAGGTCGGCGAGATCGCCGTCACGGCAGGCGGACCGCCCGTGACGTTGAACTGCACGGTGCCGTTGGGCGCCCACGCCGCGCCATTGTCGCTGGTGTAGAAGGTGGCGCTGTCCGTGCCCAGGAAGTTGGCGGGCGGCGTGTAGACAAAACCGTTCTCGTTCTGGCCGTTCGGCAGGTTGCCGTTGTAGATGTACAGCGTGCCGCCCTGCGCCGTCGGGGTGGTTTGCGTGGGTGCGCCGAAGTTGCCGTTACCGAAGGGGTCGTAGCCAATGCCGAACTGGTTCGGGTCGCAGGCCGTGTAGTCGGCCGGCGTGAAGGCATAGACCGTCTGCTGGTTGGTGGTGGCGGGAATGGTCAGCGTGCACGACGCGGCGAGCGCCGGCCGGGGAACCGCCGCGAGCATGGCCAGCAGCAGCGCCATCCATGCCAGCCAGAATACGCTGCGCCACTGCGCCAGGGGTTGAAGGACTCGCGCGCCGGCTCTCGCCGACAGCCCGGCATGACGCGCGCTGACGCAACCACTGGCTGGTGTGGACACCCGTTATCTCCCGATGCCCCGCCTTATCAAAGCGAGGTCAATAGCGCCGTCCGACAATGCGCCAGTGCACGAAGCAGATGCCAGGCGCGTCGTTCGTGACGACGTTGTTATTTTTGTTGACTTTCCGCTGGCATCGCCAACACTCATCCATGTCCGCGACGCGCGGTGGCATCTTTCCACGCTAAAGGGTGGCCGGCGCAGGGGCAAAGGCGAATGAAAGTCAGGCGCATGCAGCACGGCAAAAATACGCCAAATACATCACCGCGGAAGTGATCAAATTTGACTTCAGATATCAAAAATTATTAATTCGGTTTTTTCCGCACGGCTTTGGCTGCAGCCGGCCGTGCGTTCAGGGGCATCCTTTATCGGGGGAGGTAGACCGTGGACCAGTATCTGGGGGAAATCCGCCTTTGCGCCTTTGCCTATGCGCCCAAGGAATGGGCGCTGTGCGACGGCAGGCTGCTGCCGATCGCGCAGAACCAGGCGTTGTTCAGTCTGCTTGGCACGCAGTACGGCGGCAACGGCACCACCACGTTCGCGCTGCCCGACTTGCGCGGCCGCACGCCGCTGCATCGCGATCCGAACGACATCGTGCAGGGCCAGTCCGCCGGCGTGGAATCGGTCACGCTGACGGCGACGCAGTTGCCCATGCACTCGCACTTGTTCAACGTCTCGTCCAGCCCGGCCACGGCGCTGAATGTGGGCGTCTCGCAAGACCGCGTGCTGGCGACAAGCAACCTGTATAACGCCAGCAATCCCTCGATCTCCGGCCCCGGCGAACTGCTGTACGGCACGCCCGACTCGCTGACGCCGCTGCTTGACGAGGCTTGCGGCAACACGGGCGGGGGCCAGCCGCATGACAACATGCAGCCGTCGCTGGTGCTGAACTACATCATCTCGCTGGTTGGCATTTACCCTAGCCGGGACTGAGGAGCGATCATGGCGCAACCGTTCGTTGGAGAGATCCGCATGTTCGCCGGCAACTACGCGCCGGCGGGCTGGGAGTTCTGCGCTGGCCAGACGCTCAGCATTTCCCAGTACGAAATGCTGTTCACGCTGCTGGGCACCTTGTATGGCGGAGACGGCACCACCACCTTCAGGCTGCCTGACCTGCGCGGCAACCTTCCGCTGGGCCAGGGGACCGGGCCTGGGCTGAGCGCGCGAACCATCGGCCAGGCCTTCGGCAGTCCCAACGTCACGCTGGTACCCAGCCAGATACCGGCGCACACCCATACGATCCAGGCCACCAACACCACGGCCTCGACGACCACGCCGGGACCGGGCGTGCTGCTCGGCACCACGCCATCGCCAAACACGTTCTACGACGCCGGCACCGCCAACCCGCCCGGCAAGAATGCCTTCGCCCCCGGCACGATCGACATGAGCGGCGGCACGCAACCGCACAGCAACCTGATGCCCACCGCCTCGGTGAACTACATCATCGCGACCGAAGGCATCTACCCGATGCAAGGCTGAGCGCCGGGCACAGGAACCCTGCACACGGAGGCCATATGTCAGACCAGTACCTTGGAGAAATCCGCGTCTTTGCCTGCAACTATCCGCCCAGGGACTGGGCCGCATGCGACGGCCAGCTGCTGCCGATCGCGCAGAACCAGGCGTTGTTCAGCCTGCTTGGCACGCAGTACGGCGGCAATGGCACGACCACGTTCGCGCTGCCCGACCTGCGCGGCCGCGCGGTGACGGGCCCCGTCAACGGCGTGCTCAACGACCCCGTTGGCACGGCCACGGTCACGCTGACAGCAGCCGGGATGCCAGCGCATCACCACACGGTGTACGGCGATACCGCGCGCGCGGTTTCGACCGAGGCCAGCGCCAGGCTGCCTGCGCGCTTTATGCTGCCGAACAACCAGTCGTACCTGCCGACCAACGCCTCGCCGGCGCCGGTGATGACCACCCTGTCGCCGCTGGCGGTGGCGCCCGCCGGCGAGAGCCAGCCGCACCAGAACATGCAGCCGTACACCGCGCTGATGTTCTGCATCGCACTGGCCGGAGAATTTCCGCCGCGGCCGTGAGCGTGGCGGCCGCCTGCCATCGCTTCGGCCCGGCAGCATGCCCCTGGATATCGCGCTCCCCGGCATCGCCTGAACGCGGCTTGGCACTGCGCTTGCATGACGCTGACTGTACGCCGCCACGAGATCCCGTTGCCTAATCACGAAGAGTAATGGCGGCGGACATATTGCGATCCTATATTGCCCCAGCGGTACCCGTTACCGGCACGCACGCAGCCGGACACGGGCGCACGGATGGCAGGATCAGACACGGGTTCGCCGCCACCATCCTCCATCCGATATTCCAATCACTAAGGCGGCAGATTGTTGCAGGGGTGAATTCCGCTCCCGTTGCTTCATGACATATTGAGAATCCGAGGGGTTAAACCATGAGCGCTCCAACCGTCAGTGCATTCGATTTCTCGTCTCCCGGCGCGGTGCAGTTCAACGCCGGTGCGCCGGGCCTCATCATGGGCGCCAGCACTATCCACGTGCTGGCCTGGGTCTACGTGAGCAGCGCTGGCCTGCCCGCCGACCAGAAGGTGTACTCGCTAGGTCAATCGCTGGTCCTGGGCGTGGGCACCGATGGCGGCAACGTGCCTCTGCTCTACCCCGAGGTCTGGGACAGTGCCGGCAACCGCTTCACCTTCCAGGCCGGGGAAATCCCCACTGACCAGTGGAGCCTGTTGGAAATGATCTGGACGCAGGGCCAGAGCCTGGTGGGGCTGATCAACGGCGTGCAAGTGCAGTCGGTGCCAGTGTCGGGCAGTCTGCTGATGCAGCCGAACGCCGGCGGCACGAGCTATGTGGGCGCGTTCTGGGACGGTGAGTCGTACCCGTTCTCGGGCATGGTGCAGTCAGTGTTGCTGACCAACGGCGCCGATCAGACGGCCACGCAAGCGTTCGCGATTCAGCCATCGGGGGCGATCAGCAACTGGGGACCCACGACGCCGGTGTTTATGGGCGGGGCCAGCACTGTCACACTCGACACGGCGCCGTCGACGCCCTTCCAGGCCCCGGACCAGCCGCCCTCGCCCACATACGTCGGCGAACAGATGCCCGGCTCCGTCACCGCCTCCGCGCCCTTCAGCATGGTAGTGCCCGGCACCGACAGCAGCACCTACACCATCCTCACCGTCAACCAGGCATGGAACCAGCTGGTGGAGATCACCGGCCAGCCCGGCCTGGACACCGGCTATGAGGTAGATGTAACCACCGGCATCAGCATCACCGACAGCGAAACGCAAACCCTGGGCGTCAGCCTGGGGCTGGAAGCGGGCTTCGACATCGGCTTGCTGAGCGCCAAGGTGAACCTGACGCTGTCGTACTCGGAGTCGTTTACCGAGGAACTGTCGATCACCGAGCAGACCACGATCGCGAAGAAGTTCGACATCGACAAGCCGGACGTGACGACCACCGGCGTATGGTGGCAGGCCGTGCCGACGCTGACAACGTTCCAGGTGATCGACTACAGCAACACCGTGGGCGCCAGCGTGCTGGATCCGTTGCCGGATATTTCGGCCACGGTGTATCCGGTGGAAAGCAAGGGCAAGCTGAAGACGCTGGGCATTCCGTTCAAGGTCGGGGCACCCGCGTCGCAGCCATCATTGAGGACGTAGCCGGCTGCGCGGCTGGCGTTGCGGGATCAGCTTCGGGCGGCGCTCCCCTCACCGGGGGCGGCCGTTCGCAGTGTCCACAGGGGGGGCAATTGCGCGAACGGCGGCACGGTGTGGGCGATCACGGCCACGGCGTGCCGCCCTTCCGCGCCGAGCTTGTCGTAGATAACGCGCGCATGCACCTTGACCGTGTCGACGCTGACGCCAAGGATCGCCGCGATGTCCTCGTTCGACTTGCCCTGCGCCAGCCATCCGCACACCTCGAGCTGACGCGGCGTCAGCGTCGGAAATGCCAGCTGCAAGCGCTCTGCCGGCCCCAGCCTCGCCACGGTGCGCTGCTGGGCCTGCCGGTAGCAGCGCACGATATGCGGGCGCAGCGCCTGCAGCCGGTCGCGGTCGCCGTCGCTGAACGGCTGGCTGCCGGTCACCCGGTGGCCAGCCACCGTGACCGCATAGCCCTCGTGCTGGAACACGATCGCCAGCAACCGGTGCGCATTCGACGGCAGCAGCACCTCGCGCGCGATCGGCAGCGCCATGAATTCGGCATCGCTGAAGAAGTCGGATTCGCGCAAGGCGCGTTCGCCATAGAAGGCGGGGTCGTACTGCAGCAAGGGATGGCCGCCGGGACCGTGCGTGTTCCTGAGCCTGGCAATGGCCTGCATCAGGCGGCCGTCGGTGGCCAGGTCATCTTCCGGCGAAACCAGTATGCGCAACGCCTTGCTGCGCTGATGGCATTCGGCATAGCTGACCACGTCCGCGTCGGTCAGCGTGGCCACGCTGCTGAACAGCAGGCCCGGTAGCGCCAGCAGGTCGGGCTCGTGCTCGTACAGGGAAATCACTTCATCCCGGAATGCCTGCTGCTTCGAGTCCTCGGACGTCAGCCCGGTCGGTGAGGGGCGCATGCTGGCCTTTCGCCTGCGTGGCACAAGGTAACGGCAAATGTAATGAAAATGCCAATCCTGGCGATTGTAGCGTGGTCGCCGCGTTAATGCCCTGTGCCTGACATCGGGCCGAGGGGTTAGTGGCGCGGTCGTCTGGCGACAAGGAAGGGGTCACGCAGGATGCTCGCGCGTGGCGAATATGTCATGTCGACGTGCCCAGGATGCCGCGAATACGCCACCCCGCCCGGCAGTGCGCTCCCGACGCCACTGCACCTCGCCTTGTCCCGGTTCAGCACCGACGCCGCCGGCGTTTTACAATACGGCCGACGAAGTGAATTGGTTCATTTCGGAGATCCGCCGCCTGGCGGGCCGTCGCTGACCGGCGCGGCTGCCTTGCCGCTACCGTCCGCTACCCGTTAATGCCCTGACCCGCCGGCCAGCCGGTGGCCTACTTGTTTTGTCCATGAGCAATCTCAACCAGCAAACCGTTCTTTCCGTTCACCACTGGACCGATACGCTGTTCAGTTTCACCTGCACGCGCGACCCGGGCTTTCGCTTCGAGAACGGCCAGTTCGCCATGGTTGGCCTGGAAGTCAACGGCCGCCCGTTGCTCAGGGCCTACAGCATCGCCAGCGCCAACTACGAGGAGAACCTCGAGTTCTTCAGCATCAAGGTGCCGGATGGCCCGCTGACCTCGCGCCTGCAGCACCTGCGCGAGGGCGACCAGATCTTTGTCGGCAAGAAGCCCACCGGCACGCTGCTGATCGACAACCTGAAGCCCGGCAAGACCCTGTGGCTGCTGGCCACCGGCACCGGGCTGGCACCGTTCCTGGCGCTGATCCGCGATCCGGAGGTGTATGAGCGCTATGACAAGATCGTGCTGACCCATACCTGCCGCTATGTCGAAGAGCTGGCCTACCACGAACTGATCTCGCAGCACCTGCCGCAGCACGAATACCTGGGCGAGCTGGTGCGCGACAAGCTGGTCTACTTCCCCACGGTCACGCGCGAAGACTTCCACACCCGCGGCCGCATCACCGAGCTGATCGAAACGGGCGAACTGTTCGAGCGCCTCGATGTCCCCGCATTCTCGACCGAGAACGACCGCGTCATGCTGTGCGGCAGCCCCGATATGCTCAAGGAAATCCGCGTCATGCTGGAGGCGCGCGGCTTCATCGAGGGTAATATGAGCGAACCCGGCCACTTTGTGCTGGAAAAAGCTTTTGTCGGCTGAACCTCCGGAAGGGCGCTGGCGGTGCCATGGACCGCATTCCAGCGCCCGCCTTGACCGGACGCAAGCCGCCATCCGTTGCCGACCCTCAAACTGGCAGGCATGACCTTCATCCCCCCTTTGCCCCCCTTGCCTCC
>NZ_JBEFLI010000114.1:0-13977 GCF_040578825.1 Cupriavidus necator | reverse complement strand
CCTTGAGCGGCACCCAGCCGAGCGACTTGCGGCCGCGATAGCGCAGGTACGGCCGGCGGTGCTGGCTACGCGACTTGGCGTACTGCTCGCAAACCGCATTGACGGTACCCGAATGGATGCCAAGCTTCTTGCTGCTGCCGGTGGTCAACACGTTCAGGTCGAAACCCGTGGGCCACTTCTTGCCCCATTTGAGCGCGTGCTTCTGCGTGTCATTGCAGAAGTTCCAGACGTAGTTCACCGCGCGGCTCTGCTGATTGAGCAGGCCGTTCAGCGACTTCACTCGGTAGCGATAGACCAGAAGCATGCCGGTCATTCTAAATCGGAAGTGCTTGCTGCCGGCGGCACTCCTTTCACTCCCCGCCCTGAAGGACCCTGAAGGACGGGGTTTCTCGGAGCAAGTCTGATGAAGACCACGCAATCCCGCCCCCCGCCTGACGACCTGTGGGCCGCCATTGCAGCCTTGTCTGGCGAGCAACTGCATACCATTGTCGATATCGCGCCCGCCTCACCGAACGCGCCGACGGATCTTGCTTCGTTCAGGGATCGCATACTAGGCGTCTTTGGAAACGTCGCCGGCTTCGATTCCACGCCGCCATCGGAATCGGTCATGCAAGCGCTTTGGGAGACATATCGGCTTGCCGGCCCGGCGTGCTCCGATCCCGCAGTACTGGAATAGGCCTATCCATCGGGTGAAGATAGTGCGCTCCAGGAGCAGGGTCAGCCATGGCGCTTCCCTACGTCGCGCCAGGCGCCAAGGATATGCGCCACCGCAGCTTCCGCATCCTGGTCCCAGGTTGGCCAGGAGATCACCGACACGCGCATGACCCATCGGTCCTTCCAACGGGCGCCGCTGACGAAACACTGTCCGCCTGCCTGGACCAACCGGATTACCTCCCGGGTCACGGCATCTGCGGATTCGGGTGCCAGATCCGTGCCAAAGCGCACGATGACCTGGTTCAGCACGACCTCGTTCAGCACGCTGACATCCGGTTCCGCGGCGAGCATTGCAGCCATCCTGCGCGCCACGCGGCAATGGCGCGCCACCATCGCCGCCACGCCGTCGCGCCCGAGGTGGCGCAGCATGGCCCACGTCGTGAAGCCGCGAGCCCGCCGCGACAGCTCGGGGACGTATTGCGTGGGATCCCGAACTTCGTCGCCGACTGGTGACAGGTAGCTGGCCGACGCCGCCAGTGCGCGCCGGTGTGCATCGCCATGCGCGACGATGGCATAGCCGGTCTCATAAGGGACCTGCAGCCATTTGTGGCCATCGGTTGCCCACGAGTCTGCCGCTTCGAGTCCGCCGGTGAGATGCGCGAGTTGCGGGCAGGCGCGCGCCCACAGGCCGAAGGCGCCATCGATATGCAGCCATGCGCCGCGCGCTCGAACCGCCGGAAGTATCGCAGCGACCGGATCGAATGCGCCGGTGCTGATATGCCCGGCCTGCGCGATCACGATGGTGGGCCCGGCGCAGCCGCGCAGCACTGTGTGGAAATGGTCGGCACGCATGGCGCCATTGTGGTCGGCCTTGACGCGGTGTACCCGTTCGTCGCCGAGGCCGAGCATGCGCAACGCGAGGAACACCGAGGTGTGGGCCTCCTCACTGACCAGCACCTGGATCGGCGGCGCGCCGAACAGCCCTTTTGCGTCGACGTCCCACCCTTCAGCGAGAAGCACGTGACTGCGCGCGGCGGCCAGGCAGGCAAAGCTCGCCATGGTGGTGCCCGACACGAACCCGACAGTGGCATCCGGGGGCAGGCGCAGGATGTCCAGCAGCCATCTGGCCGCGACTTCCTCGGCGACGGCCGCTGCGGGAGCGGTCTGCGGATTGCCGCAGTTCTGCCCCCAGGCGCTGGTCAGCCAGTCCGCCGCCACGCCAAGCGGATGCGAGGCGCCGACTACCCAGCCAAAGAAGCGAGGCCCGGTGGTGGCCAGCAGCCCGGGCTCGGCAAAGGCAATCAGCTCTTCGATGGCCTGGCCGGCGCAAACGCCGTGCTCCGGCGTACCGCCATCGCCGGCCGAGCGCAGCGCCTGATAGGACCTCGGTACACGCAGAGCACCCGAGGCGACCGACGACCTGTACCGCAGTGCGGCCCCGGCTGCTTGCTCCAGTACCTCGAACGCCTCGCGTCGCCGCTCCGCGCTGTTGTGCGCAGCATTTTCGGCCACGTCGGCCGTCTTATCGCCGTCAGAGAAGATCGTGCTGCTGCGCATAGCGGTGCATGTCGAGCGTATTGTTGAGCTGCAGTTTCTTGCGCAGGATCGTCTGATAGTTGGCGACGGTCTTCAGGCTCAGGAACATCTGCACCGCGATGTCGTCCACCGAACGCCCCTGCGCCAGCAAGCAGAACACAGCGAATTCGCGCGGCGAGAGGTCAAGGTGCCTCGCGTCGTCGGACCGCCCGGGGGCCATGCTGAGGCCGTCCCTGACGTCCGCCGACAAGGGCTGCCCGCCACGCATCACCTCACGCACGGCATCGACCAGTTCGTCGGGTGGGCTGCTCTTGGTGAGGTAGCCACGGGCGCCGGCGCGCAATACCTGCGCAACCAGGGCGGGATTGTCGTGCATGCTGAAGACCAGTACGCGCAGCTCCGGCAGGCGCATCTTGAGCCTTTGCACTGTCTCCAGGCCGCCGCGCCCAGGCATGCTCAGGTCCAGCACCAGCACATCGGCCTCGTGCTGCGTCAGCCAGCGATACGCCTCGTCGGTATCGCCGAACTCGGCCACCACCTCGACACCGATTTCGAGCTCCAGCAGGCGGCGGTAGCCGGTGCGAACCACGGCGTGATCGTCGGCGATGGCCACACGGATCGGCTGCGTCACCATGCCAGCCCCGCTTCGGTGGCTGCTTCCGGCTCCGCCAGGGCCGCGGTCACCTGCAGCACATGCCGCATCAGCAGGCCGGACAACTTCAACTTCGGTGCCTCCCTGTGTGTCGATGTCGTTCATGGCATACCGACGCGCTTCACTTCGTTTATGCTCCGGCCCTCACCCCCACCCCTCTCCCGCGCGCGGGAGAGGGGAGCGTATGCGTGGGTTCGTGGCCTCATTCAGATGCGCTGGCGTGCGATACGCAGCGGTCTGCTTTCCCGCAAGCTCATCCTGATAGCGAAATCCATGCCTGAGGTACCGCAGATACACGTCGCGAGCACTGGCCCGCTGCCAGGCCCACAGGGCTCAGGAAACACACTACCGTGCGGTACAGACTGTCACATCCAGGGACACCACCGCGACACTCTGCCCGCCCTCGCGGCGGTGAACAAAGTGTCACTGCATGAGATGACCGGCCAGTGCTGGCGCAAGCCGGTACCGCAGCCTGGGCATGCATATTGCTGCGTGAATCACCGGTTGTGACGGCTTGCGCTGCCACGCCGGCTTGATGCATGATTCCCACGCCAACAGCCTGAAAGGAGGAGACAATGACCTGGACCACCCCGGCTTATACCGATTTGCGGCTCGGCTTCGAAATCACGATGTATATCGCCAACCGCTAGCCCTGGGGCACGCAGGATGAAAAAGCCCGCCGCAAGCGGGCTTTTTCCATCGCCGCGACCCCGGAGCAACAACGCAACGTTATGACCATACTTCGGGTGCTGGGTTCTGCCGCTGGCGGCGGCTTCCCGCAGTGGAACTGCAACTGCCCAAACTGTGACGGCGTGCGGCGCGGCGCGATCCAGGCCACTGCCCGCACGCAATCCTCGATCGCGTTGTCCGAGGACGGCGTGCACTGGCTGTTGGTCAACGCCTCGCCCGACATCCTGATGCAGATCCGCGCCACCCCGGCGCTGCAGCCGGCCCGTGCGGCACGCGACACAGGCATCGTCGCGGTCTTGGTGATGGACGCGCAGATCGACCATGTCACTGGCCTGCTGATGCTGCGCGAGCACCGCGCCGCGCTCCCGCTCTATGCCACCGCGCCGGTGCTGCGCGACCTGACCGAGGGTTTTCCGGTCTGCCGCATCCTGTCCCATTACTGCACAGTGGAAACCCGCCCGTTGTCGCTGGAGGGAACACTCTTTAGCGTGCCGCCGTTCACCGCACTGACGCTGCAGGCCATCCCGCTAGAAAGCAAGCCCCCGCCCTACTCGCCCAATCGTGCTGCGCCGCAGCGTGGCGACAACATCGGCCTGCGCATCGTCAACCGTGCCACCGGCAAGCGCGTGTTCTACGCGCCCGGGCTCGCCCGCATCGAGCCGCATGTGCGCACGGAGCTGGACCTGGCCGACGTGGTGCTGGTCGACGGCACCTTCTGGCGCGATGACGAGATGCAGCGGCTTGGCCTGTCGCAAAAGAGCGCGCTCGATATGGGCCACCTGGCGCAGTCGGGCCCGAATGGCATGATCGCCGCACTGGACGAAACCCGCGCGGCACGAAAGGTGCTCATCCATATCAACAACACCAATCCGATCCTGGTCGAAGACTCGCCCGAGCGGCAGCAGCTTGCCGCACACGGGATCGAGGTGGCCTTTGACGGCATGGAGATCGCCCTATGACGCAAGCCTTGCCCCCGGTGTCCGCTGCCGAGCGCGCCGCGTTCGAAGCGCGGCTGCGTGGCCTGGAGTCGCACTATCACATCCACCATGCGTTCAACCGCCGCATGGCGAGCGGGCAATGCTCGCGCGAGCAGATCCGCGGCTGGGTCGCGAACCGCTTCTACTACCAAGTCAATATCCCGCTCAAGGACGCCGCCATCCTGTCCAACTGCCCGGACCGTGAAACGCGGCGCGAGTGGGTGATCCGCATCCTGGACCACGACGGCACCGACACCGAACCCGGCGGCATCGAAGCCTGGACCCGGCTCGGCGAGGCCGTGGGGCTCACGCGCGAGGCGCTGTGGTCGCAGCAACTGGTGCTGCCCGGCGTGCGCTTCGCGGTGGATGCCTACGTCAACTTCGCGCGGCGCGCGCCCTGGCAGGAAGCCGTATGCTCCTCACTGACGGAGATGTTCGCGCCCGCCATCCACAAGGAGCGCCTCGCCGGCTGGCCCGAGCATTACCCATGGATCGAGCCGGAGGGCCTTGCGTATTTCCGCTCGCGCATCCCGCTGGCCCAGCGCGACGTCGAGCACGGCTTGCGTGTCACGCTGGACTATTTCCGCACTCCGGCCGAGCAGGAACGCGCGGTGCAGATCCTGAAGTTCAAGCTCGACATCCTTTGGTCGATGCTGGACGCCATCGAGAAGGCTTATCCCGAATGAATGCTCCGCACCCTCCCCCGCCCGATCTTGCCACCGCCACGCCCACGCTGAACAAGCTCTTCCGGCTGCAGCACGAAGCGGCGCAGCAGGCCTGGGTGCTGCTCTATCCGGAAGGCATGGTCAGGCTGAACGACAGCGCGGCCGCGATCCTGCAGCGCTGCGACGGCACGCGCACCGTGGCGGTGTTGATCGATGAGCTGCAACAGGCCTTCGGCGCCGAGGGCATCGCGCTGGAGGTGCAGAGCTTTGTCGCCCACGCCTATGAACGCGGCTGGCTCGACTGAACCCGCGCCGCGACCGGTGCCTGGGCCGCCCCTGTGGCTGCTGGCCGAGCTGACCTATCGCTGCCCGCTGCATTGCGCGTTCTGCTCCAACCCAGTGGACTACGTGCGCTACCGCAATGAGCTCGATACCGCGCAGTGGCGCTCGGTGCTGGAGCAGGCGCGCGCGCTGGGCGCCGCGCAGCTGGGTTTCTCCGGCGGCGAGCCGCTGCTGCGCGACGACCTGGAGGCACTGGTGGCGCACGCCCGGCAACTGGGCTTCTACACCAACCTGATCACATCCGGCATCGGCCTCACCGATGCCCGCCTGGGCGCCTTGCGCGCCGCCGGGCTCGACCATATCCAGCTGTCGTTCCAGGACTCCACGCGCGAGATGAACGACTTCCTGTCGAGCACGCGCACCTTCGACCTGAAGCAGCGGGTGGCGCGCGGGATCAAGGCCCATGGCTACCCGATGGTGCTCAACTGCGTGCTGCACCGGCACAACCTGCCGCACGTCGGCGCCATCATCGAGATGGCGCTAGAGATGGGCGCCGAATACCTGGAGCTGGCCAATACGCAGTACTACGGCTGGGCCTGGGAGAACCGGCTGGCGCTGATGCCCACCGAAGAACAGCTACGCGAGGCCGAGGCGGTGGTCGAATCCTATCGCGCCCGCATCGGCAACCGCTGCCGCATCCTGTTCGTGGTGCCGGACTATTTCGAGAAGCGGCCCAAGAAATGCATGAATGGCTGGGGCTCGGTGTTCCTGGGCGTCGCCCCCGACGGCGCGACGATGCCTTGCCATGCCGCGCGCATGCTGCCGGGGCTGCAGTTGCCGAACGTCACCGAGCACGCGCTGTATGACATCTGGCACCATAGCGACGCCTTCCAGCGCTTCCGCGGCACGGACTGGATGCCGGAGCCGTGCCGTTCGTGCGATGAAAAGGAAAATGACCTCGGCGGCTGCCGCTGCCAGGCCTATCTGCTGAGCGGCGACGCCAGCCGGACCGACCCGGTGTGCAGCAGGTCTCCCGATCACGCGGACCTGCAGCAGGTCGTGCTGCACGGAAGGCTGGCGGCGCTGGACGCACCGGCCGCGGTCCGCGAAGCGCCACTGGTCTTTCGCGCCGATGCCGCCTCGCGCCGCTTTGCCGCCAGCGGAGGCCACTGCGGCCATTCGTGACTACTTTCGCGCGCGATAGCGCAGTGTCTCAGTCTGCAAAGGATGGGCAAAATCCTGCCCGCTGCCGGGAATCTCGCTCTTGAGCAGCAGCACCTTGCCTGGCATCTGCTCGGACAGCACGAAGGTGTAGCGCTTGCCGACCAGCTTTTCGAAACGCTCGTGGTTCGGATCGTCCAGGTAAGGCTGGATCACAATCTGCTGCGCTTGTACCTGCCGGCCATCCAGTTTCATCTTCACCGGCACGATCTCCGGCGCCCTGGCCAGCGCCAGCCGGATCCGCTTCTGGAAGTAGCGCGCCTGCCCACCGGTCAATTGATGCATTTCCGCAATGTCCTTCTCCAGGAAATAGAGAATGACCGGATTGCTTTTCGTGGCCGTATCCAGCGAAAGCCGCACCGCGCCCGCGCCATCGCTGACGCTGGCCTCCAGGTCCTTGCCGCCTGCCGCATTGTTCCGGGCCAGCCTGACGTGAACGGTGTCCTTCTTCGCCGGTACCAGGCTGCCGGTCTTCTCCAGTTCGTAGACTAGGTCGGACGGCGCGCCGGCATTGCCCAGGTGGTCCGCCATGAACAGCAGCCGCTCGGCCGGCTTGATGGGATCGTCCTGCGGGGCCGCCTGCTGCGCCACGGCAGCGGCGGCGGGAACACACACCAGCGCAATGCAGACGAGCCGCCTGATCGGCCCCCTAACGCTTGCCGGCGGGCACGCCCTTGTCATCGACCAGCGGAATCTTGTAGCTCGCGAGGATGGCATTGATCTTGTCCTGGTTGCCGGTAATCCAGCGATCGATTTCTTCCTTCCACGCTTTCTCCCCGAAACGCACGCCCATGGAGATCTCGTAGTCGAACTTCAGGCTGGCATCCGGCTGGAACGGCACCATGCGCCAGTCATCGCCGTGCTGACGGCTCAGGTATCCCGCGATCGGTCCCCACAGGATGGCGACATCGATCCTGCCGGCCAGCAGGTCGCGCTCGACCAGGCCGCCCGGCGCTTCATCAGGGTCGCCGCTCTGCTGCTGGTACACCACTGCCTGCTCGAACAGGTTGTTGCGCAGCAGCCAGTCGACCGACGGCGCCCGCGAGAAAATGCCGAAGCGCAACCGGCGCAAGGTCTCCGGCGGCAGCTTCAGCAGGTCATCCGGCGTGGCCACGCCGCGCAGCTCGTCGCGCTGGCGGAACACCAGCGCATAGGTCGAATGCAGGTACGGCTTCGTGGTCGCGGTCAGTTCGTAGCCCTTGGGCACCCCGATGATCACGTCGCATTTCCAGCGGCCCGTTTCGGGGTCCTTCGCGCGCAGCGTGTTGCGCACGAAGCCCATGCGCTGCGAGAAGAAGGTGTACTGCACTTCGCGGCCGAGATCGCTGGCCATGGCCTGTGCGATCTTGTTCTCATAGCCCTCCCCGCGCTGGTTCGACGACGGCAGGCTGTTGGGGTCCGCGCATACGCGCAAGAACTTGTCAGCCGGCGGTGTCTGCGCCCAGCCGGGCGAAGCTGCCAGCGCACCGGCCAGTAATATCGCCAACAGCCCCCACCCGTGGTTACGCATCGGTCCGCTCCTGTGTGCCGGCATGGGGCGCGCCGCCCCTCGCCTTACTTGTCAGCCGGATAGACATGGCCGGGCTTGATCTTGCCGTCCGAACGTCCCTTCAGATAGCCATACAGACTCTGCCAGTTCTTCTGCACCATCTCGGAGCCGGCGAAGTTCGGCATGCCCTTGTCGACGCGGCCTTCCATCATGATCTTGTGGAAATCATCCTTGGACAGCTTCTTCAGCGAGTCTATCAGCGAGGGACCGACCATGCCTTCCTGCTGCGCGCCATGGCAGCGCTCGCACGCCATCGCGCGCCAGGTCTTCCAGCCTTGCAGGGTATTGGCATCGACCTTGTTGCCTTCGCTAACGGTATAAACCGCGGCCGGCTGCGCGGCTTCGGTCTTGCTTTGCGCCTCGCACGCGGTACAGGCCAACAGGGCGAACATCACCATAGAAATACGGAACATCACATCAACTCCTGGCGGGGGCTCGAAGCGGGAGGTGGTGGCCAACCGCCCGCCGCGCCCATTGTGGGGACCGGATGTCAGGACACCCGGCGCATCAAGGCCACCAACGAATCACCATCAGGTGGTCGGCAGCGCGAACACGAAAAGCGTGCCGCCGAGGTCGGTGTACTTGGCCAGGTCCTTGTAGCCGCCCACCGCACCCAGGCCTCCGCTCGTCTTCGAGCTGTCGAGCCCTGCCGCCATGCCGATGCCGGCCCAGCCGCCGATGCCCGAGTAGACGCCCACGTACTGCTTGCCCTCGAACTGGTAGGTGAAGACGTTGCCGATGATGCCGGACGGGGTCTTGAACTTCCACAGCTCCTTGCCATCCTTGATATTGACCGCCTTCACATAGCCCTCGAGCGTGCCGTAGAAGGCGATGTCGCCCGCCGTGGCCAGCGCGCCAGACCAGACCGAGAAGCGCTCCGGCTTGGACCAGAGGATCTTGCCGGCAGCAGCATCCCAGGCGATGAAATTGCCCATGCCACCATGGCTGTTCGGCGTTGCGTACATTTCGAGCGTCGAGCCGACATAGGGCTGGCCGGCGGTGTATTCGACCTGGAACGGCTCATAGTCCATGCACACATGGTTGGTCGGCACGAGGAAGACCCCCGACTTGCGGTCGTAGCTCATCGGCTGCTGGTCCTTGGTGCCAAGCGCTGAGGGGCAGATGCCCTTGACGTTGACATCGGGGCCGGTGGTGGCAGGCGAGTACTTGGCGTTGACCACCGGGCGGCCGGTCTTCATGTCGACCTTCGACGCCCAGTTGATGGTCGGATCGAACTTCTCCGCCACCAGCAGTTCGCCGCTCTGCCGGTTCAGCGTGTAGCCAAACCCGTTGCGGTCCATGTGAACCAGCGCCGGTACCTTCTTGCCCTTGATATTCAGGTCCGCCAACACGGTCTCATTGACGCCGTCGTAGTCCCATTCGTCGTGCGGCGTCATCTGGTAGACCCATTTGGCCTTGCCGGTGTCGAGATCGCGCGCGAACAGCGTCATCGACCACTTGTTGTCGCCGGGTCGCTGCGCCGGGTTCCAGGTACCCGGATTGCCGCTGCCGTAGTAGACCAGGTTCAGCTTGGGATCGTAGGCATACCAGCCCCAGGTCGTACCGCCGCCAAGCTTCCACTGGTCGCCCTTCCAGGTCTTCAGGGACGAATCCTTGCCGACCGGCGCCATCTTGCCGTCGGTCCAGGTCATGGTGGTGGCCGGATCGAACAGCAGCTCATTATCGGGACCGGTGCTCCAGGCCGTCCAGATCTTCTTGCCGGTCTTCAGGTCATAGGCGATCAGGCGGCCGCGCACGCCGAACTCGCCGCCGGAAATCCCGGTGATGACCTTGTCCTTGAAGACGTGCGGCGCGTTGGTGTTGGTCTCGCCGATCTTGGGATCGCCGTTCTTGGCGGTCCAGACCACCTTGCCGGTCTTGGCATCGAGCGCCACCAGCGTGGTATCGGCCTGCTGCAGCAGGATCTTGCCGTCGCCGTAGGCGAGGCCGCGGTTGACGGTGTCGCAGCACATCACCGGCACCACGTTGTTGTCCTGCTTGGGTTCGTATTTCCACTTGAAGGACTGGTCCTTCAGGTTGATCGCGATCACCTTGTTCGGGAACGGCGAATGGACATACATCGTGTCGCCGATCACCAGCGGCGAACCTTCATGGCCCCGCAGCACGCCGGTGGACACGGTCCAGGCGACCTGCAGGTTCTTGACGTTGCCCGCGTTGATCTGCTTCAGCTCGCTGTAGCGGTGGTTGGCATAGTCGCCCGCCTGCGCCGCCCAGTTGGCGGGGTTGGCGATCAACTTGTCCAGCTCCGCGTCCGCGCGTGCCGTAAATGAGGTGGCGGCTGTAGCGAATATCGCCATCCCCACCAGCATGGTCCGGTAGTTCATGTCTCCTCCGTCTTCTTCGCGACAAAATTTGGATGTTTGCAGCCAGCGCCTTCACTCCTCATCAACGACTTGCGCGGGTTGCAGATTTGGTGGCGCTGCATCAGCGTACCGGGCCGTACCTTCGCACGATCCATGCCCGCATTCGCTGTCACCCGGCGCGCGGCGCGCGCATCGACATGCGTGGCCGCATGGGCTAGCATGCGTGCGCAAACTCATGCTGCGCGACGCGGTTGGCTCGATACATAATGTGTCAGAACTGCCACAGGCCGGGCTGCGGTAGTGTGCCTGGCGGTCGATCGCGGCATGGCGCACGACTTGCAGCAAGCAGAGCCGTATAACAACTACGACAAGGAGACCCCGCCCATGCAGCGAATCCATATCGGCCATAGCAGCCATACCAGCCATTCCGGCCCGCGTCCGCTGCGCTACCTGCTGGCCGCGCTGATCGCCGTGGCCGCCGGTCCGCTTGCCGCGCAGACGCAGGCCGGGGCGCCGGGCGGTGGCAACTACCCCACCCCTGCGCGCGTGGAGTACGTGCTGGAGTGCATGGCGAAGAGCGACGGCGCCTATGCCTACCTGCACAAGTGCTCGTGCGCGATCGACCAGATCGCGGCGCGGCTCGCCTACGACGACTACGTCGAGTCCTCGACCTTTGCGAAATACGCGACGCTTGGCGGCGAAGGCGGAGCGATCTTCCGCGACCCCGAGTACGGCAAGGCCGCGGCCAAACGCTATCGCAGCATCCAGAGCGACGCGCAGCGAACATGCGGCATCGGGCAGCATGCCGGCGGGGCGCAGTAAGGCCGGGAAATTCGCCGGCACTTTCGGTGCGCGTTCAGGGTAATTGCCAGTTGGACTTCAGTGCGCCAGGAACCTATATTCTTCGGTCAAACATAACGGTTGCACCTATCCTCAGCTGAGGTGACAACTGTCCGGTCACTGTTGCAATGCAATAGAACGCAGCCCCGGGAGGGCGTAACGTGACATCAGTACGTTCGGCCAGCAGCCACGTCGCGGAAATTCTCAACGTGGTGAACAATCAGTTGTGCACCCGCGAAACCAGCGCGCTGGTAACGCGCTCCTGGGCGCGCTGCCTGCGCGACTTCCAGCTCGACCCCGCGCAACAGCGCATTCCCTCGGTACTGACGCAGCCTGAGTTCAACGCGCGCCGCGACCGGATGAGCGACCTGATCAGCTGCGCCAAGCTGGAAATGACCACGCTCTACCAGCAACTGGCCGATCCTGAGCTGGCCGTGGTACTGACCGACGCCGACGGCGTCATCATGCACATGGTGTCATCGACCGCGTTCTCGCAGGACGTCGAGCCGCTGGGCTTTCGCGTCGGCGCTCTTTGGAGCGAGCGCGAAGCCGGCACCAATGGCATGGGCACCTGCCTGGTCGAAGGCGAGCCTGTTGCAGTGCGGCAAGACGAACACTACTTCGCGCAGTACACGTCGCTTACCTGCTCGGCGTCGCCGCTGTTCGATGACAGTGGCAAGCTGATCGGCGTGCTGGACGTCACCAGCCGCTCGCCGCTGCTGCAGCAGCATTCCCTGGTGCTGGTCGGGATGTCGCGCCAGATGATCGAGAACCGGCTGCTTGACGAACGCTACAAGGATGCGTTCCAGATCCATTTTCACAGCCGCCCGGAACTGGTCTACACGCTGCATGAAGGCAAGCTGATCATCGGCCATGACGGACGGGTGCTTGCGGCCAATCGCAGCGCACTGTTCCAGCTCGGCTTTCGCGCGCTGTCCGGCCTGCTCGGCAAGTCGATCGACGAGGTGTTCAAGACCTCGCTCGAGGAAAGCGTGGCGCGCAGCGCACGCAATTCGTTCCACCCGGTACCGATCTATCGGGCCAGCGCGTCGAACCGTTTCTTCATGGTTGCGCAACCGCCGCAGACGGCCACGACGGACCTCGCACGCGCGGGCGCCGCGGCGGCCAAGCCGGGCCCGCTGGCGAAGAAGCCGCTGACGGAGACACGTGGTGCCGAGCCGGCCGCGGCGGTGTTGGGCAGCCTGTCCTTCGGCGATGCGCAGATGGACGAGCAGATCCGGCTGGCGCAGCGCGTCATCACGCGGCGCATCCCCATCCTGCTGCATGGCGAAACCGGCTGCGGCAAGGAAGTCTTTGCCAACGCCTTGCACCGCATGAGCCCGTCGTGCGACGGGCCCTTCGTTGCGGTCAACTGTGCTTCGTTGCCGGAAACGCTGATCGAGAGCGAGCTTTTTGGCTATCGCGCCGGCGCGTTCACCGGCGCGCAGCGTGAAGGCCGGCGCGGCAAGATCATCCAGGCCAACGGCGGCACGCTGTTCCTCGACGAGATCGGCGACATGCCGCTGGCACTGCAGGCCCGCCTGCTGCGGGTACTGGAGGAGCGCGAGGTCACGCCGCTGGGCTCCGAAGCGGTGGTCAAGGTGGATTTCCACCTGGTCAGCGCCAGCCACCGCGACCTGACCGATCTGGTGCGCAGCGGGCAGTTCCGCGAAGACCTGTACTACCGGCTGAACGGGATCGCGCTGCACCTGCCACCATTGCGCGAACGCACCGACCGGCTGGCGCTGATGCGGCATCTGCTGGCGGAGGAATGCGGGCAGGCGGATTGCGAGCGGACCCCTGACTTTGCCCCGGACGCCGAGCAGGCGTTGCTGCGCTATCCCTGGCCCGGCAATATCCGGCAGTTGCGCAATGTGCTTCGCATTGCCAGCGCACTGTGCGACGGCGACACCATCGAGTGCCAGCACCTGCCGGCAGAGATCCTGCGTGGCGCGGGACATGCCGATGCGCAACGCGCGCCGGCGCTGCAAGCCGTTGATGGCGCAGCCGCGGTCGATCTGGACGAGGCCGAGGCACTGGCCCAGTTCAACGCCATCCAGCTCAATGAGCGCGACACCATCCTGGGGCTACTGCACAAGCACCGCTGGAATATCAGCACCGTGGCGCGTTCGCTTTCAGTCAGCCGCAACACCTTGTACCGCAAGATGCATCGGCTGCACATCAAGGTGACGCAGGTTGAGACGGCGGAGGAGCCGTAGTAGACCCCTTCCGCGGCTTGTCGCAAAGCACACGCCTGCCCTCTCCCCCGGCCCCTTTCCCGCAGGCGCCGCAGGCGGGAGAGGGAAGCAAACAAGCGAGCATCGAAAGCTCGCACATCGCACACCCACATCGCACGCTCGCGTCATCTGAACAAAGCCACAAACCCACGCATACGCTCCCCCTTTCCCGCAGGCGGGAGAGGGAGCAAACAAGCAGCGCGTGACAACCTGCGCTATCCCTAAATCAAGTACGCCGATTGACCTCAGCGCGACCGCGCAGCTGCTTTACCTCACCCCTTACTAATCCCGCCACCACCCCGTGTGACAGCTTGCGTGAAAACCGCAACAACCCGTGCCACACCCCCACC
>NZ_JBEFLI010000113.1:0-14189 GCF_040578825.1 Cupriavidus necator | reverse complement strand
ACCCCTGCCCCTCCACCACCGCCAACTCACTCAAAACCTGCGTCTCATGCGCCAGCGTAGCCGCAAGGGAAAGCAAGCCTTCCCAAACCCCCTGCTCCAAATCCACCGCCTCCAAACTAACAGCCCCATGCTCACTAGCCATAAGCAATAGCCCGTGAAGCTGCGCCGCCCGTTGCACCGCGAGACTCAGCGGATTCTCCCCAGGGGTGTGAGCGGTGACGAGCATGTCGACACCATTGTGTTCCGCCGTAATACCGTGATGACTATGGCTATACATGGCACACCTCCACATACGCGGCACGCGCGCCCTGCTGCATTGTGAAAGTACTGGAGACAGCCAATCGCCCAGAATGGGCAAGTAAGAACTGAAGCATGGGAATGCCCCCTATCCATACAGGTTCAGTCCCGCTCTCCCCGGGTGCTGATTGGGGTGGGCGGGCGCAAGGCAGGGTTAGCAGACCGGGAGAGAGCAGAGAGCCGGCGAGCCCGAAGGCTCCCCTGCCAGGGCCCGCCCAAAGAAGGGCGTGCGCAGGCACGAACGTAAGGATACCGCCGGAAGGCGAACGTTCGGCTCTCTCTTTCAGGCTGCTAAACCCGGTCGCTACGACGCAGCGACGATCCCAGTATGAAGAGAGGCAGCAAGCGCGAGTATGGGCAAACTCTTAAAACAGCGGTCATCGCCGGATTGCCAGGATGAAGCAGTGCAAAGGTGTTGATGCGGTTGACTTCGTGGATGCGCCGGCCCTCTCCCCCGCCCCCCTCCCGCACGCGGGAGAGGGGAGAAAACATGCGGGCGGGAACAAGCCGTTGGGCTCGCATGCGAAATCGCTGTGCCAGAGCGCAGCCGACGGCTTTCGACCGCCTACCCAACCAAAACCTCAGAACCCCAAACTAGCCAACAAATCATCCACCTGCGCCTGGTCCGACACCACGTCCGGCTTCCCTTCCGGACTCACCTGCGGCCCATTCATCAGCGTCGACGGTGCCTGGACTTCCACGCGCCGCTCGGACGGCACGTTGTCGATCAGCACCTGCAGCAGCTCCTGCTCCAGCGCGCGGATCATGTCCATCATCTTCTTGATGACCTGGCCGGTCAGGTCCTGGAAGTCCTGCGCCATCATGATGTCGAGCAGGTGGCTGTTGGTGGCGCGGGCCTGGCCGGGCACCTCGGACAGGAAGGCGCGGGTGTCGACCACCAGCGAGCGGGCGTCGGCCAGCTCCACCGGCTGCTCGAACCAAGCTTGCCAGCGCTTGTCCAGCGTTTCGGCCTGCTGCTCGATATCGGACTGGATCGGCTGCGCCAGTTCGACTGCGTTGAGCGTGCGCTCGGCGGCCTGCTCGGTCATCGCGGCGATATAGTTCAGCCGGTCGCGCGCGTCGGGGATGGCCTGCGCGGCGCGCTCGATTTCCTTGTCCAGGCCGAGCTCGCGCATATTGTCGCGCAGCATCCGCGTCAGGTTGCCGATACGCAGGATCAGCTGCTCGGCGGAATCGTTGCTGAGGGTCGGAGTCATGGAAACGCTCCTCTGGCTCAGCCGCCGAGCTTTTCGAAGATCTTGGTGATCTTCTCGTCCAGCGTGGCCGCCGTGAACGGCTTGACCACGTAGCCGTTGGCGCCCGCCTGGGCCGCTGCGATGATGTTCTCCTTCTTGGCCTCGGCGGTCACCATCAGCACCGGGGTCTTGCCGATATTGGCGTCGGCGCGGATGGCCTGCAGCATCGACAGGCCGTCCATATTGGGCATGTTCCAGTCCGAGATCACGAACTGGAAGCTGCCGTCCCTCGCCTTCTCCAGCCCGGCGGCGCCGTCCTCGGCTTCCTCGACGTTGACGAAACCCAGCTCCTTGAGCAGGTTGCGGATGATCCGGCGCATGGTCGGGAAATCATCCACGACCAGGATCTTGATGTTCTTGTCCACTTTGATGGCTCCAGGTAAATACAGTTGTGGCTTGTTGCAGGACGCGCAGCCGGCGCGCGCCCCGGTTCGTTTACACCCGCTGCGCGCGCGTGCCGTACGTGGCCAGCCGTGCCATCACGCGCTGGGTCATCGCCGGCAAGGGCACGACTTCATGCACGCCGCCGGCGGCGATCGCCTCCTTCGGCATGCCAAACACGATGCATGTGTGCTCGTCCTGCGCCAGGTTGTAGGCGCCCGCCTCGCGCATGCGCAGCATGCCGCGCGCGCCGTCCTTGCCCATGCCGGTCAGGATCACGCCGATCACGTTCTTGCCGCCATGCTCGGCGGCGGAATCGAACAGCACGTCCACCGACGGACGATGGCGGTTCACCGGCGCTTCCTGCGACAAGTGCGCGACATAGTTGGCGCCGCTGCGCGCGAGCCGCATGTGCGAGTCGCCCGGCGCGATATACGCGTGGCCCGGCAGCACGCGCTCGCCGTGCACGGCTTCCTTGACGGTGATGCGGCACAGCCCGTCCAGCCGCTGCGCGAACGAGCGCGTGAAGCCGGCCGGCATATGCTGGACGATCATCACCGCCGGGCTGTCGGGCGGCAGCGGCATCAGGAATTCCTTGATGGCCTCGGTGCCGCCGGTGGAGGCGCCCAGGATGATCAGCTTCTCGGTCGACAGCAGCGGACTGCGCAGCATTGGCGGGGGCACGCTGGCGCCGGCGTCGGGCTGCGCCGCCGCGCGCACGCGCGCGCGCGATGCGGCGCGCAGCTTGTCGGCGATGGTGTCGGTGTATTCCAGCAGCCCGTCGCGGATGCCCAGCTTGGGCTTGGTGACAAAGTCCACCGCGCCGAGCTCCAGCGCGCGCATGGTGATCTCCGAGCCGCGCTCGGTCAGCGACGACACCATCAGCACCGGCATCGGCCGCAATCGCATCAGCCGCTCGAGGAAATCCAGCCCGTCCATGCGCGGCATTTCAACGTCCAGCGTCAGCACGTCCGGGTTCAGGCGCTTGATCAGGTCGCGCGCCACCAGCGGGTCGGGCGCGGTGCCGACCACTTCCATGTCGGGCTGGCTGTTGATGATCTCCGTCATCAGGCTGCGGATCAGCGCGGAGTCGTCCACGCAGAGCACCTTGATCTTGGCGGCAGTCATATAAGGTCGTGCTTGGTTGGGTTCAGGGAAGCTGGCGCGTGGAAGACTGCCGCGCAAACAGTTCAGGCGTGCGTGCCGGCCCCTTGGCCGAGCTGGCCAGCGCCCGCGCCAGCGCGCTTTCCTCGCGCGCCACCGAGACCTGGTCGTCCTGCCGCGTCAGCCGGCGCACCAGCGCCAGCCCGCCGACCGGGAAATAGCTGACGCGGCGCGCGTGGGGGCCGCGCAGGTCCTGCGCCGCGACGCGGATCTCTTCGGCCTTCAGGTAGCGCAGCACGAACTCAGCGTTGCGGTCGCCGATATTCAGCGTGGTCATGTTGGCCAGCACCGCGCCGCCGCCGAAGACCTTGGCCTCCAGCCGCTCGCGCCGCGCGCCCATCTTGAGCAGCTCGTTGATCAGCACTTCCAGCGCATAGCTGCCGTAGCGCATCGACGCCGACAACAGCCGGCCGGCGCCACCGCCATCATCGTCGGGCAGCATGAAGTGGTTCATGCCGCCCACGCCCGCGACTTCGTCGCGGATGCACGCGGCCACGCACGAGCCCAGCACCGTGGTCAGCACCATGTCCTCGCGGGTCACGTAGTACTCGTTGGGCAGCAGCTTGACCGCCTGCTTGCCGAACTCGCGGTCGAAGTAGGTGCGCGTGGCCAGCGCTTCGGGCAGTTGGGGCGTGCGCATCACGGCCGTCCCGCGCGGATGGCGTCCGGCGCCAGTTCATACACCGTCTGCCCGCGCAGCTGGAACGCGCGCGTGACGTAGGAAAAGTTCTCCGAATGGCCGGCAAACAGCAGCCCGTGCGGCTTGAGCAGCGGCACGAAGCGCTCCAGGATGCGGCCCTGGGTCGGCTTGTCGAAGTAGATCATCACGTTGCGGCAGAAGATCGCATCGAACTGCTCGCGGATGCCCCAGTCGGGCGCGAGCAGGTTGAGCGGCTCGAACGTGATGGTGGAGGCGAGCTCCGGCTTGACCTTGACCGAGCCGGTGCGCGGGCCGGTGCCCTTCAGGAAGAAGCGCTTCAGACGTTCGGGCGACAGCCGCGCGACCTGGTCGGCCGAGTACACAGCGCTGCGGGCCTTGGCCAGCACCTGCGTGTCGATATCGGTGGCCAGCACCGTGCCGGCGCGGTCGCCCAGCGCCTCGGCCAGCGTGATGGCGATGGAGTACGGTTCCTCGCCGGTCGATGCCGCGGAGCACCAGACGCTGTACGGACGGCCGATCTTCTTCGCGTGCTCGGCCAGCAGCGGGAAGTGGTGCGCCTCGCGGAAAAAGGACGTCAGGTTGGTCGTCAGCGCGTTGGTGAAGAATTCCCACTCGGCCGAACGGTCATCCGCCTCCAGCAGCGCCAGGTAAGAGGCGAAGTCAGAAAGCTGCAGCGTGCGCAGCCGCCGCGCCAGCCGGCTGTAGACCATCTCGCGCTTGTGGCTGCCCAGCGAGATGCCGGCGCGCCGGTGGATCAGCGCGCGGATCTTCTCGAAGTCGCGCTCGGTCAGCAGGAAGTCGCGCATCTCGTCGCGCCGCAGCGTGGCGGCCGGCGCGGAGACTGCGCCCGGGAAGCCGGTAAGGCTGCCGGGGGCGCTGGCGGCATTGCGGGACGGCGTCATGGCTTCGCTTCGGTGTTGCGGGTGGCGGCGGGGGCGGTGCGCTGTCAGGCTCAGGCCAGCTCGGCTTCGACCAGCGCCATCTCGGGGCTGGTCATCAGCTTCTCGATATCGATCAGCACCAGCATGCGGCCGTCGACGGTGCCAAGGCCGGTCAGGTGCTCGGTCGAGATCGATACGCCGAACTCCGGCGCCGGCTTGATCGCATCGCCGGTCAGCGTCAGCACATCCGACACGCCATCCACCACGATGCCAACCACGCGGCCGGCCACGTTCAGGATGATGACCACGGTCTGGTGGTCGTAGCGCACGTTGCCGAGGCGGAACTTCAGGCGCAGGTCGACGATCGGCACGATCACGCCGCGCAGGTTGGTCACGCCCTTGATAAAGTCCGGCGCGCTCGAGATGCGCGTGACGGTCTCGTAGCTGCGGATCTCCTGCACCTTGAGGATGTCGATGCCGTACTCCTCCGACCCCAGCGTGAAGACCAGGAACTCCTGGCCCGAAGCGTCGCTTCCGGGGGTATCGATGTGTCCGATGCCGGCCATGATGTCTAGTTCTCCTGTGATTGGACGATTACTGCTGCAGCGCCGGTTCCTGCCGGCGCACGCCGGTGCGCTGCAGCGCGCCGACGTCGACGATCAGCGCCACGCTGCCGTCGCCCAGGATGGTGGCCGCGGAAATGCACGGCACCTTGCGGTAGTTGGTCTCAAGGTTCTTCAGCACCACCTGGTGCTGGCCGATCAGCTGGTCCACCAGCAGCGCGAAGCGCTTGCCTTCGGCCTGCAGGATCACGGCGATGCCCTGCGTGGGTTCCTGCAGCGCGCCCGCCACGTTGAAGACGCGGTGCATCTCCAGCAGCGGCAGGTATTCGCCGCGCACGTGCATCACGCGGTCGGAGTTGGCGGCGGTGTGCACATCCTCGGCCTTGGGCTGCAGCGATTCCATCACGCAGTTCAGCGGCAGGATGAAAGTCTCTTCGCCCACCTTGACCGACATGCCGTCCAGGATCGCCAGCGTCAGCGGCAGCACGATGCGGATGGTGGTGCCCAGGCCCGGGCGCGAACTGATCTCGACATGGCCGCCCATCTCCTGGATATTGCGCTTGACCACGTCCATGCCCACGCCGCGGCCGGAGACGTCGGTAATGACCTCGGCGGTAGAGAAGCCCGGCGCGAAGATCAGTTGCCAGACTTCCTCGTCGCTGATGTTCTCGGACACCGGCAGGCCGTTCTGGATCGCCTTGGCCAGGATGCGCTCGCGGTTCAGGCCGCCGCCGTCGTCGCTGACCTCGATCACGATATTGCCGCCGTGGTGCTGCGCGGACAGGATCAGCTGGCCGGTCGCATCCTTGCCGGCGGCGACGCGCTTGTCCGGCGTCTCGATACCGTGGTCCAGGCTGTTGCGCACCAGGTGCGTGAGCGGATCGATGATGCGTTCGATCAGGCTCTTGTCGAGCTCGGTGGCCTTGCCGAAGGTGACCAGGTCGATCTGCTTGCCGAGCTTGCTGGCGAGGTCGCGCACCAGCCGCGGGAAGCGCGAGAACACGTAGTCCATCGGCATCATGCGGATCGACATCACCGCTTCCTGCAGGTCGCGCGCGTTGCGCTCGAGCTGGCCCATGCCGGAGAACAGGCGGTCGAACAGCACCGGGTCCAGCGACGATGCGGTCTGCGCCAGCATGGATTGCGTGATCACCAGTTCGCCCACCAGGTTGATGATCTGGTCGACCTTCTCGGTCGGCACGCGGATCGAGCCTTCGCCTTGCGCGTGCGCGGCGGCGGGGGACGGCCTGGCCTTCTCGCGCGCGGGGGCGGCCGCTGCAGGCGCCGGAGCCGGCGCGGCGGCAACCGGTGCCGGCGCGGGGGCCGCGACGGGCGCGGGCACCGGCGCGGCTGCCGGGGCATCGGCAGCGGCTTCGATCACGATCTGGTCCATGTCGATCACGAAGCAGCACACCGCGATGATGTCGTCGGCGCTGCATTGCGTGTTGAGCCATACCACCAGCTCGCCGTTGACCTCCTGCTGGCCGGTGATCTCGCCCAGGTTGGCGAGCTCTTCGCGCAGCAGCGCCTGGTCGGAGGCGGAGACCTTGATCAGGCGGATCTTCAGGCCACCGCCCGCGGGGGCGGCGGCCGGTGCGGCGGCGGCAGCGGCAACAGGCGCGGGTGCCGGTGCGGGCGCCGGTGCAGCGACCGCTTCGCCAGCGTGCCCGGCCGCTTCCTGCGCCAGCTGCTGCAGCACGGCGCAGATGCGCGCCAGCGTTTCCGGATCGGGTTCGGTGCCGTTGCGGTAGGCGTTGAGCTGATCTTGCAACACGTCCTTGGTTTCCAGAAAGGTGTCGATGATGGTCCTGGTCAACGCCAGTTCCTGCCGGCGCGTGCGGTCCAGCAGGTTCTCGAAGATGTGGGTGGTCTCGGTCAGCGCCGCGAACCCGAAGGTGGCCGCCCCGCCCTTGATCGAATGCGCCGCCCGGAAGATCGCGTTCAGATGTTCGGGATCGGGCGACTCGATGTCCAGGCCGAGCAGCAGCTGCTCCATTTCCACGAGCAGTTCTTCCGCTTCTTCGAAGAAGGTCTGGTAAAACTGTGTGATATCGATATCGACAGACATGGCGTCCTGACTCACTAATTGACTGCGCTGCGCGCGGGCGCCGCCGGGCGGCCGCGCTTGATGGGTTGCTGCATCACGGCTTGCTGCTCTTCGCCGGGGTGGCCGCCGGCGCCGCAGGCCCCGACGCGGCCGCGAGGGCCCCCTGCACTTCCTGCGCCATCTTGCCGGCCTGCGCCGCCACCGAGACCTCGGCAGCGCTGGCGTTCTCGGCCTCGAAACGCGCCTGCGCCTTCTGGTTGAGCACGACAATGCTGATGCGGCGGTTGACCGGCGCCAGCAGGTCCTGCTTGTCCAGCGGCATGGTCGCGGCCAGGCCCAGCACGCGCAGCACCTTGCCTTCCTGCATGCCGCCCGCGATCAGCTCGCGGCGCGAGGCGTTGGCGCGGTCGCCGGACAGTTCCCAGTTGCTGTAGGTGCGCTCGCCGTTGGAATAGTTGGCCGCGTCGGTGTGGCCGGACAGGCTGACCTTGTTGGGCAGCTCGTTCAGTACCGGGCCGATCTCGCGCAGGATGGTGCGCATATAGCTTTCGACGATGGCGCTGCCGGTGCGGAACATCGGCCGGTTCTGCGTATCCAGGATCTGGATGCGCAGGCCTTCGCTGGTGATGTCCAGCAGCAGCTGCGGCCGGAACTGGCGCAGCACCGGGTTGTTCTCGATGATCTGTTCCAGGCGCTGCTTGAGCGCGCGCAGGCGCTGCGCTTCCTGCTGTTCGTTGCGGCGCTGTTCGTCGCTGGGGTCATTGTCGCGGGCGCGCATGACTTCGCCGTCCTTGCGCATCGCGTCCAGCCCGCCGCCCGGGATCACGCTGGGCGACTGGCTGCTTTTCTCGCCGCCGACGATCGCCACCTTGAGCGGCATGCGGAAATACTCGGCAATGCCTTCCAGCGTTTTCTTGTTGGCGCTGGACAGCAGCCACAGCACCAGGAACAGCGCCATCATCGCCGTCATGAAGTCGGCGTAGGCGATTTTCCAGCTGTGGTTGCCGTGCGGCCTGGCGTGCGATTTCGCCCTGCGGACGATGATCGGACGCATGTCATGTGCGCTGCTCATGGCGGTGCTCCCCTGCCTGCCCGTCAGTTCAGGCTCTTGACTTCACGCACGTGGTCGTCCAGCTCAAGGAACGACGGCCGCACCGTGGAGTACAGCACCTTGCGGCCAAATTCCACCGCCACCAGCGGCGCATATCCGTTGAGCGAGGCGAGCAGCACGACCTTGATGCACTCGTAGACCTTGACGTTCTCGGACACCTGCAGCTCGATGCGCGCGGCCAGCGGCGAGATAAAGCCGTAGGCAAGCAGGATGCCGAGGAAGGTGCCGACCATCGCATGCGCGATCAGCGCGCCCAGCTCCGCCGGCGGCAGGTCGGCCGAACCCAGCGCATGCACCACGCCCATCACCGCGGCGACGATGCCGAACGCCGGCAGGCCATCGCCGACGCGCGACAGCGCATGGGCGGGGATCTCGGCTTCATGGCGGAAGGTCTCGATCTCGTGGTCCATCAGGGCCTCGATCTCGAACGCGTTCATATTGCCGTTGACCATCATGCGCAGGTAGTCGGTGAGGAATTCCATCACCACCGGATCCGACAGGATGCGCGGGTACTGGCTGAACACGCTGCTGGAGGCGGGGTCCGCGATTTCCTTTTCCAGGAACAGGATGCCCTCGCGCCGTGCCTTGGACAGCAGCACGTACAGCAGCGACATGACGTCCAGGTACAGCTCTTTCTTGTACTTGGAGCTCTTGAACAGGCCCGGCAGGGCCCTGGCGGTGGCCTTGATGGCCTTGCCCGTATTGGTGGCGATAAAGGCGCCGATGGCGGCGCCCGCGATGATCACCACTTCGGCAGGTTGATAAAGCGCGCCCATATGGCCGCCGGTCATGGCGTAACCGCCAAGCACCGCCGCTACCACGACGACATAGCCAAGAACTACTAGCACGATCGGATCCCCGTCTAAAAACGCGCGTCAGCCACGCACAATTGCCCGTTGCACGGGCGAACGGAGATGCGTCCGTCCGCCAGCGCTGCAAGCTTGCCAGCCGGCGGACTTCGACCAGGATCAGGCGTTGGTCTGCTCGGCGGCGGCGTCTTTCGAGAGCTTCTTCACTTTCCCTGCGCGTGACGGCGGACGGCACAGGCTGCACACGAAGTTCGCGTGCGGCTCATACGCGTGCGTGACGAACTGTCCGCCGCAACACGTGCAGCGGGACAGCTGCAGCATGTTGCTCTCGAAGAACCGTACTAACGTCCAGGCACGCGTGAAACTTAAGACAATTTCACCGCCCAGCAGCGAAACGTGCTCGAGGTAGAGCCGGTACGCCGCCACCACCGCGCGGATGCCCACGGTCTCGCCTTCCTGCACCATGAACTGGTACGCGGAGAAGAACAGCGACGAGTGGATATTCGGCAGCCAGGTGGTGAACCAGTCGGTCGAGAAGGGGAGCATGCCCTTGGGGGGCGAGACGCCGCGCAGCTCCTTGTACAGCCGGATCAGCCGGTCGCGCGACAGCGTGGTCTCGGCTTCAAGCACCTGCAGGCGCGCACCCAGGCCGATCAGCTCGATGGCGAGCTGGGTCTGGTTGGCATCCTGCAGAACGCTCTTGCGTGCGGCTGTGGAGGTGGCCGTGAAGCTCCGGCTTGGTTCGGCCTTGAGCAGCGCGGTCAATTGAGCGACTCCACAGGCTGACGGGCAAGCAGGATCGCGGCGTGGATCTGCTGCATGTCATGGCTTTTCGCCGTGTGGGTCAGAGTGGACAGAAGCGCATGGTCGTCGAAGCGAAACCTGCACAGCACCATGTTGGATGCCGCCAGCTTGACGAGTTGCGCCGAAGTCAGCTTGGCAAGGATATCCGCGATTTCCTTGCTGACCCCGAGCCGGAACATGGCTTCGACCTGGTTTTCGCGCACCAGGCGTTGCGCGAGCAGCAGATAGGCGAGGTTAACCTCCCTGATCTCCTGGAGAACTTCACTGCTTTCCAATTTTTCCCCGCTACCAAAAAACCCGCCAGGGCCGCTTGTCCGGTGCTTACCGTTGCCCTTAAGGACAGCGGCGACCAGATCGTTTGTATGCGGCTGGGCGGGTACAACGTACGACTGAAGGAACTACGCCCGTGTCTTACTTGTTATCGACCCCGTTACAAGTGTTACAGAGTGTAAGTGAGACTGTTACGTTTATATCGGCAATTTGCCTGCACTGCCAATCCCTACTTACGCGGGGGGCAAGCAAATGTCGCACGGAAGATACATGGGTGCGGCCATTTTGTGACACGTCACAATTCTGTCGCCTGTTCCGCGCAATGTAGTTACGCACACGCCATATCCATCAACGCATGAGTGCCGCAAGCGGGACCCTGCGGGATTCCTCTATTGACGCGTGCGGCGCTTGGTGCTCATGGCGCCCGTGCACGCGGAATGGCTGTCCGAAATTCCCTCGTCCGAAATGACATGCGTCACGTTGACGCATGCGGCCTTCCATTGGCGCCCCCGTCGTCCCATATCGCGACGCGTGGCTCACGATCCGAACAGGCGACGCAGCCATGCAGCGAGACGCGCGAACACATCGTCGGGCGCTTCGCGGAACAGCGCGGGACGCGTGCGTTCCACCTGCTCCAGCACGCGCGCCGCTTCGTCGGGCTGGATCGAGCCGTACTCCAGCGCGAGCCCCAGCATGCCGCGCAGTTCGCCCACGCGCACGCGGCCGGTGGTCTCGCTCTCTTCGGTCTGCAGCGCGTACATCAGGTCATAGGCACGCTGGCGCAGGCTTTCGGCGAGCCGCCACGCCGGCGTGCGCATGCGCTCCTCCAGCACGCGCACGTCTTCGGCCGAGGCCGCCACCTGGGTGGCCAGCGCTTCGGTAAAGGCCGGGTCGGCACCGCAGTCGGCCAGCACCTGCGCGGCCCATTCGCGCGCATGCGTCAGGCGCTGCTCGGGCGTCCATTCGGTTTGCACAGCCAGGCCGAAGCCAAAGCGCTGCGCATCGCGCATCAGCGCCGCCAGTGCATTGGGAAGCTGCTTGTCAAACACGCGCCGCGCCCAGCCGTACTCGCCGCCGGACAGCAGCCGCGTGACGGCGCGCTCGGTCAGCGGGCCGTCATGCTGCATCAGCCGGGCGCGCAGGAAGTCGTTGAACTCGGGCGGCAGGAACTCGCGGTCCAGGCCGGAGGAAACCCCGATGAACTGGTCGAACTCCTTGCGCAGCCTGGCCGCATCGTCATGCGGCAGGGCCAGGGTGATCTCGGTCGTCATGGCTATGCCATCCCGGGGCCGCCGCGCGGCCCAATGCATGGGTGGATCAGAACGCGCTCCAGTCGCCGTTGTCGGCACCGGCCAGCGCGGGGCGCGAGGTGCGCGCGGCAGCGGGGCGAGCCGCTGGTGCCGCGGCGTCGGCCGCAACATCGGCAGCTTTGGCACCGGCGGCGGCAGTGGCCGCCACGGCCACAAGCTTGCGCGTGGCGATGGCGCGCACGGCGCCGCCCACCTTGACCTTGCCCTTGCCGGACGATGACGGCGACGCATGGGAAGATGGGGAGGACGGCAGCGTGAACGAAGCCTGCGCATCCCCGGCCGCCAGGCGGAACATCGCCACCGCGCCCTGCAGGCGGCTGGCCTGCTCTTCCAGCGCGCCGGCCGCGGCGGCGGCTTCTTCCACCAGCGCCGCGTTCTGCTGCGTGACCTCGTCCATCTGCGCCACGGCCTGGTTCACCTGCTCGATGCCCGAGCTCTGCTCGGCCGAGGCCGCACTGATCTCGCCCATGATGTCGGTCACGCGCTTCACCGCCTGCACGATCTCGTCCATGGTCTTGCCAGCCTGGCCCACCAGCGCCGAGCCGTTGTCGACGCGCTCCACCGTATCGCCGATCAGGCCCTTGATCTCCTTGGCCGCATTGGCACTGCGCTGCGCCAGGCTGCGCACTTCGCCCGCGACCACGGCAAACCCTCGCCCTTGCTCGCCGGCGCGCGCGGCTTCCACCGCGGCATTGAGCGCCAGGATGTTGGTCTGGAACGCGATGCCCTCGATCACGCCGATGATGTCGACGATCTTCTTCGACGCGGCGTTGATCTCGTCCATGGTCTGCACCACCCGGCCCACCACTTCGCCACCGCGCAGCGCGGTGTCCGAGGCATTGGCGGCAAGGCCGCTGGCCTGGCGCGCGTTGTCCGCGTTCTGGCGCACGGTGCTGGTCAGCTCTTCCATGCTGGAAGCGGTCTGCTCCAGCGATGCGGCCTGCTGCTCGGTGCGCTGCGACAGGTCGTTGTTGCCCGCGGCGATCTCGCGCGAGGCGGTGCCGATCGATTCGGCCGATTCCTTGAAATCGCGCACCATGCGCGAGAGCTGCTGCTGCATCTGCTGCATCGCATAGACCAGGCTGCTCTTGTCGCCGGCGCGCGTGGCCACCGGCGACGAGAAATCGCCCTCGGCAATGCGCGCGGCGATCTCGGCCGCATAGCCGGGCTCGCCACCGAGCTGGCGCGACAGGGCGCGCGCCAGGAACAGGCCCAGCAGCACCGACAGCGCCAGGCCGCCCAACACCAGGCCCAGCATCCAGATGCGGGTCGCGTCATAGACGCTGCGCGCTTCTTCCATGTTGTTGCGAGCGCGGTCGTCGCGGCGCTTGACCATCTTGAACATCACCGCTTCCAGCGCATGGCTGTCCTTGAGCAGCTCGGCGCTCTCTGAGAACACCTGGCTCTCGAACTGCGAAGTATCGAGCGGCTGCTTGCTGACCAGCTCCACGTACTTGTTCATGCGCTCGCGAAAGGCCGGCGCCAGCTGCTGGTACTGCTTGACCATCGCCTGCCCTTCAGGCTGCTGGAACACGCCCGCCACCTGGCGGATGCGCTCATCCATCAGCGCGAGCGACTTGGCGATCTGCTCCTTCTCGGCGGCGCGCTCGCCCATGGTCGATGCGGACAGCAAGCCGATCTGCGAGCGGCTGGCATACACCAGGTTGATATTGGCGTCCTGCACCGCCTTCAGCGCCTGCAGGTCGCCGTGGTAGATCTTGCCGGTCCAGTCCGCCATGCGTCCCATGTTGACGACGCCCAGCAGCCCCATCACGGCGCCGATCACGGCAACGACCAGGAACCCGGCAACCAGCCTGGTCGTGACGCGCAATTGATTGAACCAATGCATAGCAACTCCCCTTTATTACTGAAAGCCCCGGGCGCGGCGTGCCGCGCCCGCTTTATGCGCATGCGGGTCGATGGCCCGCAGCTGCGGATCGGACTGGCCTGGTGCTGTGCACTAAGCCCGTGCCATTGACTGAACGGCGCCGGCGCGCTCCGTGCCTGTGCCCGTGCCCTTGTGCCGTTGCGGACGAACCTCTGCCTGCATGCTGACGCGGAAGGTGGCGATGGCATCGCGCAGGCGCAGCGCCTGCTCTTCCAGCGCGCCGGCCGCGGCCGCGGCTTCTTCCACCAGCGCCGCGTTCTGCTGCGTGCCTTCGTCCATCTGCGCCACCGCCTGGTTGACCTGCTCGATGCCGGAGCTCTGCTCGGCCGACGCCGCACTGATCTCGCCCATGATGTCGGTGACCGACTTCACGGCCTGCACGATCTCGTCCATGGTCTTGCCGGCCTGGCCCACCAGCGCCGAGCCGTTGTCGACGCGCTCCACCGTATTGCCGATCAGCCCCTTGATCTCCTTGGCCGCATTGGCGCTGCGCTGCGCCAGGCTGCGCACTTCGCCCGCGACCACGGCAAACCCTCGGCCTTGTTCGCCGGCGCGTGCGGCTTCCACCGCGGCATTGAGCGCCAGGATGTTGGTCTGGAACGCGATGCCCTCGATCACGCCGATGATGTCGACGATCTTCTTCGACGCGGCGTTGATCTCGTCCATGGTCTGCACCACCCGGCCCACCACTTCGCCACCGCGCAGCGCGGTGTCCGAGGCATTGGCGGCAAGGCCGCTGGCCTGGCG
>NZ_JBEFLI010000112.1:0-14204 GCF_040578825.1 Cupriavidus necator | reverse complement strand
GCGCTGACACGAGTGCCACTGGTTTGCGCCCCTCTCCCGCAGGCGGGAGAGGGGCGCAAACCAGTGGCACTCGTGTCAGCGCGCAATCATCAGCGCCAACTGCTGCAGGCCGTCCCATGGCTCGGCCGGCAGCGGGCCGCTGCCCGGTGGCGGCAGGTCAGACAGGCCCTTGACCTGGCGGTCCAGCCGCGCGGCCAGCGCCAGCGCCGCTTCCAGCTTTGGCAGCGGCAGCCGCTGCGCGGCCTGCGGCACCAGCCGCTCGCGCGGACCCCAGACGCGCAGCTCGCGCATCAGCACGCCCGCCGGCTTGCCGGCCGCCAGCCCTTGCCGGACCTTGGATAATACGCGAATTTCCTCGGTCAGCGCCCACAGCACCAGCACGGTTGCCGCGCCCTCGCCGCGCAGCCCTTCGAGCATGCGCACCAGCCGCGGCACGTCGCCGGACAGCATCGCCTCGGACAGCTTGAACACGTCGTAGCGGGCCACGTTCAGCACCGCGTCGTGCACCTGGTCGAAGCTGAGTTCGCCGGCCGGGTACAGCAGCCCGAGCTTCTGGATTTCCTGGTGCGCCGCCAGCAGGTTGCCCTCGACCTTGTCGGCGATAAACTGCAGCGCGCGCCGCCCTGGCTCGCCGCCCTCGACGCGCTGCTGCTGCAAGGCCAGCCGCTCGCCCACCCACGCCGGCAGCCGGGTGCGGTCCACCGTGTCGACCTTGAGCGACACGCCGGCACCCTCCAGCGCCTGGAACCAGGCGGACTTCGACGTGGCGAAATCCAGGCGCGGCAGCGTGACGATCAGCACCACGTCGGGCGACGGCTGCGCCGCCACCGCGCGCAGCGCCTCGCCGCCGTCCTTGCCGGGCTTGCCGGAAGGAATGCGCAGCTCGACGATCTTGCGGTCGCCGAACAGCGACATCGATTGCTGAGCCTCCACAAGCTGGCCCCAGTGGAAGCCGCGCTCGGCCACCAGCACTTCGCGCTCGGTGAAGCCGGCCTCGCGCGCCGTGGCGCGCAGGCGGTCGACGGCCTCGAGCACCAGCAGGTGCTCGTCGCCGTGCACCACGTACAACGGCGCCAGGCCCTTGGCCCTGGCCTGCTTCAGGTGCGCGTCGAGCCCGTCGAGCTTGAGCTGCATGCCGTGGTCAGATGGCCTTGACGGCGGCCAGCCGGCGCATCAGCTGCTGCACGATATCGCGCTGCATGTCGCGGTAGAGCTGCTGCTCTTCATAGTCCTTGGCCAGCGTGTTGGCTTCGTTGTAGGTCAGGTCGCGCGTCAGCACGAGCTGCGACGGCGGGATCAGTTCCTTGCCGGCGGCATCGCGCAGGCGGAAGGTGAAACGCTGGGTCAGGCGGTATTCGCGCACCACGCCGCTGGTGGTGATCGACAGGATCGACTTGGTGCGGGTGTCCTGCAGCACGTCCAGCAGCGCGTCGGCTTCTTTCTGGTCGACCACCACCTGGGTGTCGGAGCCGCCGCGGATGGCGCGGCGCAGGTCCGCGCCCATCAGCGAATTGGGCGGAATCCCGATATAGAGCCGCTTGAAGGCGAAATCCGAATTGCCGCGCATGTGGAAGCCGCAGCCGGCCAGCAGGCCAGTTGCGAGCATTGCCGCGAGCACCCTGCGGCGCCCCATGTTCAGTCGGTTCATGCTTTGCAATTCCTTATCGGGCTTCGTGCGTTTACAGCACTACGTTGACCAGGCGGCCGGGCACCACCACGATCTTCTTGGGCGCCTTGCCCTCGGCAAACTTGGCTACCGTTTCGCTGGCCGCGGCCACCGCCTCGATCGCCGCGCGGTCGGCCTCGGCCGGCACGGTGATGCTGCCGCGCACCTTGCCGTTGACCTGCAGCACCAGCTCGATCTCGCTGCGCACCAGCGCGGCTTCATCGACCTGCGGCCACGGCGCGTCGAGCAGGTCGCCGGCTTCGGCGGCATAGCCCAGCTGCTCCCACAGGCCGTGGGTGACGTGCGGCACCACCGGGTACAGCACGCGCAGCAGGATGCCGAAGCATTCCCGGCGCGCCGCCGGCGAGGCGTTCTTGGCGTCGTCCAGCGCGTTGAGCATCTTCATCGTGGCGGACACCACGGTGTTGTACTGGATGCGCTGGTAGTCGTAGTTGGCCTGCTTGAGCACGCCGTGGATCTCGCGGCGCAGCTCGGCATCGTCGGCGGTCGGCGTGCCGGCGGCGCCGTCGCGGATCGCCGCGGCGTTGGCATAGCCGTAGTTCCACACGCGGCGCAGGAAGCGCGACGCGCCTTCCACGCCCGAGCCGCTCCACTCGAGCTGCTGCTCCGGCGGCGCGGCGAACATCACGAAGAGACGCGCGGTATCGGCACCGTACTGGTCGATCAGCGCCTGCGGGTCGATGCCGTTGTTCTTGGACTTCGACATCTTCTCCACGCCGCCGATCACCACTGGCTGGCCGTCGGCCTTCAGCGTGGCGCCCAGCGGGCGGCCGCGCTCGTCGGTGCGCAGGTCGACCTCGGCCGGGTTGTACCAGTGCTTCTTGCCCGAGGCGTCTTCGCGGTAGTAGGTTTCGTTGAGCACCATGCCCTGCGTCAGCAGGTTGGTGAAGGGCTCGTCGAACTTGACCAAGCCCATGTCGCGCATCACCTTGGTCCAGAAGCGCGCGTACAGCAGGTGCAGGATCGCGTGCTCGATGCCGCCGATGTACTGGTCCATCGGCATCCAGTAGTCGTTGCGTGCATCGACCATGGTGGCCGCGTCCGGGCAGGTATAGCGCATGTAGTACCAGCACGAATCGATGAAGGTATCCATCGTGTCGGTCTCGCGGCGCGCGGGCTTGCCGCACGACGGGCACGTGCATTCCAGGAAGCGCGGATCCTTGGCCAGCGGGTTGCCGGTGCCGTCCGGCACCAGGTCCTCAGGCAGCACCACCGGCAGGTCCTTCTCCGGCACCGGCACCACGCCGCAGCTGTCGCAGTGGATCAGCGGGATCGGCGTGCCCCAGTAGCGCTGGCGCGAGATGCCCCAGTCGCGCAGGCGCCAGGTCACCTTCTTCTCGCCCAGGCCCATCGCGCCCAGGTCGGCGGCAATGGCTTCGACCGCGGCCTGGTAGCCGAGGCCGTCATACTTGCCGCTCTCGATGCAGGTGCCGTTTTCCTTGTCGCCGTACCATTCCTGCCAGGCTTCGGTCGAGTACGGCTGGCCCTTCACGTCGATGACTTGCCTGATCGGCAGCTTGTACTTGAGCGCGAAGGCGAAGTCGCGCTCGTCGTGCGCCGGCACGCCCATCACCGCGCCGTCGCCGTAGCTCATCAGCACGTAGTTGCCGACCCACACGTCGACCTTCTCGCCGGTCAGCGGATGCACGACCTGCAGGCCGGTCGGCATGCCCTTCTTCTCCATGGTCGCCATGTCGGCTTCCATGACCGAACCGTGCTTGCATTCGTCGATGAAGGCGGCCAGCTCGGGGTTGTTCAGCGCGGCGTGCGTGGCCAGCGGGTGCTCGGCGGCGACCGCGCAGAAGGTCACGCCCATGATGGTGTCGGCGCGCGTGGTGAACACGTACAGCTTGCCGTCATTGATCGGCTTGCCATCCTCGCCCGGGATGTCATGGGTGAAGGCGAAGCGCACGCCCACGCTCTTGCCGATCCAGTTCTGCTGCATCACCTTGACGCGCTCGGGCCAGCCGAGCTGGTCGAGGTCGCCCAGCAGCTCCTCCGCATAGTCGGTGATGCGCAGGTAGTACATCGGGATCTCGCGCTTTTCCACCACCGCGCCCGAGCGCCAGCCGCGGCCGTCGATGACCTGCTCGTTGGCCAGCACGGTCTGGTCCACGGGGTCCCAGTTGACGGTGCCGGTCTTGCGGTAGGCGATGCCCTTTTCCAGCATCTTCAGGAACAGCCACTGGTTCCAGCGGTAGTAGTCCGGGCTGCAGGTGGCGACCTCGCGCGACCAGTCGATCGCCAGGCCCATCGACTGCATCTGCTTCTTCATGTAAGCGATGTTGTCGTAGGTCCAGGCTGCCGGCGCCACGCCGTTGTTCAGCGCGGCGTTTTCCGCCGGCATGCCGAAGGCGTCCCACCCCATCGGCATCAGCACGTTGTTGCCGTTCATGCGCAGGTAGCGCGCCATCACGTCGTTGATGGTGTAGTTGCGCACGTGGCCCATATGCAGCTTGCCCGACGGATACGGCAGCATCGAACACGCGTAGAACTTGGGCTTTTCCTTGCCGTCGGGCCCGGCCGCATGCTCCGACACGCGATAGGCGTCGATGGCTTGCCAGTGCTGCTGGGCGGCTTGTTCAACGGCGGAAGGAAGGTATTTGTCTTGCATGGTCGGGACAACAGTCAGGACAACGTTTGCGCGGCAACTGGCCTGCCGGCATCCGGGGGAATCGTTGGAATGTGGGCAGCGGGCGGCCGCGGTTGCGGCGCCCGCCAACGTGCAATGCGAAAGAAGTCGATTATAACCGTGGGCGCAGGCCGGCTTGCGGCCCGCGCGCCCATCGGCGGCGCCTTACTTCAGGCCGAGCACGTCCTGCATGTCGAACAGGCCGGTGGGCTTGTCCGCCAGGAAGCGGGCGGCGCGTACGGCACCGTCGGCATACGACTGGCGGCTGGATGACTTGTGGCTGATCTCGATGCGCTCGCCGATGCCGGCGAACATCACGGTGTGGTCGCCGACGATATCGCCGCCGCGCACCGTGGCAAAGCCGATCGAATTGGGGTCGCGCTCGCCGGTATGGCCTTCGCGGGCATAGACGGCGCAGGTCTTCAGGTCACGGCCGAGCGCGTCGGCGATCACTTCGCCCATCTTCAGCGCGGTGCCTGAGGGGGCATCGACCTTGAAACGGTGATGGGCCTCGATCACTTCGATGTCGTAGCCGCTCGACAGCAACTTGGCCGCCACTTCCAGCAGCTTGAAGGTGGCATTGACGCCCACGCTCATGTTCGCGGCAAACACGATGCCCACCGACTTCGCGCCTTCGGCCAGCGCGGCCTTGCCGGCGTCGTCGAAGCCGGTGGTGCCGATCACCATCTTGACGCCCAGCTTCTTCGCGACTTCCAGGTGCGCCAGCGTGCCCGCCGGGCGGGTGAAGTCGATCAGGCAGTCGGCCCCCTTCAGGCAGGCTTCGACGTCGTCGGTGATGGCCACACCGGTCGTGCGGCCCAGCAGCAGGCCGGCGTCCTGGCCCAGCGCCGGCGATCCCGGCACGTCGAGCGCGCCGGCCAGGCTCACGCCCTCGGTGTTCAGCACGTGTTCGATCAGCATGCGGCCCATGCGGCCGGATGCGCCTGCGATGGCGATGTTCATGGTGTCTGGCTCAACGGATTGTGCGGAAAATAAACGAGCCGGTCGTGTCCGACCGGCCCGGGGAACTGGTGGCGCGCCGTGCGGAACGGCGGATCAGCGGGCCTGCCGGGGCGCGTCAGTTGGCTGGTTTGGGGGCTTCGGCCGGCGCAACTGCCGGTGCCGCTGCTGGCGCCGCGGCTGCCGGCGCAGGACTTGCGGCGGCCTCCGGAGCAGGCTGCTGCGCCTGCCGCGGCACGTAGTTCTCGACCGTGGTCTGCTGCTCGGCCGGAGCGCTGGCGGCGCTGGTGGAGATCTTGCCGGGCGTCTGGTCCTTCAGCGCCTTCTTCATGCCGTCGATTTCGGCAATCAGCTCGTACTCGGACGGCAGTTCGTCGCCGCCAAACTTGACCAGCCGGTCGCCCTCGAAGAACACCGTATAGCGGCGCTGCTGCACCACCGGGGTATTGCCGCGGCGGAACGAGAACACATAGTCCCAGCGGTTGGCGTGGAAAACGTCGGTCAGCAGCGGCGTGCCCAGCAGGAACTTGACCTGGTCGCGCGTCATGCCTTCGCGCAGCTGCGACGCGGCTTCGCGCGAGACGAAGTTGCCCTGCACGATATTGATCCGGTACGGCGTGATGGCGTTGGCTACCTTGCGCGAGGTGGAATCGTAGGCTGAGCAGGCGCCGGCCAGCAGTGCCGCGGCCAGCAGGGAGACAACCAGCGTCGGGCGCATGGCGGACGAACGGATATAACGCATGTATCTCGCTTCCGGGAGGGAAAGAAAAGTACCGCAGGCAAAAGTACCGCAGGCAAGAGTACCGCAAGACCGGTACCGCAAGACCGGCACAAAAACGGCGCAAAATGCGCCGGTTGCACCACACACCCTTGCTGCGCCTGCCGCGGCCACCACATGAGCCGGCAACGTTGCCCGGCGCGGGATGCCGACGTCGAGCATTCGCGGCCGCGGGCGACTTTTGCTGCCAAAACCCTTATGATTCAACTATCCAGACATTGTACTCTAGGGAGTCACGCCCATGCCGAGTCCGGCTGACCTCAAGAACATCGGCCTGAAGGCGACCGTGCCCAGGCTGAAGATTCTTGAAATTTTTCAGACCAGCGAACAGCGGCACCTGAGCGCGGAAGACGTCTACCGTATCCTGCTGAACGAGCATATGGATATCGGCCTGGCCACCGTCTACCGCGTGCTGACGCAGTTCGAGCAGGCTGGCCTGCTGTCGCGCAATAACTTCGAATCGGGCAAGGCGATTTTCGAGCTCAACGAAGGCAAGCACCACGACCACCTGGTGTGCCTTGACTGCGGCCGGGTCGAGGAGTTCTTCGATTCCGAGATCGAGCACCGCCAGCAAAGCATTGCCCGCGAACGCGGTTTTACCCTGCAGGAACACGCGTTGTCGCTGTACGGCAACTGCACCAAAACAAACTGTCCCCACAGACCCAAACGATAAGCCGCACGCTACCCCGCGCAGCGCAAGACGGCAAACGAAAAACCGGCGCCAGGCGCCGGTTTTTTTATGGCCGCGGGTTCAGGCTTCAGGAATCCTGAAGATTCTGCAGCGCCTCCTCGGTCACCACGCGCGCCGCGCGCGCCGGCAGGCCGACGAACTCGCCCACCACCTGGCGGAACAGGTTGCGCGCCCACACCAGCATCGGGTGGGTGTTGCGGCTGCGGTGCCAGAACATGTTCAGGCCAAGCGTGGTGTTGAGCTCGTCCGGCAGCGGGAAGGCCTTCAGGCCATAGGTCTCGCAGGCCATGTCCTTGGTCAGCGCGTTGACCGTGAAGATCATGTCGGTCTGCGCGGCGAGTTCCGCCTGGGCGCGCCACGAATGCACCGTCAGCGTCGCATTGCGCTTGAGCCCGCGCTGCTGCAGCGCATAATCAAGCGGGATCAGCGACGGCGCCGGACGGCCCGTGCCACCCGAATGCGCCATGAAGATATGGCCACAGTCCAGGTATTGCTCGAGCGTGCAATGGTTCTTCAGCACCGGATGGTTCTTGCGCGCGCACACCCACAGGTTCAGCGACGTCACCATCTCCTCGACGATCTCCGGATGGCGGGTCGGGAACGGTGAAAACGCCAGGTCCAGCTCGTTGGCGCGCATCGACGCAACGTCGGTTTCCCACGAATGGGATTCGACCAGCTTGATATGCAGGTCCGGCGCCAGCTGCTTGATGCGCAGAACGAAGCGGTTGAACACGGTATCGCCCAGTTCGGCGGCGAAGCCGATGCTAAGCGTGCCGGTGGCCACCGCCGGGTCGAAATTATCCGCGTCGCCCTCGTTGATCGACGACCACAGGTCCAGCATGTCGCGGATCTTTGGGCCCAATTCGAGCGCGCGCGGCGTCGGCGTCAGGCCGTGCGGCACGCGGATAAAGAGGGGATCGTCAAAGATTTCACGCAGCCGGCCGAGCGAATGCGACACTGCCGGTGCGGTCATATGCATCTTTTCCGCAACGTAAGTGGCGTTGCGCTTACTCAGCAGCTCGGTGAAGATCACTAAAAGCTTTGTGTCTACGTTCACCATGATCAGGCCCCGGTCAGACCCACCACTTGCACTGGCTGCACATCAGATTTCAACGGCGTCTTAATAGTGTAAGAGGAAAAAACACACTCGGAAAGCAAATTCGGCATTTTCTACGTGCCTGCCGCACCCGATTTTCTGAAAATTGCGGAAGTTTTTAGGCTATTGACTGCATATAGGTACAACTTCCGGGCCGCAACAGCCAGTGACGGATGACGGTATATTGGCTCGCCCTTTCCATTTTTATCATTCTTTTCTGACGGTACCATGTCTGATCCAGCGCCCGCACCCCCACATTTTCGCCTTCCCGTCGACCTGCCTAAAGCCTACCGTCTGCTCAACCACGGCCCGACCGTGCTGGTCAGCGCCGCGGCCGGCGGCAAGCGCAACATCATGGCCGCTGCCTGGGCCATGCCGCTGGATTTCGCTCCGCCCAAGGTGGCCGTGGTGCTGGACAAGAGCACCTGGACCCGCAAGCTGCTGGAACAGAGCGGCGAGTTCGTGCTGCAGGTTCCCACCGTCAGCCAGGTCGACCTGACCGAAGCGCTCGGCTCCAGCTCCGGCCTCGCGCTGCTGGAACAGGATGGTACCGACAAGTTCGAGGCCTACGGGCTAGGGACTTTCACTGGCGCGGCGGTCGGCGCACCGCTGCTGGAAGGCTGCGCCGCCTGGCTGGAATGCCGGCTGCTGCCGGAACCGGCCACGCAGCAGACCTATGACCTGTTCCTTGGCGAAGTCATCGCGGCGCAGGCCGACTCGCGCGTCTTCAGCAACGGACGCTGGCATTTCGAGGGGCACGACGGCCTGCGCACCATCCATCATGTGGCCGGCGGCCATTTCCTGGTGGACGGCGCCGCGGTCGACGCGCGCCCGCTGGCGCCCCGCGCCGCTGGCTGAAGGTACGCCACCGTAAACAGAAAAACGCGCCCGAAGGCGCGTTTTTCTTTCCGCTGAAGCTTCCGCGAAAGCTGCCGGATTACTTGGCCACCACGCGGGCCATCTCCAGCACCTTGTTCGAGTAGCCCCACTCGTTGTCGTACCAGCTCACCACCTTGATGAAGGTGCCGTCCAGCGCGATACCGGCTTCGGCGTCGAAGATCGAGGTGCGGGCATCGCCGCGGAAGTCCGTGGCAACGACCTTGTCTTCGGTGTAGCCCAGCACGCCCTGCAGCGCGCCCTGGCTCTGTGCCTTCATCTCGGCGCAGATTTCTTCATACGTGGCCGGCTTGTCCAGCTCGACGGTCAGGTCGACCACCGACACGTCCGAGGTCGGCACGCGGAACGACATGCCGGTCAGCTTCTTGTTGAGCTGAGGAATCACCACGCCCACGGCCTTGGCAGCGCCGGTCGACGACGGGATGATGTTTTCCAGGATGCCGCGGCCGCCGCGCCAGTCCTTGTTGGACGGGCCGTCGACAGTCTTCTGCGTGGCGGTGGCAGCGTGCACGGTGGTCATCAGGCCGCGCTTGATGCCCCACTTGTCGTTCAGCACCTTGGCAACCGGCGCCAGGCAGTTGGTGGTGCAGCTGGCGTTCGAGATGATCGCCTCGCCCTTGTACGTGTCGTGGTTCACGCCGTACACGAACATCGGGGTGTCGTCCTTGGACGGGGCCGACATGATCACCTTCTTCGCGCCCGCGTCGATATGCTTCTGCGCGCCTTCCTTGGTCAGGAAGATGCCGGTCGACTCGACCACCACGTCGGCACCGACCTCGCCCCACTTCAGCTCGGCCGGATCCTTGACCGCGGTCAGGCGGATTTTCTTGCCGTTGACGACCAGCGTGTTGCCGTCGACCGACACTTCGCCGTCGAAGCGGCCGTGCACCGAATCGTACTTCAGCATGTACGCCAGGTAGTCGGGCTCCAGCAGGTCGTTGATGGCAACGACTTCGATGTCCTTGAAGTTGGCGACGGCGGCGCGGAACACCATGCGTCCAATGCGGCCGAAGCCGTTGATGCCGATCTTGATGGTCATGACTGTCTCTCCTGAGGATCGATTGAAACCGGTGGGGCGCCGCAGCCGCGCGCACCACGCGGCTGTCTCGCCGGGATGCTTAGATAAGGGTGTCCTTCACCGTTCGGACAACGTTCTCGACGGTAAAGCCGAAGTGCTTGAACAGCACACCGGCCGGGGCCGATTCACCGAAGGTGTCGATGCCCACCACCGCCTGGACCTGGTACTTCCACCAGAAGTCCGTCACGCCCGCCTCGACCGCCACGCGCGGCACGCCGGCCGGCAGCACGCTGGCCTTGTAGGCGGTGTCCTGCTTGTCGAACACGGTGGTCGCGGGAATCGATACCACGCGCACGTGCACGCCTTCGGCGGCCAGTGCATCGGCGGCGCCGACGGCCAGGCCGACTTCCGAGCCGGTAGCCAAAATCACGGCGTCCGGACGGTTGGTCTTCGGGTTCACGCTGTCGCGCAGCACGTAGCCGCCGCGCGCGATATTGGCGCGGGTGGCGTCGTCGCGGCGCTGGAACGGCAGGTTCTGGCGGCTGAAGATCAGGCAGCTCGGGCCGTTCTCGCGGCGGATCGCCTCGGCCCAGGCCACGGCGGTCTCGGTGGTGTCGGCGGTACGCCAGACATCCATGTTCGGGATCAGGCGCAGGCTGGCAACGTGCTCGATCGACTGGTGGGTCGGGCCATCCTCGCCCAGGCCGATCGAGTCATGGGTGAACACGAACAGCGAGCGGATCTTCATCAGCGCCGCCATGCGCAGCGCATTGCGGCTGTAGTCCGAGAACGTCAGGAACGTGGCGCCGTAGGGGATGTAGCCGCCATGCAGTGCGATGCCGTTCATGATGGCGCTCATGCCGAACTCGCGCACGCCGTAGTTGATGTGGTTGCCCCAGGCATCCACGCGCACGGCCTTGCTGCCCGACCAGTTGGTCAGGTTCGAGCCGGTCAGGTCGGCCGAGCCGCCGAGGAACTCGGGCAGCACCGGGCCGAAGGCCTCGATGGTGTTCTGGCTGGCCTTGCGGGTGGCGATGGTCTCGGCCTTCTCCTCGCACTTGGCGATATAGGCTTCCACGGCGGCGTCGAACGAACCCGGCAGCTCGCCCTTCATGCGGCGGCGGAACTCGCCGGCCTCATACGGGTGGCGCTCGGCGTACGAATCGAACAGCGCGTTCCAGGCACGCTCCAGCGCCTGGCCGTTGGCCTTGGCGTCCCAGGCGTCGTAGACGTCCTCCGGCACTTCGAACGGGGCGTGGGCCCAGCCCAGCGCCTCGCGCGTGGCCAACACCTCGGCGCCGCCCAGCGGGGCGCCGTGCACGTCGTGGCCGCCTTCCTTGTTCGGGGCGCCCTTGCCGATCTTGGTGCGGCAGCAGATCAGGGTCGGCTTGTCGCTGGCCTTGGCCTGCGAGATCGCCATGTCCACGGCGGTCACGTCATGGCCGTCGATGGCGCGGATCACGTTCCAGCCATAGGCTTCGAAACGCTTCGGGGTATCGTCGTTGAACCAGTGCACCACGTCGCCGTCGATCGAGATGCCGTTGTCATCCCACAGCGCAATCAGCTTGTTCAGCTTCAGCGTGCCGGCCAGCGAGCACGCTTCGTGGCTGATGCCTTCCATCAGGCAGCCGTCGCCCAGGAACACATAGGTGTGGTGGTTGACGATGTCGTAGCCGGGGCGGTTGAACTCCTCGCCCAGCAGGCGTTCGGCCAGCGCCATGCCGACCGCGTTGGTGATGCCCTGGCCGAGCGGGCCGGTGGTGGTTTCCACGCCCGGGGTGATGCCGTATTCGGGGTGGCCGGCGGTCTTGCTGTGCAGCTGGCGGAAGTTCTTCAGCTCTTCGATCGGCAGTTCATAGCCGGTCAGGTGCAGCAGCGAATAGATCAGCATCGAGCCGTGGCCGTTCGACAGCACGAAACGGTCGCGGTCGGCCCACTGCGGGTTGCCCGGGTTGTGCTTCAGGTGCCGGCCCCACACCGCCACGGCGATATCCGCCATGCCCATCGGCGCACCGGGGTGGCCGGAATTGGCCTGCTGGACGGCGTCCATGGCAAGCACGCGGATGGCATCGGCCATCAGCTTGGAAGGCTGGGAAGCAAAAGGACTTGTGGCGGGATGGGCAAGGGCGGACATGCGGGCGTGGACCTGAGCGCGGGAAAACCGCAATTTTAGCAGAAGCTAAGGGGTTTTCCGGACTGGCGGAGACAGCCGAGGGTGGACGGCAGGCACTGCCGCGGGCGCCATTGGTGGACGCTTGCCTGCGCCGGCGATCGGCGCGGAACTATCCCGGGCGCAGAGATGCCCCATCCATCACCTGCAAACAATGGTGACGCCGCGGCACCGCACTTCGACAGCGCCGTTGCGCACGCGTAAGATGCACACTCGCACCGCGCGGCGCGTCGGCCGCGCCGGGTTTCCCGCATTCCAGGAGACGATCATGACGAGACCGGCCAATACTCCCTGGCTCACCCCCTACCTGACCGTCGCCAACGGGCGCGCCGCGCTGGACTTCTACAGCCGCGCCTTCGGCTTTACCCCCGCCAACGTGATCGACGAGAACGGCGTGCCGACCCATGCCGAGATGCAATACCAGGGGCAACTGGTGGTGATGTTCGCGCCCGAGGGCGCCTGGGGCAGCACCGCGCGCACGCCGCGCTCGCTCGGCGTCGAATGCCCGCAAACCTTCTATGTCTACTGCGAAGATGTCGACGCCATGCACCGGCGCGCGGTCGATGCCGGCGCGGTCAGCCTGATGGCGCCGGCTGACCAGTTCTGGGGCGACCGCTACTGCATGCTCGAGGACCCCGACGGCTACCGCTGGGGTTTCGCCAGCCCGCTGGCACAGGCTGCAGGACAGGCAAGCTGATGGCACCGCGTTTCTTTGTCGGCGGCGCGGACACGGTCCTGGCCGCCGCATCTGATGTTTCCCTACCCGAACCGGTGGTGCGCCACGCCCAGGTGCTGCGCCTGGCGCCGGGCGACGCCATCACGTTGTTCGACGGCCGCGGCGGCAGCCATGCGGCCACGCTGGTCGAGCTGGGCAAGCGCCATGCCGTGGCGCGCATCGGCGCGCATGACACCGCCGAGGCCGAACCGCCCTTCCGCGTCACGCTGGCGCAGGGCCTGGCCGGCGGCGACAAGATGGACTGGCTGATCGAGAAGGCGGTGGAACTGGGCGTGACGGCGATCCAGCCGCTGCAGGCCAGCCGCTCGGTGGTACGCCTTAATGGCGAGCGCGCGCAGAAGCGCCAGGCGCACTGGCAGGCGCTGGTACAGGCCGCGTGCGAGCAATGTGGCCGAAATCGTTTGCCGGAGGTGGCGCCGGTCGCTAACTTTGAGACGTGGCTGTCGCAGTCTTCCGACAAGGGAGCGCGGCTGCTGGTGTCGCCGCGCGCCGAGCAGTCGCTGCCGGCGTTCGTGGCGGACCGGCGCGAGGCGCTGCTCGCCGAGGGCGTCACGCTGCTGATCGGCCCCGAAGGCGGACTGTCGCCCGACGAAGAGCAGACGGCGCGGCAGGCAGGTTTCACTGGCGTGTCGCTCGGCCCCCGCATCCTGCGTACCGAAACCGCCGGGCTGGCCTGCCTCGCGACACTCAACGCCTTGCTTGGCGGATTCTGACCGAAGGTTGACGGCGGCGGCCATCCCGGCCCCCGCCCTCAACCTTCCACCCTGACTGAAAGGAGTCGACCATGGGACTACTCGATAGCGTGCTGGGCGGCGTGCTCGGACAGCTCGGCAACGCCCGCGGCGAGGATGGCAGTGCCGGCGGCCTCAACCCGAAGCTGATGATGGCGCTGGGATTGCTGGCGATGCTGGCGATGCGCAACCGCGGCGAGGCCGGCGCGGCCGGCGACCAGGCCGCACCGGTTGACGACGGGCTTGGCGGCCTGGGCAGCCTCGGCGGCTTGCTGGGCGGGGTCCTCGGCGGTGGCGCCACCACGCCCGGCGGCGCCACCGGCGGGCTGGACCTGGGCTCGCTGCTGGGCGGCCTGCTCAGCGGCCAGGGTGGCGCCCCGGCCAACAGCCAGGCGCTGGGCGCGGCCGCGGGCGGCATCGGCGCGCTGCAACAGATCCTGGCGCAGGCCGGGCTCGGCGAGCAGGTGAATTCGTGGATCAGCAGCGGCGCCAACCAGCCGGTGACACCGTCGGCGCTGAGCGATGCGCTCGGGGATACCGGTGCGCTGGAGTCGCTGTCGCAGTCGACGGGGATGTCGCAGGACGATGTGGCGGCGCAATTGAGTGAGGGGTTGCCGGAGCTGATCGACCGGTTGACGCCGCATGGGCATATTCCGGCGCAGGAGTAGAACTTGAAGGGGCCGACGGTTTTGGGTGCTCCCAAGCCGCCCGAGCTAGCCTGAGCAAGGTGTTATCCCTCTCCCCTCTGGGGCCTCTGGGGGATTGGGTTGGGGATTGGGGTGGGCTAGCAACGAGCCACATCAAGCGG
>NZ_JBEFLI010000111.1:0-14279 GCF_040578825.1 Cupriavidus necator | reverse complement strand
GGTTGCGGGGGAAGGGGATGGAGAGGCTGTGAGGGCCCTGCATTGCTACCGAAAATAAAAAAGCCCGCAGCAATGCGGGCCTTTTCATGCGTTCCGGTGGAATTCAGACGTTGAACAGGAAGTTCATCACATCCCCATCCTTCACCACATACTCCTTGCCTTCCGCGCGCATCTTGCCCGCTTCCTTCGCCCCGGTCTCGCCCTTGAAAGCGATGAAGTCGTCGTAAGCGATGGTCTGCGCGCGAATGAAGCCGCGCTCGAAGTCGGTGTGGATCACGCCGGCAGCCTTGGGCGCCGTGTCGCCAACGTGGATGGTCCAGGCGCGCACTTCCTTCACGCCTGCGGTGAAATAGGTCTGCAGGCCCAGCAGCTTGAAGCCGGCACGGATCACACGGTCCAGGCCGGGTTCTTCCATGCCCAGGTCGGCCAGGAACTCGGCCTTGTCGGCGTCGTCCAGATCGGCGATCTCGGCTTCGATGGCGGCGCAGACGGCGACCACGGGGGAATCGGTCTGCTTGGCGTGTTCGCGCACCGCATCCAGGTGCGGATTGTTCTCGAAGCCGTCTTCACGCACGTTGGCGACGTACATGGTCGGCTTGGCGGTGATCAGGCAGAACGGGCGGATGGCTTCCCACTCTTCCGGGGCCAGGTCTAGCGTGCGCACGGCCTTGGCCTGGTCGAGCACTGCCTGTGCCTTTTCCAGCACGGCGACCAGGCGCTGGGCTTCCTTGTCGCCGGCGCGGGCGGGCTTGACGTAGCGGGCCAGGGCCTTCTCGACGGTGGCCAGATCGGCCAGTGCGAGTTCGGTGTTGATCACTTCGATGTCGGACAGCGGATGCACGCGGCCCGACACGTGGATCACGTTGTCATCTTCGAAGCAGCGCACCACGTGGGTGATGGCGTCGCATTCGCGGATATTGGCCAGGAACTGGTTGCCCAGGCCTTCGCCCTTGGAGGCGCCCGCCACCAGGCCGGCGATGTCGACGAACTCGACGGTCGCGGGCAAGATGCGTTCCGGCTTGACGATCTCCGCCAGCCTCGCGAGCCTCGGATCCGGCACTTCGACCACGCCCACGTTGGGTTCGATCGTGCAGAACGGGTAGTTTTCGGCGGCGATGCCGGCCTTGGTCAGGGCATTGAACAGCGTGGACTTGCCGACGTTAGGCAGGCCGACGATGCCGCATTTGAGGCTCATGGTAGGTGGGGGGAAATAGCAAAAACCATATTCTAGCGGATGGGGCGTCTGGCCATTGGCTGGCCTGGCCCGGCTGAGCGGGCACCGGGCGGGGCGCCGAGTGACGTGGCTATAATCCAGCCATGACCCGATCCAACGCGTCCGCGCGCAACCCTTCAGCTTTTCCGATTGTCGTCGTCGGCGGCGGCATCGTTGGCAAGTCCTGCGCCCTGCTGCTGGCCCAGCAGGGCATGGACGTGGCGCTGGTCGCGCCGAAACCGCCCAAGGGCAACGGCCGCGGCGCCGCGGCGCCGGATGAGTGGGACAGCCGCATCTATGCCTTCTCGGCCAGCTCTCAGGCGCTGCTGGAGCGCATGCGTGTGTGGGAGGCGCTGGACCCGGCGCGGATCCAGCCGGTACGCGACATGCGCGTATTCGGCGACGTCAGCGCGGCGGAAACCACGCCCAGCCTGGAGGGCGATCTGCATTTCTCCGCCTATGCCGCGGCGGTGCCGCAGCTCGCCTGGATCATCGAATCCAGCCATGTCGAGCGCGCCCTCGATACGGCGCTGGGCTTCCAGCACCAGGTCACCTGGCACGACGGCACGGCGATGGCGTTCCACCGCGACCCGGACGGCGTCACGCTGACGCTGGACAATGGCGCGAAGCTGCGCACCGCCTGCGCGATCGGCGCCGACGGGGCGCGTTCGTGGCTGCGCCAGCAATGCCATATCGGCGTCAGTACCCGCAAGTACCGCCAGCTCGGCGTGGTCGCCAACTTCGCCTGCGAGCGCCCGCATCACGAGACCGCGTGGCAGTGGTTCCTCGGCGCGCCGGAAAAGCTGATGGCCGATGAAGAGCCGGCCAACGGCGAGGTGCTGGCGATGCTGCCGCTGCCCGGCAACCATGTGTCGATGGTCTGGTCGGCCGATGAAGCCCATGCGACCGAACTGCTGGCGCTGCCGCCCGAAGCGCTGGCGGCCACCGTGATGCAGGGTGCCAGCGGCGCGGTCGGCGCGCAGTTCGGCGCGCTGCGCTGCGTGACGCCGGCGCAGGGTTTCCCGCTGGTGCTGCAGCGTGCCGACCAGTTCGTCCAGCCGCACGTGGCGCTGGTGGGCGACGCCGCCCACGTGGTGCATCCGCTTGCCGGCCAGGGCATGAACCTGGGCCTGCGCGATGTCGCGGAACTTGGCCGCGTGATGGCCGACAAAGAACCTTTCCGCAGCGAGGGCGACCTGCGCCTGCTGCGCCGCTACGAGCGCGCGCGCGCCACCGACCTGTTATCGCTGACCGCGGCCACCGACGGGCTGCACCGGCTGTTCTCGCTGCCCGGCGGCGTGGCGCGCGTGGTGCGCAATACCGGCATGCGCGCGGTAGGCGGCCAGTCGCTGCTCAAGCGCTTCCTGATCGGGCGCGCGCTCGGCTGACGGTTGTCGAACCCGTGGCCGCGCCCTTATCCACCGAACACACTGGAGTCCACATGTTCCCATTCCTGCGCCGCCACCCTGCCCGGAGCGCCGCCATTACCGCCATCGTCGGCGGGCTGGCCGCGGCCGGCTTCGCGCTGCACGCCGTGGCCGCGGGTGAGCCAGGCACCGACCGCATCAAGGAGTCGCTGCAGAAGATGCTGGGCGGCCGCGCCGAGGTGAAGAGCGTCGGCAAGACCCCGGTGCCGGGCCTGTTCGAGGCCAATATCGGCGGGCAGGTGGTGTACACCGACTCGACCGGGCGCTACATCCTCAATGGCGAGCTGATCGATACCCGCACCGGTACCAACCTGACCGAGGAGCGGCTGGCCGAGATCAACCGCATCAAGTGGTCGGACCTGCCGCTGGCGCGCGCGATCAAGTGGACCAAGGGCGATGGCAGCCGCCAGATCGCGGTGTTCTCCGATCCCAACTGTGGTTACTGCAAGCGCATCGAGCAGACCTTCCAGCAGATGGACAACATCACCGTGTACACCTTCCTGTACCCGGTGCTGTCGCCCGATTCGGAAACCAAGTCCAAACAGGTCTGGTGCGCGGCTGACCGCACCAAGGCGTGGCGCGACTGGATGCTCAAGCAGGTGGCGCTGACCGGCAACGGCAGCTGCCAGACGCCGCTGCAGGAAAACCTGGCGCTGGGCAAGAACATGAACGTGACCGGCACGCCGGCGGTGTTCTTCACCGACGGCACGCGCATCCCGGGCGCGGCCGACGTCGCCACGCTGGAACGCAAGCTCGCCAGCCTCAAGAAATAAGCGCGCCGGACCAGTCCCGGCTCGAGCAACGGCCGGCTTGCCCGGCCGTTGTGCTTTCTGCCTTTTCCCTCATGCGATCGCCGCCAGGCGACAAAGGAGACACCATGACCTTCCAGGCATTGCTGCTGAACCAGGCCGACGGAGCCACGCAGGCCAGTATCGCCACGCTCGACGACGCGCAGCTCCCGGCCGATGGCGACGTGCTGGTCGCCGTCGACTACTCCACCATCAATTACAAGGACGGCCTGGCCATCACCGGCCGCGCCCCGGTGGTGCGCAAGTGGCCGATGGTGGCGGGCGTCGACGGCGCAGGGACGGTGCTGGAATCCTCGCACCCGCGCTGGAAGGCGGGCGACAAGGTGGTGCTCAACGGCTACGGCGTGGGCGAGACGCACTGGGGCTGCCTGGCACAGCGCGCGCGCCTGAAGGGCGACTGGCTGGTGCGCCTGCCCGATGCCTTCACCACGCGCCAGGCGATGGCGATCGGCACCGCCGGTTATACCGCGATGCTGTCGGTGCTGGCGTTGGAGCGCGGCGGCGTCAACGGGCCGGTGCGGCCGGGCGATGGCGAGGTGCTGGTCACCGGCGCCTCGGGCGGCGTGGGATCGGTGGCGATCTCGGTGCTGAGCAAGCTGGGCTACAAGGTGGTGGCGTCGACTGGCAAGACGCGGGAAGCGGATTTCCTGAAGGCGCTCGGCGCCGACGAGATCATCGACCGTGCCGAACTGGGCGTGCCCGGCAAGCCGCTGCAGAAGGAGCGCTGGGCCGCGGTGATCGACGCTGTCGGCTCGCACACGCTGGTCAATGCCTGCGCGCAGGTGCGCTACGGCGGGGTGGTGACAGCGTGCGGGCTGGCGCAGGGGCTGGACTTCCCGGCGTCGGTGGCGCCGTTCATCCTGCGCGGCATCACGCTGCACGGCATCGACAGCGTGATGGCGGCGATGCCGCTGCGCGAACGCGCGTGGGAGCGGCTGGCAAGCGACCTGGAGCCGGACCGGCTCAATGCGCTGACACGCGAGATCGGGCTGGGCGACGCGGTCGAAGCGGGGCGCAGGATTGTCGAGGGCGGCATGCGCGGGCGCGTGGTGGTGGACGTCAATCGGAACTGAGCGCAACTGAGCGCAACTGAACTTGCCTGAGGCGCAACCTGACGCGCCCCTGCGTTGCACAACGGCGTCGGCGGCTCCCGGTTGCGCCGACGTTACAATCCTGCCCATGACGCCGATTCGCTACGCCATCGCCCCGCTTCAGCCTGAAGCGCATCTCTTTGCCGTCACCGTCACGGTGAGCGAGCCCGATCCCGCCGGCCAGCGCTTCGCGCTGCCGGCCTGGATCCCTGGCAGCTACATGATCCGCGACTTCGCCCGCAATATCGTGCGCATCCGCGCCGATGCCGGCGGCCGCGAAGTCGGGCTGACCAAGCTCGACAAGCAGACCTGGCAGGCCGCGCCGGTCGGTATCGCTGACGGCCCCCTGACGCTGAGCTATGAAGTCTATGCCTGGGACCTGTCGGTGCGCACCGCGCACCTGGACAGCACGCATGGCTTCTTCAACGGCAGCTCGGTGTTCTTGTGCGTGGAAGGGCAGGCCGAGCGGCCGTGCCTGGTCGATATCCATCCGCCGGCCGGCGAGGCGTATCGCAACTGGCGCGTTGCCACCGCAATGCCCGAGGCAAGCGGGCGGGAAGGCGCGAAGCGCTACGGCTTCGGCCGCTACCAGGTAGCCGACTACGACGAGCTGGTCGACCACCCGGTGGAGATGGGCACCTTCCAGCTCGCCAGCTTCCGCGCCTGCGGCGCGCAGCACGACGTGGTCTTCACGGGCCGCGTGCCGCAGCTCGATATCGAGCGCGTCTGCCGCGACCTGAAACGCATCTGCGAAGCGCAGATCCGGCTGTTCGAGCCCAAGACCGCGCAGGCGCCGTTCCTTGACAGCAACCGCCGCTACGTCTTCATGACGATGGTGACCACCGACGGCTACGGCGGCCTGGAGCACCGCGCCAGCACCGCGCTGATGTGCGCGCGCAACGATCTGCCGGTGCGCGGCGACAGCGAGACCAGCGAGGGCTACCGTACCTACCTCGGGCTGTGCAGCCACGAGTATTTCCACACCTGGCACGTCAAGCGCATCAAGCCGGCCGCGTTCGTGCCGTACCGGCTCGCCGGGGAAGCCTACACGCCGCTGTTGTGGCTGTTCGAGGGCTTCACCAGCTATTACGACGACCTGGTGCTGGTGCGCGCGGGCTGCGTGACCGAGGCGCAGTACATCGAGATGATCGCCAAGACCTGGAACGGCGTGCTGCGTGGCAATGGCCGCACCAAGCAGAGCGTGGCCGAAAGTTCGTTCGATGCCTGGACCAAGTACTACCGGCAGGACGAGAACGCACCCAATGCCATCGTCAGCTACTACACCAAGGGTTCGCTGGTGGCGCTGGCGCTGGACCTGACCATCCGCGAGAAGACGCGCGGGCGCCGTTCGCTCGATGACATCATGCGTGCGCTGTGGCGCCGCTACGGGCGCGGTTTCTATGCGCCGGGCGCGGTGCAGCGCGGCGTCACCGAGGCCGAGGTGTATGCGCTGTTCGATGAAGTGACCGGGCTGCGCCTGGGCGCGCTGCTGCGCTCGCTGACCGAAGGCACCGGCGAGCTGCCGCTGCCGGCGCTGTTCAAGGCGATCGGCGTCAAGGCCGAGGCACAGAAGCCGGCGCGCACCGCGGCGCTGGGCATCAAGGTCAAGAGCGACGAGGGCTGGGTGCGCGTGGCGCAGGTGTTCGACGGCGGCGCGGCGCAGGCCGGTGGCCTGTCCGCCGGCGATCTGCTGGTGGCCATCGACGGCCTGCGCGTGGCGCCGGGCCAGATCGACAGGCTGCTGGCGCGCTACCGCACCGGCGACCGCGTCGAGCTGCACGCTTTCCGCCGCGACGAGCTGCAGGTGCTGCCCGTGACGCTGGCGCGCGAGCCGGCGCAGCAGTACAAGGTGAGCCTGGAGGGCGGGCGGCACGCGGCGCGCTCGCGCTGGCTGGGCCAGTGACGTAGCGACTCAACGCAAGCAACCCGAGCCTCCGCAGGCCGCCCCGCCGCATGCAATACGCGCACGACCCTCGCACCTTCCTCTACTCGCACTACGTGTACCGGGGGCTGCGCTCGGCCACGGGCGTGATCGGCGCCACGCTGATCGCGCTGCAGTTCACCGACCTGCCCACCGCGATGGTGGTGTCGATGGGCGCGCTGTGCACCAGCCTGATGGACCTGCCCAGCCCGCTGAACCACAAGTTCAACGAGATGCTGGCGAGCGTGCTGCTGTGCAGCGTGGTGACGCTGGTGGTGGCGCTGACCACGCCGTTCCCGCGCGTGATGCCGTTCGTGCTGGTGCTGGTGACCTTCATGGCCGCCATGATGACGGTGTACGGCAACAAGACGCTGCCGTTGCAGTTCTCCGCGCTGTTCGTGATGACGCTCACGATCAACGAGGACTTCGTGGTGGAGCGCGCGCTGGTGCATGCGGCGCTGTTCAGCATCGGCGCGGTGGCCTACCTGGGCTATTCGATGCTGGTGAGCTGGATCACCGAGCGCCGCACCAAGCAGCAGGTGCTGGCGGAATCGCTGTACGAACTGGCCAGCTACCTCGAGATCAAGGCCGGCTTCTACGACGCCGGCAACGACTACGAAAAGCAGTTCAACCAGCTGGTGCGCCAGCAGATCGTGGTGGCCGAGCGCCAGCAGGCCGCGCGCGACCTGGTGCTGCGCGGCAACCGCACGCCGCACGACGGGCTGCTGGTGCAGGTGCACCTGCGCATGCTCGACCTGTACGAGTACATCCTGTCGACCAATACCGACTATCCGCTGCTGCGCCAGACCTTCGGCGGCACGCCGGTGCTGGACCACCTGCGCGGGCTGGTGATGCAGATGTGCAAGGACGTCGAAGAGATCGCCTACGAGGTCACGCGCGGGCGCGCGTCGTACGCGACGGTGGAATACCGGCAGGGACTGCGCGCGGTCGAGGCCGAGCTGGCGCAGTTTCGCCACCACCATATCAACCCGGCGGCGATGACGGCGCTGGCCGAGACGCTCGACATGATCCGCGGCGCGATCACGCTGATCGGCCAGTTGCACGAGGCCTCGCGCACGCCGGTGGAGCCGGCCAAGGTGCTGCCCGGCTCGGACATGACGCCGTTCCTGACGCGCCAGAAGTACGAGTTCGGCGTACTGCGCGATAACCTGAACTGGAACTCGCCGGCGTTCCGCTTCTCGCTGCGCATCTCGATGGCGGTGGCGCTGGGGCTGTGGATCACCAACCACCTGCCCTATGTGTCGCACAGCTACTGGATCCTGCTGACCATCATCGTGATCCTGAAGCCCAACTTCAGCATGACCAAGCAGCGCTACAACGACCGCGTGATCGGCACGCTGATCGGCTGCGTGGTGGCGGTAGGCATTCTGAAGGTGGTGCACCAGCCGCTGGTGCTGCTGGGCGTGCTGTTCCTGGCGCTGGTGGCCAGCGCCGCGTTCGTGACCATCAAGTACCGCTATACCGCGATCGCGGCCTGCATCCAGGTGCTGATCCAGATTAACCTGCTGATGCCGGGCAGCCCGACGGTAGCCGGCGAGCGGCTGGTCGATACGGTGATCGGCGGCATCATCGCGTCGCTGTTCAGCTTCGTGCTGCCGAGCTGGGAGTACCGCGCCATCCCCAAGCTGGTGGAGGGCGTGCTGCAGGCCAACCGCCGCTATATCGCCGCCACGCGCGACCTGCTGCTGCGCCGGGCCAAGGACGACTTTGCCTACCGCGTGCAGCGCAAGCAGTTCATGGACAACCTGTCGGCGCTGATCTCGTCGTTCCAGCGCATGCTGGACGAGCCCAAGAGCCGGCACCGAGCGGTGGACAACCTGAACCGCTTTATCGTGCAGAACTACCTGGTGGCGGCGCATGTGGCGGCGGCGCGGATCCAGGTGCGGCAGCACTATGACGAGCTCGATATCCCGGCGGCGGAGGCTGCGATCGAGCAGGCGACCGAGGCGGCCAGGCATAGTCTGCAACTGGCCAGCGAGCGGTTGCATGCCGATGAGCGCGGCGGTGGCCGGGGGGCGGGTTTTGTCCGTCGCGGTGCCTCGCCGGCAGTGGCTGAAGTGCCGGAACCCTTGGCGGTGGCGGCGGAGCAGCTTGGCGCAGAAGCCGTCGAAGCGGCGGAAGACGCTGCCGCCGAGCGCCGTGCGCGGCTGGCGGATTCGGCCGACAAGCGCCGCACTGACACGTTAGTGCAGGCCGCTGCGACAGGCGAGTCGAGCGAACAGGCCGGTCCGACCTCAAGCTCCACCGGCCGTCCCGCCAACGCGGTGCTGGAGCGCCGGCTGCGTGCGCTACGCGAGGATGCGGCAAAGATTGCGCTGCGTACGGGGGCGATCGGACGCGCGATGCGATCACCTTCCTAGCAGCGCAATCCGAGGCACCGTCGGTTTGCTCCCCTCTCCCGCTTGCGGGAGAGGGGCAGGGGGAGAGGGCCGGCGTATGGCAAGCATCGAGACGCCTCGCTCCCTGGAAACGCCAGCCCTCTTCCCCGCCCCTCTCCCATAAATGGGAGAGGGGAGAACACCGCCGGCATAGTTAAGCGCCATGCCCCTGCGGCAACTCATCCTCCGGTAAAGCCAGCATCCCGCTGTTATACCGGTACTCAAAGATCTCACCATAACGTCCCCAGCCGATCGCAACGCTCAGCACGCGCTCCGCTTCCTCGGGCTTCAGGAACTGCTCCAGCTCGCCCAGCACCTGTTCTTCGCCGATCTCGCCCGCTTCGCTGGCCTGCAGTTCGCGCCGCACGTGCGCGGCCAGCGCCACGTTGGCCAATAGCTGGCGGCCGAACAGCGCCTTGCGCTGCTGCGGCTCGGCCGCGTAGTAGGCGCGGCCAGCGTCGGTGGCGTTGATGTCGCCGCGCTCGATCGCGACGAGCCGAACCAGTTGCAGCGCTTCGCAGGCGGGCAGCAGTTCGTCGTCGGTCAGGCCGGCTTCGTCGGCCAGGTGTGGCAGGTCCGCGCGGCCATGGAAAGGCGGCTCGCACAGCAGGTCGAGGATGGCTTCCATCTGGCTGATGTCGGCGTCAGGCAACCGGTAGGCGATCTGGCGCGCGGGGGCCTGTGCCGGCATGCGCGCTTCGGCGGCAGGCGCGGTCATCAGCGCATAGATCTCGTCGACCAGCGCGCGCACCTGCGCGCTGTCGCGGTTGCGCGGGCGCGGCAGCGCTACCGGCACCTCGGCGCGGATGCGGCCCGGGTCGCTCGACAGGATCACGATGCGGTCGGCCATCATCACTGCCTCTTCAATATTGTGCGAGACGATCAGGATGCTCTTGATGTTGGCGCGGCCGCTTTCCCACAGCTCGAGCATCTCGTCGCGCAGCGTTTCGCCGGTCAGCACGTCGAGCGCGGAGAAGGCCTCGTCCATCAGCAGCAGGTCGGGCTCGGTCACCAGCGCGCGCGCAATCCCCACGCGCTGGCGCATGCCGCCCGACAGCTCGCGCGGCAGCGCGCTGTTGAAGCCGGCCAGCCCGATCATGTCGATGGCCGCCTCGGCACGGCGCTCGCGCTCGGCCCTGGGCACGCCCTGCGCTTCGAGCCCGAGCTCCACGTTCTGCTGCACTGTCAGCCACGGGAACAGCGCGAACGACTGGAACACCATCGCAATGCCTTCGGCGGTGCCATCGAGGCGCTCGCCGCGAAAGCGCACCTCGCCGCGGTCGGCGCCGACCAGCCCGGCCATGATGCGCAACAGCGTCGACTTGCCCGAGCCGGACTTGCCGAGCATGGCGACGATCTCGCCCTCGCGCAGCGTGAGGTCCACGCCTTCGAGCACGGCGCGGTCGCTCTGGCTGGCGGTGCGGAAGATCTTGCCGACGCCGCGCAGTTCGATCACTGCGGTCGCGGTTGGGTTGAGGTTCTCGGCCATCGGAGCCTTACAAGCGAGTGCGCTCTTGCGCGAGTTGATACAGGCGGTTCCACAGCAGCCGGTTAAAGCCGACCACGAACAGCGCCATCACGCCGATGCCCAGCGCAATGCGCGGGAAATCGCCGCGCGCGGTGGTCTCGGCGATATAGCTGCCCAGCCCCGTGGCGACGATGGTGCGGTCGCCCCAGGTCACGTACTCGGACACGATGCTCGCGTTCCACGAGCCGCCGGCGGCGGTGACGAGCCCCGTCAGCAGGCTGGGAAACACCGCCGGGATCAGGAAGCGCTTCCACAGCAGCCAGCCGCGCAGCCCGAAGTTGCGCGCCGCGAGCTTGAGTTCGGTCGGAATGCCCGAGGCGCCCGCGACCACGTTGAACAGGATGTACCACTGCGTGCCGAAGATCAGCAGCGGGCTCAGCCAGATCTCCGGGTTCAGCCCGAAGCGCGCGATCAGCATCACCGCCAGCGGGAACATCAGGTTGGCCGGGAAGGCCGCCAGGAACTGCGCCACCGGCTGGGCGATGCGGGCCAGGTCCGGGTTCAGGCCGATGCGGATGCCGATCGGCACCCATACCAGCGCCGCCAGCGCGATCAGTACGACCACGCGCACCATGGTCAGCGTGCCCAGCCACAACACATGGCCGACCTCGGCCCAGCCCACCTCGCTGTGCACGAAGTACGCCACGCGCAGCAGTGCGGCCAGCGCAATGAGCACGATCACGGCGTCGCGCGCGCGGGCGAGCCATTGGGCGCGGCGCGGATCGGCCGGTTCTGCACTGGATCGCGCACTGCGGCGCGCGCCCCACGCCAGCGTGCGCCCGGCCAGTGCCGCCGCCTGTGCCAGCAGCGCGCCGACCCAGGCCGAGCGGCGCAGCAGGTCCAGCAGCCACGACTGCGGCGCCTTGTCCTGCGCCAGCGTCTCGAAGCGGAAGCGGTCGGCCCACGCCACCAGCGGGCGGAACAGGAACTGGTCGTACAGCAGGATGCCGACCAGCATCGCCAGGATCGCCCAGCCGATCGCGGCCAGGTTCTGCTGCTGGATCGCCAGCGCGATATAGGAGCCGATGCCGGGCAGGCGGATATCGTGGCCGGACACCGAGATCGCTTCGGACGCCACCACGAAGAACCAGCCGCCGGACATCGACATCATCATGTTCCACAGCAGGCCTGGCATGGCGAACGGCACTTCCAGCCGCCAGAAGCGTTGCCACGGCGACAGCCGGAACATGGCCGCGGCTTCGAGCAGGTCGGCCGGGATGGTGCGGAACGACTGGTACAGGCTGAACGCCATGTTCCAGGCCTGCGAGGTGAAGATGGCGAAGATCGCCGCGCATTCGACGCCGGCGATATTGCCGGGGAACAGCGCGATAAAGCCGGTCACGGTGATCGACAAGAAGCCCAGCACCGGGATCGACTGCAGGATGTCGAGCGCGGGCACCAGCACCTTCTCGGCGGTGCGGCTCTTGGACGCCAGCGCGGCAAACGCCAGCGAGAACAGCAGCGAGGCTGCCAGCGCCGCCAGCATGCGGATGCTGGTGCGCATCAGGTAGTAGGGCAGGTAGGCGACGTCCAGGTGCACCGCCAGTTGCTGGTCGGGATGGAACGGCGCGTTCATCTGCTGCGCGGCGAACGCGAACATCACGATCACGGCCAGGATGATCGGCAGCAGCGCGAGGTCGAAGCGGTTCGGCGGCGCGCGCAGCAACTGGCTGTCGTAGCCGGGGGCGGGCTGGGCGGCGCGGCGGTCGGCGGGTGGCATCATGGGCGCTTCTCGGAATGGTGAGGCTTGCGGCCAGGTTTGTGGCCCGGCTCCGGTTCGCGGCCCGGCGGACGATGGCAAAGCCCGCATGCCGCCGGCTTCACGCCGGGCGGCGCGCATCCCTTGGTAACGCCCGGCATGGCGGTCTAGTTTACTTGGGGTGGATGGCACTTCGCGTACGCCGCCGGCGTGCGCTCACAGGGAAAGACCATGAAGAAAGCAACCTGGCGCATGGTCGCGCATGGGCGCGTGCAAGGCGTGGGCTACCGCGCCGCCTGTGCCGACGCGGCGGACGAGCTCGGCCTGGGCGGCTGGGTGCGCAACCGGGCCGACGGCACGGTCGAGGTGATGGCGCACGGCACGGTCAAGCAGCTCGAAGCGCTGCAGGCGTGGATGGAAACGGGTCCGCCAGAGGCGCGTGTGACGCTCGTCGAGGTGGGACCTGGGGAAGGGGAGTTTGCCGGCTTCGAGTTCCGGCCGACGATCTAGGCGGCGGTCCAGTCCACCGGCGCGCGGCCATGCGCTTCCAGCCAGCGGTTGGCTTCGCGGAAGTGGCCGCAGCCGAGGAAGCCGCGGTGCGCCGACAGCGGCGACGGGTGCGGCGCTTCCAGCACGCAATGGCCGGCGCCCAGCAGCGGCTTCTTGGCCTGCGCGTGGCTGCCCCACAGCATGAACACGAGGTTGGGGCGGCTGGCGGCCAGCGCGTGGATCAGGCAATCGGTGACCGCCTCCCAGCCGCGCCGCGCGTGGCTGGCCGCCTGCCCTTGCTCGACCGTCAGCACGGTGTTGAGCAGCAGCACGCCCTGGCGCGCCCAGCCCTCCAGGTTGCCGGAGGTGCGCGGCGGGCAGTTGCCGTCGACACCGAACTCCGCGGCGATTTCCTTGAAGATATTGCGCAGGCTCGGCGGCACCTTGATGCCGTCGGGCACCGAGAACGCCAACCCGTGCGCCTGCGGCATCTCCACGCCACCGACCGTGCCGGTGCCGTGGTAGGGGTCCTGGCCGAGGATCACCACCTTGACCGCGTCGGGCGGCGTCAGGTGCAGCGCGTGGAAGACGTGGTGCGGGAACACCGGCTTGCCGGCGGCACGCTCGCCATCGACAAAGGCGGCCAGATCCTGCCAGGCCGGCACCTGGATGCACGGATCGAGCAACGCGCGCCAGGCTGTGGGCAGGGCGTCGGCCTGGGCCTGCAGGCTGGCGGTCGGCGCGGGCTCGCCGGGGGCGCGGGTGTCGGTGGCGAAGAGATCGGCTTGCATGCGTCAGGAAAGCGGGGCGAGGAAAAAACGCGATTATGACGCCTTGCCTTCGGCAATGCCTGCCAGGCGGTAGCCGCGTGCGGCCTTGCTGAGGTCGGACGGCGCCAGCGAGGCGATGGCGGACAGCCGTGCGGCGAAGGCGCGCAGGGTGTCGGCGGCTTGCGCGGCGTCGCCGTCGAGCCATTCCAGTTCAAGCTCCTGGATGGGTTCGCAGGCGGCATTGCCCGGCGCGGTGATGGTGCCGGTATCGAGCGCTGCTTCGATGCGTGCGCCGTTCTGCGTGACCAGCCAGGTGCGGCGGACGAAGTCGGTGCGGAACACCGGCGCCAGCCTGCCGATCAGTGGCGCCAGCACGGCCCGCGCTTCGGCGGGGAAGCGCTGCAGGTCGATGGCCTCGCCGGCGATTTCGGTTTCCCATTCATGGCGCGTGGCCAGCCCGCGTTGGCTGTTTCCGGCGGTCTTCAGTGTCTGTAGCCATTGCTCGCCCTTGCGGCGCAGGCGCAGGGCGGCGCGGGCCTGGGCAAGCTCGTGCTCGGGGGTATCGAGGTAGATGTTGAGCAGCGTGGCTTCGCCTTGCGGTTCGCCGTTGGCGTCGAGCCAGGCGGCCAGCGGGGCAAGGGCGGTATCGGGGACGGCGAGTTTTAGTTCGATTTCCTGGGGCATGGCGAGGTGGGGGGCTTAGGAGCAGGAGGCGTGCGATATCGCTTCAATGACCGCAAGCCGGTCCCCTCTCCCGCAAGCGGGAGAGCAACTGTGTTTAAAGTCAAGGCTTAACGGACGGCAAAACATGCTTAGTCGGGTCCCACATTGCGCCGTCTCTGACCATCGCATTCAGGATGGTCAGCAGCTTGCGCATGCAGGCAACGATGGCAACCTTCTTAGGCTTGCCGGCCGCGAGCAGACGCTGGTAGA
>NZ_JBEFLI010000110.1:0-15449 GCF_040578825.1 Cupriavidus necator | reverse complement strand
GCCGAGGCTTGGCTTGCCGGAGTGTCGGAGGCGGGGGATGCGGGCATTGCTACAATCGCGGAATGCAGAAAGCCGCTAGTTTACCCCTTCCCCCCGCCGACGCGCAGGCCTCGTCCGATACCCTTACGGCCCGCATTGGCGAATCCATCGATGCGGCCGGCGGCTGGATCGGCTTTGACCGCTATATGGCGCTGGCGCTGTACGCGCCCGGGCTGGGCTATTACAGCGGCGGCTCGGCCAAGTTCGGGCGCGATGCGCGCGACGGCAGCGACTTCATTACCGCGCCGGAGCTGACCCCGTTCTTTGCGCGTACGCTGGCGCGCCAGTTCGCGCCGCTGCTGGCGCAGGGATCGCCGCGGGTGATGGAATTCGGCGCCGGCACCGGCCGGCTGGCGGCGGACCTGCTGCTGGGGCTGGAGCAGGAGGCGCAGTTGCCGGCGTCGTACGCGATCGTCGAGCTGTCGGGCGAGCTGCGCGCGCGCCAGCAGGCCACGCTGGCACAGCACGCGCCGCACCTGGCGGACCGCGTGACCTGGCTCGACACGTTGCCGGACACCTTCGAAGGTGTGATCGTCGGCAACGAGGTGCTGGACGCGATGCCGGTGCAGCTGTACGCGCGCAGCGGCGGCCGATGGCATGAACGTGGCGTGGTTCGCGACGACAGCGGCGAACGCGCCTTCCGCTTCGAGGACCGGCCGCTGGCCGACGCCGACGTGCCCGATGCCTTGCGCGCCATCCCCGGCGACCACGACCTCGTCACCGAGACCCATGCCGAAGCCGAGGGCTTCACGCGCGCGGTCGGGACGATGCTGACGCGCGGCGCCGCCTTCTTTATCGACTATGGCTTCCCCGCCGCCGAGTACTACCATCCGCAGCGCACCGGCGGCACGCTGATGTGCCACTACCGCCATCATGCGCACCCGGACCCGTTCCTCTACCCCGGCCTGCAGGACATCACCGCGCACGTGAACTTCAGCGGCATCGCGTACGCCGCGGTCGACGCCGGGCTGAGCGTCTCGGGCTTTGCCTCGCAGGCGCGCTTCCTGATGAATGCCGGCATCACCGAGCTGCTGATGGCACTGGATCCGTCCGACGCGCGCGCCTTCCTGCCGCAGGCCAACGCCGTGCAGAAGCTGCTGTCCGAAGCGGAAATGGGCGAGCTGTTCAAGGTGATCGCGCTCACGCGCGGCCTGGACGACACCGAGCCGATGGACGGCTTTGCCCGCGGCGACCGCTGCCACACCCTGTAACGGCACCGGAGCCGCCATGCTGCGCTGGACCCTGACCATTTTCCTGAGCGTGATCGTACTGTCGGCGGCGCTGCCGTGGCTGCAGAAGATCGGACTGGGACGGCTGCCCGGCGATGTGCGCTTCCGTGTCTTCGGGCGCGAATTCGTGCTGCCGTTCGCGTCGACGATTCTGATCTCGCTGATCGCGCTGGGGATCGGCAAGCTGCTGTAGGGCTGCTGCCGGCAGCCCCACGGACTTATTCCCCCGGCTGCTCTCCCAGCCGTTCCGCTACCGCCGCCACCCGCGCGGCATGGACGCGGTCCTTGATCTGCCCCACGTCGTCGGCGCAAGCGCGCGCTATGGCGCCGGCATCGATGGATGCGGCCGCCTCGCGCGCCGACAACAGCCGCGCGGCCTGCGGGTAGTCGCTGTGCTCGAAGCCCTTGCGGCCACGCTTGTCGGCCTCGCATGCCTGCAGCGCCAGCGCAAACCGGTCCGGCTTGCGCAGCGCATCGCAGCGCTCCAGCAGCCGCACCACCGCGGCGGCGCTGAATTCCAGCGAGCGGTGAATATTGCCGTGCTCGCGCGCCACCACCACCGCCAGGTCGCGGCATTCATTGGGCACGCGCATGCGCGCGCAAACGTCCTCGAGCAGCCTGACGCTGCGCATCTCGTGGCCGATATGGCGCGGCAGCACGTCCTCGGGCGTGGTGCCCTTGCCCAGGTCGTGCACCAGCGCGGCAAAGCGCACCGGCAGCGGCGCGGCCATCGCCGCGGCGCAGTCGATCACCATCATCACGTGCACGCCGGTATCGACCTCGGGATGGAAGTCGGCACGCTGCGGCACGCCCCACAGGCGGTCCAGCTCGGGCAGCAAGCGCGCCAGCGCGCCGCATTCGCGCAGCACCTCGAACATGCGCGACGGGCGCGCTTCCATCAGGCCGCGCGCCAGTTCCTGCCACACGCGCTCAGGTACCAGCGCATCGACCTCGCCGGCGGCGACCATCTCACGCATCAGGCGCATGGTCTCGGCGGCGACGGTGAAGTCGTGGAAGCGCGCGGCAAAGCGCGCCAGCCGCAGGATGCGCACCGGGTCTTCGGCAAAGGCGTCGGAGACATGACGGAACAGCCGGGCCTGCAGGTCGTGCTGGCCGCCGTGCGGATCGATCACGGGCCCGACCAGGTTGCCGTCGGCGTCGACTGCGCGCGCCATCGCGTTGATGGTCAGGTCGCGCCGGACCAGGTCCTCCTCGAGCGTGACATCGGGCTCGCAGTAGAAGGCAAAGCCCTTGTAGCCCATCGCCGTCTTGCGCTCGGTGCGCGCCAGCGCGTATTCCTCGTGCGTGTCCGGATGCAGGAAGACCGGGAAGTCCTTGCCGACCGGGCGATAGCCGGCGGCTTCCATCTCGTGCGGGGTCGCGCCGACGACTACATAGTCGCGGTCCTGGCTGGGCTTGCCCAGCAGTTCGTCGCGGATCGCGCCGCCGACGGCATACACCTGCATCGTTGTGGCCTCGTCATGGGCCGGCACCCGGGCAGAGTCCCGGGCGCCGGCGGTATGGCTAGTGGTTGATGATTATCGCATCGGGGCGGTCGGGGGCCAGCCGGTACGGCTCGTCGTCGGCGAGGAAGTCGCGTTCCTCGCGCGCGGCCCCGATCCATTCCTGCATCGTCGGCAGCGCCAGCATGAAGTCGGCGTAGGCCTTGGCCTCTTCCGCCTCATCGGGCAGGTGGATGCCGTAGGTGGCAAAGCGGCTCACCACCGGCGCGTAGAACGCATCCGCCACCGTGAACTCGCCGAACAGGAAGGGGCCGCGGGCGCCATGCTGCGCGCGCAGGCCGCCCCAGATCGCGGCGATGCGGTCGACGTCGCGCTGCACGGCGACGTTCCAGCCGCGCCCCGGCAGCACCGCGGTCACGTTCATCGGCAACTGGTTGCGCAGATTGCCGAAGCCGGAATGCATCTCGGCACAGACGGCGCGCGCCACCGCGCGCTCGGCGCGGTCGGCCGGCCACAGCGTTTTCTCGGGGAAGCACTCGGCCAGGTATTCGGAGATCGCCAGCGAGTCCCACACGGTGACGTCGCCATCGACCAGCACCGGAACCTTGCCCGCGGGCGAATAGCGCGCAATCTCGGCGGCGAAATTCCCGGTGAACAGGCACACCTGCACTTCTTCGAATTCGATGCCGGCCTGGCGCATCAGCAGCCATGGGCGCAGCGACCAGGAGGAATAGTTCTTGTTGCCGATGACGAGCTTCATCGTGGGATCCTTGGGGGAGGAAACGGAGGGAGTGGACGCGGCGCAGCGGGCCAGCCACGCGCCGGATCGGTCATTTTGCCAGCGCGAACGCCCGCGTCAAAGCGAATTGCACTCGCAACCGATATGAAATCCGGTCACATAGCGGGCGGGCCGCCCGGGCACCTCAGCGGTGCACGCTGGCGCGCATATGGGTCAGCGCCGTGTCGCGGTTGCGCCCGGCCAGCGCGTCGGTCATCACCGACTCCAGGCTCGCGGGATGCAGGTTCAGCTCCGGCGCGATCGGTTCGTGCAGCACGTTGTCGAGCTGCATCGAGTCCAGGTTGTCGCGCGACAGCAGCGGGTCGCCCGGCATGTGCTCCATGATGGTGGCCTGCACACGCGCCAAGGCATCGGGTAGCGCGATCACCGGGCGCGGATGGCCCGAGGCGCGGCCGGCAAAACGCACCAGCTCCTCCAGCGTGTAGACCTGCGGCCCGCCCAGCTCATAGCCATGGCCGATCGTGGCGGGGTTCACCATTGCATTGAGGAAGGCCTGCACCACGTCCTGCACGAACACCGGCTGGAAACGCGCCTGGGCGCAGGCCAGCGGCACTACCGGCGCGATCTGCTGCATATGCGCGAACAGGTTGAGGAAGTGGTCGTCGGGGCCGAATATCACCGACGGCCGGAAGATGGTCCAGTCCAGCCCGCTGGCGCGCACGATGCGCTCGCCGTCGCCCTTGCTGCGCAGGTACATCGACGGGCCCTGGCTGTCCGCGCCGAGCGCGCTCATATGCAACAGCCGGCGCACGCCGGTGGACAGGCACGAGGCCACGATCTGCCGCACCATCTCTACATGCGCGCTGGCGAACGCTTCGCCGTAGGGCTCGGCGCGCTCGCCGTGCAGGACGCCCACCAGGTTGACGACAATGCCGTCCACGCCCAGCGAGCCGATCGCATCATCGAGCGCGGCATTGTCGGCCAGGCCCAGCTCGACCACTTCCACGCGCGGCAACAGCAGCAGGTGCTGCGCGTGCTCGACATTGCGGGTGCCCACCACGATGCGGTCGGGGGCGATCGGGGAATCCGGGTTGCTGCCCGGCTCCAGCGGCGCGCCCGAGGCCGAGGCAGCCCCGGCCAGGCGCGAGACGAGGTGGCTGCCGATGAAGCCGGCGCCACCGATGACGAGGACGTTGCTGGTCTGCATGAATGCCTCCGTGCCAAGAGAACTGCACGCCGCGGCACCCGCGCCAGCAAGTCGGCGCCGGGAACGCGTCCCGGCGCCGGCCCCTGTCAGGGCACCCCTCAGGGCAGGCTGGTGGTGGTCACCGGCGACGGCGCGACCGTGCCCAGGCGCGATTTCAGCGACTGCGGCCGGCCACTCATCAATGCAGCATAGTACGTGGCGTTGGAAAGCACATTCTTCACATAGCCGCGCGTTTCCGTGAACGGGATGGTCTCTGCAAAGATCGCGCCTTCCACCGGCTGCGCGAGCGTGCTGCGCCAGGCCTTGGGCCGGCCCGGGCCGGCGTTGTACGCGGCCGAGGCCAGCGTCCACGAGCTGTCCAGGTCGGTCAGCACCATGCTCAGGTAGTTGGTGCCGAGCATGATATTGACGTTGGGATCGCCCATCATCGACGGCGAGAAATCATTCAGGCCGATCTTGCGCGCGACATACTTGGCCGTGGCCGGCATCACCTGCATCAGGCCATGCGCGCCGGCGGACGAGCGCGCATTCATGAGGAAGCGCGATTCCTGGCGGATCAGGCCGTAGACCCACGCCATGTCCAGGCCGACGTTGTCGGTGGCGCGCTGCATGATGTCTCGGTACGGCATCAGGAAGCGCAGCGTGAAGTCATGCTCGTTGCGGGTGCGGTCGGCGGTGTTGACGGTGCGGTCCAGCAGCTCCAGGCGGCGCGCGTACTCGGCCGCGGCCAGCAGCTCGCGGTCGTTCATGCCGCGTAGCTCCCAGTTCCACTCGCGGTTGCCCTCGAAGCGCAGGTTCATCGCATAGAACTTCTGCGCGCGCTGGAAGCCGGGCCGCGTGCGCATGGCCATGGCCTCGGCGTCGCTGACGTTAGTGCGCGCGGGCAGCGTGATGCGGTTGCCCAGCTCTTCGCTGGCAAGCTGGCCGTAGAAGTTGTACTGGCCGGCGATCTGCTGGAAGTTCTGCTGCGCCTCGGTATCGCGGCCGTCGGCCTTGAGCGCGCGGCCGTACCAGTAGAGCCAGGCCGGGTCCTTGGCGCGCAGCTCGGGGCGCATCAGCTCGACCGCCTGGCGCACCTGCTTCCAGTCGCCCTGGCGCAGCGCGGCGCGCACGCGCCATTCCTGCGTGTCATCGGACAGCCACTGGTTGCCGCCCAGATCCATCTGGCGGCGGTAGTAGCCGGCCGCCTCGGGCAGCAGCTTCTTGGCCGCGAACTGGCCGATCACGCCCCAGGCCGCGCCCTGCTCGTCGCGCGACAGCGTACCCTGCGCGGTGCCGAGGTAAGCCGCGGCCTGCGTCGGGTCGTTGCGCGCCATCTTGACGATGGTGGCGAGCGTGTCGCCGTCGACGCGCGCATCCGGCACCAGCGCGGCGATCCTGGCGGCCAGCGTGATAAAGTTCTGCTCCAGCGCCAGGCGCGCCTGGAAGGCGGCGTCGCTGGGCTGGATCTGCCGGCTCTGCACCAGGTAGCCGATCAGGTCGACGCAGCCTTCGCCGTAGTACCGGGGATCGCTCAGCACGCCACGCGCATCGGCGGCCACGTTCTGGCCCTTGAGCGCGCGCGACAGCAGCGCGTAGCACTCCACCTGGGTATCGTCCTTCAGCGCGAACTGCGGGTATTCGGCGTCGAAGTTGGCCCAGTCGCGCTTCTTGCCCAGCACCAGCAGCCAGTCGTTGCGCATGCGGTCGGCAATGGCGTCGCCCTTGTAGCGCTGCAGGAACGCGCGCACCTGGTCGTCGGGCGCATCGATGCGCGCCAGCCCGCTGGCGTCGAACATCTGCGGCTTGATGCGGAAATACTCGACATAGGACGGCATCGGGTAATCCACCAGCGTGGCCGAGATCGCATAGGCGCGCTCCACGTCGTTCTTGCGCGCGGCCTCGCGCAACTGCGCGAAGGCCTCGTCGGGATCGCCCGGGATCACGGCCGCCTGCGGGCGCACTACGGTTTGCGGGCGCTTCTGTGCGTGGACCGGCGTGACAAGCAGTGCACATGCCAGGGCGATCCATGCGGCCCGCCCTGCACGCTGCAGATATACTCCCTTCAGCATTCTTCTTCCTTGTCGATGACGGCGGCGCCAGGCCTGCAACGTTGTTGACCGTTATGCAACGCCGCGGCATCCGCCGTCCATGTTTGGTTCGGACGCAGGCATTATCCCACGCCATGTCTTCCACTCCTGCCACCCTCCCCCCCGACCCCGCCGCGGACGATCGCCGCGCGCTGCGTGCCAGGCTGCTGTCGCTGCGCGCCGGCCTGGATATGCGCGCCGACGCCGACGCCCGCATCGCCGCCGCGCTGTCCGACCTGCTGGCCGGCCTCGCCGTACGCTGCCTGGGCTTCTACTGGCCGATCCAGCGGGAATTCGACGCCCGCGACACGGTGGCGAGCTGGCTCGCCGCCGTGCCCGGCCGCCATGCCGCGCTGCCAGCGGTGAGCCGCCCCGGGGCGCCGCTCGATTTCCACCTGTGGACGCCCGGCACGCCGATGGCCACCGGCCACTATGGCATTCCGGTGCCCGACGGCACCGAAGCCGTGACACCCGATGCGCTGGTCATTCCCTGTGTCGGTTTCAGCCCCGACAAGTTCCGCCTGGGCTACGGCGGCGGCTTCTACGACCGCACGCTGGCGTCGCTGCCGCACCGCCCGCTGGCGATCGGCATCGGCTATGAAGCCTGCCGCATCGCGCTGCAGGCGCAGCCGCACGACATTGCGATGGACTGGATCGTGACGGAGGGCGGCGCGTTTTAGGTTGACGGCAAGGCCCGGGGCGGGCTTGAGTCAGCCGCCTGCACCAGCTCGTCCACCAGCGCACGCATGCAGCGCCAGTGCGAGCCTTCCCAGAACACGCGCCGGCAGTGGTCGCAGGTGACAAAGCTGCAATGGCGTTCGAGCACACCGTCGGGCACGCGCCCGGCCGCGGCGGCGGCATCCAGCGCGCGCAGCGGCACATTGCAGTCCAGGCACAGCGAGAACGGCCGCGCGCTGCGCGCCAGGTCGAGCCGCGCAAAGATCTCGCGCAGCTGCTGCCGCGACTTGATCGCGCGCACATAGCAGCCGTGGGTGATGCCGCGGCGCTTGAGCAGCTCGCGGTCGCGCGTCAGCACGATGCGGCCTTCCTCGATGGCGATGCGCTCGATCTCGCTGTCTTCGAAGTGGTTGTCGTAGAGGGTGTCGAAGCCGGTCATGCGCAGCAGGTGCGCCAGGCCGCCAAGGTGGGCATCGGCGACGAAGCGCATCACGCGCAGCGGCTGCTCGCGGACACGCAACAGTGGGGAAACGTCGAGCCGTTCGAACTTGGGGTAGACGGAGACGCGGTCGCCGTCTTGCAGCAATCGCTCGAAGCCGGAGGATTCGCCGTTGACCAGGATCAGCTCGACCTCGGTGTGCGGCACGCCCAGCGCTTCGATCATGTGCTTGACGGTGGCGGCGCGCGCGCAGGCGCAGAGGAGGTCACGCCGGCGCTGGTCCGGCGCGAGGAAGTCGTTCAGTTCCTCGTAGAAGCGGAAGGTGGCGCTTACCATGGGGGCGAGTATGGCACCGTTTCGCCTGCCAGGGCAGTGAGGCACCGCTGACGCATGCAGCAGGCTCCCCTCTCCCCCAGAGGCTTGGCTTTACCCACAAATCCAAGAGGCTTACTCGCTCTTCTGGAAGATCCGATACATCTCGGTGATTTCATGCAGGGCGAGGAAACCACGCCAGAGGACGGTGGCTCCTGGAGGATCGTCGCTTTTGCGACCCAGATAGCCACCGAGCTTGGCGATCCAAAGGACCGCGTCGCCGAGTGTGGGCGGCTCTTCCGGCGGTTTGGTTGTGCCGTGTGTTCGGCAGTACAAGGCTCGCCATTCAAGCGATTGCAATAGCACTGAGCAAGGAATGTCGGCTTCGAGCCGGCCCAGCATGGTCGCATACATAATGCGCCAGCCGATCACTGCGAATAGCGCCGTGGCACGCAGGAACCGCTCCAGCGTGCCGAACTGCCGGGCTTCGATCTGGCAGCCGCTTTTCAGGACACGATGCCAAGTTTCAATGGTCCAGCGCCGGGCATACCAGCTCAGCCGCTCCAGCGCCTCTTCCAGCGTTTGGGTGGGTATCGAACAGAGCAACATCCATTCAAGCGGCTCTACCCCTTGTGGCGGCTCAATTTCCAGCGCGTGAATGGCAAACACTTCGAGCCCGGGTAGGCCCTCTGCACCGCGGCTACGCGGCGGTCGCAGCTGGACCGGCACGCAGCGCACAGCCAGCCGCGCGCAACGTGCCTGCCTGCCACCGCTCGCAGGCACCTGCAGTTCGGTCTGCCCTAGTTCGGTGGCCGCAGCAACCGTCTCCCACAGATACTTCTCTGGGTGATCCACGCCCCGATTCCAGGCAGCCCGCACCAGCCCATCCACCCCGGCTGGGCGGCTCGCCAGGAACACGTCATACACGTCGCCCTCGCGATCGCTGACGGCAACAAGACGCGTATCCGGACACTGCGGCTTGAGCGGCTCGAGGCATTCCAGACCCTCCAGCCACTTCACGCTTTCCTTCTCGCGAATGGACAGCGCACGCCGTTGCTTAGCCTTGCCCGAGTCTTGTGGCACCCGCACCCACGTCTTCATGCCCAACACGCCCAGCGGCAGACCCTCAGGAGTTACCGCCAGCACGCTGTGCAACATGAATCCGTGCAAATTGCCGCCCGTGCCATGACCAAGCCCCTCAGTCGCGGGCAAATTCGTCAGATTGAATTCCGTGGTGTCCTGCACCGCCAGGACGACAGGCACCTGCTGCATGCGAACCACGGTTTGCGCGACGTGGCTTGCCAGTACTCCGCTCGGATCGATCGCCTCATTATCAAAGAAGCGATATGCCGCCTTGAGTTGCGCGCCACTCAAGGCTTGCGGGAACGAGACATGGGCCTTCTTCGCCAGTTCACGCGCCAACGCCACCAAGCGCTGCGTACGACGGGCATCGCCCAATTGCGCGCCGCCGAATTCGGCGCTGGCCCAGTCTTCCAAGACTCCCGTATCAGGCAAAATCACCACCACTGATCATTGATTCCACCCGAAGTTAACACCGTCCGATCCGGTTTACAACCTCCTAACAGTCGAGATGTGGGTAAAGGCAAGCCCAGAGGGGAGAACCGTTGGCCCCGGCTGATGTGCTCGCCCCTCTTCAGCGGCGCCGCTTAAAGCTTCAGCCGCTGCCAGATCGCCTTGGTCGCGCCGGCCGCGTTGAGCGTGTAGAAATGCAGCCCCGGCACGCCAGCAGCCAGCAGCCGCTCGCACAGCGCGGTGACCACATCCAGCCCGAAGGCGCGGATCGATTCGCGGTCGTCGCCGAAGCTCTCCAGCCGCTTGGCCACCCAGCGTGGCACTTCGGCCCCGCACGTCTCGGAGAAGCGCATCAGCTGCGTGTAGTTGGTGATCGGCATGATGCCCGGCACGATCGGCACCTCGAGGCCCGTCGCGCGCACGTCATCGACAAAGCGGAAGTAGGCGTCAGCGTTGTAGAAATACTGCGTGATCGCCGAGTTGGCGCCGGCCTTGACCTTGCGCACGAAGTTCTCGAGATCGTGGCGCGGGGATTTGGCCTGCGGGTGGTACTCGGGGTAGGCGGCGACTTCGATATTGAACCAGTCGCCGGTTTCGGCGCGGATGAACTCCACCAGCTCGTTGGCATAGCGGAACTCGCCGATCTCGCCCATGCCCGAGGGCATGTCGCCGCGCAGCGCGACGATATGGCGGATGCCGCCGTCGCGGTACTGTTGCAGGATCGCGCGGAGGCTTTCGCGCGACGAGCCCACGCACGACAGGTGCGGCGCGGCCTCGATGCCGTCGCGCTGGATTTCCAGCACCGCGTCGAGCGTGCCTTGCTGCGTAGTGCCGCCGGCGCCGAACGTCACCGAGATGTACTTGGGCTTGAGCGGGGCGAGCTGCGCGCGCGTATTGCGCAGCTTTTCCCTGCCCTCCGCCGTCTTGGGCGGGAAGAATTCAAAGCTGAAGTAGCGGTCTTGCATGATGGTGGCGCGCCGCGTTGGCGCGGCGCGCGGTATGGATTTGTGGCCTGCTTCAGTCGTTGCGGTCGCCCAGCAGCAGGCTGGACAGCAGCCACGAAATCACGCTGTACAGGATGGAGCCCAGCAGGGCCGCCCAGAAGCTGCTGACGGTAAAGCCCGACAACAGGTTGCCGACAAACAGGAACAGCAGCGCGTTGATGACGAAGATAAACAGCCCCAGCGTCAGCACCGTCACCGGCAGCGTCAGGATCACCAGGATCGGACGGATCAGCGTGTTGACCAGGCCCAGCACCAGCGCCGCCAGCATCGCCGAGCCGAAGCTCTTGATGTGGATCGACGGGATGATGTACGGCAACACAAACAGCGCAACAGCGTTGATGATCCAGACGACCAGTAGTCTCATGACGGCTCCTTGATTGGTGGTTCCTGGCAAGCCCAAAGGGCGGAGCCGATCAATAACGGTAGTGATCCGCCTTGTACGGGCCATCCTTCTTCACGCCGATATAGGCAGCCTGCTGGTCGGTCAGCTCGGTCAGCTGCGCGTTCAGCTTGCGCAGTTGCAGGCGCGCCACCTTCTCGTCCAGGTGCTTGGGCAGCGTGTAGACGCCGATCGGGTACTTGCCGCTGTCGCGTTCCTGCCAGAGCTCGATCTGCGCGATGGTCTGGTTGGCGAACGAGCTGCTCATTACGTACGACGGGTGGCCGGTGGCGCAGCCCAGGTTCACCAGGCGGCCCTTGGCCAGGATGATCAGCTTCTTGCCGTCGGGGAACTTCACATGATCAACCTGCGGCTTGATCTCGTCCCACTCGTACTTCTCGATCGAGGCAATGTCGATCTCGTTGTCGAAGTGGCCGATATTGCAGACGATGGCCTGGTCCTTCATCTTCGCCATGTGGTCATGCGTGATGACGTGGTAGTTGCCGGTGCAGGTAACGAAGATATCGCCGTGCTCGGCGGCGTAGTCCATGGTCACCACGCGGTAGCCTTCCATCGCGGCCTGCAGCGCGCAGATCGGGTCGATCTCGGTCACCCACACCTGGGCCGACAGCGCACGCAGCGCCTGTGCGCTGCCCTTGCCCACGTCGCCGTAGCCGGCCACCACGGCGATCTTGCCGGCGATCATCACGTCGGTGGCGCGCTTGATGCCGTCCACCAGCGATTCGCGGCAGCCGTACAGGTTGTCGAACTTGCTCTTGGTCACCGAGTCGTTGACGTTGATCGCGGGGAAGCGCAGCTCACCCTTCTGGGCCATCTGGTACAGGCGGTGTACGCCGGTGGTGGTTTCCTCGGTCACGCCGCGGATTGCTGCCAGGTTGCGGCTGTACCAGCTCGGGTCCTTGGCCAGCTTTTCCTTGATCGCGGCGAACAGGTAGGTTTCTTCTTCGCTGGTGGCCTTGGCGATCACCGACTCGTCCTTCTCGGCGCGCGCACCCAGGTGCAGCAGCAGCGTGGCGTCGCCGCCGTCGTCGAGGATCATGTTGGGCGTGCCGCCGTCAGACCAGTCGAAGATGCGGTGGGTGAAGTCCCAGTATTCCTTCAGCGATTCGCCCTTGAAGGCGAACACGGGCGTGCCGCCGGCGGCGATGGCAGCGGCAGCGTGGTCCTGCGTCGAGAAGATATTGCACGAGGCCCAGCGCACGTCGGCGCCCAGTGCCTTGAGCGTCTCGATCAGCACGGCGGTCTGGATCGTCATGTGCAGCGAGCCGGCGATGCGCGCGCCCTTGAGCGGCTGCGCGGCGGCGAATTCGTCGCGGATCGCCATCAGGCCGGGCATTTCCGTCTCGGCAATGGCGATTTCCTTGCGGCCCCAGGCGGCCAGGCCGATATCGGCGACGAGGTAGTCTTGCTTCAGGTCGGTCACAGCGTTCATGTTTCACTCCGGTGAAGAGTGGCACGCAGGTGACGAGTACGGGAGATGGGCCGCGCCAGTCGCATGACAAAAGGCATGCATGGCGGGCGGATAGGTCGACTCGCCTCCGTGCGAAAACCACGGATCAGCGAGCGCCGTTGAAGACAGTCCGAGCCTGGCGGATGGCATGGGCGGCTGTGCCGCCGGCCCGGCGATGTGCTCTGCCCTGGCCCCCATCCGTTGCAACGCTCCTCGGAGTGGCGGTATTGTAGCGTGCCCGGCCGCCTTGCGCACCCGCGAATTGCCGGCGCGCCCGGCGCCCGCTCCCCGATTTCCTTCCCAGATGAACCCAACGCCACCCCGCACCCTGACCATCGCCGGTTCCGACTCCGGCGGCGGCGCCGGCATCCAGGCCGACCTGAAGACCTTTTCCGCGCTGGGCTGTTTCGGCATGAGCGCCATCACCGCGATCACCGCGCAGAACACGCTGGGCGTGACCGGCGTGCATGCCATCCCGGCGGACATGGTGGCGGCGCAGATCGACGCGGTGGCCAGCGATATCGGCGTGGATGCGGCCAAGACCGGCATGCTGGGCACCGCCGCCATCGTCGAGGCGGTGGCTGCGGCGGCGGACCGGCATGGCATGCGCAAGCTGGTGGTGGATCCGGTGATGATCTCGACCTCGGGCGCGACGCTGTCCGACGATGCCACTACGCAGGCGATGGTGCGGCTGCTGTTTCCGCGCGCGTTGCTGGTCACGCCCAACCTGCCCGAGGCGTCTTACCTGCTGGGCCGCAAGCTCACGCGCCGTGCCGAGATGGAACAGGCCGCGGCCGACCTGATCGCGATGGGCTGCCCGGCAGTGCTGCTCAAGGGCGGGCACCTGGAAGCCGATGGCGCTGCCGGCGGTGCGGGCGGGCTGGACGACCTGCTGATGCTGAAGGACGGCACCGTGCGCGTGTTCACGCACCCGCGCGTCGCGACCCGCAACCTGCACGGCACCGGCTGCACGCTGGCCGCGGCGATCGCGTCGCAACTGGCGCGTGGCGATGCGCTGGAAGCTGCGGTCGGCAAGGCGCTGGATTACGTGGCGCAGGCTATCGCGGCCGGCGCGGGGCTGCGGTTGGGCGCCGGCAACGGTCCGCTGAACCATCTGTTCGCGCCGCGCGCGCTGGGCTGAGGGTCCAATGACGATGCTGACGAATATAGACCTGCGCAGCGATCCCGAAGCCGCGTTCTACCTCAAGCATGAAATCGTCGACGTCATGTTCGCTACCGAACCCGGCGAGCTGATCAGCCGCGAAGGCCCCAACCGCTACCAGCCCGGCGATGCGCTGATCACCAGCCGCAGCGGCGACCGCTGGTGCGTGTCGCGCGACCGCTTCGATCCCAAATACGAGGCGGTGCCGCCGCTCACGCACGGCCAGGACGGCGCCTACCGCAACAAGCCGATCCCGGTGCTGGCGCGCGAGATGCACGAGGCCTTCAGCATCGCGCGCAGCGCCGGCGGCGACGTGCTGCACGGCAAGCCGGGCGACTGGCTGATGCAATACGCGCCCGGTGACTATGGCATCACCGAGCGCGCCAGGTTCGAACAGGTGTACCGGCCGCTGCGGGACTGAGCGGCCTGCGTGAACGTCAGTTGCCGCCGCTGGACATCGGCACCAGCTTGAACGCGGCCCGCGCCACGCACACCACGGTGCCGGCCGCATCCTTCACTTCCCCTTCGCAGAACGCGATGCGCGCGCCGCGGCGCAGGCAGCGCGCTTCCAGCGTCAGCTCGCCGCGCGCGGCGGCGAGGAAATGTGTAGACATGTCGATGGTGATCACGCCGGTTTCCAGCGGCGCGTGCGAGCGCGCGGCCCCGCTCAGCGTGAAATCCAGCGTCGCCATCAGCGTGCCGCCATGCACATCGCCACGGCTGTTGACCAGAGACGGGTGCGCCGGCAGCCGCGTACGGCACAGGCCTTCCTCGATATGCACCGGCTGCAGGCCGAAATAGCGCATCAGCGGGACGTCGATGCCGAAATAGGGCTTGTCGGGCGTGCCGGGAGCGACGGGGATGATTTCGGGGGGCTGGGCGGACATGGTCGGGACGCTGGGTAATTGGCGGGGAATGCTGCCCGACATCATAGCGGCGGGCTGCCGCTCGGTTTTGGCGGTTGCGCGAATGTCGCACAAATCCTGACGCTAGCGATACACGTCTCTGCGATTCCCCAGGCGCAGCACCACAACCGTGATACGGGCGTCTTCGATCTGGCAAATCAAGCGGCAGTCGCCGACCCGGTATTTCCAGTATTCGCCTAACTCGCTGCCCTTCAGGGCTTCGCCAAGCGAGCGGGGGTCCACGGATGCCGCGACACGTTCGCGCAAGAACGTGACAATACGTCTCGCGACCGGCCGGTCCAGTTTGGCAAGTTGTTTCTCTGCCGTTTGCGTGATTTCAATCCGCCAGGCCAAGCCGCGCCTCCAGTTCATCCAGCGTTACCGTGGATTCCTCGCCGGCGCGAACGCGCGCGGCAACCTTGTCTGCCAGATACAGGTCTTCAAGGTCGTCCAGGTGCTGCATGATGGCTTCACGAGCATAAAACGTCTTGGTGCGGCCGGTGCGCTTGGCGAGGGCCTCCAGGCGCTCTTCGATGTCGTCAGGTAGTCGGATGGCAAGCATGGCAGCCCCCCAAAAGTAATTGCTATACAAGTATAGCAACGATGGATCACGCTATCAGAATACCTTCCGCATCGCCACGCGCTGCCGCAATCCCGCCGCTCGCTGTGCCGCCAGCGCATCGGCCAGCAGCGGACAAAGCTCGTCCTCGCGCAATTGCCGGAAGCCGAGCGAGGCATAGAACGGCGCATTCCAGGGCAAATGCGCGAACGTAGTCAGGTTGAGCGAGCGCAACCCGCCCGCACGCGCCCATCCCTGCAC
>NZ_JBEFLI010000010.1:0-117007 GCF_040578825.1 Cupriavidus necator | reverse complement strand
GGGGGGGGGCTTTTTTTTTAATACCCCCGGGTTTGGGGGGGGGGGGCCCTGGCGCGGCATGTCGAAGCGGAAAAAGGGTTGCGTCGAATCAATATTAATTTTCGAATTAATTAATTCAAGGGCGGTTACAACGTCGGGGTGCGCGCACATCTTGTATGGCGGTTGTGCGACCCCCCGGTGGACATGTCATCGGCGCTTGGCTATGCTGCGGGCGGCCGGGGCGCGCCGCCTGCGGCACATCTCTTCGCCAAGCCCCTTCCGCCCCTTCGCTCATGCCGTTTCCGCCACTTGCCTTCGCGCTGTCGCGCGGACCGCTTCGCCTTCATCGCGCTCGCATTCGTCGGGCGCTCGCCGCGCTTATCTGCTCCGCCTGCCTGCCCGCGATGGCGCAGCAAGCGGAGCCGGCGCCCGCCGCCGCCGACACTGAAAGCCCCTTTGCCTTCCACGGCCAGAGCACCTACATCTGGCAGCGCAAGCCGGCCTTCAACGCAGCGTATTCGGGCCCGAACAGCCTTGGCACCGGACGCGCCAAGAGCTATTCCTTCAGCGCGACGCTGGACCTGGGGCTCAACCTGTGGCGCGGCGCCGAATTCCACTTCAACCCCGAGGCCACGCAGGGCGTCCCGTTCTCCGGACTGCATGGGCTGGGCGGGCTGTCCAACGGCGAGCTGGGCAAGGCGGCAAGCACCAACCCGGTGTTCTACCGCGCGCGTGCGTTTTTGCGGCAGACCTGGGGCATGGGCGGCGGCACCGAGACGCTGGACGAGGATTTCAACCAGTTCGCCCGCACGGTGGACAAGCAGCGGATGGTGCTGACCGCGGGCAATTTCGGCGTGCTCGATGTGTTCGACCAGAACGAGTTCGGCTCGGACCCGCGTACGCAGTTCATGAACTGGTCGTTCATGACGCATGGCGCCTTCGACTACCCGGCCGATGCGCGCGGCTATAGCTGGGGGCTGGCGCTCGAGTACATCGGCGACGGCTGGTCGGCGCGCGCGGGGCGCTTCCTGCAGCCGCTGGAGTCCAACGGGCTGCGGCTCGACCGACGGATGTTCGAGCACTACGGCGACATCATCGAACTGGAAAAGCGCTATCAGCTTGCCGGCCGTCCCGGCACCGCGCGGCTGCTGTGGTTCCGCAACAAGGCGCGCATGGGCGCGTTCAGCGATGCCATCGGCTTCGGCATCGCCAACAACACTACGCCCGACCTCGCCGACGTGCGGCGCGAGCACGCCAAGACCGGCGTGGGCGTGACGCTGCTGCAGCAGGTCACCGATTCACTGGGGATGTTCGCGCGCGCCAGCTTGTCTGACGACAAGACCGAGACCTATGCCTTTACCGAGATCGGGCGGCAGGTGTCGATGGGCGGGGTGCTGAAGGGCGATGCGTGGGGACGGGCGCGCGATGCGTTGGGCGTGGCGCTGGCGGTCAATATGCTGGGACCTGACCATCGCAATTACCTCGCTGCAGGCGGGCAAGGGGCGTTCCTGGGGGATGGGGCGCTGCGCTATGGGCCGGAGCAGATCCTGGAGGTCTACTACAGCTTCCAGCCGGTGAAGTACCTGAGCATCAGTCCGGATTTCCAGTATGTGCGCAACCCAGGGTACAACCGGGACCGGGGGCCGGTGAAGTTTTATGGGGTGCGGTTTCACGGGGAGTTTTGAGGGAAGGGCAGGGCGCTCGCACTTGGCGACGCCGTTGCCACTCCCGCAAACCGGTCCCCTCTCCCGCCTGCGGGAGAGGGGAGCAAACAAGCGGCAGGTGAGCGCTATCGTCCTATCGCGGCCCCGCGCCTACTGCCGCGCATTCCTCCTGTTATCCGGCCAAGCCGTATTGAAGTTGGTCCGGAACGGATTGATATCCAACCCGCCCCTGCGCGTATACCGCGCATACACCGCCAGCTTCACCGGCTTGCACTGCCGCATCACGTCCATGAAGATCCGCTCCACGCACTGCTCGTGGAACTCGTTATGGTTGCGGAACGAGATCAGGTATTTCAGCAGCCCTTCCTGGTTGATCGGCGCCCCCACATAGCGGATCTGCACGCTGCCCCAGTCCGGCTGCCCGGTCACCAGGCAATTGGACTTCAGCAAATGCGACACCAGCGTTTCCTCCACCGGCGATTCTTGCTGGTCGGCAGAGAGCAGCTCGGGCGCGGGATCGTAGCGGTCTACCTCGATATCGAGCCGGTCCAGCAGCAAGCCGTCGAGCTCTCCCATCTTCTGGTTGCCCAGCTCCGCCTCGGTCACCAGCCGCACCTGCACCGTGCCGCCGGTGGCTTCGGACAGGTCATGGTGCAATAGCTGCTGCAGCGCCTCGGGCGAAGCAATCCTGGTCTGGTTGAACGAGTTCAGGTACAGCTTGAATGATTTGGACTCGACGATATTGGGCGTGTCCGAGGGGATCATGAAGGTGGCCAGCGCCACCTGCGGCTTGCCCTTCAGGTTCAGCCACGACAGCTCGTACGCGTTCCAGATATCGATGCCGAAGAACGGCACCGGCTTGCCGGCGGGCAGGCCGATCTCGGTGCGCTTGGGCTGGCGCGGGATCGGGAACAGCAGCGAGGCGTCGTATTCGGTCTTGTAGGCCGAGGGCTTGCCCAGCGGCGAATGTTCAGGGAGGCTCATGGGGCGCTCGGCAGGGGGCGGGTCAGGACAAAAACAGCTTGTACACCGGGTTGTCGGTTTCGTCCCAGTGTACGTAACCCAGCGTCGAAAGGAAGGCGCGGAAGGCGCGCATCTCGTTCTTCGGCACCTGGATGCCGACCAGGATGTTGGACGTATCGGCGCCCTGGTTGCGGTAGTGGAACAGGCTGATGTTCCAGTTCGGGCTCATGCTCGACAGGAACTTCATCAGCGCGCCCGGCCGCTCCGGGAACTCGAAGCGGAACAGCAGTTCGTCATGCGCCAGCGCCGAGCGCCCGCCCACCATGTAGCGGATATGCTGCTTGGCCAGCTCGTCGTTGGACAGGTCCAGCGTGTCGAAGCCGTGCTTGCGGAAGCTGGCGGCGATCTTGTCGTTCTCCGCGCGGCTGGCGATCTGCACGCCGACGAAGATATGCGCCATGCTGGTGTCGGCGATGCGGTAGTTGAACTCGGTGACGCTGCGCGTGCCGACCAGCTCGCAGAAACGCCTGAAGCTGCCGCGCTCCTCGGGGATCGTCACGGCGAACACGGCTTCGCGGGCCTCGCCCACCTCGGCGCGTTCGGCGACAAAGCGCAGGCGGTCGAAGTTCATGTTGGCGCCGCAGGCGATGGCCACCAGGTGCTGGCCCTTGAGCTTCTCGCGCTCGGCATAGGCCTTCAGGCCAGCCACCGCCAGCGCGCCGGCCGGCTCGAGGATGCTGCGCGTGTCCTGGAACACGTCTTTCACGCCCGCGCAGATGGCATCGGTATCGACCAGGATGATGTCGTCGACCAGCTCGCGCGTGATACGGAAGGTTTCCTTGCCGACCAGCTTGACCGCGGTGCCGTCCGAGAACAGGCCCACTTCCTTCAGCTCGATACGCTTGCCCGCGTCAATCGAGCGCTTCATCGCGTCCGAGTCCACGGTCTGCACGCCGATCACCTTGATCTCCGGGCGCACCGCCTTGATGTACGCCGCGATGCCCGAGATCAGCCCGCCGCCGCCGATGGCGACGAAGACCGCGTGGATCGGGCCGGGATGCTGGCGCAGGATCTCCATGGCGATGGTGCCCTGGCCGGCGATCACCTCGGGATCGTCGAACGGGTGGATGAAGGTCAGCTTGTGCTTCTTCTCCAGCACCGCGGCGTGGGTATAGGCATCGCTGTACGACTCGCCATGCAGCACCACCTCCACCCACTGGCCGCCACGCTCGCGCACGGCGTCGATCTTCACCTGCGGCGTGGTCACCGGCATGGCGATGATCGCCTTGCATTGCAGGCGCGCCGCGGCCAGCGCCACGCCCTGCGCATGGTTGCCGGCCGAGGCGGCGATCACGCCACGCTTGAGTTCCTCATGCGACAGCGACGCCATCTTGTTGTACGCGCCGCGCAGCTTGAAGGAGAAGACCGGCTGGGTGTCCTCGCGCTTGAACCAGACCGAATTGCCGGTGCGCGCCGACAGCTGGTGCGCATAGGTCAGTTCGGTCTCCTGCGCCACGTCATAGACCTTGGCGGTCAGGATTTTCTTCAGGTAGTCGGGTTTGGCGGCGGAGGCAGCGGACTTGCGGGTCATGGTGTCAGGGCAGGGGCCGTGGGACGGCGAAAGGAAAGCGGCGAAAAAAATAGCGGCGCAAAAAAAGGCGGAAATTCTCGCGGAAACCGTCAATGATAAAGGATGGCGACGCCATCCACCCGGCCCGGGCGACGCTCCCGCCGCGTGCGGCATGCCGCCCCGTCCGGATGGACGGCGCCCTTTGTGTGGAGGGCGGCGCACTCGGAAGCGGGGCGCGGCGGCTGGGGCAAGGGGCTGGCCCGGACTTGCAACGCCGCCAGGTTATGCCGGCGCCATGTAGGACGGCGCCCGGTGGACGCAGGTCAAAACGACGTGTTACGGTTTAACGCGATGCCTGAGCTACCGCTTATCGAACCCAATACCGCCCTGTTCCTCGACTTCGACGGCACCCTGGCCGACCTGGCGCCGCGCCCGGAACTGGTGCAGGTCGAACCCGAACTGGTCGGCACGCTACGCACGCTGTACCAGCGGCTGGACGGCGCGCTGGCCGTCATCTCCGGACGGCCGATCGTTGAACTCGACCACTTCCTGCAGCCGTTGCAACTGCCGGCGGCCGGCGTGCACGGCGCCGAATTCCGCACCGACGGCGCCATGGTGACCAAGACGCCCGCACCCGGGCTGGAACCGCTGATCCCCCACCTGGAAGCGTTGGTGCGCGCCTATCCCGCGCTGATGCTGGAGCGCAAGTCCGTTGCCGTCGCTATCCACTACCGCCAGGCGCCCGAGCTGGCTGGCATCGTCGACGCCGCGGTCACCGACGTGATGCGGCACGCGGTCGGGCTGGAGGCGCTGCCGGGCAAGATGGTGGTCGAGATCAAGCCCGCCGGCATCGACAAGGGCGACGCCATCGCCGCGTTCATGAAAGCGGCGCCCTTTGCCGAGCGCGTGCCGCTGTTTGCCGGCGACGACATGACCGACGAACCGGGCTTTGCCGCCGTGCGCAAGCTGGGCGGGCTGGGCGTGCTGGTGGGCCAGCGCCAGACCCTGGCCGCCACCAGCGTGACCGGTCCCGCCGCACTGCGCTGCTGGCTGCACCGCTCGGCCCGCGCGCTGGACAACGCCGGTCGCGCGGCCGGCCGCCCGGCCGCGGTGCCGCACGAAACCCACCACACCGGGCCGCACGCAGCGCCCCACACAACGCCCAACAGAACGACATCCTGAGGAAGAAATCGCTGTGACCAACGCTGTGAACAATCCCAGCAGCCCCGGGGAACTGGGCAAGCCGCCGACCGAGGGCGTGCACAAGACCGTCGACGGTGGCGGCCGCTTTGCCAACCCGTCGCTGTCGCTCGGCATGATCGGCAATTGCGCCATTTCCGCGCTGGTCGACTGCCGCGGGCGCATCGTCTGGTCATGCCTGCCGCGCTTCGACGGCGATCCCGTTTTCAACGCATTGCTGGACCCCAGCGAGAACGCCGGGCATTTCTCGATCGAGATCGAGGACTTCCACGCCTCCAGCCAGTGGTACGAGCCCAATACCGCGATCCTGCGCACGCGCCTGAGCGACACGCATGGCAACTGCCTGGAGATCACCGATTTCGCGCCGCGCTTTTTCCGGCTGGGGCGCTATTTCCGCCCGACCACGCTGATCCGGCGCATCCGCCCGGTGCGCGGCGCGCCGCGCGTGCGCGTGGTGGTGGCGCCGCGCTTCGAATGGGGCCGCAAGGCGCCCGAGGTCACGCGCGGCAGCAGCCATGTGCGCTACATCGGCGACACCATGACGCTGCGCATGACCACCGACGCGCCGCTGGCCTACGTGCTGTCGCAGACGCCGTTCCTGGTGACGCGCGGCCACAACTTCATCCTCGGCCCGGATGAGACGCTGACGCACGGCGTCGAAGAAACCGCGCGCGACTTCGAACAGGAAACCACCGCCTACTGGCGCCTGTGGAGCCGCCGGCTGGCGGTGCCGCGCGAATGGCAGGACGCGGTGATCCGCGCCGCCATCACGCTGAAGATGTCGCTGTACGAGGAAACCGGCGCCATCGTCGCGGCGATGACCACCAGCATCCCGGAGGCGCCGGGCAGCGGCCGCAACTGGGACTACCGTTTCTGCTGGCTGCGCGACGCCTTCTTCGTGGTGCGCGCGCTGAACAGCCTGTCTGAAGTCGGCACGATGGAGGACTACCTGCGCTGGCTGTCCAACGTGGTGATGCAGTCGCAGGACGGACATATCCAGCCGCTGTACGGCATCGGGCTGGAACGCGAGCTCCCTGAAAGCATGCTTGACCACCTGGCCGGCTACCGCGGCATGGGCCCGGTGCGCGTCGGCAACCAGGCGCAGGAGCACTTCCAGCACGACGTCTACGGCAATGTGGTGCTGGGCGCCGCCCAGGCCTTCCATGACCACCGGCTGCTGCATCGCGGCGGCCCGGCCGAGTTCCACCGGCTGGAAGAGGTGGGCGAGCAGGCGGTCAGGGTGTTCGGCACGCCCGACGCCGGCATGTGGGAGCTGCGCACCCGGGCGCGCGTACATACCTCGTCGGCGCTGATGAGCTGGGCCGCGTGCGATCGCCTCGCCAAGATCGGCGAGAAGCTGAAACTGCCCCAGCGCGCCGCCTACTGGCACGACCATGCCCGCCGCATGAAGGAGCGCATCCTGGCCGAATCGTGGAGCGAGTCGCGCCAGGCCTTTGCCGAGAGCTTCGGCGGGCGCGAGCTCGATGCCAGCGTGCTGCTGATGGCCGAGGTCAACTTCATCGATCCGCGCGACGCGCGCTTTATCGCCACCGTCAAGGCGCTGGAGACGTCGCTGTGCGACGGCCCCTATATGCGCCGCTACGAGGCGCCGGACGACTTCGGCAAGCCCGAGACCGCGTTCAATATCTGCACCTTCTGGCGCATCGACGCGCTCGCACGTATTGGCCGGCGCGAGGAAGCGCGCGAGATCTTCGAGGCGATGCTGGCCGCGCGCAATCCGCTCGGCTTGCTGTCCGAGGACACGCATCCCGTCACGGGCGAGATGTGGGGCAACTTCCCGCAGACGTATTCGATGGTCGGGCTGATCAATGGCGCGATGCGGCTGTCGGCGCCGTGGGATACGGTGATCTGACCATACACCCGCAATCCCGCCGCCCGGCACGGCAACAAGAACAGAGGACTCCAGAAAACAACATATGCCAAGACTTGTAGCGGTATCCAACCGGGTCGCCGATCCCCGCAACGTGGCCGCGGGCGGTCTTGCCGTCGCACTTTCCGAGGCCTTGCGCCAGACCGGCGGCCTGTGGTTCGGCTGGAGCGGCAAGGCGCTGGAAACCGCCCAGGGCGGCACGCCCGGCGAAGGCGACCTGCACCTGCAGCAGGCCGGCAACGTCACCCTCGCCACCGTCGACCTGAGCCGCGAAGACCACGACGCCTACTACCTGGGCTACAGCAACGGCGTGCTGTGGCCGGTGTTCCACTACCGGCTCGACCTGGCGGATTTCGACTCGAACTTCCTGAACGGCTACCGGCGCGTGAACGCGCTGTTCGCGCGCAAGCTGGCGCCGCTGCTCGAGCCCGACGACATCATCTGGATCCACGACTACCACCTGATCCCGCTGGCGTCCGAGCTGCGCGCGATCGGCTGCGGCCAGAAGATCGGCTTCTTCCTGCACGTGCCGCTGCCGCCGCCGCTGATCCTGGCCGCGATCCCGCAGCATGAATGGCTGATGCGCGCGCTGTTCGCCTATGACCTGCTGGGCTTCCAGAGCCATGCCGATGTCGAGCACTTCTCGCGCTATGTGCAGGCCGAGGCCCAGGCCGAGCCGATGGGCGAGCACCGTTACCGCGCCTTCCACCGCACCGTGCGCGCGCAGGCCTTCCCGATCGGCATCGATGTCGACGAGTTCATGGAGCTGGGCCGCGGCGACGAGGCGCAGGAAACCTACGAGATGATGTGCGCGCAGTACGCGCGCCGCCGGCTGCTGCTGGGCATCGACCGGCTCGACTATTCCAAGGGCCTGCCGCACCGGCTCAAGGCGTTCTACCGGCTGCTGGCCGAATACCCCGAGAACCGCATGAGCGCGACGCTGGTGCAGATCGCCGCGCCGTCGCGCGAATCGGTCGATGCCTATGTCGACCTGCGCAGCGAAATGGAGCGGCTGAGCGGTGCCATCAACGGCGAGTTCGGCGAACTCGACTGGATGCCGGTGCGCTATATCCATCGCACCACCGCCCGCAAGCGCCTGCCCGGGCTGTGCCGCGCCAGCCGCGTGGCGCTGGTGACGCCGCTGCGCGACGGCATGAACCTGGTGGCCAAGGAATTCATCGCCGCGCAGGACCCCGAGGATCCGGGCGTGCTGGTGCTGTCGCGCTTCGCCGGCGCGGCCGAGCAGCTGCGCGAGGCGCTGCTGGTCAACCCCTACGACACGCGCGCCACGGCGCAGGCGATCCAGCAGGCGCTGCACATGCCCCTGGCCGAACGCCAGCAGCGCCACCAGAAACTGCTGGAGCGCATCCGCGCGCAGGATGTGCACTGGTGGAGCAGCGAGTTCCTGCGCGCACTGACTGAGACCGAAGGCGGCTGAGCTTCCGGTCGGGGAGCATGAGCATGAGTGAAGACCTGGCATCGCAATCGTGCACGCCTTGCCGCGGCGGGGTGCCGCCGCTGACGCCGGACGAAGCGGAGGCTTTGTTGCCGCAGGCGCAGGGCTGGGACCTGGTGGATGGGGCCACCCGGCTGGAGCGGCGCTTCACCTTCGGCAATTTCGCTGACGCACTGGCGTTCGTCAACGGCGTCGGCCAACTGGCCGAGGCGCAGGGGCATCATCCCGAGATCAGCTTCGGCTGGGGACATGCCACGGTGTCGTGGCGGACGAAGAAGATCAAGGGCTTGCACCGGAATGATTTCATCATGGCGGTGAAGACGAGCGAGTTGGCGGGGGACAAGGGACAGAGCGCCGGCTGAGGCGATGTCGCTTTAATTACCGCGGGCCGGTCTCCCTGCTTAAGGCGAGGCGATGTTGCTACAACTACCGCAGGCCGGCCCCTCCCGCTTGCGGGAGAGGGGAGCAAGCCGAGCGGTTCACGTAGCCTTGCGCCACGCCTCACCGCAAATCCCCCGGCGTATCGATATCCCGAAACGCCCCATCATCGTCAGTCAGGATCCGCGTCACCGGCTTGTCCTTCAACAACGCCCGCGCCCCCTCATCCCCATCTAGCTTCAGCAGTTCCTCGCGCCACGCCGCGCCGAAACCCACCGGATGCCCTCGCTGCCCGTTGCGCCATGGCGCGGCGATGGTCTCCGGCGTAGTGATCGTCAGCGCCACCGCGCGAATCAGTTCCATTGGCAGCCAGGGCATATCGGCCAGCGCCACGACCCAGCCGCGCGCATCCGGCGTGGCCGCGACCGCGGCGCGCAGCGCTGCGCCCATGCCGGCCTCGGCTTCGGCCGACTCCAGCACCCGGCAGCCGCCGCGGCGCAGTTCCTCGGCCAGCGCCGGATTGCCTGGACGAATGACGGCGATCGATTCCGGCAGCGCCGCGGCCAGATTGCGTGCGCTGCGCCAGGCCACGGTGCGCCCGCCGGGCATCACTTCCAGGAGCTTGTTGCGCTTGCCGGCCGCGTCGAAGCGGCGGCCGAAGCCCGCCGCCAGCAGGATGCCGGTAGGCAGGTCGGTGCGCAGCAGGGGAGCGTTGGGGGCGGCGGTCATGGCGTGACTTTGTCTAGGTGGCGGGGCCGGCCGGGACTTCGCAGCTGCTGCCCGTGCTGGCAGCCATCTCGCGCGCAGCCTTGGCGCCCTCGACCTGCAGGATGTCGGGCAGCGACACATGGTTCTTGGCCGCGATCACTTCTGCGAGGATCGAGATCGCGATCTCCGGCGGCGTGCGGCTGCCGATATAGATGCCGACCGGCCCATGCAGCCGCGCGAGCTGCAGCTCGGTCAGGTCGAACTCCTTGAGCCGTTCGCGCCGTGCCTGGTTGTTGCGGCGCGAGCCGAGCGCGCCGACGTAGAACGCCCTGGTGCGCAGCGCTTCCATCAGCGCCAGGTCGTCCAGCTTGGGATCGTGCGTCAGCGCGATCACCGCGCAGCGCTCGTCCAGCTTCATGTCCGTGACGGTGTCGTCCGGCATGGTCCGCACCATGGTCACGCCGGGGATATCCCAGGTCTCGGTGTATTCCTCGCGCGGGTCGCACACGGTGACCTGGAAGCCCAGTCCCACGGCGATCTGGCACAGGTACTTGGAAAGCTGCCCGGCCCCGATCACCAGCATGCGGTAGCGCGGACCGTGGATGGTCAGCAGCGTCTTGCCGTCGAACTCCAGCCCGTCGGTGGCGGTGGCCGGGCCCAGGGTGGCGGCTCCGGTGGCCATGTCCAGCGTGCGCGCGACCAGCCGGCCGTTCTCCACCGCGTCGAGCAGTTCGGCAATGCCGCTGGCCGGTGTCAGCGGCTCGGCCACCAGCTCGATGGTGCCGCCGCAGGGCAGGCCGAAGCGGTGGGCCTCCTCGGCGCTGATGCCGTACTTGACCGCTTCGGGGCGGTCCGACGTGATGCCCTGGCGGCGCACGCGGTCGATGATGTCGTCCTCGATGCAGCCCCCGGAGACCGAACCCACCACCAGGCCGTCGTCGCGCACGGCCAGCATCGCGCCTTCGGGGCGGGGCGACGAACCCCAAGTGCGCACCACCGTTACCAGCAGCACGCGATGCCCTTGCTGCTGCCACTGCACGCTGTTCTTCAGGACTTCGAGATCCACGCTGTCCATGATCGTTTCCGCTTCGGTTCCTTTGTCTGTTCATTGTCGCCGGCGGCTGCGGCGGGGGCGCCCTCGGCCGCTGGCGTGTCTTGTGTACTGTCCGGTGTCACCGCTTCGGTAAAGCGCGCAAAGAAGGTATCGGCCATCTTGCGCGCCGCGGCATCCACCAGCCGCGAGCCGATCTGCGCGAGCTTGCCGCCGACGTGGGCGTCGACGGTGTAGCTCAGCACGGTCTCGTCGCCATCGGGCTCCAGCCTGACGCGCGCGGTGCCCTTGCCGAAACCCGCCGGCCCACCTTGTCCGTCGAAGCGGAGGGTGTAGCTGTCGGGGGCCTGGATATCTTCCAGCGCCATGCGGCCCTTGAAGCGCGCCTTGACCGGCCCTACCGCCGCCGTCATCGCCAGCAGGTAGGCGTTGTCGCCGTCGGGCTCGATACTCTCACATCCCGGGATGCAGTGCTTGAGCAGCTCGGTGTCGTTAAGCGCTTCCCATGCCACCTGCTGCGGCACCGGCAGGCGCTGGCTCTGGTTCATTTCCATGGCGGTGGTTCCTTGTTTTGCTTGGCGGGAGGAGGGTCGGACAGCAGCGTTTCCAGCGCGAGCAGGCTGTCCAGGTTATGCGCGGGGCGCAGCGCGTCGACATGCGGCAGGATCGCCTGCACGCCGCGCGCCTGCGGAGTGAAGCCGGGGTAGCGCAGCAGCGGGTTGAGCCAGACGATGCGGTGGGCAAAGCGGCGCAGCCGCGCCATCTCGTCGCCCAGCAGGTCGATCCGCTCGTGGTCGAGGCCGTCGGTGACCAGCAGCACGGTGGCGCGTCCGGACAGCGTGCGGCGCGCCCAGTGGCGGTTAAAGCTCGCCAGCGCGGCGCCGATGCGGGTGCCGCCGGCCCAGTCGCGCACCTGTGCGGTGATGACGGCCACGGCTTCGTCCGGGTCGCGTTCGCGCAGCGAGCGGGTGATATTGGTCAGCCGCGTGCCGAACAGGAACACCGACAGCCGCTCGCGCGACTGCATCAGCGCATGGCAGAAGTACAGCACCGCGCGCGAGTACTGGCTCATCGAGCCGGAGATGTCGAGCAGCAGCACCACCGGCGGCTTGCGCTCGGCGTGCTTGCGGAATTTCCAGCGCAGCCACTCGCCATGCTGGCGCACCGCCAGGCGGGCACTGGCGCGCAGGTCGGCATGGGTGCCGCAGGTGGCGGCGCGCAGCCGGCGCGTGCGCTGCAGCGCGAGATGGGTGCGGCGCGTGCGCACCAGGTGCTGCAGCGCGCGCCATTCCTGCGCGGTCAGGGTCTCGAAGTCGCGCTGCGCGAGACGCTCCTGGCCGGAGAAGGTCAGCGGCACATGGATGCGCTCGGCTTCGGTCTGCGCGGGGCGCGGCGGCGCATCGGGCCGGCGCGCGGCGAGTGCATCGGCCAGCCGGTTGCTGCGCTGCGGCGGCGGCGCGCCGGCATCGACGCGCGGCAGCAGCAGCGCGCGCAGCTTGCCTTCCCAGTCGGGATCGCGCCAGAACAGGTCGAAGGCGGCGTCAAACAGCGGACGCTGGTCGGGGCCGGACAGCACCAGCGCCGCCAGCGCGGCGCGCACTTCATCGCGGCGGCCGATATCGACATGGCGCAGCGCGCCCAGCGCATCGACCGCATGCGCCGGCGACAGCGCGAAGCCGCCGTCGCGCAAGAGCCGCATAAAGTGGGTGACGTTGCGCGCCAGCACCGGCAGGCCGGTCTGCGGGCCTGCGCTACGTGCGGGGTGCAGCGTGGCCACGGCTCAGCCTTCCGGCGCGGCGCCGGCCAGCAACCCCGCCACGGTGGGACCGTCGGCACGCGCCAGGTCGTCCTGGTACTTGAGCAGCACGCCCAGCGTGTCGCGCACCGATTGCGGGTCGAGCTCAGTCACGCCCAGTGCCGCCAGCGCGCGGCACCAGTCGATGGCCTCGGCGATGCCCGGTGCCTTGAACAGGTCGATGCCGCGCAGCCGGTGCACGAAGTCGATCGCCTGCGCCTGCAGCGCGGCGGCAGCTTCGGGCGCGCGCGCGGCGACGATCTGCAGCTCGCGGTCGCGCTCCGGGTAGCCCATCCACTGGTACAGGCAGCGGCGCTTGAGCGCGTCATGCACTTCGCGCGTGCGGTTGGAGGTGATCACGATCAGCGGCGGGCGCTCGGCGCGGATCACGCCGATCTCCGGGATCGAGACCTGGAATTCGGACAGCACTTCGAGCAGGAAGGCTTCGAACGGCTCGTCGGCGCGGTCGATCTCGTCGATCAGCAGCACGCGCGGCACGTCGGGTGCGGCAGGGTCGGGCAGCAGCGATTCCAGCAGCGGGCGCTTGAGCAGATAGTCGTCGTGATACAGCGACTGCGCCTCGGGCCGTTCACCGCGCGCTTCGGCCAGCCGCAGCGCCATGATCTGGCGCGGGTAGTCCCACTCGTACAGCGCACTGGCGGCATCAAGGCCCTCATAGCACTGCAGCCGCAGCAGCCGCGTGCCGAGCACGCCCGCCATCGCCTGCGCCAGCGCGGTCTTGCCGACGCCGGGCTCGCCTTCGAGAAACAGCGGGCGCTGCATGCGCATGGCGAGGTAGAGCACCGTGGCGGTTTCGCGGTCGGCGAAGTACTGCTGGTGTTCGAGTTGGGCGAGGGTGTCGTCGATGGAGGTGGGGAGCATGAGCAATCTTGTGTGCCGACGCGCCTCGCACGCCAGCGGTTTGCTCCCCTCTCCCGCGCGCGGGAGAGGGGAGACAACAAGCGACAGCGGCGAAGCACTATCCCTTCACCGCCTCCTCCACCGCCCTTGCCGCCAGCACCGGAATCAAATGCGCCCGGTACTCCGCCGACGCATGCAGGTCGGTATTCAGCCGCGAAGCATCGACCTTCACCCCACGCGCCGCCTGCGCACTGAAATCCCCGGCCAGCGCCTGCTCCAGCGGCTGGCACCGGAACACGCTGTCGGCCGCGCCAGTGACGGCCACGCGCACGGTATTCCCCGTGCGCGCCACCATCACCCCGACCAGCGCAAAGCGCGAAGCCGGATTGCGGAACTTGACGTAGGCCGCCTGCTCCGGGATCGGGAAGTGCACCGCGGTGATCAGTTCATCCGGTTCCAGCGCGGTTTCATAGAGGCCCTTGAAGAAATCGTCGGCCGCGATGGTGCGGCGGTCGGTGACGACCCTGGCGCCCAGGCCCAGCACGGCCGCCGGATAACAGGCCGCCGGATCGTTGTTGGCGATGGAACCGCCCAGCGTGCCCATCGCGCGCACCTGGCGATCGCCGATGCCGCCGGCCAGCTTTGCCAGCGCGGGAATGCGCTTGCGCACTTCGGCATTGGTTTCCACATCGGCATGGCGTGCCGCCGCGCCGATCACGATCTCGTCGTTGTCGATGCGGATCTCGGCCATGCCGGGAATGCGCGCCACGTCCACCAGCACGGAGGGCGAGGCCAGCCGCAGCTTCATCGCGGCCAGCAGGCTCTGGCCGCCGCCGAGGAACTTGGCGTCGGGGTCGGCCTTGAGCCGGGCCACCGCCGCCTGGGCATCCGCGGCACGTTCAAACTGGAATGCGTACATGTCGGTTTCCTTTCCGGTTCGTCGGTCCGTGGCGCTCAGGGGCGCGCGGCCTGGATGGCCTGCCACACGCGGTGCGGGGTCGCGGGCATCTGCACGTCCTTGACGCCCAGCGGCGACAGCGCATCGACCAGCGCGTTGATAAACGCCGGCGGCGAGCCGATCGCGCCGGCCTCGCCGCAGCCCTTCACCCCCAGCGGATTGTGCGTGCAGGGCGTGCCGGTGGCGGTCTCGACGGTGAAGTCGGGCAGGTCGGCGGCGCGCGGCATGGCGTAATCCATGTACGAGCCGGTCAGCAACTGCCCGCTGTCGGGGTCGTAGACGCACTGCTCCAGCATGGCCTGGCCCAACCCCTGGCCGATGCCGCCATGCACCTGGCCCTCGACAATCATCGGGTTGACGATGTTGCCGAAGTCATCGACCGCGGTGAACTTGACCACATGCGACTCGCCGGTATCCGGATCCACCTCCACCTCGCACACATAGGCGCCGGAGGGGTAGGTGAAGTTGGTCGGGTCGTAGAACGCGTTCTCGTTCAGGCCCGGCTCCAGCTTGTCGAGCGGGTAGTTGTGCGGCACGTAGGCGGTCAGCGCGACCTCGCCGAAGGTCTTGGTGCGGTCGGTGCCGGCCACGCGGAACACGCCGTTGCTGAACTCGATGTCCGTGTCCGACGCTTCCAGCAGATGCGCGGCGATCTTCTTGGCCTTGGCCTCGATCTTGTCGAGCGCCTTCACGATGGCCGAGCCACCCACCGCCAGCGAGCGCGAGCCGTAGGTGCCCATGCCGAACGGCACGCGCCCGGTATCGCCGTGCACGATCTCGACCTGGTCCATCTGCAGCCCGAGCCGGTCGGCCACCACCTGCGCGAAGGTGGTCTCGTGCCCCTGGCCATGGCTGTGCGAGCCGGTGAACACGGTGACGGTGCCGGTCGGGTGCACGCGGATCTCGCCCGCCTCGAACAGCCCCGCGCGCGCGCCGAGCGCGCCGGCGATATTGGACGGCGCCAGCCCGCAGGCCTCGATATAGCAGGAGTAGCCGAGCCCGCGCAGCTTGCCGCGCTGCTTCGCTTCGTCGCGCCGGGCCGGAAAGCCCTTGACGTCGGCCAGCTCCTGCGCGCGCGCCAGGCACGGCTCGTAGTCGCCGGTGTCGTAGGTCAGGCCCACCGGCGTGGCATGCGGGAACTGGCGGATAAAGTTCTTGCGGCGCAGCTCCGCGGGGTCGATGTTCAGTTCATGCGCGGCGGTCTCGACCAGGCGCTCCACCACATAGGTGGCCTCGGGCCGGCCGGCGCCGCGATAGGCATCCACCGGTGCGGTATTGGTGAACACCGCCTGCACCTCGGCATAGATCGCGGGCGTCGCGTACTGGCCCGCCAGCAGCGTGGCATAGAGGATGGTCGGCACGCAGCTGGCGAAGGTCGACAGGTAGGCGCCCATGTTGGCCACCGTATGCACGCGCAGCGCCAGGAACTTGCCGTCGGCGTCGAGCGCCAGCTCGGCCTTGGTCACATGGTCGCGCCCGTGCGCGTCGGTCAGGAAGGCTTCGGAACGGTCGGCGGTCCATTTGACCGGCCGGCCCACCTTCTTCGACGCCCAGGTCAGCGCCACATCTTCGGGGTACAGGAAGATCTTGGAGCCGAAGCCGCCGCCCACGTCGGGGGCGATGATGCGCAGCCGCGATTCGGGCAGCCCCAGCACGAACGCGCCCATCAGCAGCCGCTCGACATGCGGGTTCTGGCTGGCCACGTAGACGGTGAAGCTGTCGTCGTGGCGCGTGTAGCTGGCATTGACCGCGCGCGGCTCGATCGCGTTGGGGATCAGCCGGTTGTTGACGATCTCCAGCGTGGTCACGTGCGCGGCCTTGGCGAAGGCGTCGTCGGTGGCGGCCTTGTCGCCATGGCCCCAGGTGTAGCAGGTGTTGGCCGGCACATCGTCGTGCACCAGCGCGCTCGCGGAAGCGGCGTCGGCGGCGTTGACCACGGCGGGCAGCTCTTCATAGTCGACGTCGATCTTCTCGGCGGCGTCGCGCGCCTGCTGCAGCGTCTCGGCGATGACCAGCGCCACCTGGTCGCCCACGTGGCGCACCTTGTCGTGCGCGATCACCGGGTGCGGCGGCTCTTTCATCGGCGAGCCGTCGATGCTGTGGATCAGCCAGCCGCAGGGCAGGCCGCCCACCTTGTCGGCCGCCAGCTCTTCGCCGGTCAGCACGGCGATCACGCCGGGCGAGGCGAGCGCCTCGGTTTTGTCGATCGAGCGGATGCGTGCGTGCGCGTGCGGCGAGCGCAGGAAGTACGCATAGCTTTGCTGCGGCAGCACGATGTCGTCGGTGTACTGGCCGCTGCCGGTCAGGTAGCGGAAATCTTCCTTGCGCTTGACCGGCGCGCCTACCAGGCGCTGGTTCTCAGGTGCGTTCATGGCCCGTCCCCCTTATTCCGCGCTGGCGGTGGTGCCCTGCATGGCCGCCTGGCCTTGCTGCACCGCGCGCACGATATTGTGGTAGCCCGTGCACCGGCACATATTGCCGTCCAGGTGGGCGCGGATGGTGGCGGCGTCGGCGCCGGGGTGCTCCCGCACCAGCGCGGCCGCGCTCATTACCATGCCAGGCGTGCAGAAGCCGCATTGCAGGCCGTGGCATTCGCGGAACGCTTCCTGCATCGGATGCAGCGTGCCGGGCTTGGCCAGGCCTTCGATGGTGGTGACCGTGGCGCCGTCGGCCTGCACCGCCAGCAGGTTGCATGACTTGACCGCACGGCCGTCCAGGTGGACCGTGCAGGCCCCGCACTGCGCGGTGTCGCAGCCGACGTGGGTGCCGGTCAGGCGCAGCTGTTCGCGCAGGAACTGGACCAGGAGGGTGTTGGGTTCTACCTGCGCGTCAACGGGCTTGCCGTTGACCGTCAGGCGGATCGGAATCGCCATGCTTGTCTCCATGTGGGGTGGACGCGCATGACCAATTGCCCGAAATCCCGAAAGAACTGCGCGGGACTGGCCACGACGCGGTACTGCCGCTTAAGACGGCTATAGGACGGCTAATTCGTGATATTGGTGCTGCCGCTGCAACTGCTGATGGTGCGCCAGCGCTCGTTGCGCACGGCCGGCGAACGATTGGCCGCAACAGGCTCTAACAGTTAATCACAAATCGTGGGGCGCTGCCATGTGGTTTGCCCGCGCCCCATATGGGGCGCGGGCCCGGCAGGGGCGCTGCTAGAATGGCCCGGCCCCCAGCACACCCCTGACATGGAAGCCTTCTTCGACTGGCTGTTTGAAACCGTTGCCCTGCCCAAGGTGGGCCTGCCCGCGATCTTCGTCGTCAGCCTGGTCTCGGCCACGCTGCTGCCGCTGGGATCGGAGCCGGCGGTGTTCGGCTACGTCAAGCTCAACCCGCAGATGTTCTGGCCGGCGATCGTGGTGGCCACGCTCGGCAACACCGTGGGCGGCGCCATCGACTGGTGGCTGGGCTACGCCGCCAAGCTGGCGCTGGTGCGTTACCACAAGCGGCGCCGGGCGCGCGAGCATGAGCTCGAGCACCTGCAGCACCGCGAACACGCGCGCAAGCCGCCCAAGCCCAAGCTGGACGCGCGCTATTTCCGCTGGATGCGCCGGCTCGGGCCGCCCACGCTGCTGTTTTCGTGGTTGCCCGCGATTGGTGATCCTCTGTGCACTCTGGCGGGATGGCTGCGGTTGTCTTTCTGGCCCAGCCTGGCCTGGATGGCGGTGGGCAAATTCATCCGCTACCTGTTCATGACCGCCGCGCTGCTGTGGGTCCCGGACAGTTTTTGGCAAAACATTGCGCTGACTTTCAAGTCCTTGTTCTGAGCCGGTGCGCCGCCGGCACCACCACGGGGCGCCGTTGCGCCCTTTAAAGTCGCCTAATCCCTTGTTCCGACACGGATTCCCTGATGCTGCGGTGCGGCGAAACCGGGCCTTGCAGTACAATCGCCCTTTACTGAACGATTCGCGCACTGTCCCCGTGCGCAGCAGGAAGCGGTCCCCCAATGAACGCCCCACTCGTGCTCGACGCCAAGCTCGCCGCGCAGGACGCCCCGCCGCGCCTGCGTGAAATCCCTTATAACTACACGTCCTTCTCGGACCGCGAGATTGTCATCCGCCTGCTGGGCGAGGAAGCCTGGCGCATCCTGGACGAGCTGCGCAGCGAGCGCCGCACCGGCCGTTCGGCCCGCATGCTGTACGAGGTGCTGGGCGATATCTGGGTGGTCCGCCGCAATCCCTACCTGCAGGACGACCTGCTGGAAAATCCCAAGCGCCGCCAGATGCTGGTCAGCGCGCTGCACCACCGCCTGAACGAGATCGAGAAGCGCCGCGCCGCCGACCGTGCCGAGCACGCCGAGCCCGCCGCCGAGGACCGGTCGCACCGCGTGGAGCAGCTGGTCGCCTTCGCCAAGCAGGCGATCGAGGACTTCAAGAACGAATTCGCCGCCGCCTACGACCTGCGCAAGCGCGCGCAGCGCGTGCTGGGCAAGGTCACGCAGAAGGACAACATCAAGTTCGACGGCCTGTCGCGCGTGTCGCACGTGACCGACGCCACCGACTGGCGCGTGGAATACCCGTTCGTCGTGCTGACGCCCGACACCGAGGAAGAGATCGCCGGGCTGGTCAAGGGCTGCTTCGAGCTCGGCCTGACCATCATCCCGCGCGGGGGCGGCACCGGCTACACCGGCGGCGCCGTGCCGCTGACGCCGATGAGCGCGGTGATCAATACCGAGAAGCTGGAGCAGCTCGGCCCGGTCGAGCAGACCGACCTGCCCGGCGTGTCGCACAAGGTCGCAACCATCTTCTCCGGCGCCGGCGTGGTGACGCGCCGCGTGGCCGATGCCGCCGACAAGGCGGGCCTGGTGTTCGCGGTCGACCCGACCTCGATCGATGCCTCGTGCATCGGCGGCAACGTGGCCATGAACGCGGGCGGCAAGAAGGCCGTGCTGTGGGGCACCGCGCTGGACAACCTGGCCTGGTGGCGCATGGTGGACCCGGAGGGCAACTGGCTGGAAATCACCCGGCTGGACCACAACCTGGGCAAGATCCACGACGTGCCGGTAGCCACCTTCGAACTGAAGTGGTCGGATGGCAACCGCGCCGCGGGCGAGAAGGTGCTGCGCACCGAGACGCTGGCCATCGAAGGCCGCAAGTTCCGCAAGGAAGGCCTGGGCAAGGACGTTACCGACAAGTTCCTGGCGGGCCTGCCGGGCGTGCAGAAGGAAGGCTGCGACGGCATCATCACCAGCGCGCGCTGGATCCTGCACCGCATGCCGAAGCACATCCGCACGGTGTGCCTGGAGTTCTTCGGCCAGGCGCGCGACGCCATCCCCAGCATCGTCGAGATCAAGGACTTCCTCGACGCCGAGACCAAGAAGCCGGGCGGCGCCATCCTGGCCGGCCTGGAGCACCTGGACGAGCGCTACCTGCGCGCGGTCGGCTACGCCACCAAGAGCAAGCGCAACGCCTTCCCGAAGATGGTGCTGATCGGCGATATCGTCGGCGACGATGAGGACGCCGTGGCGCGCGCCACCTCGGAAGTGATCCGCATGGCCAACGGCAAGAGCGGCGAAGGCTTTATCGCCGTCAGCCCCGAGGCGCGCAAGAAGTTCTGGCTGGACCGTTCGCGTACCGCCGCCATCGCCAAGCACACCAACGCCTTCAAGATCAACGAAGACGTGGTGATCCCGCTGAACCGGATGGGCGAGTACACCGACGGCATCGAGCGCATCAATATCGAGCTGTCGATCAAGAGCAAGCTCAAGCTGGTCGACACGCTCGAAGCATTCTTCGCGCGCGGCAACCTGCCGCTGGGCCGCAGCGACGACGCCAACGAGATCCCCAGCGCCGAACTGCTGGAAGACCGTGTGCAGCACGCGCTGACGCTGCTGCGCGAGGTCCGCGCGCGCTGGCGCTACCTGCAGGACCACCTGGACCTGCCGCTGGTGCAGGCCAAGGCCTCGCTGATCGGGCATGGGCTGGGGCTGCTGGGGCAGGAGTTCGAGGCGCGGCTGCAGCAGCAGCCGGACGCCAACGTGTTCCACCTGCTGCAGGACCGCACCATCCGCGTGTCGTGGAAGTCGGAGATCCGCGCCGAGCTGCGCAAGATCTTCAACGGCGGCGAGTTCAAGCCGATCCTGGACGAAGCCCAGAAGATCCACAAGCAGGTGCTGCGCGGCCGCGTCTTCGTGGCGCTGCACATGCACGCCGGCGACGGCAACGTGCACACCAATATCCCGGTGAACTCCGACGACTACGACATGCTGCAGGACGCGCACCGCGCGGTGGCCCGCATCATGGACCTGGCGCGTTCGCTGGACGGTGTGATCTCGGGCGAGCACGGCATCGGCATCACCAAGCTGGAATTCCTGACCGAGGAAGAGATCGGCGACTTCCGCGCCTACAAGCTGAAGGTCGATCCGCAAGGTCGCTTCAACAAGGGCAAGCTGCTGCCCGGCGCCGACCTGCGCAATGCCTACACGCCGTCGTTCGGCCTGATGGGGCATGAGTCGATCATCATGCAGCAGAGCGATATCGGCGCCATTGCCGAAAGCGTCAAGGACTGCCTGCGCTGCGGCAAGTGCAAGCCGGTGTGCGCCACACATGTGCCGCGCGCCAACCTGCTGTACAGCCCGCGCAACAAGATCCTGGCGACCTCGCTGCTGGTCGAGGCCTTCCTGTACGAAGAGCAGACCCGCCGCGGCATCTCGGTCAAGCACTGGGACGAGTTCTCCGACGTGGCCGACCACTGCACGGTCTGCCACAAGTGCGTGACGCCGTGCCCGGTCAAGATCGACTTCGGCGACGTGTCGATGAACATGCGCAACCTGCTGCGCAAGATGGGGCAGAAGAAGTTCAACCCCGGCACCGCGGCGTCGATGTTCTTCCTGAACGCCACCAACCCCGAGACCATCAACCTGACCCGCAAGGTCATGATCGACTGGGGCTACAAGGCGCAGCGCCTCGGCAACGACGTGTTGAAGAAGATCGCGAAGAAGCAGACCGCGCATCCGCCCGCGACCGTGGGCAAGCCGCCGGTGCGCGAGCAGGTGATCCACTTCATCAACAAGAAGATGCCGGGCAACCTGCCCAAGAAGACCGCGCGCGCGCTGCTCGACATCGAAGACAACGAGATCGTGCCGATCATCCGCGACCCGAAGGCGACCACGCCGGAAACGGAAGCGGTGTTCTACTTCCCGGGCTGCGGCTCGGAGCGGCTGTTCTCGCAGGTGGGCCTGGCCACGCAGGCGATGCTGTGGCACGTCGGCGTGCAGACCGTGCTGCCGCCGGGCTACCTGTGCTGCGGCTATCCGCAGCGCGGCAACGGCCAGTACGACAAGGCCGAGAAGATCGTCACCGACAACCGCGTGCTGTTCCACCGCGTGGCCAACACGCTGAACTACCTCGACATCAAGACCGTGGTGGTGAGCTGCGGCACCTGCTACGACCAGCTCGCCGGGTATGAATTCGACAAGATCTTCCCGGGCTGCCGCATCATCGACATCCACGAATACCTGCTGGAGAAGGGCGTCAAGCTCGAGGGCGTGACCGGTACGCGCTACATGTACCACGATCCCTGCCACACCCCGATCAAGACCATGGACCCGACCAAGCTGGTCAACGACCTGATGGGCGGCAACACCGGCCTGGGCAAGATCGAGAAGAACGAGCGCTGCTGCGGCGAGTCGGGCACGCTGGCGGTGACCCGCCCGGATATCTCGACGCAGGTCCGCTTCCGCAAGGAAGAGGAAATGACCAAGGGCGCCGACAAGCTGCGCGCCGACGGCTTCACCGGCGACGTCAAGATCCTGACGAGCTGCCCGTCGTGCCTGCAGGGTTTGTCGCGCTACAAGGAAGATGCCACGGTGCAGGCGGACTACATCGTGATCGAGATGGCGAAGCATCTGCTCGGGGAAAACTGGATGCCGGAGTACGTGGCGAAGGCGAACGCCGGCGGTATCGAGCGGGTGCTGGTTTAAGTCTCGACGATGGCGCGCGTACCCAACTGCCCCTTGTGCGAAACCGACGGCGGCGAACTGGTCTGGATGGGCGACCGCGCCCGTCTGATCCTGGTCGAGCATGACCGCTTCCCCGGCTTCTGCCGCATCGTCTGGAATGACCACGTGGCCGAACTGAGCGACCTCGACGATGGCGACCAGGCCTGGCTGATGCGGCTGGTCGCACGCGCCGAGCGGGTGGTGCGCGAGGTGATGACGCCGGACAAGGTCAACCTGGCCGCGTTCGGCAACATGGTGCCGCACCTGCACTGGCACATCATCCCGCGCTACCGCTGGGACACGCATTTCCCCGAGGCAATCTGGGCCGCGCCGCAGCGCGCTGCCGACGCCGTGCGGGTGCAGGAGCTGGCCAGCCGGCTGCCCGCGCTGCGCACGGCACTTGCGCTGCTCGAATCAGAGGATGCCTGAAGTCAGGCGCGGAACCCGCGCCTGCCGCTGACCGTCTGAATGCTGTTGCTGCCGCGGCCCGCCGCCGCGGCATCCAGAACAACAAGCCCGGCCCGCATCCGCTGGCGGGCCAACAGCTGCCGCTATGTCCTCGACCCCGACCTCAGTCACCGTACCGGGCCCGGCCGTTCCGGCCCAGGCTCTCAAGATCCAGAGCCGGTTGCGCATGGCCGCGACCTGGGCGCTGATCAAGCCTTACTGGAAATCCGAAGACCGCGTGGCGGGCCTTGGCCTGCTCACGCTGGTGATCGTGCTGAACCTGGGCATCGTCTATATCAACGTGCTGCTCAACGAGTGGAACCGCGTGTTCTACAACGCGCTGGAGCAGCGCGACTATGCCTCGTTCAAGGTGCTGCTGCTGCGCTTCTCGTGGATCGCGGGCTTCTATATCGTTGCCTTTCTGTCCCGGCAGTACTACACGATGATGCTGCAGATGCGCTGGCGTACCTGGATGACCGGCCAGTTCATGGACCGGTGGCTGGGGCACCAGGCGTATTACCGCATCGAGCAGACCCATACCACCGACAACCCCGACCAGCGGATCGCTGACGACCTGCGGCTGTTCACCGACGGCGGCCTGTCGCTGTCGCTGGGGCTGCTGAACTCCGTGGTGACACTGGTCTCTTTTGTCGGCATCCTGTGGACCTTGTCCGGTCCGATCAGCTTTGCCATCGGCGGCAGCGAGCTGGTGATTCCGGGCTATATGGTCTGGTTTGCGGCCGGCTATGCCGTGGTGGGATCGCTGGTGGCGCACTTCGTCGGGCGCCCGCTGATCGGCCTGAATTTCCAGCAGGAACAGTACGAGGCGGATTTCCGTTTCACGCTGGTGCGGCTGCGCGAGAACAGCGAACCCGTGGCGCTGTACCGTGGCGAACCGACCGAGAAGGGCGGCCTGCGCGCGCGCTTCGACCGCATCCGCGCCAACTGGAACCAGCTGATGCTGTACACGCGCCGGCTGAACTTCGTCAGCTCCGGCTACGCCCAGTTCGCCATCATCTTCCCGATTCTGGTGGCCGCGCCGCGCTACTTCGCCGGCAAGATGACGCTGGGCGGGCTGATGCAGATCAGCTCCGCCTTCGGCCAGGTGCAGGGCGCGCTGTCGTGGTTCGTCGACAGCTACGCCACGCTGGTGGGCTGGAAGGCCGCGGCCAACCGCCTGATCGATTTCCAGGAAGCGATCCGCGTGGCCGAGCGCCAGGAACTGGCGCCGGGCGGCACGCGCGATATCGAGGTGGAGCAAACCGGCCGCCCGCAGGAAGGCATCATCATCGACGGCCTGTCGCTGGCGCTGCCGGTGCGCGCCGCGCGCGGCGCGGCGGTGGGCCAGCGGCCGCTGGTGGCGCCGTTCTCGCTGTCGGTGGCGCCGGGCGAGCGCTGGCTGGTCAGCGGCCCGTCGGGCTGCGGCAAGAGCGTGCTGTTCCGCGCGCTGGCCGGGATCTGGCCCTACGGCAGCGGCACCGTGACCATGCCCGAGGACAAGCGCATGCTGTTCCTGCCGCAGCGCAGCTACCTGCCGATCGGCACGCTGGCCGATGCGCTGGCCTACCCGGACGCCGGCACCGCGCACGACAAGGAAGCGCTGCAGGCGGCGCTGCGCCAGGCGCGGCTGGCCGCGCTGGTGGACCAGCTCGACGTGTTCGACAACTGGGCGCTGCGGCTGTCGCCGGGCGAGCAGCAGCGGCTGGCGTTTGCGCGCGCGCTGTTGCAGAAGCCCGACTACCTGTTCCTGGACGAGGCCACCAGCGCACTCGACGAGGAAACCGAAGGCGCCATGTACAAGCTGATGGTGGAGTCGCTGCCCGGCGCCGCCATCGTCAGCATCGCGCACCGCAGCACCGTGGCCGCGTTCCACAGCCGGCGCCTGCGCTACGTGCCGCAGGACGGCGAGGCGGAGCAAGCTGCGCAAGCCGGCATGCCTGGGGTAAGCTATCGGGTCGTAAGCGAAGCGTGACGCGGCGCGGCGCCACTGGCGCCGCCCGGCCCCTCATGCTGGCAACACCGCTGGAATCACCGCTGGAATCACCTATTCGAGGGCGCCCCTAGCACGGGCCGCGATCATCATGGCAGGCCTGGATAAAGACACTCCCCATCCCACCGCGCTGACAGTCCACACGCAATCCCGCGTGCTGGAGATCGGCTTTGACAACGGCCGCAGCTTCCGGCTGCCGTTCGAGCTGCTGCGGGTATATTCGCCGTCCGCCGAAGTCCAGGGCCACGGCCCGGGGCAGGAAGTGCTGCAGACCGGCAAGCGCGAGGTCGGCGTCGAGGCGGTCGAGCCGGTCGGCAACTACGCGATCCAGATCCGCTTTTCCGACGGCCACGACACCGGCATCTATTCCTGGGACCTGCTGTACCGCCTGGGCGACAACCAGGACGCGCTCTGGCAGGACTACCTGCAGCGCCTGGAAGCCGCCGGCGCGGACCGCGACACCCCGATGCCCGCCGCCGGCGGCGGGCACGCATGCGGCCACCACCACTGAGCCGCCCCCGACAATCCTGGAGTCTTGAAAGATGAGTGAAACCCACTTCGGGTTCGAAAAGGTCGACGAAACGGAAAAGGCCGGCAAGGTTGCCGGCGTGTTCCATTCCGTGGCCAGCAAGTACGACGTGATGAACGACCTGTTGTCGGGCGGCATGCACCGGCTGTGGAAGATGTTCACCATCGCCCAGGCCGGCGTGCGCCCCGGCCAGAAGGTGCTGGACATCGCCGGCGGCACCGGCGATCTGGCCAAGGCCTTCGCGAAGCAGGCCGGCCCGACCGGGCAAGTCTGGCTGACCGATATCAATGAGTCGATGCTGCGCGTGGGCCGCGACCGGCTGCTGAACAAGGGCATCGTGACCCCGGTGTGCCTGTGCGACGCCGAGCGCATCCCGTTCCCGGACAACTACTTCGACGTGGTCACGGTGGCTTTCGGCCTGCGCAACATGACGCACAAGGATGCCGCGCTGGCCGAGATGCGCCGCGTGGTCAAGCCGGGCGGCAAGGTCATGGTGCTGGAGTTCTCCAAGGTGTGGAAACCCCTGGAGAAGGCCTACGACGTCTATTCTTTCAAGGTGCTGCCGTGGCTGGGCGAGCGTGTGGCGGGGGACGCCCCTAGCTATCGCTATCTCGCGGAATCGATCAGAATGCATCCAGACCAGGTTTCGCTTGTACGCTTGATGGAACATGCCGGCCTGGAGAATGTCGAATACTTCAATCTGACGGCCGGGGTGGTGGCGCTCCACGTCGGGCGGAAGTATTAAGAACACTTGAAATCGCCATGCCTCACCCCAAGATAGGGTGAAACTGACAGGGGATAACAGAATATGTCGTCATTTCGTGGGAAGTTCCTGGTAGGGTCGCTGATTACGGCGATGGCCTTGGGAGTGATGTTCGACGCCAATGCCAAGCGCATGGGCGGTTCGCGCAGCATCGGGAAGCAATCTGAGTCGGTTACGCAGCGCCAGCAGGCGCCGCAGCCCACTTCGCCGACCCAGCAGGCGCAGCAGCCGGCACAGCAGGCGGCTCCGGCAACGGCCGGTGCAGCCGGCGCGGCCGCGGCCGCGGCGCCCAAGCGCAATTGGGGCGGCATCCTCGGTGGCATCGCCGCTGGCCTGGGCATCGGCTGGCTGCTGTCGCACTTCGGCCTGGGCGGCGCGGCGCTGAGCTTCCTGTCCAACCTGATCCTGATCGCGCTGGTCGCGTTCGCCGCGATCTGGCTGATCCGCAAGTTCCGCGGCGGCAGCAAGCGCACCCAGCAGCCGGCCTACGCCGGCGCCGGCCACGCACCGATCCTGGGCCGCGACGCCGAGCCGATGTTCCGCGGTGAGCCGACGCCTGTGTCTTCGGGCAGCCCGGCCAGCCCGGCGGCCAACACGGTACTGCCGGCAGCGTCGGCAGCCCCGGTGGCGGCCGATGCCGTGGCGCAACAGCCGTGGGGCGTGCCGACGGACTTCGACACCGAAGCCTTCCTGCGCAACGCCAAGGTCCACTTCGTGCGTCTGCAGGCCGCGTGGGATGCCGGCAACCTGGAAGACATCCGCGAGTTCACCACGCCGGAGATGTTCGCCGAGATCAAGATGGATCTGGCCGAGCGCGGCGCCGAGGTCAACAAGACTGATGTGGTCACGCTCGAAGCCCAGCTGCTCGGCATCGAGTCGACGCCGACCCAGCATATCGCCAGCGTGCGCTTCTCCGGCATGATTCGTGAGAAGGCTGGCGAGGCAGCCCAGCCTTTCGGCGAGGTGTGGAACCTGGCCAAGCCTTCCACCGGCACCGGCGGCTGGCTGCTGGCTGGTATCCAGCAGGAGTCCTGATAGCGCACCCGCGGTGATGCGCCGGGGGGAGTAGCTTAGAATGGAGGCCCACGTGAAAGCGTGGGCCTTTTTCTTTGGGATGCCCGACGCGCAGCGCCGCTGCGCGCCCTGCCTGCCAACCCACGCCGCCATGAATACTCTGCCTTCCGCCCTGGCCACGCCTGCCGTCTCGGCGCTGAACCACCTGCTCGAGCAGGAGCCGTGGGCCCGCAACCAGCTTGTGCCATATGCCGGGCGCGTGATCCGTTTCGACGCCGCCGCCTTCGTGCTGTCGCTGAAGGTGACCGAGCATGGCTGTACCGAATTCGCGCCCGAGGCCGAGGCCCCTGCGGTGACGCTGCGCGTGCCGGTGCAGCAGTGGCCGCTGGTGGCCGCCGACGTGGCCGAGGGCGGCCAGGCTGCCGCCCTGCGCCATGTGCGCATCGAGGGCGATGCCGAGCTGGCCAACACCGTGTCGGCGCTGGCGCGCAACCTGCGCTGGGACGCCGCCGAGGATCTGTCGCTCGCGCTGCGCGGCATCCTGGGCGGCCCGCTCAGCGACAGCGTGGCGCAGCGCGTGGTCGACGGCGCGCGCCAGGTGCACGAGCAGGCCACGCGCGTGGGCCGCGCACTGGTGGACAACGTCACCGACTACCTGCTGGACGAGCGCCCGACGCTGGTGCGTCATGCCGCGCTGGAAGAATTCGGCACCGAGGTCGGGCGGGTGCGCGACAGCCTCGCCCGGCTGGAAAAACGGCTGGAGCGGCTGGAGCGCGGCGGCCCGCCGGCGGGTTCCGCCAACCCTGCCGCTCCGGCCAGCCCGGCCGGCAAGCTGCCATCGCCGCACCGCTAGCGCACCGCTCATCCGGCGCCATCCGCGCCCGCCTCCCTCCAACCCACAACCTGACTGCCCGCCCGGCCTCGTAAAGACTCCCGAATGACCCGCCTCCTGCGCCTTGGCAAGATCCTCTTCGTCATCCTCTACTACGGCCTGGACGAGCTGGTGCTCTCGGGCTTTCGCAGCCGCCGGATCCGCTTCCTGGTGCGCGTCATCACCATCGGCCGCAAGCTCGACGTGCCGCGCGGCGTGCGGCTGCGGCTCGCGCTGACGCGGCTGGGGCCGATCTTCGTCAAGTTCGGCCAGGTGCTGTCGACCCGGCGCGACCTGATGCCCACGGACATTGCCGACGAGCTGGCCAAGCTGCAGGACCAGGTGCCGCCGTTCGATTCGGTGGTGGCGGTGAAGATCATCGAGCGCGCGCTGGGACGCCCGCTGGAGCAGCTCTTCGAGACTTTCGAACACCAGCCGGTGGCCAGCGCCTCGATCGCGCAGGTCCACTTCGCTACGCTCAAGGGCGGCGCCAACCACGGCCGCGAGGTCGCGGTGAAGGTGCTGCGCCCCGGTATGCTGCCGGTCATCGACAGCGACCTGGCGCTGATGCGCGACATGGCCACCTGGATGGAACGCTTCTGGGCCGACGGCAAGCGCCTGAAGCCGCGCGAGGTGGTGGCCGAGTTCGACAAGTACCTGCACGACGAACTCGACCTGATGATCGAGGCGGCCAACGCCAGCCAGCTGCGCCGCAACTTTGCCGACACCAACCTGCTGCTGGTGCCCGAGGTGTTCTGGGACTGGTGCAGCAGCACCGTGTTCGTGATGGAGCGCATGCACGGCATCCCGATCTCGCGCACCGAATCGCTGAAGACGGCCGGTGTCGACATGGAGCTGCTGGCGGAGGAGGGCGTCGAGATCTTCTTTACCCAGGTGTTCCGCGACGGCTTCTTCCATGCCGACATGCACCCGGGCAATATCCTGGTGTCGGTGCAGCCCGAGACCTTCGGCCGCTATATCGCGCTGGACTTCGGCATCGTCGGCGCGCTGTCCGAATTCGACAAGAACTACCTGGCGCAGAACTTCATCGCCTTCTTCCGGCGCGACTACCACCGCGTGGCGCTGCTGCACGTGGAGTCGGGCTGGGTGCCGCCCGACACCCGGGTGGAGGAGCTGGAAAGCGCGGTGCGCGCCTGCTGCGAGCCGTACTTCGACAAGCCGCTCAAGGAGATCTCGCTGGGCATGGTGCTGATGCGGCTGTTCCAGACTTCGCGCCGCTTCAACGTCGAGATCCAGCCGCAACTGGTGCTGCTGCAGAAGACGCTGCTCAATATCGAAGGGCTGGGCCGCCAGCTCAATCCGGACCTGGACCTGTGGAAGACCGCCAAGCCCTTCCTGGAGCGCTGGATGTATGAGCAGGTGGGCTGGCAGGGCGCCTGGGAGCGGGTCAAGGTGGAAGCGCCGCAGTGGGCCAGGATGCTGCCGGATTTCCCGCGCCTGGCGCACCAGTTCCTGGAGAAGCGCGTGCTGGCCAGCAACGGTGAGCAAGACAAGCTGCTGGCGCTGCTGGTGTCCGAGCAGCGCCGCACCAACCGGCTGCTCGGCACGGCACTGCTGCTGGTGGGCGGCTTTGTCGCCGGCATCGTGCTGACGCATGTGCTGGGCTGGGCCGGATACTGGTAGCCGCAGGGAATGCCGGGCAGCCACATCGAACGATACGAGGACACCATGAGCGACGCCCCCAAGCCGGCCCCCGAGTTTGTCACCCGCAACGCCGCCGATCCGGCCTTCTGGGACGAGCGCTTCGAACAGGGCTTTACGCCCTGGGACCTGGGCGGCGTGCCCGAGGAATTCCGCCAGTTCATCGAGGGCCGCGCGCCATGCCCGACGCTGGTGCCCGGTTGCGGCAACGGCTGGGAGGCCGCGTGGCTGTTCGAGCGCGGCTGGCCGGTGACCGCGATCGACTTCTCGCCTCAGGCAGTGGCTTCGGCAAAACGCGCGCTCGGGCCCGCGGGCGTGGTGGTGCAGCAGGGCGATTTCTTCGCCTTCACGCCGCAGCCGCCGTGCGAACTGATCTACGAGCGCGCCTTCCTGTGCGCGCTGCCGCCGGCGATGCGCGGCGACTATGCCGCACGCGTGGCCGAGCTGTTGCCCCCGGGCGGGTTGCTGGCAGGCTACTTCTACCTGGGCGAGGCCCGCGGCGGGCCCCCGTTCGCGACGCCGGCCGCGGAGCTGGACGCGCTGCTGGCGCCGGCCTTCGAGCGCATCGACGACCGGCCCTCGGCGGCGCCGCTGCCGGTGTTCCAGGGGCAGGAGCGCTGGCAGGTGTGGCGGCGCCGCGCCGGCTGACCCGCCCTGCGCCCGCCAGCCCTTGTGCCGACCCCGAGGCATCGCGTGGCGCATTTGCGCCACCGGGGAATTTTTTTCGCCCGTGCCGGTCTGCGTCGCTATAATCCGCGTTTTGATTCGGCTACGACCGCAGGCCCGGCCGCGTTTTCCGCTTCAGGGCGAGAACGCCACGAAGCTCCTTATGCGGCCCCGACCGATGAATTGGACTCCGGGCCACCGTGCACCCATGCGCCGCCCGGCATTCGGTTTTTCGCCACAAGGGCACTTTCTGCATAGGGCAGCGGCATGCTGATCTGGTTCGTCATCATCTACTGGGTAATCTCGGTCGGCATCGGCCTGTGGGCGGCACTGCGCGTGCGCAACACCACCGATTTCGCCGTCGCCGGGCGCAGCCTGCCGTTCCACATCGTCACCGCCACCGTCTTCGCCACCTGGTTCGGCTCCGAGACGGTGCTGGGCATCCCCGCCGTTTTCCTGAAGGAAGGCCTGTCGGGCGTAGTCTCCGACCCCTTCGGCTCGTCCCTGTGCCTGATCCTGGTAGGCCTGTTCTTCGCCCGGCCGCTGTACCGGATGAACCTGCTGACCATCGGCGACTATTACCACAACCGCTATGGCCGGCTGGCCGAAGTGCTGACCACGCTGTGCATCGTGGTGTCCTACCTGGGCTGGGTGGCGGCGCAGATCAAGGCGCTGGGGCTGGTGTTCTATACCGTGTCGGACGGCGCGCTGTCGCAGGACGCCGGCATGATGATCGGCGCGGCCAGCGTGCTGGTCTATACGCTGTTCGGCGGCATGTGGTCGGTGGCGATCACCGACTTTATCCAGATGATCATCATCGTGATCGGCATGCTTTATATCGGCTACGAGGTCAGCGGCCAGGCTGGCGGCGTGACCGCGGTGGTGTCGCATGCGGCCGCGTCCGGCAAGTTCGAGTTCCTGCCGTCACTGGATTTCGTGCAGATCATCGGCTTCGCGGCGGCGTTGTTTACGATGATGCTGGGCTCGATCCCGCAGCAGGATGTGTTCCAGCGCGTGACCTCGTCGCGCACCGAGCAGATCGCCGGGCGCGCCTCGGTGCTGGGCGGCGTGCTGTATTTCTGCTTCGCCTTTATTCCGATGTTCCTGGCGTATTCGGCCACGCTGATCGATCCCGGCATGGTGGCCAAATACATCAACACCGATTCGCAGCTGATCCTGCCGAAACTGATCCTGCAGCACGCGCCGATGTTCGCGCAGGTGATGTTCTTCGGCGCGCTGCTGTCGGCGATCAAGAGCTGCGCCTCGGCCACGCTGCTGGCGCCGTCGGTGACCTTTGCCGAGAACATCCTGCGCCCGTATTTCCGCCATCTGGACGACAGGCAGTTCCTGCGCGTGATGCAGGTCGTGGTGCTGATGTTCACCGTGCTGGTGACGCTGTTCGCGCTGAACTCGCACCTGTCGATCTTCCATATGGTTGAAAATGCCTACAAGGTCACGCTGGTGTCGTCGTTCGTGCCGCTGGCCTTCGGCATGTTCTGGAAGCACGCCACCCGCCAGGGCGGGCTGGCGGCGATCCTGCTCGGCCTGTCATCGTGGCTGACCTGCGAGGTGGCCTTCGCCGACGCCGCGGTGCCGCCGCAGATGGTCGGCCTGCTGTTCTCGATCGGCGGCATGGTGGTCGGATCCCTGCTGCCGCAGTGGATTGCGGATCACGCGCCGGTCAAGGAAGTGCATATCGCCTGACCAGGCGGCCGGCGGGGCCGCTGGCCGGCGCCCGACCGGCGCCGGGAACCCCCCTCATTTCCCGCCATCAGCCAGCCCCGGAACGGTTTATAATTCAAGGCTTTGCATCGCCATGCGGGTCGGCGGGCGCGGACTGCCGCGCTCCTCGCGGCTCGGATGGCTCTAGCGGCGATGCCCGCCCTTGTACCGATTCCGTAGTTTTCTCGCGAAATAAACACCATGCCGATCTATGCCTACCGTTGCGACGCCTGCGGCCACGGGCGCGATGTGCTGCAGAAAATGAGCGATGCCCCGCTGACGGACTGCCCGTCGTGCGGCGCCGCTGGCGCGTTCAAGAAACAACTGACCGCCGCCGGCTTCCAGCTCAAGGGCTCGGGCTGGTATGTGACCGACTTCCGCGGCGGCGGCGCCGGCGCGCCCGCCACGGCCGGCGCCGCAGCTGGTGCGGCCGCGGCCAGCGCCCCCGCGGCGACTGAGTCGTCGGGCAGCACCGCTTCGGCCGCGGCCGCGGCCGCGCCTGCCGCCGCCGGCGGCTGCGGCAGCGCCTGCGCCTGCCACTGAGCCGCCCCGTGGTTGCCAAGAAGACTTCCGCCCTGAAGACCTGGTTCCTGACCGGGCTGCTGGTACTGGTGCCGCTGGGCATCACGCTGTGGGTGCTCAGCCTGATCATCGGCACGATGGACCAGAGCCTGGCGCTGCTGCCCGAGGCCTGGCGCCCGGACCAGTTGCTGTTCGGCAAGCGTGTCACCGGCCTGGGCGCGATCCTGACGCTGGTGTTTATCCTGCTGGTCGGGCTGCTGGCGCACAACTTCATCGGCCAGCGCCTGGTGCGCTGGTGGGAAGCGCTGCTGGGCCATATCCCGGTGGTGGGCCCGATCTACACCAGCGTCAAGCAGGTCTCGGACACGCTGCTGTCGTCGTCGGGCAATGCGTTCCGCAAGGCGCTGCTGGTGCAGTACCCGCGCGAGGGCTCGTGGACCATCGCCTTCCTGACCGGCCGCCCCGGCGGCGACGTGCAGAACCATCTGCAGGGCGAGTACGTCAGCGTCTACGTGCCGACCACGCCGAATCCGACTTCGGGCTTCTTCCTGATGATGCCCAAGGCCGACACCATCGAACTCGACATGACCGTCGACGCCGCGCTCAAGTACATCGTCTCGATGGGCGTAGTGGCACCGGCCGAACTGCCCCGCAAGAACGGCACCGGCGCTGGCAGCGAGCCCGCGCCGCAGCGCCCGCCCGCCAGCAGGGCCAGCAGCGAGGAAGCGGTCGAGACGACCGATCCTTAAGCACTCACACTGATCACGGGCCGTCCGGGCTACACAAGCGCTTCGGGCGGCCGCGTTTTACCGGGAATCTCCTTATGTCCTCCATGCGTACTCACTACTGCGGTCTGGTGACCGAACAATTCTCGGGCCAGGAAGTGGCCCTGACCGGCTGGGTCCAGCGCCGCCGCGACCATGGCGGCGTGATCTTCATCGACCTGCGCGACCGCGAAGGCCTGGTGCAGGTGGTGTGCGACCCGGACCGCCCCGAGATGTTCAAGGTGGCCGAAGAGATCCGCAATGAGTTCTGCATCCGCGTCACCGGCAAGGTCCGTCCGCGCCCGGCCGGCACCGAGAACGCCAACCTGACCTCCGGCAAGATCGAAGTGCTGTGCCACGAGCTGACCGTGCTGAACCCGTCGGTCACGCCCCCGTTCCAGCTCGACGACGACAACCTGTCGGAAACCACGCGCCTCACACACCGCGTGCTGGACCTGCGCCGCCCGCAGATGCAGTACAACCTGCGCCTGCGCTACAAGGTGGCGATGGAAGTGCGCAAGTACCTGGACGCGCAAGGCTTTATCGACATCGAGACGCCAATGCTGGGCAAGAGCACGCCCGAAGGCGCGCGCGATTACCTGGTGCCGTCGCGGGTGAACCCGGGGCACTTCTTCGCGCTGCCCCAGTCGCCGCAGATCTTCAAGCAGATGCTGATGGTGTCGGGCTTCGACCGCTACTACCAGATCACCAAGTGCTTCCGCGACGAAGACCTGCGCGCCGACCGCCAGCCCGAGTTCACGCAGATCGACTGCGAGACCTCGTTCCTGACCGAGCAGGAGATCCGCGACCTGTTCGAGGACATGATGCGCACGGTGTTCAAGAACGCCATCGATGTCGACCTGGACGCCACCTTCCCGGTGATGGAATTCCGCGAGGCCATGGCCCGCTTCGGTTCGGACAAGCCTGACCTGCGCGTCAAGCTGGAATTCACCGAGCTGACCGACGTGATGAAGGACGTCGATTTCAAGGTGTTCTCCGGCCCCGCCAACAGCGACAACGGCCGCGTGGTCGGCCTGCGCGTGCCAGCCGGCGGCCAGATCTCGCGCGGCGAGATCGACGCCTACACCCAGTTCGTCGGCATCTACGGTGCCAAGGGCCTGGCCTGGATCAAGGTCAACGAAGTGGCCAAGGGTCGTGACGGCCTGCAATCGCCGATCGTCAAGAACCTGCACGACGCCGCCATCGATGAAATCCTGAAGCGCACCGGCGCCCAGGACGGCGACATCGTCTTCTTCGGCGCCGACAAGGCCAAGGTGGTCAATGACTCGATCGGCGCGCTGCGCCTGAAGATCGGCCATTCCGATTTCGGCAAGGCCAACGGCCTGTTCGAGGACGCCTGGAAGCCGCTGTGGGTGGTGGACTTCCCGATGTTCGAGTACGACGAGGACGACGCCCGCTGGGTGGCGATGCACCACCCGTTCACCAGCCCCAAGGACGAGCACCTGGAATACCTGGAGACCGACCCGGGCAAGTGCCTGGCCAAGGCCTACGACATGGTGCTGAACGGCTGGGAAATGGGCGGCGGCTCGGTGCGGATTTTCCGTTCGGACATCCAGAGCAAGGTGTTCCGCGCGCTCAACATCAACGACGACGAAGCCCGTGCCAAGTTCGGCTACCTGCTGGACGCGCTGCAGTACGGCGCGCCCCCGCACGGCGGCCTGGCCTTCGGCCTGGACCGCATCGTGACGATGATGGCCGGCGCCGACTCGATCCGCGACGTGATCGCCTTCCCCAAGACCCAGCGCGCCCAGGACCTGCTGACCCAGGCCCCGAGCTCGGTTGACGAGAAGCAGTTGCGCGAGTTGCATATCCGCCTGCGCGCGGCCGAGCCCAAGCCGACCGCCTGAGGCGTTTGACGACTGTTGCAAGGAAGCCGCGCGATTGCGCGGCTTTTTTGCTTTATGCACAACGTTGGCTGGTGTGGCCTGTGGTGCCGGCGGCGCATTGGTTTCGAGTTGTTACGGGTCGGAACGAAGGGCGCCACCGCGGGGTCTGCTCTCTTTGACACGCAATTTGCCGAGGGGCCCCTGCGATGAAGGCCTCCGGCACTCGGGAGAAATTTCGTGAACCTGGATATCGACCTCATCCGCCAGTACCTGCTGGCCCATGAACAAACCATCATCACCTGGCTGGTGGCCGGATTGCTGATGATGCTGCTGGCGCGCTTCGAGCTGCGCCGCGCCGTGCGCCGCTCGGCGCAGGCGATGTCCGAGTCGGTGGCCACGACCGTGGCGGCCTGCGTGCCGGATATCGCTCATGCGGTGCAATCGGTGTCGCCCGCGGCGGCGGCCGAGCCGGTGGAGCAGCAGCGCGCCGAGGCACTGCGGCGGCTGGCGCTGGATACCGTCGGGGCGGTGATGACGCGCGGGCGCTGGCTCGACGAACTCGGCAACCTGCGCCTGGCCGACGATGCCCTGCTGGACGGCCAGCGCGCCGGCGGCGCCGACCCGCTGCTGGTGGTGGCGCCGCAGCCGGTGGTGCAGGCCTACCTTGGCGCGCAGCGCGTGTTCGAGGACGAGGCCGCGCAGGTGCAGGCGCTGCGCCGCGACGCGCAGCGGCTGCAGGAAGCGCTGCAGGCGCTGGACGCGGAAGCGGCGCATATCGAGCGCGAAACCGGCAGCATCGTGCTGCGCTTCGAGCAGGTCAATGCGCAGGCCGCGCAGGATGGCGGGGATTACCAGCGCTTCCTGATCCAGAAGTACAACACGCTGGGCCAGCGCGAAAAGGAAATCGCGCAGGAGCGCGGCCGGCTGCAGGCCGAAGCGCGGCATCGCGCCGATGCGCTGGCCGAGCAGGCCCATGCCGCATCGCAACGCTACCGCCACGCGCTGGCGCCGCTGATGGACCAGTTGCGCGCGGCGTGGGGGCACGGCGATTCGCCGCAGGTGTTCGATACCTGGCAACGCAACGCCGATCCTTTCTATATCGCCCCGCATGGCACGCCGCATAGCGCGGGACATGGCGTACCACACGGCGCACCGCACGGCGCGCGCGATGCCGCATAAGCGAATGTAGAGCAGGGCAGCGCAGCGCTTTCGCGTGGCAAGCGCGCGCGGCTGCGCTATCCTTGGGTTTGTCCTTTCGCCCAGTCCCATGCCCTACAAGATCCCGGAATCCGTGCTGGTCGTGATTTACACGCCAGACCTTCAAGTCTTGCTGCTGGAACGCGCCGACCGCCCCGGCTTCTGGCAATCCGTCACCGGCAGTCTCGATAGCCTGGATGAGCCGCTGGCCGTGACCGCGGCCCGCGAAGTGGCCGAGGAAACCGGCATCATCGCCGGCGAGCACCAGCTCACCGACTGGGGCCATTCGATCCAGTACGACATCTACCCGCAGTGGCGCCACCGCTATGCCGAAGGCATCACGCGCAATACCGAGCACTGGTTCGGACTGAGGGTGCATGAGGCGCTGCCGGTGACGCTGGCGCCGCTCGAACACCTTCAATACAAATGGCTGCCGTGGGAGCAGGCCGCGCAGCAGTGTTTCTCGAGCAGCAATGCGGAAGCGATCCGCCAGCTTGCCTGCCGCGTGGCAGGCAGGGCAGCGGAGCCGGCGGTGAGCGGAGCGCAGTCATGAAGCTGCGCGTGGTCACCTACAACATCCACAAGGGGGTGACCGGCATCTCGCGGCGCCCTCGCATTCAGAACGTGCGCGCGGGCCTGCATGCGATGGATGCGGACATCGTCTTCCTGCAGGAAGTGCAGGACCGCAACGACCGGCTGGTGGCGGCGGCGCTGTTCGATCCCGAGCACACCCAGCTGAACTACCTGGCCACCGACGCCTACCCGCATTCGGTCTACGGCCGCAATGCGGTCTACGAGCACGGCCATCACGGCAACGCGATCCTGTCGCGCCATCCGATCCTGATGTCCGAAAACCTCGATATTTCGGACCACCGCTTCGAGCAGCGCGGGCTATTGCATGCCGTGGCGGATGTCCACGGCATCGAAACCCACCTGATCTGCGTGCATTTCGGCCTGTTCGCGCGCAGCCGCATCCGCCAGGCCGAGGCGCTGGTGGACCGCGTGCGCACCGTGGTGCCGGCAGGCGTGCCGCTGGTGATCGCCGGCGACTTCAATGACTGGAACCACCGGCTCGATGCCCAGATCTGCAACACGCTGGGCGCGGTAGAGGCATCGCATGCGCGCGGCGCGCGCCTGCATACGTTTCCCAGTCATATGCCGTGGTGGCAGCTCGACCGCATCTACGTGCGCGGCTACGAGATCGAGCGCGCCCACGCGCTGACCGGCCGCGACTGGGCGCAGCGCTCGGACCATGTGCCGCTGGTGGCGGAGCTGGGGCATCCGCTGGGTGAGGAAGAGGAGCAGCAGGATAAAGCAGCGTGAACCATGGGCGAAGCCAAGGGTTTTGGGTGCCACGGGTGTTGGCTCCGCGCTTAGCGCCCACTCGCCGCATAGTCCCGGACAAACGCAAAAATCGCGTCCCCATCATTCAGATCCAGCACCGGCAGCTTCGTCATCCCCGCCACCGCCGCCGCTTCGTCGCTGGCCACCGCCACCACCCCCGGCACTTCATCCCACAGCGGCGCGCGCCCCAGCGCCGGACGAAACACCTCCAGCTTGGGAAAATCGCTGCGCTTGTACCCCTCCACCAGCACCAGGTCGGTGTCCGCCGGCAGCACTGCCAGCGCATCATCCAGTTCGGGCGATGGCACCGCCTCAGGGTAGTGGCGCATCAGCGTCAGGTGCCGCGCGCCGACCAGCACGACATTGGCGCAGCCGGCCTCGCGCATGCGCCAGGAATCCTTGCCGGGCGTATCGGGATCGAAGCCGTGGTGGGTGTGCTTGACGCCGGCCACGCGCAGGCCGGCAGCGACGAAGCGGGGAATAAGCTGGTCCAGCAGCGTGGTCTTGCCGCTGCCGGACGAGCCGGTGATACCGAATACCTTCACAATCGTTTCCGTGGGGGCGTCTGTGGAATACCTCGGCATCGACGATAGCAGAGATGCGCGCGGCCATGTGCGCGCGGCGCCTTCCGTGCCGAATTCTGTCCGATAATCTCGGCATGTCACGGATATCCCCCTCCGCCCGTTCCGGCGATGGCGCGGTCCCCGCGGACCATGCCCCGCGCCACCACATGCTGCGCTGGACCTGGCGCCGCGGCCGGCCCAGCACCGGCAACACCGTGCGGCTGCTGCACGGCGGCCACGACTTCTTCCCGGCGCTGATCGAAGCGATCGACCAGGCCGTGTTCCAGGTGATGCTGGAAACCTATATCTATGCCGACGACGATATCGGCCGCGCCGTCAGCGAGGCGCTGATCCGTGCTGCCGAGCGCGGTGTCGCCGTACGCGTGACCGTCGACGGCTTCGGCGCCGGCGACATGCCCGTCGAGATGGCGAAGCGGCTGCGCGCCGGGGGCGTGGAGCTGCGTGTCTACCGCGTGCTGCGCGGCTTCCGGCTGGCTAGGCGGCACCTGCGCCGGCTGCACCGCAAGCTCGCCGTGATCGACCGCAGCGTGGCGTTTGTCGGCGGCATCAATATCATCGACGACCACAACCACGGCCCGTTCGAGGGCGCCAACCTGGGCCCGCGCTATGACTTCGCGGTACAGGTCAGCGGCCCGCTGGTGGACCGCATCGCGCTGAGCGCTGAGCGGCTCTGGTGGCGGCTGTCGCTGCGTCCCGATGCGCATGGCAGCGGCTACCAGAGCCGCTCGGCGGCGGTGGCCGATTACCCGCTGATCACCGACCTGCCGCCGCGCCCCGAAGCGGAAGCGGCCGGCGGCGTGCGCGCCGCGCTGCTGCTGCGCGACAACCTGCGCAACCGCCGCACCATCGAGCGCGAATACCTGCGCGCGCTCGGCGCCGCGCGCCATGACGTGATCCTCGCCAACGCCTACTTCCTGCCCGGCCACAAGATGCGCCGCGCGCTGCTGGCCTGCCGCGAGCGCGGCGTGCGCGTGCGGCTGCTGTTGCAGGGCATGGTCGAATACCGGCTGCAGCACTACGCCACGCACGCGCTGTACGCCTCGCTGCTCGAAGCCGGCGTCGAGATCTACGAGTACGCCGAGAGCTTCCTGCACGCCAAGGTCGGCGTGGCCGACGAGGCCTGGGCCACGGTGGGATCGAGCAATATGGACCCGTTCAGCCTGCTGCTCGCGCGCGAGGCCAACGTCGCCGTTTATGATGCGGCCTTCGCCGCCGAACTGCGCGCGGCGCTGGAGCGTGCCATTGCGCACCGCAGCGTGCGCGTGATGCCGGAAGTGCACGCGCGCAGATCGCCGCTGCATCGGCTCGGCAACTGGGCGGCGTACATGCTGCTGCGTCTGGGTGTCATCATTGCGGGTGTGGCCGGCCGCTACTGAACGATGCCGCAGTGTGCGTTCGCTGCCATGCGGCAGGCCGCTACCGCAACTTTGCCGAAACCAGTTGCAGCGCGCGCGGTGACGGACATGCTGCATTGCAGTCCGTTTAGAAACACCGGTCTAATTAAAAGCTTGATGGTCGACTGCTGCGCCAGAATAATCTGAACGACCGTTCTTTTTTGGCTTAGACTGCGTGCATTCGCGGTATGCACCGGCAAATTCGCCGGTCCGGCCGCAAGCATAAGAATGCAACGTCAGGGTCATACGCGGGGCCGCAGCAGGGCCACGCTGAACGGAGAAAAAACATGCGACACCAGTCAGCCCGTCTCGAATCCGCCGCCGCTTCCCCCGCGCCAATGCGCAAGGGTGAAATGACGCGCGTGGCAATTCTGGATGCCGCACTGGAATTGTCGTCCCGCGACGGGCTCGAGGGTCTCACCATCGGGCTGCTCGCGGAACGCATGCAGATGAGCAAGAGCGGCGTCTTCGCGCACTTCGGTTCGCGCGAGGACCTGCAGGTAGAGGTGGTGCGGGAGTATCACCGCCGGTTCGAGCAGGAGGTGTTCTACCCCTCGCTGCAGGAGCCGCGCGGACTGCCCCGGCTGTGGTCGATGGTGCGGCGCTGGATGGAGAAGCGCATCCAGGAAGTGACAACGGGATGCATCTACATCAGCGGCGCGGTGGAGTACGACGACCGCAGCGGCAGCCTGGTGCGTGACGAGCTGGTCAAGAGCGTCACCATCTGGCGGGCAGCGATCACACGCGCCATCAACCAGGCCAAGGAAGAGGGGCACCTGCGCGCGGACTGCGATCCGCGCCTGATGCTGTTCGAGATGTACAGCCTTGAACTAGGCTTGCATCATGACGCCCGTTTCCTGCGCCTGCCTGACAGCGCCGAGCTTGCCATGGTCGCGCTCAATAAACTGATTCAGTCTTACCGTACCTGAGGTCGCCGGTCGGGCCGTCGCGCGCAAGCGGGACGGGCGGCATGGCGGCATCGCACAACTCCAAGGAGTCTCAGATGGGCCAGTACACCGCACCGTTGCGCGACATGCAGTTCGTGCTACATGAACTGCTCGGCGCCGAAGCCGAACTCAAGGCGATGCCGCCGCACGCGGACATCGACGCGGACACCATCAACCAGGTCATCGAGGAAGCCGGCAAGTTCTGCTCGGACGTCGTGTTCCCGCTCAATCAGGTGGGGGACCGCGAGGGCTGCACCTACGCCGGCGACGGCGTGGTCAAGGCCCCCACCGGTTTCAAGGAAGCCTACCAGCAGTACGTCGAGGCCGGCTGGCCGGCGCTGGCGTGCGATCCGGCGTTCGGCGGCCAGGGCCTGCCGATTGTGGTCAACAACGTGGTGTACGAGATGCTCAACTCGGCCAACCAGGCGTGGACCATGTACCCGGGCCTGTCGCACGGCGCGTATGAGGCGCTGCATGCGCACGGCACGCCCGAGCTGCAGCAGGCCTACCTGCCCAAGCTGGTGTCCGGCGTCTGGACCGGCACCATGTGCCTGACCGAGCCGCACTGCGGCACCGACCTGGGCATCCTGCGCACCAGGGCCGAACCGCAGGCCGACGGCTCCTACCTGCTGACCGGCACCAAGATCTTCATCTCCGCCGGCGAGCACGACCTGGCCGAGAACATCATCCACCTGGTGCTGGCGCGCCTGCCGGACGCACCGGGCGGCACCAAGGGCATCTCGCTGTTCGTGGTGCCCAAGTTCATTCCCGATGCCAGCGGCAACCCGGGCGAGCGCAATGGCATCAAGTGCGGCTCGATCGAGCACAAGATGGGCATCCACGGCAACGCCACCTGTGTGATGAACCTGGACGGCGCGCGCGGCTGGCTGGTGGGCGAGCCCAACAAGGGCCTGAACGCGATGTTCGTGATGATGAACGCCGCCCGCCTGGGCGTGGGCGCACAGGGCCTGGGGCTGACCGAAGTGGCGTACCAGAACTCGGTCGCCTACGCCAAGGACCGCCTGCAGATGCGCTCGCTGACCGGCCCCAAGGCGCCGGAGAAGGCCGCCGATCCGATCATCGTGCACCCGGACGTGCGCCGCATGCTGCTGACGCAGAAGGCCTATGCCGAGGGCGGCCGCGCCTTCAGCTACTGGACCGCGCTGCAGATCGACCGCGAGCTGTCGCACCCGGACGAGGCCGTGCGCAAGCAGGCCGGCGACCTGGTCGCGCTGCTGACGCCGGTGATCAAGGCCTTCCTGACCGACAACGCCTTCACCTCGACCAACGAGGGCATGCAGGTGTTCGGCGGCCACGGCTACATCGCCGAATGGGGCATGGAGCAATACGTGCGTGATGCCCGCATCAACATGATCTACGAAGGCACCAACACCATCCAGGCGCTGGACCTGCTGGGCCGCAAGATCCTGGGCGACATGGGCGCGCGGATGAAGGCCTTCGGCAAGATCGTGCAGGAGTTCGTCGAGGCCGAGGGCACCAACGAAGCCATGCAGGAGTTCATCAACCCGCTTGCCGACATTGGCGACAAGGTGCAGAAGCTCACCATGGAAATCGGCATGAAGGCGATGGGCAACGCCGACGAAGTGGGCGCCGCCGCGGTGCCGTACCTGCGCGTGGTGGGCCACCTGGTGTTCTCGTACTTCTGGGCCCGCATGGCCAAGATCGCGCTGGAGAAGGAAGCGAGCGGCGACAAGTTCTACACCGCCAAGCTGGCCACGGCGCGCTTCTATTTTGCCAAGCTGCTGCCGGAGACGGCAGCGGAGATCCGCAAGGCGCGCGCTGGTTCGGCTTCGCTGATGGCGCTGGACGCGGATTTGTTCTGAATTTCCGGGGCATTTGCGCTCCCGCCGGTTTGCTCCCCTCTCCCGCTAGCGGGACAGGGGCCGGGGGAGAGGGCAGGAGCTTGTTATGCCGACGCACTTAGTCGAAGCGCCCACCTCTCCCCCAACCCCTCTCCCATAAATGGGAGAGGGGAGCAAACAGCAGGCAATGGAAGCGCCCAGAAAAAACTCTCACCTCAACGCTCACTAATCCAGGAGCGAGCATGTCCAATTTCATCGTCAAGAAAGTCGCCGTGCTGGGTGCCGGCGTCATGGGGGCGCAGATCGCCGCCCATCTCGTCAACGCGCGCGTGCCCGTGGTGCTGTTCGACCTGCCTGCCAAGGAAGGCCCGAAGAACGGCATCGCACTGCGCGCCATCGAGAACCTGAAGAAGCTTTCGCCCGCGCCGCTCGGCATCAAGGACGAAGCGGGCGCCATCCAGGCCGCCAACTACGAAGACGATATCGCGTTGCTGAAGGAATGCGACGTGGTGATCGAAGCAATCGCCGAACGCATGGACTGGAAGCACGACCTGTACAAGAAGGTCGCACCGCACCTGGCCTCGCATGCGATCTTCGCAACCAACACTTCGGGCCTGTCGATCACCGCGCTGTCCGATGGGTTTGATGCGAACCTGAAGTCGCGCTTCTGCGGCGTGCACTTCTTCAACCCGCCGCGCTACATGCACCTGGTCGAGCTGATCCCAACCGCGACGACGCAGCCGGAAATCCTCGACAAGCTCGAAGCCTTCCTTACCACCTCGCTCGGCAAGGGCGTGGTGCGCGCCAAGGACACGCCCAACTTTATCGCCAACCGCGTCGGCATCTTCTCGATCCTCGCCGTGTTTGCCGAAGCCGGGAAGTTCGGCATCCCGTTCGACGTCGTCGACGACCTGACCGGCTCCAAGCTGGGCCGCGCCAAGTCCGCCACCTTCCGCACCGCGGACGTGGTTGGCCTGGACACCATGGCGCACGTGATCAAGACCATGCAGGACAACCTGCACGACGACCCGTTCGCGCCGGTGTACAAGACTCCGGCCGTGCTCAAGGGCCTGGTCGACGCGGGCGCGCTGGGCCAGAAGACCGGCGCGGGCTTCTACAAGAAGGAAGGCAAGGCGATCAAGGTGCTGGACGCAACGACCGGCCAGTATGTCGAGTCGGGCAAGAAGGCCGACGAGATCGTGGTGCGCATGCTGAAGAAGGAACCGGCCGAGCGCATCAAGCTGCTGCGTGAGTCGACCAACCCGCAGGCGCAGTTCCTGTGGTCGGTGTTCCGCGACGTGTTCCACTACATCGCCGTGTACCTGGAGCAGATCGCCGGCTCCGCCGCCGATATCGACCTGGCGATCCGCTGGGGCTTCGGCTGGAACTCGGGTCCGTTCGAGGACTGGCAGGCGGCCGGCTGGAAGCAGGTGGCCGAGTGGGTGAAGGAAGACGTCGAAGCCGGCAAGGCACTGTCCGCCGCGCCGTTGCCGGCGTGGGTGTTCGAAGGTCCGGTGGCAGAACATCAGGGCGTGCATGCGGCCGCCGGTTCTTGGTCGCCGGCGACGCAGTCGTTCGTCGCGCGCAGCACGCTGCCGGTGTACCAACGCCAGGCATTGCGCGCTTCGCTGAAGGGCAGCGCCGACGTCGATCCGCGCAAGGCGGGCCGTACCGTCGAAGAGAACGATGCCGTGCGCATCTGGGTCAGCGAAGGCCAGGATGACGTGCTGGTGGTTTCGTTCAAGAGCAAGATGAACACCATCGGGCCGGACGTGATCGACGGCCTCACCCGCGCCATCGACCTGGCCGAAGCGGAGTACAAGGGCCTGGTGGTATGGCAGCCCACTTCGCTGCAGCTCGGCGCGCCGGGCGGCCCGTTCTCCGCCGGTGCCAACCTGGAAGCGGCGATGCCCGCCTTCATGATGGGCGGCGCCAAGGGCATCGAGCCGTTCGTGAAGAAGTTCCAGGACGGCATGATGCGCGTGAAGTACGCGTCGGTGCCGGTGGTATCGGCGGCGTCCGGCATTGCGCTGGGCGGCGGCTGCGAGCTGATGCTGCATTCGGCCGCGCGCGTGGCGGCGCTGGAAACGTATGTGGGCCTGGTGGAGGTCGGTGTGGGCCTGGTTCCCGCCGGCGGCGGCCTGAAGGAAGCGGCACTGGCCGCGGCACGCGCGGCGCAGGCCGCGGGCAGCACCAACTACCTGCAGTTCCTGACCAGCCGCTTCCAGAGCGCGGCAATGGCCAAGGTGTCAGCCTCGGCGCTGGAAGCGCGCCAGATGGGCTATCTGCAGCCGTCCGACAAGATCGTGTTCAACGTGCATGAGCTGCTGTACGTGGCGCAGAACGAAGTGCGCGCGCTGGCCAACGCCGGCTACCGCGCGCCGCTGCCGACGCTGATCCCGGTGGCCGGCCGCTCGGGCATCGCCACCATCAAGGCATCGCTGGTCAATATGCGCGACGGCGGCTTTATCTCGGCGCACGACTTCCTGATCGCCACCCGCATCGCCGAAGTGGTGTGCGGCGGCGACGTCGAGGCCGGTTCGCTGGTCAGCGAGGAATGGCTGCTCGCGCTGGAGCGCAAGGCCTTCGTCGACCTGCTCGGCACCGGCAAGACGCGGGAGCGCATCATGGGCATGCTGCAGACCGGCAAGCCGGTGCGGAACTAACAGGCAAGCGAGGAACCGACATCATGAAACAACTGCAAGACGCATACATCGTTGCGGCCACCCGCTCGCCGATCGGCAAGGCGCCCAAGGGCGTGTTCAAGAACACGCGCCCGGACGACCTGCTGGCCACCATCCTGAAGGCCGCGGTGGCGCAGGTGCCTGACCTGGACCCGAAGCTGATCGAGGACGCCATCGTCGGCTGCGCCATCCCTGAAGCGCAGCAGGGCCTGAACGTGGCCCGTATCGGCGCGCTGCTGTCCGGCCTGCCCAACACCGTGGGCGGCATTACCGTCAACCGCTTCTGCGCCTCGGGCGTCAGCGCGGTGGCGATGGCCGCCGACCGTATCCGCGTGGGCGAGTCCGACGTGATGATCGCCGCCGGCGTGGAGTCGATGAGCATGGTGCCGATGATGGGCAACACGCCCTCGATGTCGCCGGACATCTTCACCCGCGACGAGAACGTCGGCATTGCCTACGGCATGGGCCTGACCGCCGAGAAAGTGGCGCAGCAATGGCAGGTCAGCCGCGAGGACCAGGACGCGTTCTCGCTGGCCTCGCACCAGAAGGCCATCGCCGCGCAGCAGGCCGGCGAGTTCAATGACGAGATCACGCCGATCGAGATCGTGGAGAAATTCCCCGACCTCGCCAGCGGACAGGTCAGCGTCAAGACGCGCACCATTGCGCTGGACGAAGGCCCGCGCCCGGACACGTCGATCGAAGGCCTGGGCAAACTGCGCCCGGTGTTTGCCAACAAGGGCAGCGTCACCGCCGGAAACAGCTCGCAGACCTCCGACGGAGCCGGAGCGCTGATCCTGGTTTCGGAAAAGATCCTCAAGCAGTTCAACCTGGTGCCGCTGGCGCGCTTCGTCTCGTTCGCGGTGCGTGGCGTGCCGCCCGAGATCATGGGTATCGGTCCCAAGGAAGCGATCCCGGCGGCGCTGAAGGCCGCTGGCCTGACGCAGGACCAGATCGACTGGATCGAGCTGAACGAAGCCTTTGCCGCGCAATCGCTGGCGGTGATGCGAGATCTGGACCTGGATCCGGCCAAGGTCAACCGCATGGGCGGCGCGATCGCGCTGGGCCACCCGCTGGGTGCCACGGGTGCGATCCGTTCGGCCACAGTGGTGCACGCGCTGCGCCGCCACAACCTGAAGTACGGCATGGTGACCATGTGCGTTGGCACGGGCATGGGCGCCGCAGGCATCTTCGAGCGCGTTTAAACGCGCCATAGCCGGGTGGCCCGCGCGGGCCGTCCGGCCCTTCTGTCAGGTGAAGAAAGCAGTACCGGGAGCTGCCGCCCGCCAAGCGGGTCACCAGGTAGGGAGGAAACAACAATATGCAGGAGACAGCCATCCTGGCCGATGCCGCGTGCGATCTGCCGCGCGAGATCATGGCCGAACTGAAGGTCCACACCATTCCGTTCCGCATCCGCGCCGGCGAGCACTTTGTCGCCGATACGCGCGATGAAGACGCACTGCCCACGCTTTACCAGCAATACCCGGTCGGGCGCCAGGACCACTACGCCGAATCGATTCCGCTGCTCGAGCGCGAACTGGAAGAACACCTGCTGCGCAACGTGGTTGCACGTTGCGACCGCGCCATCCTGTTCACCATCGCCAGCTCGCGCAGCAAGCTGTATGCGCATGCCACCGGCGCGGTGATCGGCACCGTCGCGCGCAGCGTGCGCCTGCGCAAGGAAGCGGGGCGTTCAGGACTGTTCGACCTGACCGTGATCGATACCGGCGCGATCGGCCCGGGCCAGGCCTTGATCGTGCGCGAAGCCGCGCGCATGACCGCGGCCGGTGCGAGCCCGCAGGCGGTGCAGCAAGCCGTCGAGACCCGTCTGCGCGACGCCGCGCATATGTTCCTGGTGCCCGACGAGCTGCTCTACATGTACACACGCGCGCGCCAGAAGGGCGAAGGCAGCATTACCTGGGGCCGCTACGTGATGGGCAGCGCGTTCAATATCCGGCCGGTGGTGCGCATGCACCGCGGCCATACCGAGGCAATTGCCAGGGCCCGCGGCTCGGAAGAGGGCGCGCGCCGCGTGCTGCAGCATGCCGAGCAGTGCCTGCGGGATGGCGACCTGCTGGTGCCGGCAATCTCGGTCTGCTACGCCGGTCCGCTCGAGGCTGTGCGCGCGATGCCGGCCTACCAGTCGCTCGAACGCAGCGCGCGCGGCCAAGGCGTGGCATTGATGCTGGCGCCGATGAGCCTGACCGTGGCGCTGAACGTCGGCGCGCGCGCGTTTGCGCTGAGCTACCTTTCCGGGTCGCCGCCGGCTTTTGAATAACTCCCCCGCAATGCATTCACAGACGAGGTAACCATGAGCATCCTGACCAGCATCGAGCAGGGCATCCTGACGATCGAGTTCGACCGCATCGACAAGAAGAACGCCATCACCGCGGCGATGTACCAGGCCATGGCCGACGCGCTGCGCGCGGCCGAGACCGACCGCAACGTGCGCGCCATCCTGCTGCGCGGCAAGCCGGAAGTCTTTACCGCGGGCAATGACCTGGAAGACTTCATGCAGCGCCCGCCAGCTTTGGGCCAAGGTGCGGAACAAGCGCCGGTATTCCAGTTCCTGTACCAGATCAGCCATGCCAGCAAGCCGATCGTGGCGGCAGTGAGCGGTGCGGCGGTGGGCGTGGGCACCACCATGCTGCTGCATTGTGATCTGGTCTATGCGTCGGATACTGCCAAGCTGTCGCTGCCGTTCGTGCAGCTCGGCCTGTGTCCCGAGGCCGCATCGAGCCTGCTGCTGCCGCGGCTGGTCGGCTACCAGCGCGCTGCCGAGAAGCTGCTGCTGGGCGAAGCGTTCAGCGCGCAGGAAGCGCTGGAGATTGGTTTGGTGACGCGCGTGCTGGCGGTGGCCGAGCTGCATGACTTTGCACTGCAGCAGGCGCGCAAGCTGGCGGCGCTGCCGGCGTCTTCGCTGCGCGAAAGCAAGCGGCTGATGAAGGCGGGGGCCATGGCCGAGGTGGAAAAGCAGATGGCCGAGGAGGGCGCGGTGTTCCGGCGCATGCTGGTGGCGCCGGAGGCGAAGGAGGCGTTCAGTGCGTTCTTTGAGAAGCGGAGGCCGGATTTTACGAAGTTCGAGTAAGGACGCAGGCGCGTCCCGCGCTGCGGGTTTGCTCCCTCTCCCGCAAGCGGCGCAAGCGTGAGAGGGAGCAAACAATCGGGGATCGAAAGCCTTCAGTCCCTCATGCCGACGGCAACACCCGCGGCTGCCGCGACTCATCCGTCGCCACATACGTCAACGTAGCCTCCGTCACCTTGACGATCTCATTGCTATGCCGCATCCGCTGCGCATAGACCTCGACCTCGACCGTGATCGAGGTACGCCCTGTCTTGACGATCTCCGCATAGAAACTGACCAGGTCACCCACAAACACCGGGTGCTTGAACAGGAACGAATTTACCGCCACCGTCGCCACCCGCCCCTGCGCGCGCTCCACCGCCGGGATCGACCCGGCAATATCCACCTGCGCCATGATCCAGCCGCCGAACACATCGCCGTGCACATTGGCGTCGGCGGGCATCGGCACCACGCGCAGCGCGGGATTCTTGCCGGCAGGAAGGGCGGAAACGGTATGGGGAGGATTCATGACGGTATGCGGGTGGACAGCGGAAGGAGGGGAGCGCGGCCCGCGGCGAAAGACCCTTCGCCTGCCGCGCTGCGCGATCTCTGCGACAATCGCGCATTGGCCCGGATTCTAACGTATGCGCCGCTATTCCACGACCGCCGAGCAGGCCCCCGACCCCGCTTCCGTCAAGCTGTTTCCCGGTCAGCGCGCGCCCCGCAGCGACTGGCAGACGGTGCGCAACCTGCTGCCCTACGTCTGGCACTACAAGTGGCGCGTGATGCTGGCGCTGACCTGCCTGGTAGCGGCCAAAGTCGCCAACCTGGGTGTGCCGGTGCTGATGAAGCGCCTGATCGACAGCATGAACCTGCACGCGGGCGACCCGCGCGCCTTGCTGGTGGTGCCGGTAGGGCTGATCGTCGCCTACGGAATGCTGCGGTTGTCGGCGACGCTGTTCACCGAGTTGCGGGAGATGCTCTTTTCCAAGGTGACGCAGAGCGCCGTGCGCGAGATCGCGCTGCAGGTGTTCCGCCACCTGCATGCGCTGTCGCTGCGCTTCCACCTGGACCGGCAGACCGGCGGCATGAGCCGCGATATCGAGCGCGGCACGCGCGGAATCCAGTCGCTGATCTCATATTCGTTGTACAGCATCCTGCCCACGCTGGTGGAAATGGGGCTGGTGATCGGCTTCTTTATCCTGCACTACGACATCTGGTTCGCGGCGATTACCGGCTGCGCGCTGGTGGGCTATATCGTCTTCACCATCGTCGTCACCGAATGGCGCACGCATTTCCGCCGCAAGATGAACGAGCTGGATTCGCGCGCCAACCAGAAGGCGATCGATTCGCTGCTGAACTTCGAGACGGTCAAGTACTTCGGCAATGAAGAATACGAGGCGCGGCGCTACGACGAGAACCTGCTCAAGTACCGCTCCGCGGCGATCCGCTCGCAGAACTCGCTGTCGTTCCTGAACTTCGGCCAGCAGGCCATTATCGCGGCCGGGCTGATCCTGATCCTGTGGCGCGCCACCGTGGGCGTGGTCGACGGCAAGCTGACGCTGGGCGACCTGGTGCTGGTCAACACGCTGATGATCCAGCTCTATATCCCGCTGAATTTCCTTGGCGTGATCTACCGCGAGATCAAGCAGGCCACCACCGACATGGACCGGATGTTCGTGCTGCTCGGCACCCATCAGGAGGTGGCTGACGCGCCGGGCGCGCAGCCGCTGCGGGTCAACGGCGCACAGGTACGCTTCCGCGACGTGCGCTTCAGCTACGAGCCGGACCGGCAGATTCTGGACGGCGTGGACTTCACCATCGCCGCCGGCACCACCACCGCGGTAGTGGGGCACAGCGGGTCGGGCAAATCGACGCTGGCGCGGCTGCTGTTCCGCTTCTACGACGTCAACGCCGGGGCGATCGAGATCGACGGGCAGGACATCCGCGCGATCACGCAGGACAGTCTGCGCCGCGCGATCGGCATCGTGCCCCAGGACACGGTGCTGTTCAACGACAGCATCTTCTACAACATCGCCTACGGCCGGCCCGACGCCAGCCGCGAAGAAGTCATCGCCGCCGCCAGCGCCGCGCAGATCGACAGCTTTATCCGCGAGCTGCCGCAAGGCTACGACACCCCGGTGGGCGAGCGCGGCCTGAAGCTGTCGGGCGGCGAGAAGCAGCGCGTGGCGATCGCGCGCACGCTGCTGAAGAACCCGCCGGTGCTGGTCTTCGACGAAGCTACCTCGGCGCTCGATTCGCGCACCGAGCAGGCGATCCAGGCCGAGCTGATGCGGCTGGCGCAGAACCGCACCACGCTGCTGATCGCGCACCGGCTGTCCACCGTCGTCCATGCCGACCAGATCCTGGTGATGGACCATGGCCGCATCGTCGAGCGCGGCACGCATGCGGAGCTGATGCGGGCGCGCGGCCGCTACGCCGAGATGTGGGACATCCAGGCGCGCGCCGCGGCGCAGGGCGGCGAGGCCGTCGCCGCGGATGCGCTGGCGGTCGATGTGGGCGACGCCACGCAGGACGCGTGATTGCGCGCATCGCGGATAGGCAGCCTGCGCCAGGCAGGTGACGCGCTCCCCGGCGCCGGTGGATAATCCGCGTCATGGAAATCAAATGGCTTGAAGACTTCGTCAGCCTGGCCGAGACGCACAGCTTCTCGCGCTCGGCCGAGCTGCGCCACGTCACGCAGCCGGCGTTCTCGCGCCGGATCCAGTCGCTGGAGGCGTGGGTCGGCACCGAGCTGATCGACCGCTCGAGCTATCCCACCAGCCTGACGGCGGCCGGCAAGGTGTTCTACGAGCAGGCGCTGGCGATGCTGGCACAGGTGAGCGAGACCCGCGCGCTGATGCGCGGCCAGCGTTCGGCCAATGCGCAGGTGCTGGAATTCGCGGTGCCGCATACGCTGTCGCTGACCTTCTTCCCGGAGTGGCTCAAGGCGCTGGAGCGCAAGATCGGCACGCTGCCGTGCCGGCTGCGCGCGCTCAATGTCCATGACGCGGTGCTGATGCTGGTGGAGGGCGGCTGCGACCTGGTAATGGTCTACCACCACGCGCGCCAGGCGATCCAGCTCGACCCGGCCCGCTATGACATGCTGGTGCTGGGGACCGAGCGGCTGTCGCCGTACAGCGTGCCGGACGGCGCCGGCAAGCCGCTGTTCCGGCTGCCGGGCACGGACAAGAAGCCGGTGCCGTTCCTCAGCTACACGCCTAACGCTTTCCTCGGCCGCATGGTCGACCTGCTGCTCGCCGACACCTCGGAAGCGCTCAAGCTCGACAAATGCTACGAGACCGATATGGCGGAGGCGCTCAAGGTGATGGCGCTGTCCGGCCACGGCATGGCCTTCCTGCCGGAGAGCGCGGTCCGAGAGGACGTCGCCGCCGGCCGCCTGGTGCGGGCCGAGTCGGCGCGCGGGCTGCCGCTGTCGATCGACATGGAGATCCGGCTGTACCGCGAGCGGCCGGGCGAGAACGGCGGCGAGCGGCGCGGCAGCGGGGCGCGGCGCAAGCGGCAGCTGGTTGATCAGGTGTGGTCGACGCTGTCGTCGGCCTGAAGCTGCCTCTCGGGTTTGCTCCCCTCTCCCGCTTGCGTCGCTTGCGGGAGAGGGGACCGGCTTGCGGTACTTGCAGCGATATCGCATCACCCATCCAGGGTTATGCACGTTTTGCATGACCGGATGAGCAAACGGCATTGGATTCGATCAGGGCGCCCAGCCTAAGCTTGCGGGCATTCTCCACACCGGAACCCAACCGATGTCTTCCGCAGCACCGACCAACATTGCTGGCCAAAAGCACGCACTCCCGTCTTACCTCAATGCCGACCACCTCGGCCCCTGGGGCATCTATCTGCAGCAGGTCGACCGTGTCACGCCTTACCTGGGCTCGCTGGCACGCTGGGTGGAAACCCTGAAGCGCCCCAAGCGCGCGATGATCGTCGACGTACCCATCGAACTGGATAACGGCACCATCGCCCACTACGAGGGCTACCGGGTGCAGCACAACCTGTCGCGCGGCCCGGGCAAGGGCGGTGTGCGCTTCCACCAGGACGTGACCCTGTCCGAGGTGATGGCGCTGTCGGCCTGGATGTCGGTGAAGAATGCGGCGGTCAACGTGCCCTACGGCGGTGCCAAGGGTGGCATCCGCGTGGACCCGCGCACGCTGTCGCACGCCGAACTGGAGCGTCTGACGCGCCGCTACACCAGCGAAATCAACATCATCATCGGGCCGAGCAAGGACATCCCGGCGCCGGACGTGAACACCAACGCCCAGGTCATGGCCTGGATGATGGACACGTACTCGATGAACTCGGGCAGCACGGCCACCGGCGTGGTGACCGGCAAGCCGATCTCGCTGGGCGGTTCGCTGGGCCGTCACGAAGCCACCGGCCGCGGCGTGTTCGTGGTCGGCTCGGAAGCGGCCCGCAACCTGGGCCTGGAAATCAAGGGTGCGCGCGTGGCCGTGCAGGGCTTCGGCAACGTGGGCGCCGTGGCCGCCAAGCTGTTCCATGAGGCCGGCGCCAAGGTGGTGGCGGTACAGGACCACCGCACCACGCTGTTCGACCCGGCCGGGCTGGACGTGCCGGCGATGATGGAATACGCCGCGCATAGCGGCACCATCGAGGGCTTCCGTGGCGAAGTCCTGCGCACCGAGCAGTTCTGGGAAGTCGACTGCGACATCCTGATCCCGGCCGCGCTGGAAGGCCAGATCACGGTGGAGAACGCGCCAAAGATCACGGCAAAGCTGGTGATTGAAGGCGCCAACGGCCCGACCACGCCGCAAGCCGACGATATCCTGCGCGAGCGCAATATCCTGGTCTGCCCCGACGTGATCGCCAACGCCGGCGGCGTGACCGTGTCCTACTTCGAATGGGTGCAGGATTTCTCGAGCTTCTTCTGGACCGAGGAAGAAATCAACCAGCGCCTGGTACGGATCATGCAAGAGGCCTTCCGGGCAATCTGGCAGGTGGCACAGGACAACAAGGTAACGCTGCGCACCGCGGCGTTTATCGTGGCCTGTACCCGGATCCTGCAGGCGCGTGAAATGCGCGGCCTGTACCCCTGATCGGGAACGGGTCGAGCCGGGACGAACCAGAAAAAAGCGCGGAGCACTGGTATGGTGCGACGCAGCAATCGTCCCGGCATGACAAGTTCATGACCGCCAGACGCGGCCTTCGGCAACTGCCAAAGGCCGCGTTGTCATATCCGGACGCCATGCTCAGCTATTGCCCTGAATCGGGGTTCTAGGAGAAAACCCAGTTGTCTTGCGGCGGATGCTGCGCAATACTGTTTCACCAGTGGGGGTTTTATCTCTAGAATCCCGCTTTCTCTTCATGGTCAAGGAGATGTTATGAATTTCGCCAAGTTGGCTGCCCTGATGATTGCCGGGGGTGTGATGTGCGGGACGGCACAGGCAGCTGAACAACTGACGGGCACGCTGAAGAAAATCAAGGACACCGGCGTCATCACGCTGGGCGTGCGCGAATCGTCGATCCCGTTTAACTACAACCTGGGCGGCGTGCGCCAGGTCGGCTATTCCTACGATATCAACACGAAAATCGTGGAAGCCATCAAGGACCAGCTGAAGGTGCCGAACCTGCAGGTCAAGGAAATCCCGATCACCTCGCAGAACCGCATCACGCTGCTGCAGAACGGCACCATCGATATCGAGTGCGGCTCGACCACCAATAATCTGGAACGCCAGAAGCAGGTCGCCTTCACCAACTCCATCTTCATCATCGGCACGCGCATCATGGTGAAGAAGGACAGCGGCATCAAGGACTGGGCCGACCTGAAGGGCAAGAACGTCGTCACCACCGCCGGCACCACGTCGGAGCGCCTGCTGCGCAAGATGAACGACGACCAGAAGCTGGGCGTCAATATCATCAGCACCAAGGACCACGGCCAGTCGTTCCTGACGCTGGAATCGGGCCGCGCGGTCGCCTTCATGATGGACGACGCGCTGCTGTACGGCGAGCGCGCCAAGGCCAAGAACCCGGCCGACTGGGTCGTGGTGGGCAAGCCGCAATCGCGTGAATCGTATGGCTGCATGCTGCGCAAGGACGATCCCCAGTTCAAGAAGCTGGCGGACAACGTCATCAGCGGCATGATGAAGGACGGCTCGATCAACACGCTCTACACCAAGTGGTTCATGCAACCGGTGCCGCCGAAGGGCCTCAACCTTGACTTCCCGCTGTCCGAAGACATGAAGGCGCTGTTCAAGACTCCGAACGACAAGGCGCTGGACTGACCTGCCGGTTACAGCAGTGCGAAACGGAAGGCATGTCCTTCCGTTTCTTTTTGAGGACGCAACATGAACTACAACTGGCATTGGGCAGTATTCCTCGAACAGGCTGCCCAGAACGAGACCTACCTGGACTGGATGATCTCCGGCCTGAAGGTGACGCTTGCGCTGGGGCTGTCATCGTGGGTGATTGCCCTGGTCATCGGGTCGGTGCTTGGCGTTTTGCGCACCGTGCCCAACAAGGTGCTGGCGAGCATCGCCGCCACCTATGTGGAAATCTTCCGCAATATCCCGCTGCTGGTACAGCTCTTTATCTGGTATTTCGTCATGCCCGAGCTGCTGCCCGGCGGCGAGAAGATCAAGCAGATGAACCCGTTCGCGCAGCAGTTCCTGGCGGCGATGCTGTGCCTGGGCACCTTCACCGCCGCGCGGGTCTGCGAACAGGTGCGTTCGGGCATCAACTCGCTGGCGCGCGGGCAGAAGAACGCCGGCCTGGCGATGGGCTTCACGCTGCCGCAGACGTACCGCCACGTGCTGCTGCCGATGGCGTTCCGCGTGATCGTGCCGCCGCTGACCTCCGAATTCCTGAATATCTTCAAGAACTCGGCAGTGGCGTCGACTATCGGCCTGCTGGAGCTGGCAGCGCAGGGCCGGCAACTGGTGGACTACACCGCGCGTCCGTATGAGTCGTTCATCGCGGTGACGCTGATGTACGCGCTGATCAACGTGACGGTGATGCTGATCATGCGCTGGGTCGAGGGCCGTACCCGCGTGCCCGGTTTCATCGGCGGCAAGTAAGGGGACGCCATGGCTTATTCATTCGATTTCACCTCCATCAACGTCAACACGCTCGAGGTGCTGGGCGAGGGCATGATGGTCTCGCTCAAGATCACCGTCACCGCGGTGGTGGTCGGCATCATCTGGGGCACCATCCTGGCGATGATGCGGCTGTCGTCGTTCCGGCTGCTCAACTGGTTCGCGCAGGGGTACGTGACCGTCTTCCGCTCCATCCCGCTGGTGATGGTGCTGCTATGGTTCTTCCTGATCATTCCGCAGGTCTTGCAGGGGCTCTTCAACCTGTCGCCGGCGACCGACCTGCGCATGACTTCGGCGCTGGTGGCCTTTGCGCTGTTCGAGGCCGCGTACTACTCCGAGATCATCCGGGCGGGTATCCAGAGCGTGTCGCGCGGACAGATGTTCGCCGCGCAGGCGCTGGGCATGACCTATGGCCAGTCGATGCGGCTGGTGATCCTGCCGCAGGCGTTCCGCAACATGGTGCCGCTGCTGCTGACCCAGGGCATCATCCTGTTCCAGGATACGTCGCTGGTCTACGTCAGCGCGCTGGCCGACTTCTTTGGCCAGGCCTACGGCATCGGCGAGCGTGACGGACGTATCGTCGAGCTGCTGCTGTTTGCCGGCCTGGTGTACTTCATCATTTGTTTCTCCGCTTCGCTGCTGGTCAAGCGTTACCAGAAAAAGGTGGCTGTATGATCGAAATCAACAATGTTTCCAAGTGGTACGGCTCCTTCCAGGTGCTGACCGACTGCACCACCAAGGTTGCCAAGGGCGAAGTGGTGGTGGTATGCGGCCCGTCCGGCTCGGGCAAGTCCACGCTGATCAAGACGGTCAATGCGCTGGAGCCGTTCCAGAAGGGCGACATCCTGGTCGACGGCACCTCCGTGGGCAATCCCAAGACCAACCTGCCCAAGCTGCGCTCGCGCGTGGGCATGGTGTTCCAGAACTTCGAACTGTTCCCGCACCTGTCGATCACCGAGAACCTGACCATCGCGCAGATGAAGGTGCTCGGCCGCTCCAAGGACGAGGCCAATGCCAAGGGCCTGAAGTACCTGGAGCGCGTGGGCCTGAAGGACCAGGCGGCCAAGTATCCGGGCCAGCTGTCGGGCGGCCAGCAGCAGCGCGTGGCAATTGCCCGCGCGCTGTCCATGGACCCGATCTGCATGCTGTTCGACGAGCCGACTTCGGCGCTGGACCCGGAGATGGTCAACGAAGTGCTGGACGTGATGGTGCAGCTCGCGCACGAAGGCATGACCATGATGTGCGTGACCCACGAAATGGGTTTCGCGCGCAAGGTGGCCAACCGCGTGATCTTCATGGACCAGGGCAGGATCGTCGAGGACGCCGACAAGGAAGAGTTCTTCGGCAATATCGATGCGCGGTCGGAGCGGGCGCGGCAGTTCTTGTCGAAGATTTTGCATCACTGATGGTGCACCAAAGCCGCCCGAACTAGCCTGAGCAAGATGTTCTCCCTCTCCCCTCAGGGGGTCCTCAGGGGGAGAGGGGGTGGGCTAGCAAGGAACCACATCAAGCGGGGCCAACGGTTTAAACCCACAGGCCTCAGCCTTTGACACTCCTGCCCTCTCCCCCGCCCCTCTCCCGCAAGCGGGAGAGGGGAGCAAACCGTGGGTTTGCGCAGAGTGCTCAGCAAGCAAAAAGGGACGCCTCGGCGTCCCTTTTTGCATGATCCCAACCAGCGCCTCACGTACAAGCCGTATTCGCCGCGTTCTTCGCCTGCACCTCCGGCGGAATCGGCACCATCAGCGTCATCGTCGGGCGCCCGTCCTCGAACATGATCAGCTCGCCCGGCGCAAACCGCGTCCAGGTTTCGTTGTCCGTCAGCGGCTGGGTGGCGATCACGGCCACGCGGTCGTCGGGTGTGGTCACCTGCGCGAAATCGATGGTGAGGTCGGCATCGATCAGGTGCGCGGTCGAGAACGGCCATTGGCGCACGATGTAGTACAGGTGCGTGGAGCAGTGCGCGAACAGCGCCTGACCGTTGCACAGCAGGTAATTGAAGACGCCGTGCAGCGTGATCTCGCGGGTGATGTCGGCCAGCGCATGGCCGAGCTCGTTCAGCGGCGGCTGCGAGCCCGGGAAGCGCTTGCGCAGGCCCTGCATCAGCGTGCAGAAGGCCAGTTCGCTGTCGGTATCGCCCACCGGCTGGTAGACGCCTGACAGGAACGGCGAGAAGCCCTTCAGGTCGCCGTTATGGGCAAAGATCCAGTGCCGGCCCCACAGCTCGCGCATGAAAGGGTGGCAGTTCTCCAGCAGCACGGTGCCCTGCGTTGCCTTGCGGATATGCGAGATGACGTTCTTGGACTTGATCGGGTAGCGCTTGATCAGGTCGGCCACCGGCGAGGTGCCGGCGGACTGGTTGTCGATAAACAGGCGGCAGGCCTTGTCTTCGAAGAAGGCCACGCCGAAGCCGTCGGCATGGTGGTCGGTCAGGCCGCCGCGCGCGGCGAAGCCGGTGAAGGAGAACGTCACGTCGGTTGGCGTGGCGCAGTTCATGCCTAGCAACTGGCACATGGCGGGGCACCGGTCGGCAGCGGGCTGCCGCTTTGCAATAGAATGCAGGCATTATCCCGCGCGTTCGGGCCGCTGCCAAGCGCGCTCCGGGCCGCGCGCGGCGCCCGGCCACCCGCTCGTACTCCCCAATAACTATGCGCCAATACAAGATCGCCATGATTCCCGGAGACGGAATCGGCACGGAAGTCATGCCCGACCTGGGCCTCGCTATCGCGGAGGCGCTGTGAGCGCCCGGTTCGCGGGCGATCCCCGCGCCCTGCTGCTGGACAGCTTTCACGCCGCCGTGGCGGCCGCCGATCCGCTGCAGATCGTGGCGCAACACCTGCCGCCGCCGCACGCGGGCGGGCGCACGCTGGTGGTCGGAGCGGGCAAGGCCGCCGCGTCGATGGCTGCCGCGGTGGAACAAGCCTACGACGGCAAGGCCACGCTGGAAGGGCTGGTGGTCACGCGCTACGCGCACGGAATGCCCACTAAGCATATCCGCGTGATCGAGGCCGGCCACCCGGTGCCGGACGAGTCCGGCGAACAGGCCGCGGCCGAGATTCTCGCCAGCGTGCAGTCGCTGACGCCGCAGGACCGGCTGCTGGTGCTGGTCTCCGGCGGCGGCTCGAGCCTGCTGTCGTTGCCGGCCGAGGGCATCCCGATGGCCGACCTGAAGGCCACCACCAGGGAACTGCTGCGTTGTGGCGCGCCGATCACCGAGATGAATATCGTGCGCAAGCACATCTCGCGCATCCAGGGCGGGCATCTGGCGCAGGCAAGCCAGGCGCCGGTCACCACGCTGATCGTCTCGGACGTGGCCGGCGACGATCCCAGCGCGATCGCCTCGGGCCCGACCGTGGCCGATCCGAGCACCTTTGCCGATGCGCTGGAGATCCTGCGCCGCTACGGCGCGCAGGTGCCCCAGAGCGTGCAGTCGCACCTGGAGCGCGGCGCGCGCGGCGAGGTGGCGGAGACGCCCAAGCCGGGCGACGCACTGTTCGAGCGGATCGAAAACCGCATGATCGCCACCGCCCATGGCAGCCTGGAAGCGGCCGCTGCGCTGTTCCGCGAACGCGGCATCACGCCGGTCGTGCTGGGCGATACCGTGACCGGCGAAGCGCGCGAAGTGGCGCGCGTCTACGCCGCGCTGGTGCGCGAGATTCGCGCGTACAATGCGCCGTTCCCCGTGCCGGTGGTGCTGATTTCCGGGGGTGAGTGCACGGTCACTTTGCCCGCGGGCGGCGGCACCAGGGCCCGCGGCGGGCGCTGCTCGGAATTCCTGCTGTCGCTGGCGGTCGAGCTGGGCGGCATGCCCGGCGTGCACGCGATCGCCGCTGACACCGACGGCATCGACGGCTCGGAAGACAATGCCGGCGCGCTGGCCGACCCGACCACGCTGGCGCGCGCCGAAGCCGCCGGCCTGCCGGGGCAGCGCCAGCTTGACGCGCACGACGCCTGGGGCCTGTTCGACGCCCTCGGCGACCTGGTGGTCACCGGGCCGACCCGCACCAACGTGAACGACTACCGCGCCATCCTGATACTCTGATTTCGATGAACGCCTGCCGCCGCCCGGCGGCGGGCCCAAGCAAGCCATGACCCAGAAGCTCACCATCACCCGCCCGGACGACTGGCACCTGCACCTGCGCGACGGCGCGGCGCTGGCCGCCGTGCTGCCCGACACGGCCCGCCAGTTCGCGCGCGCCATCGTCATGCCCAACCTGAAGCCGCCCGTGACCACGGTGGCGCAGGCGCAGGCCTATCGCGCGCGCATCCTGGCGGCGCTGCCGGCCGGCATGCAGTTCGAGCCGCTGATGACGCTGTACCTGACCGACAACACCACCGCCGAAGAGATCGTCGCGGCCAAGGCCAGCGGCTTCATACACGGCGTCAAGCTGTACCCGGCAGGCGCCACCACGAACAGCGATGCCGGCGTGACCGATATCCGCCGCTGCTACGGCGCGCTGGAAGCGATGCAGCGCGCCGGCCTGCCGCTGCTGGTGCACGGCGAGGTAACCGACCCGAGCATTGATATCTTCGACCGCGAAGCCGTCTTTATCGAGCGCGTGATGGCGCCGCTGCGGCGCGACATGCCCGAGCTCAAGGTGGTGTTCGAACACATCACCACCAAGGATGCGGCCCAATACGTGCTCGAAGCCAGCGGCCCGGTCGGTGCGACCATCACCGCCCACCATCTGCTATACAACCGCAACGCGATCTTTACCGGCGGCATCCGCCCGCATTACTACTGCCTGCCGGTGCTCAAGCGCGAAACTCACCGCGAGGCACTGGTCGCGGCCGCGACCTCGGGCAGCCCGCGCTTCTTCCTTGGCACCGACAGCGCGCCGCACGCGCGCGGGCTGAAGGAACACGCCTGCGGCTGCGCCGGCTGCTATACCGCGCTGCATGCGATGGAACTGTATGCCGAGGCCTTCGACGCCGCCGGCGCACTGGACAAGCTGGAAGCCTTCGCCAGCTTCAATGGCCCCGCTTTCTACAGCCTGCCGCGCAATACCGGCACGCTGACGCTGGAGCGCGAAGATTGGGAACTGCCGGCCGAGCTGCCCTACGGCGACACCACGCTGGTGCCGCTGCGCGGCGGCGAGACGCTGCGCTGGAAGGCCCGCTGAAGCCTTGCGCACGCAGGCAACTGCGGCAGGCGCAACCTTCGCCGCCGCACTGGCCGGGATCGACTGGTCCCGGCCGTGGTTCCAGCCTTTTGCCGCACAAGGCGCCGCGCTGGCCGCGGCAGTGCAGGGCGGTGCCGACCTGCGCGCAGCGCTCGATGCGCAGGCCGCTGCGCTGGACTTGCGCAATGCGCGCGGGCTGCCGCTGCGCTTTATTGCCCAGCATGCCTTGCCGTACGGCAGCGCCTACGAGGCGCATATCCACGCGACCGGCGAAGTGCCGACCCGCGACAACCTCCATGATTTCTTCAACGCGCTGATCTGGCTGCATTTCCCGCGGGCCAAGCGCGTGCTCAACCAGGTCCAGGCCGAGGTCATCGCCCGCGAGGGCGTACGGACCATGCGCGGCGGCGTGCGCGATGCGGCGACGTTGTTCGATGAGAACGCGGTGCTGTTCCTCAGTGCTGACGAGGAACTGGCCGATGCGCTCAAGGGGTTTGCATGGCAGCGGCTGTTTGTCGATGCCAGGGCCGCCTGGGGCGCGCGCTGCGCGGTAGTGCCATTCGGCCACGCCCTGCTCGAAAAACTGGTGCAGCCGTACAAGTCGGTGACGGCACATGCGTGGACGCTGCCACTGGCACCCGGCCAGCAAGCGCTCGATGCTGTGCTTGCCGAGTCACTGCAAGCGGCGGTTCGCGCCGGCGCGTTGCGGGGCGGGCGCAGCTTTGCGCCGCTGCCGGTGATGGGCATCCCCGGCTGGTGCGACGACAACGCGCAGCCGGATTTCTACGCCGATACCACCGTCTTCCGTGCCGGCAGGCGCCGCGACCAGGCCCCCGGCTGAAGGCGCCGACCTCCGCCCGCAATCGGTGGTAGACTGCGGGCCGCAAAGCAGGCCAGGCAACCGCTGCCTGCACCGCAAGGTGCAGGGGGAGGAAAGTCCGGACTCCACAGGGCAGGGTGTTGGCTAACAGCCATCCACGGCAACGTGCGGAACAGGGCCACAGAGACGAGTCTTGCCGCCGGGTACGCCTGGCGGGAAGGGTGAAACGCGGTAACCTCCACCTGGAGCAATCCCAAATAGGCAGGCGATGAAGCGGCCCGCTGAGCCTGCGGGTAGGGAGCTGGAGCCGGCTGGTAACAGCCGGCCTAGAGGAATGGTTGTCACGCGCCGTTGGCCGCAAGGCGGGCGGTGCGCACAGAATCCGGCTTATCGGCCTACTTTGCTTCCATCTCTGGCATGACCCGGTGCCAACGCGGCGTACCGGGCCAGCCGACTTCCTTCAGCCTTCCACGATTTCAAGCGTGTGCGTGATCTCGGCCGTCTTGGCCAGCATGATCGACGCCGAGCAGTACTTCTCGTGCGACAGCTTGATCGCCCGCTCGACCGTGGCGGGGTTGAGATTCTTGCCGGTCACCACAAAATGGAAGTTGATGCGGGTGAAGACCTTGGGGTCCTCGCCGGCGCGCTCGGCCTGGAGCTGGACGCTGCAACCGCTCACTTCTTGGCGGCCGCGCTTGAGGATCAGCACCACGTCGTAGGCCGTGCAGCCGCCGGTGCCCAGCAGTACCATCTCCATCGGCCGCGGCGCCAGGTTATGGCCGCCGCCTTCGGGGGCGCCGTCCATGGCAACGATATGGCCGCTGCCGGTCTGGGCGACGAAGCTCATGCCATCCGCGCCCATCCATGTCACTTTGCATTCCATTTTTTGCGTTCCTGTCGTTTGTTTTGTGTGTTTCCGATCACAAGCGCATGATCTCGAATCTTGCAATTCTCAGTATATGGCATCATCAAGTTGGGCCTCGCGATGCCGATATCCTTAGGAAATCTGAGGGTTTCCTCTAATCTTACAGTCTGATGACCCCGGGTCGTTTCGGTAACTATATGATTTTTAAAGAGTTCGTCTCGACGGATAAGGCTGTTGTGCTTTCCGCATTACGGAAAGACATTTCGCACTGCAAATTCCCCTTGCATCCGGGAAAACCCCATGTATAATTCCAATCATTGAACGACGGCGCTGACAGCGCGTCAGAGTGCGAAAGCGAAGACCTTCCGGTCCAGCCCTGCGCACCGCCCGCCGGTCCCCCGTCGATCTACCAGTGTCTCCTCCACCCTCCTCCTTTGGTGGATTCAAACCCAAGCTCAACAGCTTGGGTTTTTTTTCGTCTCTACGGCCGGTGCGCGCGGGGAAGTGCGCAAGGCTGCCCCGGGCGCGCCATCGGTCCGCAACGATCTTGACGGAAACATCAGTCTTTGCTTGTGCCGGTCCGGCAGGCGCCAGTATAATCGTGGGCTTTCCGTCATGCCCGCGGGAAAAGAAGCAGAATCAGGCCAGCCCCCGGGACGGCCTAAAGACTTGCAGGGGCGAGCACAAGCCTTCGCGAGTCGGATTTCGGGCACGAACTAATAGTCAGGAAAAATCATGAAGACCTTTTCCGCCAAGCCTCATGAGGTAAAGCGCGACTGGTACGTGATTGACGCGACGGACAAAGTCCTCGGCCGTGTCGCCAGCGAAGTGGCACGCCGTCTGCGCGGCAAGCACAAGCCGGAATTCACTCCGCACGTCGACACGGGTGATTACATCATCATCGTCAATGCAGCCAAGCTGCGTGTCACGGGTACCAAGGAAACGGACAAGAAGTACTATCGCCATTCGGGTTACCCGGGCGGTATCTACGAAACGACGTTCGGCAAGATGCAGCAGCGTTTCCCGGGCCGTGCCCTGGAAAAGGCTGTCAAGGGCATGCTGCCGAAGGGTCCGCTGGGCTACGCGATGATCAAGAAGCTGAAGGTTTACGCCGAAGCCGAGCATCCGCACGAAGCGCAGCAGCCCAAGGCGCTGGAAATCTAAGGAGGCCAATCCATGATCGGTAACTGGAATTACGGTACTGGCCGCCGCAAGAGCGCTGTGGCTCGTGTCTTCATCAAGTCGGGCAAGGGCGACATCGTCGTCAACGGCAAGCCCATCAAAGAGTATTTCGCTCGCGAAACCTCGCTGATGATCGTGCGCCAGCCCCTGGAACTGACCGCCCACGGCGAAACGTTCGACATCAAGGTCAACGTGACCGGCGGTGGCGAAACCGGCCAGGCCGGCGCAGTGCGCCACGGCATCACCCGTGCCCTGATCGACTACGATGCGACCCTGAAGTCGGCCCTGTCGAAGGCTGGCTACGTCACGCGCGATGCACGTGAAGTCGAGCGTAAGAAGGTCGGTCTGCACAAGGCGCGTCGTCGCAAGCAATTCTCGAAGCGCTGATGCGTTTTCGCTGGTCCGGCCCTGCCGGATCACGCGAAGCCAAAAAAACCGCACGCTGGCCGTGCGGTTTTTTTTCGCCCCCGACCCTGCAAAAACGCGCCCCGCTGCCGAAATATCGGATGGGCCGCCATACTTTTGTGGGGTATTGGCTGCACGCGGATACAATCACGCCCTGTCGCCATCGGCAAGCCGTCTGCCCTGGCGATTTGCGCCCGGGCCCCAGCGGCCTGGCACGAACGAGAGAGGAGTGAGAGCGATGCTGTTTTCGAAGAAGAAAGGCCTTTCCATCGATACGCTGATCGGCGAAGACACCGCCATCGACGGCGACGTGGTGTTTGCCGGCGGCCTGCGTCTGGACGGGCGCGTGCGCGGCAATATCACCGCAGCGCCGGGCAAGGCCAGCATGCTGGTGGTCAGCGAGAAGGGCATGGTGGAGGGCGATATCAGCGTCGGCCACCTGGTGCTGAACGGCACGGTGAAGGGGCCGGTGCAGGCCACCGACCTGCTAGAGCTGCAACCGCACGCACGCGTGCTTGGCGATGTGCGCTACGCGGCGCTGGAAATGCACCAGGGCGCACTGGTGGAAGGAAGGCTGATGCCGTTGGCGCAGGGCGAAATCCGCGCGCTCCCCAACCTGGTCGAGGCCGAGACAGTGACCGAAGTGACGGATGCGGCGGATACGAAGGACCCGGCGGGCGAAGCCAAAGGCGAAACTCTCGCGGCTGACGCCAGTCCCAACGAAAAGGCCGCCTGAGCGGCCGGTATGCAACGGCGGAATCCCTTGAAAACTCAGGGTTTCGGCACGATTTTCCAGTAGCGCTTAGAATACAGGCGTATCTAAACAGGAGAACACCCCATGAACGCAGTCGCAGAGGCACCCGTTACCGAGGACGTGCCGGCACCGTTCGTCTTTACCGACAGCGCCGCCGACAAGGTCAAGCAGTTGATCGAGGAAGAGGGCAATGCCGAGCTGAAACTGCGCGTGTTCGTGCAGGGCGGCGGCTGCTCCGGCTTCCAGTATGGCTTCACCTTTGACGAGGAAGTCAACGAAGACGACACCACGATGGTCAAGAACGGCGTCACGCTGCTGATCGACTCGATGAGCTACCAGTACCTGGTCGGCGCCGAGATCGACTACAAGGAAGACATCAACGGCGCGCAGTTCGTGATCAAGAACCCGAATGCCTCGACCACCTGCGGTTGCGGCTCGTCGTTCTCGGTCTGACCGCCACGGCACCCGCGAAAAACGCAGCTTCGGCTGCGTTTTTCTTTTTGCGCGGCCCGATCACGGCGCCGCGCGCCAGACCACCGGGAACCAGTCCTCGCGCATGCGCTCGCCGGTCCGCTGCCCGATACCGGGAAACGGCGGCGAGGTACGCCCGGGCCGCTGCATGAAGCGCACATCGTCGCCAAGGAAGCGGGCCGAGAAGGCGCGGCGGCGGCCGCTGCCGGTATTGCCGGCGGCGCCATGCACGGTGCGGAAGTCGAACACCACCGCGTCGCCCGGCTCCAGTTCCGGGGCGAGCAGCGTATGGCTGCCATCCTCGACGTCGGGCATTTCCATGAACGTATCGTCACCGCCGTAGAAGTTCTCGTTGCTGGCCCAGCGCTTGGGCCGCACCAGCCGTGGCCAGCGGTGCGAGCCGGCCACCACGCGCAGCGTATTGGCCTGTGTCACGGCGTCGAGCGGAATCCAGTAGCTCGCCGTCCTGGTGCCGTCGACGCAGTAATAGGGCAGGTCCTGGTGCCAGGGCGTGGGCTTGGCGGTGCCGGGTTCCTTGACCAGGATATGTTCGTGGAACACCTGCACTGCCTGTGACTGCATGATCCGGCCGGCAATCGCCGCCGCCGGGGACTGGCGGATAAATGCTTCGAACGGCGCGATTCGCTGCCAGTTGCAGTAGTCCTCGAAGAAGCGCCCGCTCTCGCCGGGCCGCACGTTCTCGATGGCGAACGGGCCGGGCTCGGCCAGATTTTGCGCAAAGCCTTCGCGCAGCCGCTCGACCCAGTCGGCGAACACGCCGCGCAGCACCAGCACGCCGTCGCGCTGGTAGGTGTCGATCTGTTCTGTGGTGATGTCCATGGCGGGGCTCGGTGATGGAATTGGAGCCAGTATCGGCAACCGCCAGGGATAGGAAAAGCATATATTTCCTATGTTGCGATATAGGAAATCATGATTGCCTTCTCCTTCCGCCAGCTCGAATACTTTGTCGCCGCCGCCGAGCACGGCAGCATCAGCGCGGCCGCTCGCGCACGCCACGTTTCGCAGCCTTCGGTATCGACTGCGATCGCACAACTGGAAGAGACGCTCGGCGAGCGGTTGTTCCGGCGCGAGGTCAGCCGCGGACTGACGCTGACGCCGGCGGGCCAGAGACTGCTGGGCCGCGCGCGCGACATTCTGGCGCTGGCGGCGGGCATCACCGTCGATGATGCCGGCGAGCGCGGCCTGAGCGGCCAGCTATCGCTGACCTGCTTCCAGGATCTCGGGCCATATTTCGTGCCGCGGCTGCTGGCAGGTTTCCGCGCACGGTATCCGGGCGTGTCGGTAACGCTGTTCGAAGCCGACCTCGCCACCGTGCACCGCGCGCTGCAGGCAGGCAAGGCTGAACTGGCGATGACTTATGACCTGGGCTTCGATGCCCGCACCGAGCGCCGTACGCTGGCACAGCTGGCACCCTATGCGCTGCTGCCTGCGAGCCATCCGCTGGCACGCGGGGGCGATGTGAGCCTGGCAGACCTGGCAACAGAACGACTGATCCTCGAAGACATCCCGCAGACGCGCGAGTACTTCCTGTCGCTGTTCTGGGCGCACGATCTGCATCCGACACTGCACCAGTACACGCAGACCTTCGAGATGCAGCGCGGGCTGGTGGCGCACGGCTACGGGGTGGCGCTGTCGTGCACCCGCCCGGCCGGCGACCACAGCTACGACGGCATGCCGATCGCCTGCCTGCCGCTGCGCGAACCGGTGACACCGCAGCGCGTGGTGCTGGCGCGCTCGCCGGCAATGCGGGCGTCGCCGCTGGCGCAGGCGTTCATGGATTGGGTGGAGGAGGGCGGCGCAGTGCCGCAGGGGTAACCGCTCAGCGCGGATAGATTGCGCCCAGCACGCGCGCCCCGGCGGCGCCGGTCACGGTGGGCACGTTGCCCGGCAAGCGCAGCACGCACTGGCGCGCCAGCCAGGCAAAAGCGATGGCCTCGACCTGCGACACCGGCACGCCGTAGTCTTCGGAAGTCTCGATGGCCACGCCGGGCAGCGCCTGCGCCAGCCGCGCCATGACGAAGCCGTTGCGCGCCCCACCGCCGCAGACGATCAGCCGGCGCGCAGCGGGCGCGTGGCCGCGCACGTCGCGCGCGATCGCCTCGGCGGTCAGCGCGGCAAGCGTGGACTGCACGTCAGCCGGAGCCAGGTGTCGGAACGAGGCCAGGCGGGTATCGAGCCAGCCCGGATGGAACAGGTCGCGCCCGGTGCTCTTGGGCGGCGGCGCGCTGAAATACGGGTCCGCCAGGCATTGCGCCAGCAGCGCCGCATCGACGCGCCCGCTGGCCGCCCAGTCGCCATTGCTGTCGAACGCCAGCCCCTGGTGGCGGTGGATCCAGTAGTCGAGCAGCGCGTTGCCCGGCCCGCAATCGAAGCCGCTGACCGCGCCGCCCGCGGCGGGAAGAATGCTGATATTGGAGATGCCGCCGATATTGCAGGCCACGCGGGTTTCGGCATCGCTGCCGAACAGCGCATGGTGCAGTGCCGGTACCAGCGGCGCGCCCTGCCCGCCGGCGGCGATATCGCGGCTGCGGAAATCCGCGACCACATCGATGCCCGTCAACTCCGCCAGCCGCGCCGGATGCTGGCTCTGGCGCGTATAGCCGATGCCGTCGTACAGGCCCGGCCGGTGGCGGATGGTCTGCCCGTGCGCGCCGATGGCGGCGACGGCATCCGCGCTGACATGCGCCTCGCGCAGCAGCGTGGCCACGCACGCCGCGTAGACCTGCGCCAGCACATTGGCGGCCAGCGCTTCGCGATGGATCTCGTCGGCGCCCGGTTGCTGCAGTTCGGCAAACGCCGCGCGCAGGCTTTCCGGAAAGGGCTGGCTGGCGGCGGCCAGCACCGCCGGGCGCCCCCCGCTGAAATCCACCAGTACCGCATCGGCACCGTCCATGCTGGTGCCGGACATGATGCCGATAAAACGTTCGCTGCCAGTCGCGGCCGGGGTCACGATCAGATGGGTCAGTTGGAGGCGGTCAGCACGTTGTAGGTGCGCAGCGCGTTGATACGGCTGAGCAGCCCGCTGGTGTAGGTCAGGAATTCCTGGCGCGACTTGCCGGTCAGCGCCGGCGATTCCATCAGCGTGATGGTCAGCGGGTTCTGCGGCACGTCGTTGTAGCGGAACTCGTAGTGCAGGTGCGGCCCGGTGGCCCAGCCGGTCGAGCCGACATAGCCGATCAGTTGGCCCTGGCGCACCGCCTGGCCCTGGCGCATGCCGGCAAAGCCGGACAGGTGCGCGTAGTAGGTCGAGTAGCCGTTGGCGTGGTTCAGGATGACGATATTGCCGTAGCCGTTCTGCTGGCCGACAAACTCGACCACGCCGTCGCCGGTGGCGAGCACCTTGGTGCCGGTCGGGGCGGCGAAGTCCACGCCCTTGTGCTGGGCCCAGTCATGGTGCAGCGGATGCGCACGGCCGCCGAAGCCGGACGAGACGCGCGAGAATTCCACCGGCGACCGCAGGAACGGCCGCTTCATGCTGCGTCCGTCGAAGGTGTAATAGGCACCCCCTTCCTTGCTGCCTTCGGGCGCGAACCAAAGCGCCTGGTGCAATTGGTTCCGGTTGATCAGCTCGATCGCGACCACGCGGCCGTTGCGCACGAAGGTGCCGTCGCGAAAGCCGGCTTCGTAGACGATGCGGAAGCGGTCGCCGCTGGCGATATCGTGGTGGAAATCGATGACGCCGGAGAAGATCGACAGCATCTGCTGCACGACCTCGTCGGGCACGTTGGCCGCGTCCATGGCCTTGAAGAAGCCGCCGGCGGAAATCGCGCCCGAGGCCATCTCGTAGTGCACGTCGTTGTCGACGCGCTGGACCTTGGCCTTGTAGATGGCGGCGCTGTTGTCACCGGCCGGGCGCACGCGCTCGATCACCAGCTCGCGCGAGGCCGCGGCGTCGCCGCCGAGGTTGGCCTGCAGCGACACCAGCATATTGCTTTCGTCGATCTCGGCCTGCACCGCCTGGCCGGGGGTCAGGCTGAACAGCCCGCGCGCGGTGGGGTTCTTGACGATAAACGCCTGCGCGTCGGGATCGTCCACGCCCAGGCGCTTGAGCAGGCCGGCAATGGTGTCGCCGCGCTGCATGCGCTCTTCGCGCACGTACACGGCCTCGGAATCGGTAAGCTGTTCGAGCTGCTCGCGCACGTCGGGCATGCGCAGCGCCTGTTGCGTGCGCGGCGCGAGCGGATCGTCAAAGGCGCTGCGCGGTGCGACGCCCATCGCCGCGGCCATGCCGAGCGTGAAGATCGCACCGACGGAGGCCGTCAGTTGCTTGCGCCGCCGCGCATGCTGGGGGTTGGTCGGATCGACGAGAACCACCAGCTCGCGCGCGAAAACTTCGCGGAGTCTGGACCACATCACGTAAAATTCAACCTTGGTCTGAGCACCGCTGCCGGAACGATGTGTCTCGTCTGCCTTCCTCCCCCGAGGTGCGGCGCGTGCTGTTCACTTTTATCGAACGCCTCCATTGGTGCGTAGAATTATTGCTTTGCTACGCTGCTCCAAGTGGCGTGTGGCGCACAGGAAAGGCTTCCGCGGGCGCCGGAGAACGCGGATTATACCAAAGTCCGGCGCTGGCGGCTGTCGGAATCTTTCCTAAAATTTCATGTATTTCAAAGACTTACGTCATGACTGAAAGTTCCACGGGCCCCGCGGCCAAATACCCCCTGACGCCGTCGGTGATGCACGCCCTGGAGGTCTCCAAACGTGGCTGCGACGAACTGCTGATCGAATCCGAGTGGGCGCAGAAGCTTGCCCGCAGCGAGGCCACCGGCGTGCCGCTGCGGATCAAGCTCGGGCTGGACCCGACCGCGCCCGACATCCATATCGGCCATACCGTGGTGCTGAACAAGCTGCGCCAGCTGCAGGACCTCGGCCACCAGGTCATCTTCCTGATCGGCGATTTCACCTCGACCATCGGCGACCCGTCGGGGCGCAACAGCACGCGTCCGCCGCTGACGCGCGAGCAGATCGAGGCGAACGCGCAGACCTACTACCGCCAGGCCAGCCTGGTGCTCGACCCAGCCAGGACCGAGATCCGCTACAACAGCGAATGGTGCGATCCGCTGGGCGCGCGCGGCATGATCCAGCTCGCCGCCAAGTACACCGTGGCGCGGATGATGGAGCGCGACGACTTCACCAAGCGGTTCCGCTCCGGGATCCCGATCTCGGTGCATGAGTTCCTCTACCCGCTGATGCAGGGCTACGACTCGGTCGCGCTGAAGTCGGACCTGGAGCTGGGCGGCACCGACCAGAAGTTCAACCTGCTGGTGGGGCGCGAGCTGCAGAAGGAGTACGGCCAGGAGCCGCAGTGCATCCTGACCATGCCGCTGCTGGTGGGCCTGGACGGCGTCGAGAAGATGTCCAAGTCCAAGGGCAACTATGTGGGCGTCACGGAGGCGCCCAACGAGATGTTCGGCAAGCTGATGAGCATCTCGGACGACCTGATGTGGCAGTACTACACGCTGCTGTCGTTCCGGCCGATGAGCGAGATCGACCTGATGAAGCAGGAAATCGCCGCGGGCCGCAACCCGCGCGACTGCAAGGTGCTGCTGGCGCAGGAGATCGTGGCGCGCTTCCACACCCAGGCCGATGCCGAGAAGGCGCTGGAAGACTTCAACCACCGCGCGCGCGGCGGCGTGCCGGACGATATCCCGGCGGTCAGCCTGACCGGCGCGCCGCTGGGCATCGCGCAGCTGCTCAAGCAGGCCAACCTGGTGCCATCGACCTCGGAAGCCAACCGCAATATCGAGCAGGGCGGGGTGAAGATCGACGGCGCCATCGTCAGCGACAAGGCAACCAGGGTGGCGGCCGGCACCTACGTCGTGCAGGTCGGCAAGCGCCGCTTCGCGCGCGTGACGCTGGCATGATCGCTCTGATCCAGCGCGTGGCGCAGGCCCGCGTGACAGTCGAGGGCCGCACCACCGGCGAGATCGGCGCCGGCCTGCTGGCGCTGGTGTGCGCCGAGCGCGGCGACACCGAGGCGCAGGCCGAGCGGCTGCTGGCCAAGATGCTGTCGTATCGGGTGTTTTCCGACGCGGCCGGCAAGATGAACCTGCCGGTGCAGAACATCGACGGCAACGGCACGCACGGCGGGCTGCTGGTGGTGTCGCAGTTCACGCTGGCGGCCGATACCAACAGCGGCACGCGCCCGAGCTTCACGCCGGCGGCCTCCCCGGAGGACGGCCGGCGGCTGTACGAGCATTTCGTCGCGCAGGCGCGCACCGCGCACCCCGAGGTGCAGACCGGCGAGTTCGGCGCGATGATGCAGGTCAGCCTGGTCAACGACGGCCCGGTCACGTTCTGGCTGCGCGTGCCGCCGGCGTGAGCGGGGCCAGGGCCTGATAGAAATTCGAAGCCCGCGCCACCGCGCGGCATCAAGACAGGAGAGACAAATGAAACTCTGGAGCAAGTCCTTCAACGACAACGCGCCGATCCCCGGCGAGTTTGCTTTCTGCGTGCCGGATGCGGCGAGCCACGTGGCCCTGTCGACCAACCGCAATCCCGACCTGCACTGGGAAGATGCGCCGATCGAGACGCGCTCGTTCGTGCTGATCTGCCATGACCCCGACGTGCCGAGCAAGGGCGACGACGTCAACCAGGAAGGCCGCGAAGTGCCGGCCTCCCTGCCGCGCGTGGACTTCTTCCACTGGGTGCTGGTCGATATCCCGCCCGGCCTGACCTCGATCGCCGCCGGCTCGCACAGCGACGGCGTGATCGCGCGCGGCAAGCCCGGCCCCGAGGCCACCGGCGGCACCGCCGCCGCGGGCGGCCTGCGCCACGGCATCAACGACTACACCGGCTGGTTCGCCAGCGACGCCGACATGAAGGGCGATTACTACGGCTACGATGGCCCATGCCCCCCGTGGAACGACACGCTGCTGCATCACTACGTGTTCACGCTGTATGCGCTGGACCTCGACCGCCTGCCGCTGGAAGGCACCTTCACCGGGGTGCAGGTGCGTGACGCGATCCAGGGCCATGTGCTGGCGCAGGCCAGCCTCACCGGCACCTATACGCTGAACCCGAAGCTGGCGAAATAAAGCCGGGCCGGCGCCGCGCCAACCCGCGGCGCCACCAAGGAATCGAAGGAAACGGCATGTCGCAAAGCCCCGGGCTGCATTCGCTGGCCTATACCCATCTGATCGTGATCCGCCATGGCGAAACGGCCTGGAACCGCGAGCGCCGGCTGCAGGGCCAGCTGGACATTCCGCTGAACGACACCGGCCGCGCCCAGGCGCGCGCGCTGGCCAGTGCGCTGGCGGGCGAGCCGATCGACGCGGTGTATTCGAGCGACCTGTCGCGCGCGATGCAGACCGCGGCGCCGCTGGCCAAGGCGCTGGGGCTGCAGGTCCGCCCCGATGCACGGCTGCGCGAGCGCAGCTATGGCACGCTGCAAGGCAAGACCTATGCCGAGGTGGCCGAGCATTTGCCGGAGGATTTCGCGCGCTGGCAGGCGAGGGTGCCGGACTACGCGCCGCCCGAGGGCGAGTCGCTGCTGGGCTTTCACGAACGCGCGGTCGATGTGGTGCTGGCACTGTCGCGCCGGCATCCGGGCGAGCGCATCGCGCTGGTGGCGCATGGCGGGGTGCTGGATTGCCTGTATCGCGAGGCGACCGGCATGACGCTGGAGGCGCCGCGACAGCATGAGTTGCTCAATGCGAGCGTGAACCGGTTGCGCAGCGACAGTTCGCACCTCACGCTGGCGCAGTGGGGGGATGTCAGCCACCTGGAGAATCTGGCGCTGGATGAGGTGGATCGGCGGGTGCCGTAGGGCGGCTGTGTCCCGAGCACCGCGGGTTTGCTCCCCTCTCCCGCGCGCGGGAGAGGGGCCGGGGGAGAGGGCGAGCGTGTCAAAGGCTGAGGTCAGTGGGTTAAAACCGTTGGCCGCGCTTGATGTGGCTCCTAGCTAGCCCACCCCTCTCCCCAGCCCTCTCCCCCTGAGGGGAGAGGGAAAACACCTTGCTTAGGCCAGTTCGGGCGGCGTTGGCGCACCCAAAACCGCTCTCCTCCTCGAGGCTATAGCTTTACACCCTCACCCTGAACGGCGTGAAGTCGGTATTGCGATCGAAATAATCTTCGTTCTCCGCCCGCTTCAAAAACCCCACCACCTTGTACGTCACCGGCGTCATCACCACCTCCCAGCCGGTCTTCAGCACATACTGCGCCACCGCCACCTGGACCACCTTCTCCAGCGGCCAGATCCCATAGAAGGCAATCACATAAAACAGCGACGAATCCACCAGCTCCCCCGCCAGCGTGGAGCCGATGGTGCGGGTCCACAGCCAGCGCCCGCCGGTCCACAGCTTCATCTTGGCCAGCACGTAGCTGTTGGCGAAGCTGCCGCAGCAGAACGCGATCAGGGAGCCAGAGGCGATGCGCCAGGTGTTGCCGAATACGTCCTGCAGGCTCTTCTGGTAGTCCGCCATGAACGGTGCCACCGGCATGTTCAGCACCACCAGGCTCATGAAGGTGGCGAACGCCAGCGCGGCAAAGCCGGCCCAGACCACGCGCCGGTCGCGGCCGTAGCCGTAGACCTCGGTCAGCACGTCGCCAAAGATGTACGAGATCGGGAAGAACAGCACCCCGGCGCCGAAGGTCACCGTGCCGATCACCGGCAGCGTCACCTGCGCCGCCTTGGCCGCGCCGATCAGGTTCGAGCACAGCAGCACGGTGACGAACGCCACCATGACAAGGTCATAGTAGCGGTAGACGCGCCCGGCGCTGGCCGTGCTGGCGGGTATGGCGGACATGGGGGCTCCCGGTCGGGTGCGCTGGTGCGCAGGGTGTTTTGCGCGCGATTATGCCAGCGAGGGCCGCTTGCTGCCCGCCAGGCCCTGACCAAAAAAAATCCCGGCCGCAGCCGGGTAAGTCGTCCCTGGAGAAGTCAGGTGAGGCCAGGCGCCCGCCGGGCGCCCCTCGCAATCGTCAGATATTCAGCTTGCTGATCTTGGAGCCGTTGAGCGACACGTCGAACATCAGGCCCGCGTTGGTCTGCACGAAACCCACCACCGGTTGCTGCGTGGTCAGCGTGTCAAGCTCGGCGTTGGCGCCAACCTTGGCCACCGCCACGTTGGCATCGACACCCGCGGTCCAGCCGCTGCTTTGCAGGAATTTGTTGTACGCCTCCGGCGTCATGAACATGATCACCACGGACTTGGACTGGCCGCCGGCGGTCAGGCCCACCGAAGCCTGGGCGGTGCTGTAGTAGCCCACGGTCGAGCCGCGCGAGCGCAGCGCGCCCTCGCCGTACTCGCCGCCGACCACCAGCCCCGCCGCGATCACGCGCGGGAATACCAGCACGCCCTGCGCCCGCTGGGCCAGGTCGCGCGAGCCGTTGACCGAGGCGTAGAGCCGGTTCAGCGCGCCGTCGACCCCCGCGTCGATCTCCTTCTTCTTGGCGGCCGGGTCGCTCGAGGCGCGGGTGCCGGTGGTGGTGCAGCCCGCGGCCATCACGGTGGCGACGAGCAGGCCCGATCCGGCAACACGGGTAACAAAATGGCGACGATTCATGGGTAACCTCCTGGTGGAAAACTACCGCGCCGGCGCGGCGGCTCAGTTGGGGGCCGCCGCTGGCGAACTGACCGTGATGGCCACGACTTCGCGGTAGACGACCCTGGCCATCTGGCCGCGCTTGATCTTATTGAGGTCGATCGCCGGGTTCTCGACCTTGACGGTGCGCAACGTCTCGCGCGGGCCGCGGAAGGTGATGAGCTTGCTGGCCGGATCGACCTGGGTGATTTCGGCGGTCACCGTGGTGGTGACCTCGCGCAGGATGCCGGGCTTGCCGCCTTCGGCCGCGCGCGAGGTGCGCTCGGACGACTCGGCCAGCGCGACGGCCTTGCTGTCGAGCGGCTCCAGCGCCGCGACCACGGCGGCGCCGCGCGCCACGGTCAGGATGTCGCCCTTGCGGATCTGGCCGAAATTGCGGACTTCGTCACCGCCGATCAGCTCCACCACGTTGCCGCGCGGGCCCTGCACCAGCACGGCGTTGGTATTGGGATCGATGTCGATGATCTTGCCGCTGATCACGCTTTCTTCCACCATGACGACCGGCGCGGACGCAGGCTGGGCGCAGACGTCATTGGCAAGGCCCGTCACGGCGGTGCCAAGCACAGCGGCGGCAAGGAACGCGGATGGACGGCGGATGCGGCTCATGGCTTTCCTCGGGTTTGGGAACCAGGTCACAACCGCACTGCTTACCGGCCCAGCGCGGTCATCGAGGGGCACCATCCGGTGCCGATAAAACCATTGTGGACAATCGGCCACGGGCCAGCAATCCACTTCGAAAAAATTTCAGAGGAGAAATTAAAACATTTAACTGGCGGCGCGCCGTGCCTACTGGCCGTCGAACAGCTCGCCGGCGCCGCCGGCTTGCGGCGAGGCCAGCCCGAAGTGCCGGTAGGCCGCCGCCGTGGCGACGCGCCCGCGCGGAGTGCGCTGCAGGTAGCCTTGCTGGATCAGGTAGGGCTCGAGCACATCCTCGATGGTGTCGCGCTCCTCGCCAATGGCCGCGGCCAGGTTGTCCACGCCCACCGGGCCCCCGCCGAACTTGTGCAGCACGGCTTCCAGCAGCTTGCGGTCCATCAGGTCGAAGCCGACCCGGTCCACGTCCAGCATGGCCAGCGCGGCATCGGCCATCTCGCGGGTGATGGTGCCGTCGCCCTTGACCTCGGCATAGTCGCGCACCCGGCGCAGCAGCCGGTTGGCGATCCGGGGCGTGCCGCGCGCGCGCCGGGCGATTTCCAGCGCGCCGTGCGGGTCGATGCGGGCATGCAGCAGCTGCGCCGAGCGCGTGACGATGCGCGCCAGCTCCTCCGCGGTATAGAACTCCAGCCGCGCCACGATGCCGAAGCGGTCGCGCAGCGGGTTGGTCAGCATGCCGGCGCGGGTGGTGGCGCCCACCAGCGTGAACGGCTGCAGGTCGAGCTTGACCGAGCGGGCCGCCGGGCCTTCGCCGATCATAATGTCGATCTGGTAGTCCTCGAGCGCCGGGTACAGGATTTCCTCGACGATCGGCGAGAGCCGGTGGATCTCGTCGATAAACAGCACGTCGTTGGCTTCCAGGTTGGTCAGCAGCGCCGCCAGGTCACCGGGGCGCTCCAGCACCGGGCCGGAGGTCTGGCGCAGGCTGACGCCCATCTCGCGCGCGATGATATGCGCCAGCGTGGTCTTGCCCAGCCCCGGCGGGCCGAACAGCAGCACGTGGTCGAGCGCCTCGCGCCGGTTGCGCGCCGCATGCATGAAGATATCGAGCTGGCCGCGCACTTTCTCCTGGCCGACATACTCGTCCAGCAGCTTGGGCCGCAGCGCGCGCTCGTACGCCTCCTCCTGCGACGAGGCGGGGCTGGCGGAGATCACGCGGGCGGGGGCGGCTAGCTTGTCGGTTTCGATCATGGCGGTCAGCGGAAATACCCTGTCATTCTACGCCTCAGCCCTTGGACAGCGCCTTCAGCGCCAGCTTGATGCCCTCGGACACGCCGGTGCCCGCCGGCACCTGCTTGATCGCCAGCGCGGCTTCCTTATCCGAGTAGCCCAGCGCCAGCAGCGCATTGAGCACGTCGACGGCGCTGTCAGGCACCGCCGGCGTGCCCGGCGCATAGCCCAGTTCCGCCCCCAGCTTGCCTTTGAGCTCGAGCAGCAGCCGCTCGGCGGTCTTCTTGCCGATGCCGGGCACGCGCGTGAGCCGCCCGGCTTCCTGCAGCGTGATCGCCTGCGCCAGTTCCGACACGGACATGCCCGACAGCACCGCCAGCGCCATGCGCGCGCCAATGCCGGTGATCTTGATCAGCTCGCGGAAGGTGTTGCGCTCGGCGGCGGTGCCGAAGCCGTACAGCAGGTGCGCGTCCTCGCGCACGATCAGCTGCGTCAGCAGCGTCACCGGCTGGCCCACCGCGGGCAGGTTATAGAAGGTGCTCATCGGCACGTCGACCTCATAGCCGACGCCGTGGCAGTCGACCAGCAGGTGTGGGGGATTCTTCTCGACAAGGGTGCCGGCGATGCGTCCGATCATGGTGTGGTGTGTCAGGTAGGGGATGAAGCGGCCGCAAGTGTACCGCGCGGCCGCTCTGCAGACCCAGCCGGCCTCAGCGCGCCGGCGTATCGACCGCGCGCCGGCCCAGTGCCGGGTCGTCGGTGAAGAAGCCGTCGACGCCGGCGGCGATAAACGCCTGCACCTCGCGCACCATGCCCGCCGGGCTGCGCGTGGCGTCGTCACCGCCGCTCTGCAGCGCCTTCGGCAGGAAGCTGTTTTCCGGGCGGAAGGTGTAGGGGTGGACGAACAGGCCGGCCGCATGCGCGTTGTGCACCACCGCGGTTGGCGCGGCCAGCGCGCCCTGCGCGTCGCGTGGCACCACGTTGCTCTTTTCGGGGCCGATGCCGTCGGCATAGCCGGCCACTTCGCGCAGGCCGGTCGTGCTCAGCATGTCGCCATAGGTGCGGGTGTCGCCCGCCAGCTTCCAGTCGGCCGGACCCTTGTGCGGGCTGCCGACGAGCTGCACCAGCCTGACGTTGGACTGGCCGCGGCCGAGCACGCGGCGCAGCGCGCGCAGGCTGCCGCTCTCGAAGCACTGGATAAACACCGGCGCCTGGCGCAGGTAGGCCTGCGCGCGCACGGCAGCGGCCAGCTTTTCTTCAAGCGGCAGGCCGATGCCGCGGAAGTAGCTCGGGTGCTTCAGTTCGGCATAGATGCCGATGGGTTTGCCGGTGCGCACCGAGGCCTGCTCGGCCAGGCGCACGATCTCGTCGAAGGTCGGCACTTCGAACTGGTCGTTGAGCCGCGCATTGGCCGGACGCAGGCGCGGGATGCGCTCGCGTGCGCGCAGCGTCTTGAGCTCGGCCAGCGTGAAGTCTTCGGTGAACCAGCCGGTCAGGCGCTCGCCATCGATGACCTTGGTGCGCTTGCGCTCGGCAAACTGCGGCAGCTCGGCGACATTGGTGGTGCCGGTGATGTCGTTCTCGTGGCGCGCCACCAGCACGCCGTCGCGCGTCATGACAAGGTCCGGCTCGATCGCGTCGGCGCCGTCCTCGATCGCCTTGGCGTAGGCGGCGAGCGTGTGTTCGGGGCGCAGCGCGCTGGCGCCGCGGTGCGCGATCACCAGCGCCCTGGGTTTCTCCGCCGCGGGTGATGGTGGCGCGCCTGGCGCGGGCGCCGGGGCCGGCGCCACGCGCTTGTGGCGCGGCGCGGTGGCGCAGCCGGCGAGCAGCACGGCGCAGGCGGCCACGGCAGCGGCCGGCAACAGCCATCGTCGGCAAGCAGGGAAGAAGAGGCCGGCGGCGCGCGAGCGCGGCGCGCTCAGTCGGGACTGGCTTGGCATGCGGCGTTCCTGTGGGAAGACGAATGCCCGATTGTAAGAGACGGGGACCGCGCGTGCCCGCGGCCGGCGCTCCACCGACCAACTCAGCCTACCAGCCGGCCGCGCCGCACCCGCATGCCCTTGCGCACCAGCTCGGGCGCCAGCCCCGCCAGCGTGCCCAGTGTATCGCCGCCGTTGGCATGGCAGATCGCCACGCCCAGCGCATCGGCCGCATCGCTGCCGGGCTGACCGGGCAGCATCAGCAGCCGCGTCACCATCTCCTGCACCTGGGCCTTGTTGGCGCGGCCATAGCCGACCACCGCCACCTTGAGCTGCAGCGCGGTGTATTCGAACACCGGCAACCCGTAGCCCACCAGCCCGCAGATCGCCGCGCCGCGGGCCTGGCCGAGCAGCAGCGTCGATTGCGGGTTGACGTTGACGAACACCTTCTCGATCGCCGCGCAGTCGGGCGCATAGGTGCGGGACACTTCGCTGATGCCGTCGTACAGCGTCTTCAGCCGCTCTGGCAGCGCCGAATTGCCGTCGCTCTTGATCGTGCCCGAGGCCACGTAGGCAAGCTTGTTGCCGTGCTTCTCGATCACGCCAAAGCCGGTGGTGCGCAGGCCGGGGTCGATGCCTAGGATTCGCATGGGGTGGGTCGGGTGAATGCCGGTGCTAGTGTATTGCGTTTTGCGCGGGCGTTCGCGCTGGCATGGCCCTGAGAGAGTGGCAAAAGCCAGAAGATGTTTGAGCAACCATTTGGGTGCTCCCTCTCCCGCAGGCGCTTGCCTTTACCGCAGGCGGGAGAGGGGAGCAAACCGGCGGGAACCCGGTGTGCTTAATGCCGGAAATGCCGCGTACCCGTCAGCACCATGGCAATACCGCGCTCGTCGGCCGCGGCAATCACCTCATCGTCACGCACCGAACCACCCGGCTGGATCACGCAGGTAGCACCCGCATCGACCACCACATCCAGCCCGTCACGGAACGGGAAGAACGCATCCGACGCCACCGCCGACCCGGCCAGCGTCAGGCCGGCGTTCTGCGCCTTGATGCTGGCGATGCGGGCCGAGTCCACGCGGCTCATCTGGCCGGCGCCGACGCCCAGCGTCATGCCGCCGCCGCAGAACACGATGGCGTTGGACTTGACGAACTTGGCCACGCGCCAGGCGAACATCAGGTCGTCCATTTCCTTCGGTGTGGGGTGGCGGCGCGTCACCACGCGCAGCTCGGACGGCTGCACGTTCCTAGCGTCCGGGCTCTGCACCAGCAGGCCGCCGCCGACGCGCTTGAAGTCATACTGGTTGACGCCCTTGCCCAGCGGGATTTCCAGCAGGCGCACGTTCTGCTTGGCCGCGAACACGGCACGCGCGCCGGCGCTGAACGCCGGGGCGATCAGTACTTCAACGAACTGCTTGGCGACGGCTTGCGCGGCGGTCTCATCCAGCTCGACGTTGAAGGCGATGATGCCGCCGAAGGCCGAGGTCGAGTCGGTCTTGAAGGCCTTGTCATACGCTTCCAGCGCATTGGCGCCCAGCGCCACGCCGCACGGGTTGGCGTGCTTGATGATGACGCAGGCGGCGCCGGCGGCGGCGTCGAACGACTTGACGCATTCCCAGGCGGCGTCGGCGTCGGCAATGTTGTTGTACGACAGTTCCTTGCCCTGCAGCTGCACGTAGTTGGCCAGCGCGCCGTCCACGGCCTTCAGGTCGCGGTAGAACGCGGCCGACTGGTGCGGGTTCTCGCCGTAGCGCATCTCCTGCACCTTGTCGAAGGCCAGGTTCAGCGTCTGCGGGTAGGCGCTGCGGGCCTGGTGCGACTTGTCGGCACCGAGGCTGGTCAGGTAGTTGGTGATGGCGCCGTCGTACTGCGCGGTGTGCGCGAATACCTTGGTCGCCAGCCGGAAGTTGGTGTCATAGCCGACGCTGTTGCCGTTGGCACGCATTTCGTCGAGCACCACGGCGTAGTCGGCCGGATCGACGATCACCGTCACGTCGCGGTGGTTCTTGGCCGCCGAGCGCAGCATGGTCGGGCCGCCGATATCGATATTCTCGATCGCGTCCGGCAGCGTGCAGTCATCCTTGGCCACGGTCTGCTGGAACGGGTACAGGTTCACCACCAGCAGGTCGATCGTCGGGATGTTGTGTTCGGCCAGCGCGGCCATGTGCTCCGGCAGGTCGCGGCGCGCCAGGATGCCGCCGTGGACCTTGGGGTGCAGCGTCTTCACGCGGCCGTCGAGCATTTCCGGGAAGCCGGTGTAGTCGGCCACCTCCGTCACGGGCAGGCCGCTGTCGGCCAGCAGCTTGGCGGTGCCGCCGGTGGAAAGCAGCGTGACGCCGAGCGCGTTCAGTTCGCGCGCGAAGTCGACGATGCCGGTCTTGTCGGAAACAGAGAGTAGGGCTTGCTTGATCATGGCTGTGGGAGACGCTTCAAATTCAGAGTAAACCGTGCTGCTGCAGTTTCTTGCGCAGCGTATTGCGATTGATGCCCAGGTAGGCAGCGGCCAGTGACTGGTTGCGCTCGGCGCGCAGCATCACGGCCTCGAGCAGGGGCCGTTCGACGGCCTCGAGCACCATGTTGTACATATTGGACGGTTCTTCCCCGTCCAGGTCGCGAAAGTACGTATCCAGGCTTTCCCGGATGCACTGGTCGATAGCGTTGCGGCTCATGCGGCAAGCAACTCCCCGTTTTTGTTGTTGTTCGCTTCGTCTGCTTCGTTGGTGTTCGCTGCGGCGTCGTCGACGTACACCAGCCGGTCCGAGAACTGCGCCTGCTCGTCGAAGAACGCGTTGACCGCCGCCAGTTGCTCGGTGGTGCTCTCCAGCGTGTTCATCCGGTGGCGGAACAGGTTGGCGCCGCGCAGGCCGCGCGTGTACCAGGCGATATGCTTGCGCGCGGTGCGCACGCCGGTGAACTCGCCGTAGAAGGCGTAGTGGTCTTCCAGGTGCGCGTTCATGATGGCGCGGATCTCGGCCACCTCCGGCGACGGCAGCAGCGCGCCGGTCTTCAGGAAGTGTTCGATCTCACGGAAGAGCCACGGCCGGCCCTGCGCCGCGCGGCCGATCATGATCGCGTCCGCGCCGGTCAGCGCCAGCACTTCCCTGGCCTTGTGCGGCGTAGTGATGTCGCCATTGGCGACGACCGGGATCGAGAGCGCTGCCTTGACCGCGGCAATGGTCTCGTACTCGGCCTCGCCGTGGTACAGGTCGGCGCGGGTGCGGCCATGGATGGTGAGCATGCTGATGCCCGCGTCCTGCACCATGCGCGCGATGCGCAGCGCGTTGCGGTTTTCGCGGTTCCAGCCGGTGCGGATCTTCAGCGTGACCGGCACGCGGTCGCCGACGGCGGCGACCACCGCCTCGACGATGCGCACCACCAGCGGCTCGTTCTGCAGCAGCGCCGAGCCGGCGGCCACGTTGCACACCTTCTTGGCCGGGCAGCCCATGTTGATGTCGATGATCTGCGCGCCGCGGTCCACGTTGTAGCGTGCGGCCTCGGCCATCATCGACGGTTCGGCGCCGGCGATCTGCACGGCGATGGGCTCGACCTCGCCGGCATGGTTGGCGCGGCGCATGGTTTTCTCGCTCTTCCACAACTGTGCGTTGGACGCCACCATCTCCGACACCGCATAGCCCGCGCCGAGCTGCTTGCAGAGCTGGCGGAACGGCCGGTCCGTGACGCCCGCCATCGGGGCGACGAACAGGTTGTTGCGGAGTGGATGCGGTCCGATCTGCACGATTGGGCGGTGGTGTGGCGGTTCTGCTGGGCGGGCCGTGGCTGGGGCGCGGTGGGCACCAGGACGGCCGGCCCTGAAACGGAGGACAAAACAGACGAGACGGTAAAACATGCCCCCTGCCGAAACTGCGGCCGGCGGTGGATCGGGACATGTGCGAGGGCAGGATTCTACCGCCAAACGGTCGCCGCTGCCCAAGATTTGAGCATCTGCGGCGCATCGGCGCGACAGCACGTGGCGCAAATGCCGCCGGTCGGTGGCAGCCCGGCAATGATGGAGGAGCCGGCAAGCGGACCGTTGCGCGCGGCGGGCCAATCCACCTGGCCGCTGCCGCGCGTGGCGCCCGCGCCACGCAGGAGGATCAGCGCCGCATGCCGAACATCATATGGCGCGCCAGCGCATGCCGCAGCGGCGGCATGCAGGCCAGCGCCGCCAGCGACGCGCCGCGGGCGTGCGCCGCCAGCGGATAGGGCACGCCGAAGAGCCGCGGCAGCAGGTCGGTGACGCCGATCGTGACCGCGCGGTCCAGCCGGTGGCGGCTGGCAAAGGACTGCAGCGCCTGCGGCGTGCAGGCGCTGCGCAGCGAGTCGGCCAGCGCAAAGGCATCGCGCAGGCCCAGGTTGAGCCCCTGGCCGGCCACCGGGTGCAGCGTCTGCGCGGCATTGCCGACCGCCGCGACGCGGCCGTTGACCGTCACCGGTGCCGCGTTCAGTCCCAGCGGAAAGGCGTGGCGCTTGCCCGCCAGCGTGAAAGCGCCCATGCGGTCGCCAAAGACCTGGCCCAGCTCCGCGGCGAACGCGGCTTCGGGCAGCGCCAGCCGGCGCGCGGCCTGCTCCGGCGGGCAGCACCACACCAGCGCGTAGCCCTGCACACCATGCTCGTCGTACGGCAGCAGCGCCAGCGGCCCTTCCTCGGTAAAGCGCTCCCAGGCCCAGCCCGGCTGCGGGCGCGAGCAGGTGACATGGGCGATCACCGCGGTCTGGCGATAGTCGCGCGTGCGCGCGCCATGGCCGCGGTGCGCGGCCTGCTCGTGGAACAGCCCGCCCTCGGCCTGCACCGCCAGGCGCGCGGTAAAGCGCGCGACCTGGCCGTCGTGGGCGGTGCCGGTCAGGTGCACGTGGCCGGTATCGACAACGTCCGCGACCTCCTCCAGCCCGCGCGGCACCGGGTCCTGCTCGATCTGGTCGATACGGGTCTCGAATACGCGCTGCAGCCGGTCTTCGCCGGCGCCCTGCGCGGCGCGGGCGAGGGCGCGTTCCAGCACGTCGCACAGCTCGCCGTAGCGCACCACGTAGCCGAGGGCCGGCACGCCGTAGTCGTCATGGTGCAGCCGCACATGGCCGAAGCGGCCGCGCTGCGACACATGGATATGTTCGATCGGGCTGCCGGGCACTGGCCACGCGCCAATCTGCTCCAGCAACTGGCGGCTGCCGTGCGACAGCGCGATCGCGCGCGGGTCGCGCGCGGCGCGCGCCGGCGTGGCGGCGTCGATCAGCGTGATGCGCCAGTCGGCGGTGCGCAGCAGCTGGCACGCCAGCGCCAGCCCGACCGGGCCGCCGCCGACGATGGCGATATCGCGGGAATCAGCTTGCGCGGCGGGCATCGTCGCTGCCTCCTGCATTGCCTCCCTGGTGTGCGCCTTCACTGCCGGCATCGGCGCCCCGCTTCCAGCAGATCGCATCCGAGCGCGACTTGCCGGCCGCGGCGTCGCGCATCGCATTGTCGAGCTTCTGGTGATTGAAGCCCGGCAGCGCGCGCAGCCGCTCGAGCAATGCGGCATGGTTGGCGGCATCGAACGGCACCACGCAGCCCTGGCCGCTGTCCTCCGCGCCGATCAGGATCAGCCAGGCGGTGCCGGCCCACGGCGCGCGGTCCGACACGCGCACCACCACGCGCTCGAGCACGTCCCAGGCGACTTCCTCGCGCTGGCCGTCGGGGCGGTGAACCACCACGCGGTCGTCATACAGGTTGATGATGAAGGGATCGGACGGATCCAGCCGGCGCGTGGCTCCCGCATTGTTGCCGCTGCGGTCCTGGCCGGGAAGGATCCTGCGCAGCCAGCCGATCATCGCAGCTCTCCGGTAGCAGGTTGTTGGTCGCGCATCAGCGCCTCGATCTCGTCGGCGCGCACCGGCACGCCGCGCGTGATCAGCTCGCAGTCGCCGTCGGTGACGATGGCGTCGTCCTCGATGCGGATGCCGATATGCCAGTAGCGCTCGGGTACGTCCTCGGCCGGGCGCACGTAGATGCCCGGCTCGATGGTCAGCACCATGCCGGGCTGCAGCGGGCGCCACGGGCGCTCGCCTTCGCCGTTGTGGCTTGAGACCCGGTATTCGCCCACGTCATGCACATCCATGCCGAGCCAGTGGCCGGTGCGGTGCATGTAGAACCGGCGGTAGCTGCCGTTGGCGAGCACGTCGTCGAGCGTACCTTCCTTGTTGCGGTCGAGCAGGCCGGTATCGAGCATGCCCTGCGCCAGCACACGCACGGCGGCGTCGTGCGGCACGTTGTAGGGCACGCCCGCGCGGGTTTCGGCGATGGCGGCTTCCTGCGCGGCCACCACCAGGTCGTACAGCTCGCGCTGCGCCGGCGAGAAGCGCCCCGAGACCGGGAAGGTGCGGGTGATGTCCGAGGCGTAGCCGTCCAGCTCGCAGCCTGCGTCGATCAGGCACAGGTCGCCGTCCTTCAGCTCGGCCGGGCCGGCGCGATAGTGCAGCACACAGGCGTTGGGGCCGGCGGCGACGATCGAGTTGTAGGCCACGCTCTGCGCGCCGTGGCGGCGGAATGCATAGAGCAGCTCGGCTTCCAGGTGATATTCGCGCAGACCGGCGCGGGTGGCCTGCATCGCGCGCACATGAGCACGCGCCGAGATCTCGGCGGCGCGGCGCATGGTGGCCAGCTCGCCCGCGTCCTTGAACAGGCGCATCTCGTCGAGCAGTGTGCGGATATCGAGCGCGACCGAGGGCGCGGTGACGCCGGCGCGGCCCTGCATGCGCACGGCGTCCAGCCAGCGGCGCAGCTGCATGTCGGTGCGGGTCGAGTCGGCGAGCGGGTAGGCAAGCTGCGCGCGGTTGGCCAGCAGCGACGGCAGCGTGGCATCGATCTCCTCGACCGAGTGCGCTTCATCGAAGCCGAACGCGGCGCGCGCGCCTTCGGGACCGAAGCGGAAGCCGTCCCAGATCTCGCGCTCTTCGTGCTTGGGGCGGCAGAACAGGATGCTGCGGTCGGCCTCGGCCGGATCGCCGGGCGCGCCCGCCACCAGCACCAGTACGGCTTCGGGCTCGGGAAAGCCGGTCAGGTAATAGAAGTAGCTGTCGTGCCGGTACGGGTAGTCGCTGTCGCGGTTGCGCATGGCTTCCGGCGCCGTGGGCAGGATCGCCACGCCACCGCCGCCGGCGCGCAGGTGCTGCAGCACACGGGCGCGGCGGTCGCGGCAAGCGGCGAGGAGGGCATTGTCGGGTGCGGACATGTCAGGGCCTGGATGGGGAGGATCAGGCCGATTCTAACGCCGCTGGGCGCCCCGCTGCGCCGGTGGACCGAAAGTCGCGTGGCGACGCGAGCGCGCTAGCGTCCGTGCGCGGCCGCACGCGTCGGCGCCAGCGCCGCACTCACCGCGGCATCCAGCTCCGCCAGTTGCCCCGGCGTCCCCACATTCTCCCAGCGCCCGTCAAAGCGCTCGGCGCTGGCGGTGCCGGCGGCGATGGCAGCGTGATAGGTCGGCGTCATCGGCACCCGGGTGCCGGGCGCGATACCGGTGAAGAAGCGCGTGTCGTACAGCCCGATATTGCCGAAGGTGAGCCGTTCGCCACCCGCCGGATGCTCGTCCAGCGACAGCCGCCCCTGCGCATCCATCGCGAAATCCCCCCGCGGATGGAACGACGGGTTGGGCACCATCACCAGGTGCATGCGCGGTTCGGCCGCGCCCGCCAGCGCCGCGGCGCGCGGCAGCAGCGCGCGGAAGTCGTAGTCGCAGAAGATATCGCCGGACACGGCCAGGAAGATCTCGCCCCGCTCCGGGGCATGCGACAACAGCGGCAGGGCCTTGGCGATGCCGCCCGCGGTTTCCAGCGCCTGGCCTTCGGCCGAATACGCAATGCGCACGCCGAAGCGGCTGCCGTCGCCCAGCGCGGCCTCGATCTGCTCGCCCAGCCACGCATGGTTGATGACGATGTCGCGCAGGCCGGCGCGCGCCAGCGCCTCGATCTTCCAGACGATCAGCGGCTTGCCGCCCACTTCCAGCAAAGGCTTGGGGCGGCTGTCGGTCAGCGGGCGCATGCGGTCGCCGCGACCGGCGGCGAAGATCATGGTTTTTATTGTCAAGACAAAGCCTCCAGCGCGAGCAGCGTGGCCATGCCGCCGGCAATGGTCCAGCCTACGCTGCGGGTACGCGCGGCAATCAGGATGGCGACCACGCCAGCCACCAGGCGGGCGTTGGTCGGGGTCAGGGCGAGCTCGCCGTGCTGCATCAGCAGGTCGGGCGCGATCAGCGCCGACAGCATCGCGGCCGGCACGAACTGCAGCGCGGTGCGGAACCACGGCGGCAGCCGCACGCGGCCTTCCACGGCGATAAACGACAGCCGGATCAGGAAGGTGGCCAGGCCCGCGGCGAGAAATACCCACAGCAGGGTCAACGAATTCATGCGGCCTCCTCGCCTGCCGAACCGGCGGCGCCGGGGGCCTTGGCGGCAGCGCGCGGCCCGGGGCGGTTGCCGCGGCCCAGCACCAGCATGCCGGCCGCAATGCCGCCGAGCGCGGCCACCATCAGGCCCAGCTTGTGCGGCAGCCCGAAGCAGGCCACCGCCAGCACGCTGGCGGCCAGTGCCGCGGCCACATGCGAGCGGTGCTTCAGCCCCGGCACGATGATGCCGATGAAGGTCAGCGGCAAGAAGAAATCGAGCGGCCAGTCGCGCGGCACCTGGGCGCCGACCAGCACCCCGGCCAGCGTCGACAGCTGCCAGCTTGCCCACAGCGCGAAACCGCCGCCAAAGTAATACCAGTGGCGATATTGCGCGCGCGGGCCGGTATCGCCCAGCCGGTGCGTCATCGCGGCAAAGGCCTCGTCGGTCAGCAGGTAGGCGATCAGCGCCTTCCAGCGCCGCGGCAGGTGCGCCAGCGACGGCGCGATGGTGGCCGAATACAGCGCGTGGCGCAGGTTGACCATCGCCACCGTCAGCGTGATCACGACCGCCGGCGTGCCGGCCGTCCAGAGCTGGGTCAGGATCATCTGCGAGGCGCCGCCGAACACGATCACGCTCATCGCGCAGGCCAGCCACGCGGGCATCCCGGCGCCGACCGCCAGCACGCCGTAGATCAGCCCGAACGGCACTACGCCAAGCAGCATGGGCGCGAGGGCGCGCGCGCCGGCCAGCCATTCGCCGACGGCGGTGATGGCGGGGGCGTCGCTGGCGCCGGGGTCGCGGGCTTCAGGCACGTCTGGCACGGGCGTCAGAAGGTGTAGCCGGCCGGGCTGGCCACGCCTTCAAGCGCGTCCAGCAGGCGGACCAGCTTGCGCAATTCGGTGTAGCGGCCGGCCACGTGGCGGGTGTACTTCATCACCAGCGGCAGGTTGGCCAGGTAGCCGTCCTTGCCGTCGCGATGGTACAGCCGCGCGAAGATGCCCAGCACTTTCAGATGGCGCTGCAGGCCCATCCACTCGAAATCGCGGTAGAACTCGCCGAAATCGGCGCTGACCGGCAGGCCGGCCTTGCGCGCGCGCTCCCAGTAGCGGATCAGCCAGTCGAGCTGCTGCTCCTCGTCCCATTCGATATAGGCGTCGCGCCACAGCGAGACCGCGTCATAGGTGATCGGGCCGATCACCGCGTCCTGGAAGTCCAGCACGCCCGGATTGTCGCCGCCATCCAGCACCATCAGGTTGCGCGAGTGGAAATCGCGGTGCACGTAGACCTGCGGCTGGCCCAGGTTGTTGGAAAGCAACGCTTCCATCACTTCGCGCAGGTCGGCCTGCTGGGAATCGCTCAGCGTGGCGCCCAGGTGTTTTCCGACATACCACTGCGGGAACAGGTCGAGCTCGCGCTGCAGCAGCGCGCGGTCGTAGGCCGGCAGCTCGCCCGGGCGCGTGGCGGCCTGGATGCGCACCAGCGCGGCTGCGGCGTCGGCATACATGCCGTGGGCGGTGGAATCGTCCAGCCGCGACAGGTAAGTCTGGCTGCCCAGGTCGGCCAGCAGCAGGAAGCCCTGCTCCAGGTCCTGCGCCAGCACGGTCGGCACGGTCACGCCGGCGTCGCCGAACAGCTTGCACACATGGATGAACGGGCGGCAGTCCTCGTGCGCCGGCGGTGCGTCCATCACGATGGCGCTCGGATGCGCCGGATTGCCGGTGCTGACGCGGAAATAGCGCCGGAAGCTGGCGTCGGCCGAGGCGGGGGCGCAGGAGTCGGGGTCGGCGGACCATGCCGGTCCGAGTCCGGACACCCAGGTCTTGAGCTGGTCCAGGCGCGGGTCGTGGGGAAGTGCTGCCATATAGGAGGGGCGAGGAGGGGCGCGAAATGAAATCGGAAATGAAACCGAAAGTAAGCCGGAAGGGGAGCTTTGGTTGCCCCGTATAATACCCGACCAGACCCGGGCGCCGGGTGGCCTCCGGGAGGGGCCCTTCGTCGCCCCGCAGCCTGCTCCCGGCGGGGGCTGGCGGCTTGCAGGCGGCCGCAGCCGACGCCGAGACTGACCACCCGTGCGAATGACCGAACAACGACGAACACCGAACAACAGGGCCCTGTCTTCGCCTGCCCCCATTGGCGCCGCCCCCCGCGCCAGGCGCGCCGGCGGCCTGAACGCGGCCACGCTGCGGCCGCTGGTGCTGGCCATGGCCGGCCTGTCGGCCGGCGCCCAGGCGCAGATGTCGGGCTCGGCGATTCCGGACCTGGACCAGGTCGAGCCGGTGTTCGAGGCCGCCCCGAAAGTGCCCGAGTCGCCCACTGTGTCAGGCGAAATGGTGCCGCGCCTTGCGGAACCCGCCAAACAGAGCGAGCCCGACTCCGACGCCCCGACCTTTATCGAGGCCGACCGCATGACCGGCTACAGCGAGCGCGGAGTCGAGCTGGAGGGCCATGCCGAGCTGCGCCGCGACGGCAGCGTGGTCAAGGGCGACAAGCTGAGCTACGACCAGGACACCGACGAGGCCTTCGCCCAGGGCAACGTGCGCCTGTCGCGCAGCGGCACGCTGGCGGTCGGCCCCGAGGCCCGCATGAAGGTCGAGGCCAACGAAGGCTACATGCTGTCGCCGGACTATTACTTCCAGCAGACCGGCGGCTCGGGCAAGGCCGAGCGCATCGATTTCCTGGACAAGGACCGCAGCACCATCAAGCGCGCGTCGTACACCACCTGCTCGCCGGACAACGCCGACTGGTACTTCAGCGCGAACCAGATCGACCTGGACAGCGACCGCCAGGTGGGCGTGGCCTACGGCGGCGTGCTGAACTTCTTCGGCGTGCCGATCGCGGCGGCGCCGGCGTTCAGCTTCCCGCTCAACGACGAGCGCCGCAGCGGCTTCCTGCCGCCGCTGATGGGTTACGGCTCGCGCTCAGGCTTCGACCTGACGATGCCGTACTACTTCAACATCGCGCCGAACCGCGACCTCACGATCTTCCCGCGGCTGATGACCGAGCGCGGCCTGCAGCTCGGCGGCGAGTACCGCTACCTGGGCCAGGGCTATTCGGGGCGTCTGCGCGCCGAATTCCTGCCCGACGACAGGAAGACCAACTCGAACCGCTGGGCCTACTCGATCCAGCACAACCAGAACCTGGCGCCGGGGCTCAATGCCTACCTGAACGTGAACCGGGTCTCGGACGACCGCTACCCGGACGACTTCAACCGCAGCGTGTCGCAATCGACGCTGCGCCAGTACGTGCAGGAAGGCGGCGTCACCTACAACTGGCAGGATTTCGCGCTGATGGCGCGGGTGCAGAAGTTCCAGACGCTGCGCCCGAGCGAGCCGTCGTACGAGCGCGTGCCGCAGTTGAACGGCAAATACACGCGCTATGACCTGGGCGGCTTCGACGTGCAGGTGGAAGCCGACTACACGCGCTTCCGCATCCCGCTGACGTCCACCGGCTTCCAGCAGCCGCAGGGCGAGCGCATGTTCATCCAGCCGAGCATCAGCTACCCGATCGTCCGGGCCGGATGGTACGTGACGCCGAAGGTCACCTTCAACGCGACGCAGTACCAGATGGAGTCGCAGAGCAACACGCCGACCGCGCAGACCAATTTCTCGCGCGTGCTGCCCACCGTCAGCCTGGATTCGGGCATGACCTTCGAGCGTGATGCGCCGTCGCTCAGCCGCCTGTTCGGGGTGAACTACGTGCAGACGCTGGAGCCGCGCCTGTTCTATGTCTACACGCCGTTCCGCGACCAGAGCCTGTTCCCGCTGTTCGATACGGTGCAGTCGGACTTCGGCTACGGGCAGATCTTCAGCGAGAACCCGTTCACCGGCTATGACCGCATCGCCGACAACAACAAGCTGACCGGCGGCCTGACCACGCGCCTGATCGAGTCCAGTACCGGCATCGAGCGCTTCCGCGGCACCATCGCGCAGCGCTATGACTTCACCGGCCAGCGCGTGCAGCTCAACGGCACCGTGGCCGATCCCAAGCCGGGCGCCTCGGACCTGCTGGCGGCCACCACCATCCAGCTCTTCCGCGGCTATTACCTGGACACCGGCATCCAGTACAACCTGGACACCGACCGCATCAACTACGGCAACGTCGCGTTCTCGTACCGCCCCGAGCCGCGCAAGCTGTTCAACGCCGGCTACCGCTACCGCCGCCCGACCTCGGTGACCGACAACACCGCGATCGACCAGTTCGAGCTGTCGGGCCAATGGCCGATCACGCGCCGCGCCTACGGCATCGCGCGCTTCGCCTTCGACCTGAGCGCCAGCCAGATGGTCGACACGCTGGCCGGCATCGAATACGCGGCGGACTGCTGGGTCGGCCGCGTGGTCTACCAGCGCTTCCGCAACACCACGCAGGGCTACACCGGGCGGGTCTTCCTGCAGGTGGAGTTCCGTGGCCTTTCCAAGATCGGTTCCAACCCGCTGGATATCCTCCGCCTGAACGTGCCGGGCTACGAGCCCGTGACCGCCAAGCCGGTGTCGACGACCCAGTTCGATCACTATGAATGACGGATTACGATGAAACGTCAAGAATTCGCTGTGCTTTCCATTCTCCTGACGTCGTGGCACCGCCTGCTGCTGCCGGCCGCGATGGTCGGCATGGCCACGCTGGCCGCGCCCGCTGCCGCGCAGCTCAAGGCGCCCGGCGGGTCGCGCCCCAGCGGCATCTTCGTGCCGCAGCCGTCTGACGTCACGGCGCCGTCGAGTCAGCCCAAGCTGGGCGTGCCGCCGCCGGCCGGCACCGGACAGAAGCGTTCGCAGCTGGTCGACGAAGTGGTTGCGGTGGTCAACAACGGCGTGATCACGCGGCGCGAGCTGCTCGACCGCGCCGACGAGATCGAAGGCCAACTGCGCGCCGCCGGCCGTCCGGTGCCGGCGCGGGCCGACCTGCTGGGCGAGGTGCTGGAGCGCCTGGTGATGGAGCGTGTGCAGACCCAGGCCGCGCAGGACGCCGGCATCCGCGTGACCGACCAGGAAATCGACCGCGCCATCGAATCGGTGGCGCAGCAGAACCGCATGAACGCCACCGAGCTGCGCCGCCGCGTGGAAGGCAGCGGCATGACCTGGACCAAGTACCGCGACGAACTGCGCAAGCAGGTGCAGGTGATCCGCCTGCGCGAGCGCGAGGTCGATTCCAAGGTGCAGGTCTACGACGGCGAGATCGACAACTACCTGGCGGCCCGCGGCGGCCAGGGCGCGGCTACCGGCCCGACCGAGTACAACGTGGCGCAGATTCTCGTGCGCGTGCCCGAGAACGCATCGGACGCGCAGAAGCAGGCGCTGCGCGCCAAGGCCGAGGGGCTGCTCAAGCAGGCCCAGGGCGGCGCCGACTTCGCCCAGCTCGCGCAATCGAACTCCGAAGGCCCCGAGGCCGCGCAGGGCGGGGCGATGGGCTTCCGCGAGATCGGCCGCCTGCCGGCGCTGTTCGCCAATGCCGTGGTCGACCTGCAGGTTGGCGGCCTGGCGCCGCAGGTGGTGGAGAGCGCCGCGGGCTTCCATGTGGTCAAGCTGGTGGCCAAGCGCGCGGCGCCGGCATCCAGCCCGGTCGCGGCCGGCAAGATCACCCAGACCCAGGTGCGCCACATCCTGATCCGCACCGGCCCCAACATGCCCGAGGCAGAGGCGCGCCGCCAGCTCAGTACGCTGCGCGACCGCATTACCCACGGCGGCGATTTTGCGGATGCGGCCAAGCGCTTCTCGCAGGACGGCTCGGCGCAGAAGGGCGGCGAGCTCGGCTGGATATCGCCGGGCGAGCTGGTGCCCGAGTTCGAGCAGGCCATGAGCCGGCTGCGCCCGGGCGAGATCTCCGAGCCGGTGGTCACGCAGTTCGGCGTGCACCTGATTCAGGTGCTGAACCGCCGCGAGAGCGAGCTGTCGCCCGAGAAGCAGCGCGATTTCGCCCGTGCCGAAGTCCGCGAACAGAAGCTGCGCGCGGCCTATGATGACTGGGTGCGCCAGCTCCGCTCGCAGGCGTACGTGGAGTACCGCATCAACCGGCAGCGCTGACGCCTGCCCCACCTGCCTGACATGCCCGACCCTCTAGCCCTGGCCATCTCCACCGGCGAACCTGCCGGCATCGGCCCCGATATCACCATCGGGGCGTTGCTGCAGCTCGCTGGTGCGAACAACGGCGGGCATGGCGGCCATGGCGGCCATGGCGGCCATGGGGGCAACGGCGGCGCTCACTACCGCTTCCATGTGCTGGGCGATGCCCGCCTGCTGGCCGAACGCGCCGCGGCGCTGAGCGTCACGCATGCCTGGGAGCGGCGCATCGCCGACGGCGACGTGGTGATCGAGGATATCCCGCTGGCGGTGCCGTGCGAGGCCGGCCGGCTCGACGCGCGCAACGGCCGCTATGTGCTGGCGCTGCTGGATGCCGCCATCGCCGGCTGCCGCGCGCATGGCAGGACCGCGCCCCGGTATGCCGCGATGGTCACGGCGCCGGTGCAGAAGAGCACCATCAACGACGCCGGCATTCCCTTCACCGGCCATACCGAATACCTGGCCGACAGCGCCCGCGTGCCGCGCGTCGTGATGATGCTGGCCGGCCCGCAGCCCGCCCACGGCGGCGCCATGCTGCGCGTGGCGCTGGCCACCACCCACCTGCCATTGCGCGCGGTGCCCGATGCGCTGTCGATCCCGCTGCTGGTGCACACGCTGCAGATCATCGATGCCGACCTGCGCCGCTACTTCGGCATCGCGCGGCCGCGCATCCTGGTGACGGGCCTGAACCCCCACGCCGGCGAAAGCGGCCATATGGGCCGCGAAGAGATCGATATCATCGAGCCCGCGCTGGCGCAGGCGTGCGACGCCGGCATCGACGCGCGCGGGCCCTACCCCGCCGACACGCTGTTCCAGCCGCGCCACCTGCGCGATGCCGACTGCGTGCTGGCGATGTACCATGACCAGGGGCTGGCGCCGCTGAAATACGGCACCTTCGGCCACGGCGTGAACATCACGCTGGGACTGCCCTTTATCCGCACCTCGGTGGACCACGGCACCGCGCTGGACCTGGCTGGCACCGGCCAGGCCGAGCACGGCAGCATGATCGAGGCCATCCGCAGCGCGGTCACCATGGCCGGCCACGCCAATGGCCGGCTTGCCGGCGCCAATGGCAACCATGGCGCCCCGGGCCATCCTGGCCATACCATTTCCGGCACGCAGCCGCCATGCTGAAGCCGGACGAATAAACCCATGCGTTCAAACGTGCACCAGGGCCATGTGGCCCGCAAACGATTCGGGCAGAACTTCCTGGTCGACGACACCATCATCCACGGCATCGTCAATGCCATCAGCCCGCAGGCCGACGACGTGCTGGTCGAGATCGGGCCCGGCCTGGGCGCGCTGACCAACCCGCTGCTCGAACGGATCCCGCAGATGCAGGTGGTGGAGCTCGACCGCGACCTGGTCGAGCGCCTGCGCCGCCGCTACGGCGAGCGCCTGCAGGTCCACGCCGGCGACGCACTGGACTTCGACTTCGGCAAGCTGGAAGTGCCGGGGCGGCCGCTGCGCATCGTCGGCAACCTGCCGTACAACATTTCCAGCCCGCTTTTGTTCCACCTGATGCAGTTCGCCGACAAGGTGCGCGACCAGCACTTCATGTTGCAGAAGGAAGTGGTCGAGCGCATGGTGGCCGAGCCGGGCAGCAAGGCCTTCGGGCGGCTGTCGATCATGCTGCAGGTCCGCTACTACATGGAGCATGTGCTGGATGTGCCGCCGGGCTCGTTCAACCCGCCGCCCAAGGTCGATTCCGCCGTGGTCCGCATGATCCCGTGGCCGCGCCACAACGATGGCCGGCTGCGCTCGCCGCATGCCGATTGCGACATCACCGTGCTGGGCGACGTGGTGACCGCGGCGTTCTCGCAGCGGCGCAAGGTGCTGCGCAATACGCTGTCGTTCCTGCGTGACCAGGTGGACTTCGACGCGATGGGCTTCGACCTCGGCCGCCGTGCCGAGGAAGTGCCAGTCGGCGAGTATGTCGAGCTGGCGCGGCGCGTGAGCGGCGGCCAGGCAGGCAAAGCCGCCTGACGCATCCCGCCGAAGTCTCCCGAACCCTGAATTTCTCCGCGACTATTCCGTGCAAGACCGTCCCATGACAGCCCAGACCCAAACCAACCGGCGTCCCGTGATCCTGACCGGCGACCGACCCACCGGCCCGCTGCACCTCGGCCACTACGTCGGCTCGCTGAAGAGCCGCGTGGCGCTGCAGGACTCGCATGAGCAGTACCTGCTGCTGGCCGACACCCAGGCCATGACCGACAACGCGCACGATCCCGACAAGGTGCGCCGCAATGTGCTGGAAGTGGCGCTGGACTACCTGGCCGTCGGCATCGACCCGGAAAAGACCACCATCACCGTGCAGTCGCACCTGCCCGCGCTGGCCGAGCTGACGCTGATGTACCTGAACTTCGTCACGGTGGCGCGGCTGGAGCGCAACCCGACCATCAAGGAAGAAATCCAGGCGCGCGGCTTCGGCCGCGATATCCCGGCCGGCTTCCTGTGCTACCCGGCCTCGCAGGCGGCGGACATCACCGCCTTCAAGGCCCAGGTGGTGCCGGTGGGCGAAGACCAGGCGCCGCTGATCGAGCAGACCAACGAGATCGTGCGCCGCATCAACCACCAGGTCGGCCGCGACGTGCTGCCCGAGTGCAAGGCGCTGATCCCCGAGTTCGGCCGGCTGCCCGGCGTCGACGGCAAGGCCAAGATGAGCAAGTCGATGGGCAACGCGATCGCGCTGGGCGCCTCGCCCGAGCAGATCAAGGCCGCGGTGCACAGCATGTACACCGACCCCAACCACCTGCGCGTGTCGGACCCGGGCCAGGTCGAGGGCAACGTGGTGTTCACCTACCTGGATGCATTCGATCCCAGCACCGAGGAAGTCAAGGCGCTGAAGGAGCACTACCAGCGCGGCGGCCTGGGCGACATGGTACTCAAGCGCCGCGTCGAAGGCATCCTGCAGGACATGCTGGCCCCGATCCGCGCGCGGCGCGAGGAGTTGGCCAAGGATCCGGACTATGTGTTCGACATCCTGCGCAAGGGCACCGAGAAGGCGCGCGCGCTGACGCAGCAGACGCTGGATGAGGTGCGGGATGCGTTGGGGATGTTTTCGTTTGAGGCGCGGCGGTAAATCCCCGCTGCGCGGAAGAGGAGAGCGGTTTTGGGTGCTCCCAAGCCGCTCGAGCTAGCCTAAGCAAGGTGTTCTCCCTCTCCCCTCAGGGCCCTCAGGGGGAGAGGGGAGCGTTCGCCAGGGGTGTCGGTTTGATCCAGCGCTGTACGATTGGCGAACGCCGATCTCACCCCCGCCGATTCACCAGCACAATCCCCGCCATCACCAACACCGCCGCCACCGCAAACCGCGCCCCCACGGCGTCATGCATCAGCACCACGCCGAAGGCCACGCCGAACAGCGGCGTCAGAAAGGAAAACACCGACAGCCGCGACGCCAGGTAGCGCCGCAATAGCCAGAACCAGGTCAGGTAGCTGGCAAACGCAATCAGCACCGACTGGTAGAACAGGCTCGCCAGCACCACGCCGTCGATCTGCACCGTCGTGGCCTGGCCAGCAGCCACCGCCATCGCCAGCAGCATCACCGCCGAAACCGCCAGCTGGTACAGCAGCGTTTTGCTTGCGGGAGCGCTGGCAAGCGGGCTCGCTCGTACCACCACGGTGGTGGCCGCCCACAGCGCGCCAGCAAGGATGCCCAGCGCATCGCCCAGCAGCGTACTGCCCTGCGCCGACGGTGCGGCGATGCCATCGGCAAAGGCCAGCGCCATCCCCACGAACGCCAGCGCCACGCCCAGCCACTGCCCGGTCTGCAGCTGCTCGCCCGGCACCACGACATGCAGCCCCAGTGCGGTAAAGATCGGCGCGGTGTACAGGAACACCGCCATGCGCGAGGCCGTGGTATGCCCCAGCCCGACGAAGATGCAGAAGAACTCGGCGCCGAACAGCAGCCCGGCCAGCAGGCCCGCGTGGAGCGTGCCGTCGCGCCGCCACATCGGCGTGCCGCGCCACGCGGCAAAGCCGAACACCAGCAGCGCCGCGACTGCCGAACGCACGCCGGCCTGCAGTACCGCGCCCATCAGCGGCGCGGTGACCTTGATCACCACCTGCTGCAGGCCCCAGCCGGCGCACAGCACCACCATCAGGCCCACCGCCATGCCGTCGAGCGGGCGGCGGGTCAGGGTTTGCGTGGTCACCGGGAACGCCGCTTACGGACGGCTGGCGTCGCGGGTGGAGTGGCGCTCGATCAGCTCGATCTTGTAGCCGTCCGGGTCTTCGACAAAGGCGATCACGGTGGTGCCGCCCTTGACCGGGCCGGCCTCGCGCGTGACCTTGCCGCCGGCGGCGCGGATGCGCTCGCAGGCTGCGGCGGCGTCGTCAGTTTCCAGCGCGATATGGCCGTAGGCGGTGCCCAGGTCGTATTTGTCGACGCCGTAGTTGTAGGTCAGCTCTAGCACCGCGGTCTCGCTCTCGGGGCCGTAACCGACGAAGGCGAGGCGGTACTTGTATTCGGGGTTGTCGCTCTCGCGCAGCAGCTGCATGCCGAGAATGCGGGTGTAGAAATCGATCGAGCGCTGCAGGTCGCCGACGCGCAGCATGGTGTGGAGGAGTCGCATTTGAGGGCCTTCAACTGTTTTAGGTATCGGAAGGCGCCATTTTAGTGCGTTTGCGGGAAACGCACCCGCGAGCGGGCGGTATCAGAACGTCGGCAACAACTCAGGCGGATGCGCACGCAACTGCGCCCGCGCATCACGGAACTCCGGGAAGATCGATTCCACGGTCTCCCAGAAACGCGGCCCGTGGTTCATCTCCTTCAGATGCGCCAATTCGTGCGCGGCGACATAGTCGATCATCGACAGCGGGAAATGCATCAGCCGCCAGTTCAGCCGGATCTTGCCGTCGGCGGTGCAGCTACCCCAGCGCGTAGCGGCCGAGGTCAGCGCAAAGCCGGTGTGGCGCACGCCCAGCCTGGCGGCATAAATGTCCAGCCGCTCGGCCAGCAGCCGGCGCGCCTGCTGCTGCAGCCAGCCCTGCACGCGGTCCTTGATCTGCTGCTCGTCGGCATGCGCGGGCAGCGCCAGGTGCAGCATGCGGAGATCGGCATCGAACAGCAGCGCGCCGATCGGCGATTCCAGTGCCAGCGTCAGCGGCTTACCCAGAAAGGGCAGGCTGGCGCCGTCGCGCCACTGCACCGTGGGCAGGATGCGGCGTGCTTCGCGGTGGCGCCATTCGCCGAGCTTGTTGAAGATCCAGCGCTGCTTTTCCAGGATGGCCGATTCGATATCGGCCAGCGTGACCCAGCGCGGCGCGGTGATCGACAGGCCCCGGTCGTCGATAGTGAAGCCGATGGTGCGGCGCGCCGAGCGCTTGAGCGTGTAGTGCACCGGCCGCTCGCCGATATGCAGCAGCCGCGCATTGGGCTGAGGAACCGGCCAGACGACCGGTTCCAAATGGTCGTGCGCCAGCGGGGCCGCGGGCTGCGGCGCGGGGGCGGCTTCGGCCAGCGGCAGCTCGAGCTGCGCGCCGTCGGCGTCGGTGGCGGGGCGCAGCAGCTTCATGCGGCCGGCTCGCCCCGGTATTCGCTCTGGTAGCTGGGAGCGTCGATGCGGCGCATGTCGCGCTCGATCCAGTCGGCCACTTCCTGGTTGAGCTGGTCGGCGGTCTTGTTGGCGGAGGCGATCGGCGGGCCGACCGAGATCGTCACCGTGCCGGGGTACTTCAGGAACGAGTTGCGCGGCCACACCCGGCCCGAGTTGACCGCCATCGGCAGCACCCAGGCGCCGGTCTCCACCGCCAGGCGCGCACCGCCGCTCTTGTAGCGCGGATTGTCCAGGCCCGAACGCGTGCGCGTGCCTTCCGGGAACATGATGATCCAGGCGCCCTCGGCGAGCCGGTCGCGGCCCTGCCGCACGGCCGAGGCAAAGGCGCGGGTGCCTTCCTTGCGGTTGATATGGACCATCTTCAGCATGCCCAGCGCCCAGCCGAAGAACGGCACCATCAGCAGCTCGCGCTTGAATACGAAGCACAGCGGCTTGGGCATCAGCGCCACGTAGGCCACGGTCTCCCAGGCTGACTGGTGCTTGGACAGCAGCACCACCGGCTTGTCGAGCATGCGGTCCAGATGCTCATGCCCTTCGATGCGGTAGTCGATGCCGCAGATGCCGCGCGCGGCCCGGATCACCAGCCGCGGCCAGCCGCGCACGAAGCGGAAGCGCTGGTCCGCATTCATGAAGGGGAACACCAGGAAACAGGCGCAGGCGTAGGGCGGCGTCAGTACCAGCAGGTACAGCGCGAATAACAGGGAACGAAGAAACGTCATGCGGGGGGCGCGAAGATGGAATCGGTGCGGGCGTTCAGCCGGCGCTCTGTGCGGGCGGGCGCTGGGCACCATCGCTGCCGGTCAGCCAGCGTGCGAACGCGCGCAGGTCGTCGTGCACCCGCGTGCCGGGCGGCAGGCCGCCCTTGTCCAGGGTCTTGCGGCCCTTGCCGCTCAGCACCAGGTGCGGCGCGCAGCCGACCGCGACACCGGCCTCCAGGTCGCGCAGCGAATCGCCCACGATCGGCACGCCCTTCAGTTCGATGCCGAAGCGTTCGCTGATCTGCTCGAGCATGCCGGGCTTGGGCTTGCGGCAGTCGCAGCCCTCGGCGGCGGTATGCGGGCAGAAGAACACCGCATCGACACGCCCGCCCAGGCGCGCCAGCGCGGTGTGCATCTTCTCGTGCATGGCATTGAGCGCGCTCATCTCGAACAGCCCGCGGCCGATGCCGGACTGGTTGCTGGCGATCACCACGCGATAGCCGGCCTGGTTCAGCGCGGCAATCGCTTCCAGGCTGCCGTCGATGGGCACCCATTCATCGGGCGACTTGACGAACTGGTCGCTATCGAGGTTCACCACCCCGTCGCGGTCCAGGATGATGAATTTGGGCGGGGTCTGCGGCATGTGCTGGCTCCGGTGTTGCTTGGGCTGGCGGCGCTCAGGCGGCCAGCTTGGAGATGTCGGCCACGCGGTTGGCCAGCGCATGCAGCGAGGCCAGCAGCGCCAGGCGGTTGGCGCGCAGCTGCGCGTCCTCGGCCATCACCATCACGTCGTTGAAGAAGCGGTCGACGGCATCACGCAGTTGTGCGAGGTCGCGCAGCGCGGCGGTGAAGTCGCCGCTGGCGAAGGCCGCTTCCACGGCCGGGCGCACGCGCTCGATGGCGGCGTGCAGCGCGCCTTCGGCTTCTTCCTGGAACAGCGCCGGGTTCACCGTGCCGACCGGCTCGGTGTTCTTGCGCAGGATATTGGTGATGCGCTTGTTGGCGGCGGCCAGTGCCTCGGCTTCGGGCAGTGCGGCAAAGGTGCGCACCGCTTCCATGCGGCCGAGGACGTCGTGCAGCGTGTCCGGGCGCAGGCTGACCACGGCCTCGACCTCGTTGGTGGTGTAGCCCTTGTCCTTCAGGTAGCCGCGCACGCGGTCATACAGGAAGTCGGTGATGTCCTCGGGCGCCGGCCTGACCGCGGCGACGCCGGCAAAGGACTGCTGCGTCAGCGCCAGCAGCGAGGCGATCGACAGCGCCAGCGGCTTCTCGATCAGCATGCGCAGGATGCCCAGCGCGTGGCGGCGCAGCGCGAACGGGTCCTTCTCGCCGGTGGGCTGCAGGCCGATGCCCCAGATCCCGACCAGCGTCTCAAGCTTGTCGGCCAGCGCCACCGCGGTGCTGACCGCGCCCGCGGGCAGCGCATCGCCGGCAAAGCGCGGGCGGTAGTGTTCCGAGCAGGCCAGCGCCACGTCCCCGGCTTCGTCGTCGTGGCGGGCGTAATAGGTGCCCATGGTGCCCTGCAGCTCGGGAAACTCGCCGACCATGTCGGTCAGCAGGTCGGCCTTGGCCAGCTCGGCGCCGCGCATCGCGGCGGCCTTGTCGGTCGGCACGCCGCTGTCGTTGAGCGCATCCGCGATATGGCCGGCGATCTGCTGCAGGCGCTGCACGCGGTCAAGCTGCGTGCCGATCTTGTTGTGGTAGACCACGCTCGCCAGTTGCGGCACGCGCGAGGCCAGCGTCTTCTTGCGGTCCTGGTCGAAGAAGAACTTGGCGTCAGCCAGGCGCGGGCGCACCACGCGCTCGTTGCCGGTGATGATCGACTGCGGCGTCTCGGTGGCGAGGTTCGAGACGATCAGGAAGCGGTTGCGCAGGTGCCCGTCGGCGTCGGTCAGCGCAAAGTACTTCTGGTTGGTCTGCATGGTCAGGATCAGGCATTCCTGCGGCACCGCCAGGAAGGCTTCCTCGAAATGGCAGGCGTAGACCACCGGCCATTCCACCAGCGAATTGACTTCGTCCAGCAGCGAATCGGGCATGATCACCTGGTCGGCGCCGGCCTCGGCCAGCAGCGCGGTGCGCATGCGTTCGCGGCGCTCGGCATAGCTGGCGACGACGCGGCCAGCCGATTCCAGCTGCTTCGCATAATCATTGGCGTGCGTGATCTCGATCGCGCCATGCGACAGGAAGCGGTGGCCCTGGGTCAGGTTGCTCGCCTGCAGGCCCAGCACCGTCACCGGCAGGATCTCGCTGCCGAACAGCGCGATCAGGCTGTGCGCCGGACGCACGAAATTCACGGTGTTGCCGTCCGGGCGCTGGTAGCTCATCACCTTGGGGATCGGCAGTCTGGCAATGGTGTCTTCCAGCGCCGCCTGCAGGCCCGCTGCCAGCTCGGCGCCGCGCGCGGTGTAGCGGTAGAAGAAGACCTCGGCCTTGCCGTCGGAGGCGCGCTCCAGCGACTGCCAGTCGATCTCGGCCACGCCGACGGACTTGGCCAGCGCGGCCAGCTTCTTGGCCAGCGGCGCGGTGGGCTCGCCGTTGGCGCCCAGCGCCACTGACAGCGGCAGGACCTTCTCGCGCTGCTCGCGGTCCGGCGCGCTGCGGCGCACGCCCGACACCAGCGCGGCCAGCCGGCGCGGCGTGGCGAACGGCGTCACGGTGGCGCCCGGCTCAAGCAGGTCGCGCTCGCCGAGACCCGCGAACAGGCCCTGCGCGAAGGCGTCGCCCAGGCGCGCCAGCGCCTTGGGGGGCAGCTCTTCGGTGAACAGTTCGATCAGCAGCGAGTCGGTCATGGGTTGCGACATGAATCGTATCCAACAGGTTGTAGCGCGCGCCGCCCGATCAGCAGCGCGGCGAAAGATTAGGTTCCACTCCGGACAGCAGCCACAGGCCGTTCTGTTGCCGGAATTGCAGCGTGGTGTAGGCGCATTGCGCGGCCGCCGCGGCGCTGGCCGCGCCGTTGCTGCCGCCGCGGCTGCCCGCGGCCGGGAAGCGCGCGTCGATGCGGCGCTGGCGCTTGTCGTAGCGGATCTCGTCGATGCGCCCGCCCACCCAGAAATCGATCTTGGGCGGCAGCTGCGCGGCCGAGTAGTAGGTCTTGACCTTGCGCCGGGTGCGGCCGTTGCGCGTTTCCACCTCGACCCAGGTCAGCGGGTAGCGGATCGCGCTCTCATAGGCGCGCAGCGGCACGCGGTGCCAGCCCAGGTCGCGCTGGCCGGACAGGTCGCACGAGAACGAGCGCACCAGTTGCGCCCACTGGTCGAGCGAGTTCAGCGACGGACGCCAGTGGCGCGCCAGGGCGAGCTGCAGCGCCTGCGGGTCGGCCTCGCAGACATTGCTCAGCTCGGCCGGCAGCAGCAGCGCCTCGGGCGCCGGCGCGGCCACCGCGCGCGCGCCGGCGGCATTGCCCCCGGCGGCGAGCGCCGCGATTGCCAGGGCCCAGCCCAGCGCGCTGCGCGCCAGTCGCGTCATGTCCGGGCTCCGGCGCTGTTGCCGCCACACATCGGGAAGCCCAGGGCCTCGCGCGAGTCGTAGTAGGCCTGCGCCACCTGGCGCGACAGGTTGCGGATGCGGCCGATATACGCCGCGCGCTCGGTCACCGAGATCGCGCCGCGCGCATCCAGCAGGTTGAAGGTGTGCGCGGCCTTCAGCACCTGCTCATAGGCGGGCAGCGCCAGGCGCGTGCCGGCCTGGCCGTCTTCCGCGCCTTCGCCATTGCCCATCAGCCGCTTGGCTTCGCCCTCATGCTCGGCGAAATGGCGGAACAGGATGTCGGTATTGCTGTGCTCGAAGTTGTAGGTCGACTGCTCGACCTCGTTCTGGTGGTACACGTCGCCGTAGGTCAGGCGGCGGGTCTCGCCGTTCTCGACCCATTCGGTCCAGACCAGGTCGAAGACGTTCTCGACCTTCTGCAGGTACATCGCCAGGCGTTCGATGCCATAGGTGATCTCGCCGGTGATGGGCTTGCAGTCGATGCCGCCGACCTGCTGGAAGTAGGTGAACTGGGTCACCTCCATGCCGTTGAGCCAGACCTCCCAGCCCAGACCCCAGGCGCCCAGCGTGGGGTTCTCCCAGTCGTCCTCGACGAAGCGGATGTCGTTCTGCTTCAGGTCCAGTCCCAGCGCCTCGAGCGAGCCCAGGTACAGCTCCAGGATGTTCTCCGGCGCGGGCTTGAGCACCACCTGGTACTGGTAGTAGTGCTGCAGCCGGTTGGGGTTCTCCCCGTAGCGGCCGTCCTTGGGGCGGCGCGACGGCTGCACGTACGCGGCGCGCCACGGCTCGGGGCCGATCGCGCGCAGGAAGGTGTGCACGTGCGAAGTTCCGGCGCCGACCTCCAGATCGATGGGTTGCAACAGCGCGCAGCCCTGCCGGTCCCAGTAGGCCTGCAGGGTCAGAATCATTTGTTGGAAGGTCAGCATATGAAGACTAGGTAGAGCCGCTCGGCGGGTTTGTGCCCGGCCGGCATGGAGGCGCGCAGCGCGTGCCGGGGCTGCCGCATGCGGATTTTGCCAAACCCTGAATTCTATCGGCTTTTTGGCCGGGCGCCCCGTTTGGCGGGGCCGGGCAGGGGGCGCGCCGATCTGGCGCAGTGCGGCCGATGTCGGTCTTACGCAACGCCTCGGGAAAATACCGATCCGATTTTCAAGTTGTTCGGGCGCTTGCCAATAATGTTTTTGGATACAGTATGAGTAAGCAACCCGTTTCAGAGCGTTGCGAAAAACAGTCTGTCGGTGGCTGGTTTTTGATGGGGACTTGAGATCATGGCACTTCTTTCTCGCAAACCTTACCTGGTCGCAATCGCGGTCATGATCGCCGCGGCCGCCGTGTCCGTGGCGACTGGCCTGATGGGCTGAAGCGGCCCGCGCGAATAGCGTGATGTCAGGCCCGGAGGCGGCGATGCCGCCGCCTCCGGGCTGTCTCAGCGTGCGCGGCGGATGCGCCGCACCTGCCAGCCCGCCATCCCCAGCACCAGCGCAAACAGCGCCAGTACCGGCGCGTTACCCCAGCGGATATAGGGCGTCAGGCCTTGCATGCCCTGCACCTCGGCAGTCAGCGTGCCGACCGTGAAGGTCGCCAGGCGCGCCTGCACCGCGCCGTCCGGACGCACCACCGCGGTCATGCCGGTATTGGTCGAGCGCAACATCGGCCGGCGCGTCTCCAGCGCGCGCATGCGCGAGATCTGCAGGTGCTGGTCCAGCGCGATGGTGTCGCCGAACCAGGCCAGGTTGGTCAGGTTGGCCAGGATATTGGCCGGCGCCGGCTGCTGGCGCAGCGTCTTGGCAATCTCCTCGCCGAACAAATCCTCGTAGCAGATATTGGGCGCCACGCGCACGCCGCGTACCGGCAGCGAAGCCTGGTCGAGCCCGCCGCGGCGGAAGTCGCCCAGCGGCATTTTCATCATGTCGACGAACCAGCGGAACCCCAGCGGGATGAACTCGCCGAACGGCACCAGGTGGTGCTTGTTGTAGCGGTACAGCCGCTCGGTCTGCGGGCCCAGGCCGAATACGCTGTTGGTGAAGTCCACCGGCGAATCGGCACCGGCCGCGCCGAACAGCACCGTGGTGCCGCTGCCGAGCGCGTAGTCGCGCACCGCCACCGCCACTTCGACCGGCAGGTCCTGCAGGATCACCGGGAAGGCGGTCTCGGGCGTCACCACCAGGTCGGCCGGCGCCGCGGTGATCATGTCGCGGTACAGCTCGATCGAGCGCTGGATGCCGGCGGGCTCGAACTTGATGTCCTGTGGGACGTTGCCCTGCAGCAGCCGCACCGTCAGCGGCTTGCCGGCCGGCGTGGTCCACCCCAGCGGCGCCAGCGCCGCGCCGGCGGCAGGCAGGACCACTGCGATGCCCAGCGCCGTCGCGGCGCGGCCGCGCGCGCCCTGGCCCAGGCTGCGCACGGCGGCGGCCAGCAGCGCCGCCACCGCGGCCGCCAGCGCGCCGATGCCGTAGACGCCGGCCAGCGGCGCAAAGCCCGCCAGCGGGCCGTCGGTATGGGCATAGCCGCCCGACAGCCACGGGAATCCGGTAAAGACGACGCCGCGCAGCCATTCGGTCAGGCCCCATGCGGCGCCGAAGGCCAGTGCGGCCAACAATCCCGCCTGGGGCAGCCGCGCCGTCAGCCGGTGCCACAGCGCGCCGGCCAGTGCAGGCCACAGCGACAGGTAGCCGGAGAACAGCAGCACCGCCAGCGCGGCCATCCACGCCGGCATCTCGCCGTAGACGTGCATGCTGATATAGAGCCACCAGATCCCGGACAGGAACCAGCCCAGCCCGAAGGCAAAGCCGGTGGCCGCGGCCACGCGCGCGCGCGGCGCGTCGGCCATCAGCGCGGCCAGGCCGGCCAGCGACAGGATCTGCAGCCACCACCAGTCGTGCGGGGCAAAGGCTTGCGTATGGGCGATGCCGAGCACGCCCGCCACCATCAGGCGCGCCATGGCCGCGGTGCGCGAGCGCGCCTGCGTGCCGGGCACGCCGGCAGTGCCGGCGTCGGCAGCGGCGGCGCCGTTGAGGGTCGGGGCGGGACGCTTCATGCGCCGGCCACGCTCAGGCTGTCGGATTCGGACTCGCGCCGCACCTGCAGCAGGTGCACCTGCCGGGCATCGGCGCGCAGCACTTCAAAGCGGATCGGCGGCAGCGTGATGATCTCGCCGCGGTGGGGCACATGGCCCACATGGTTGGACAGCAGCCCGCCCACGGTATCGACATCGTGGTCGGAGAAGGCCGTGCCGAAAGCCTCGTTGAACTGGGCGATCTCGGTCAGGCCATGCACGCGCCAGCTGCCGTCGGGCATCGGCAGGATATTGTCCTGGTCTTCGTCCAGGTCGAACTCATCCTCGATGTCGCCGACGATCTGCTCGAGCACGTCCTCGATCGTCACCAGGCCGGCCACGCCGCCGTATTCGTCGACGACGATGGCGATATGGTTGCGGTTGATGCGGAAGTCGCGCAGCAGGATGTTCAGGCGCTTGGATTCGGGGATGAACACCGCCGGGCGCAGCGTCTCGCGCAGGTCGAACGCGGGGTCGGTGTAGTAGCGCAGCAGGTCCTTGGCCAGCAGGATGCCGATGATGTTGTCGCGGCTGCCTTCGTAGACCGGGAAGCGCGAGTGCGCGGTCTGCTGCATGAACGGGATGAAGGTCTCCGGCGCGTCGGCGATATTGACCATATCCATCTGCGCCCGCGGCACCATGATGTCGCGTGCGGTCAGTTCGGAGACCTGGAACACGCCCTCGATCATCGAGAGCGAATCGGCGTCGATCAGGTTGCGCTCATGCGCTTCCTGCAACACTTCGAGCAGCTCCGCGCGGGAGTCCGGCTCAGGAGAAATCAGGTCTGACAGGCGTTCGAGAAGCGATCTGGGGCGATCGGCCTGCTTCAGGTAAGCGGGCTTCGAACTGGGATAGGGGTCGTTCATTTCGCGGCAAGCGCGTGGTGGAGATCGTCTGAAGGATACACTAAAAGCCTGACCGGTCCGCGACGGGGGGCGGTTGGCTGGGTGGCGATGTGAAGCGAGCGGCGCTTCGCAATGCGCCGCCCGTGCGCATGGCATCACGCGGTGCCGGCGCGCTCCGCAAGGTAAGGATCGGCATACCCCAGCGCCTGCAGCGTCTCGGTCTCGATCGCCTCCATTTCCTCGGCCTCCCCGTCTTCCTCGTGCTCATAGCCCTGCGCATGCAGCACGCCATGCACGATCAGGTGCGCATAGTGCGCTTCAAGCGGCTTGCCCTGATCGCGCGCCTCGGCTTCGACCACCGGGCAGCACAGCACGATATCGCCGCTGACCGGGTCTGCCTCGTTCTCGGCATAGGCAAAGGTCAGCACATTGGTGGCGTAGTCCTTGCCGCGATAGGTGCGGTTCAGCGTGCGGCCTTCTGCTTCGTCGACGAAGCGGATCGTCAGCGCGGCATCGGCATACAGCGCTGACCTCACCCAGGTTTCGATCTTGCGGCGCGCGGGCAGGCCGTCGCGCTTGCCGATGCCGTCGCCGTGCTGCACGTCCAGCTCGAGCTCCGGCGGCGTGGCCGGGGTGCCGGTGGTGGTGACCACCGGCGTGGCGGTCACCGCCACCGACAGCGCGTTGTGGTTGTCCGGGCGCACCAGCAGGCCGGCCTGCTGCCTGGTGTCGGTATGCTCGGCGAGCAGCGTCACCACGCCGTCGGCCGCCTGCGACAGGTCCAGCGTCAGGCTGCGGCCGTCGGGCAGCTGCACGCGCAGCGCATGCGCGGCGCTCTTGCGCGCGCGGCCTTCGTTATCGAACAGGGTCAGGCTGACGCCGGGAGTCTTGGCTTTCTGGGATTTCAATTACGCGTCCTTGTGCTGGGCGTGGTATTCGTCATAGGCATCGACGATGCGCGCCACCAGCGGATGGCGCACCACGTCGATGCTGGTAAAGCGGGTGCAGGCGATGCCGCGCACGTCGCGCAGCACATGCTGGGCTTCCACCAGCCCGCTCTTCTGCCCCTTGGGCAGGTCGATCTGGGTAGTGTCGCCGGTGATCACCGCCTTGGAGCCGAAGCCGATGCGCGTGAGGAACATCTTCATCTGCTCGGGCGTGGTGTTCTGCGCCTCGTCCAGGATGATGAAGGCATGGTTCAGCGTGCGCCCGCGCATGTACGCGAGCGGCGCGATCTCGATCATCTGGCGCTCGAACATCTTCTGCGTGCGGTCGAAGCCGAGCAGGTCGTACAGCGCGTCATACAGCGGGCGCAGGTAGGGATCGACCTTCTGCGCCAGGTCACCGGGCAGGAAGCCCAGGCGCTCGCCGGCTTCCACCGCCGGGCGCGTCAGCACAATGCGCTTGACCGAGTCGCGCTCCAGTGCATCGACCGCGCACGCCACCGCCAGGTAGGTCTTGCCGGTGCCCGCCGGGCCGACACCCAGCGTCAGGTCGTGCGACAGAATATTGCGCAGGTAGTCGCGCTGCGCCACGGTGCGGCCCTGCAGCCCGATGCGGCGCGTTTGCAGCACCGGCGATTCGTCGCCTTCCTCGCGCTCAGCCTCGTCAGCCTCGCCGTTGCCCGGCAGATAGCTGCCGTGGGCGCTCAGCTGCCGCGTCTCGACCAGGCCGAGCTGCACGTCGTCGATCGACAGCGGCGTGCGCGCGTTGTTGTAGAAGCGCTCCAGCGCCAGCGCGGCGTCCTGCGCGTTGTTGCCGCGAATCGTCATGCGGTGGCCGCGACGCTGGATGGTCACATCCAGCGCCTGCTCGATCTGGCGCAGGTTCTCGTCGAGCGGCCCGCACAGGTTCTGCAGCCGGGTGTTGTCGTCCTTGGGTGCGACGAATTCTGCGGAAGGGATCTTCATCGGTTGGCGTTGGCCTCGCTGGATGCTGGCTGGATGCTCAAGATTACTGGCGCACCACGATCTCGCCGCGCAGCGAGTGGGGGAACGCCTGCGTGATGCTGACATCGACCATCTGGCCGATGAGCCGGTCGCGGCTGTCCTGGGGCACGCCCGGCAGCGCGAAGTTGACCACGCGGTTGTTTTCTGTGCGGCCGTGCAGCTCGGTCGGGTCCTTGCGCGCGGGGCCTTCCACCAGGATGCGCTGCACCGTGCCCACCATGTTCTGGCTGATGCGCTGCACGTTTTCCTCGATGGTGGCCTGCAGCCGCTGCAGGCGGCGCAGCTTGACCTCGTGCGGGGTGTCGTCGTGCAGGTTGGCCGCGGGCGTGCCCGGGCGCGGGCTGAAGATAAACGAGAACGAGGTGTCGTAGCCGATCTCCTCGATCATCGCCATCAGCTTCTCGAAGTCGGCATCGGTCTCGCCGGGGAAGCCGACGATAAAGTCCGACGACATCGACATGTCCGGGCGCAGCACGCGCAGCTTGCGGATGATGCTCTTGTACTCCAGCACGCTGTAGCCGCGCTTCATCGCCATCAGGATGCGGTCGGACGCATGCTGCACCGGCAGGTGCAAATGGTTGACCAGCTTGTCGCAGCGGCCGTACAGCTCGACCAGGCGCGAAGTGAATTCCTTCGGATGGCTGGTGGTGTAGCGGATGCGCTCGATGCCGGGGATCTCGGCCACATACTCGATCAGCAGCGCAAAGTCGGCGATCTCGGTGGTGTCGCCCATCTTGCCGCGATAGGCGTTGACGTTCTGGCCCAGCAGCGTGACTTCACGCACGCCCTGTTCGGCCAGGCCGGCGACTTCGGCCAGCACGTCCTCGAACGGGCGCGACACTTCCTCGCCGCGGGTGTAGGGCACCACGCAGTAGCTGCAGTACTTGGAGCAGCCTTCCATGATCGAGACAAAGGCGCTCGGGCCTTCGACGCGTGCCGGCGGCAGGTGGTCGAACTTCTCGATCTCGGGGAAGGAGATATCTACCTGCGACTGGCCGGTGCGCTGGCGCCGCGCAATCAGGTCGGGCAGGCGGTGCAGCGTCTGCGGGCCGAACACCACGTCGACATACGGCGCGCGCGAGACGATGCTGGCGCCTTCCTGGCTGGCCACGCAGCCGCCCACGCCGATCACCAGGTCAGGCTTGACCGCCTTGAGCGCCTTCATCCGGCCCAGTTCCGAGAACACCTTCTCCTGCGCTTTTTCGCGCACCGAGCAGGTGTTGAACAGGATCACGTCGGCGTCTTCGACGTTGTCGGTGGGTTCCAGCCCCTGGCTGGCGTTGAGGACGTCGACCATCTTGTCCGAGTCGTACTCGTTCATCTGGCAGCCGTACGTCTTGACGAAAACTTTCTTCATATGCCGATCTCAGTGGTTGACCTGGGGGCATCAGGGTGTTGCAACAACGCGCAGGCATGTGGGGCATGCCGCGCTCTTCCGGGGACTACGATTTTGCTTTCAGCGCCTTCTGTTCCGTCTCGCTCAGCACCCAGGCGGTCAGCAACTGGCCATACAGGTCCAGCTTGTACCGCACCGGCAGCTTCTGGCCGGCCACCGCGGAAGTGGGCAGCAACTGGTTGTCGGTGCCAAACAGGCGCAGGCCGGGCGCCACGCCGACGGTCTTGCCGTCGAGCGTCGCGGTCTGCGGCGCGCCGGCGGCAGGCGCGGCGATGACAAGTTTTGCGGACTGGGCATCGTCCGGGATCACCCGTACCGGCTGGCCCACCGCGCTGGCCGCACCGAGCAGCAGCGCGCCGGCGCAGGCCAGCGAACGCCACAGCGGGCGCCACAGCGGGCGCGAGGGTTTGACCGGCTCCGGCGCCCGGCGGCGCGCATCACGACCTGCTGGCATGGGGGAACTCCGACAATTAGGACGAAGCCATTCTTGAATGCTGAGCGCCGGTATTCGGCGCAACCCGCCATTTTACCCGCTCAGGGGGTTGGCGGTGCGACCCTCGGGTTAATGCGCAGAACATGGGTCAGAACAGGCAAGATGCCTCTTGCAGCACACGCTGCTTGGACACCGTGCCGATCAGTTCACGGTCCGCGGTGTCGCGCACCAGCGGGATCCGGTTGATGCCGTGTTCGGCAAACACCGCCAGCGCATCGCGCAGCCGCGAATCCGGCGTCAGCGCCGGGAAGTCGCGCTCGGCCAGTTCCAGCACGCCTTGCTGCGATCCTTCGCGCTGGGCGCGCTGCACCGCGTGGATCGACAAGGCGCCCAGCAGGCGCCCGTCGAACTGCACCAGATAAAGGTAGCGCGTGCCGGTTTCGGCAAACTTGTCCGCCGCTGCGGCCAGCGTGGCATTGGGGTCGAGCACGGTGTCGGTCGGGTCGCACAGGCCGGCCAGCGTCAGCGTGCGCGCATGTTCGGCGGCGGCCGACGCCTGCGCACGCTCGGCGATCACGCCGTACAGCGACAGCGTCTGGCAGCGCGACGCGGTGTAGTACGCCGCCACCGCGCCGATCATCGACGGCAGCAGCAGGGCCGGCGCCAGCGTCATCTCGAACACCATCAGCACCGACATCAGCGGCGCCTGGCTGGTGGCGGCCAGGAACGCGCTCATGCCCACCAGCGGCAGCAGCGGCGAGCCGCCATCTGCCACGCCATGCATGGACAGCGCCAGCAGTTGCCCCAGCGCCGCGCCGATAAACAGGGACGGCGTGAACACTCCGCCAACCGCGCCAGAGCCCATGCTGATCACCGTGGCGGCCAGCTTGGCCAGCAGCACGCCGGCCACCGGCACACTCAGCGGCTGCTCCTGCAGGATGGTCTGGATGGTGGAATAGCCGTTGCCGACCACCTCCGGCACCGCCATCGCCAGCACCCCGACCAGCGCGCCGCCCAGCGCCAGCCGCGCCACCGGCCCGCCCGGCATGCCGGCAAAGCGGCTGCGCGCAAAGCCCGCCGCGCGCAGGAACAGCGCGCCGGCGATACCGGCGGCGATGCCCAGGCCGGCGGCGGCGAGCAGGATCTGCGGCCGCAGGTCGGGCGCGATATCGAGGCCGGGGTACAGCGGCTGCAGCCCGCCGTGCCACTGGCTGACCATCGCGCCGGCCACGGAGGCCAGGAACAGCGGCATCAGCCGCTGCACCGCCAGCGCCCCGAACACCACTTCGGCGACAAAGACGGCGGCGGACAAAGGGGTGTGGTAGACGGTGGCGAGCCCGGCCGCGGCGCCACAGGCGGTCAGCATGCGCCGCATATTGGACCCGCCGCCGCGCTCGAGCCGCGTTGACGGGAACAGCGAGCCGCACAGCGCCGCGAGCTGGATCATCGCGCCTTCCTTGCCGACCGAGCTGCCGCTGACGATGGAGAAGAACGACGACAGCGCGCGCAGCAGCGTGACGCGCACCGGCAGCCGGCCGCTGCCGTTGGCGACCGCCTCCATGTAGTCGGTGGCGCCGCCGTGGCTGCCGGCCAGGCGGTTGGACAGCACCAGCAGCGCGCCCGCCAGCGCGCCACCAATGGCGGGCACCACCACGCGCCACGCCAGCGCCAGCGTGGCAAAGACCACGACCACGTCGGCATGGCTGGAAAACACCACCACGCCGGCGCCTTCCAGCGCTTCCTTGAACAGCGTGGTAGCAATGGCCGCCAGGATCCCGACCGGGATGGCCGCGAACAGGGTGACTTCCTGGTCTTCGAGGAATCGCAAGCGCATGGCGGCTTTCCGGGGCGGGCCGGGCCCGGAGGGCGGGCAGGGCGGAGGCTGTCATGATAGCGCAGCGCCACCCGGGCAAAACCGCTGTGCGCTGGCGCGCATACGGGCGCCGCGCAAGTGCAGAACCGGCTCGCCCCGGACTGGTACACTAGCGACCTTTCTTGCGTGGCCGGGCCAATGGCCTCGCCAGGCCCGGCCCCCCGGCCGCTTTTTTCTGAATTCGATACCGCTATCGATTACACGAGCCATCCGGCGTCTGGCGCACCGCGTGCGCAGCGATGGCCGAAGCAGCAATTCATGTCTTTCTCCGAACTCGGCTTGTCCGAAAAGATTGTGCGTGCGGTGGCCGAACAGGGCTACACCACACCGACCCCCATCCAGGCGCAGGCGATCCCCGCCATCCTCAAGGGAGGCGACCTGCTCGCCGGCGCCCAGACCGGCACCGGCAAGACCGCCGGCTTTACGCTGCCGATGCTGCAGCTGCTGTCCGAGTCCGCCGCGGCCCGCGCCGCCAATGGCGCGCCGCGTCAGGCCCGGCTGCCGGTGCGCGCGCTGGTGCTGACGCCGACGCGCGAACTGGCCGCCCAGGTCGAGGAGAGCGTGCGCAACTACGGCAAGTACCTGCGCCTGCGCTCCATGGTGATGTTCGGCGGCGTCGGCATCAACCCGCAGATCGAGCAACTGAAGCGCGGCGTCGAGATCGTGGTGGCCACGCCTGGCCGCCTGCTGGACCACGTGTCCCAGCGCACCATCGACCTGTCGCAGGTGGAACTGCTGGTGCTCGATGAAGCCGACCGCATGCTCGACATGGGCTTCATCCACGACATCCGCAAGATCCTCAACGTGCTGCCGCCCAAGCGCCAGAACCTGCTGTTCTCGGCGACGTTCTCGGACGACATCCGCGCGCTGGCCGACCGCTTGCTGAACAACCCGGCCTCGATCGAGGTGGCGCGCCGCAACACCACCGCCGAAACCGTGGACCAGCGTGTCTACCCGGTGGACCGCGAGCGCAAGCGCGAGCTGCTGGCCCATCTGGTGCGCCAGCACGACTGGCACCAGGTGCTGGTGTTTACGCGAACCAAGCATGGCGCCAACCGGCTGGCCGAACAGCTCGCCAGGGACGGCCTGTCGGCGCTGGCGATCCACGGCAACAAGAGCCAGTCGGCGCGCACGCGCGCGCTGTCCGAGTTCAAGGCCGGCACGCTGCGCCTGCTGGTGGCAACGGATATCGCCGCGCGCGGCATCGATATCGACCAGCTTCCGCATGTGGTCAACTTCGACCTGCCCAATGTGCCGGAAGACTACGTGCACCGCATCGGCCGCACCGGCCGCGCCGGCGCCGAGGGCGAGGCGATCTCGCTGGTCTGCGTCGATGAGCATGCGCTGCTGCGCGATATCGAGCGCCTGATCAAGCGCAAGATCGAACAGACGGTGCTGCCGGGCTTCGAGGTCGACCCGAGCATCGCGCCCGAGCCGATCCAGAAGGGCCGCCAGCAGCGTGGCGGCGGCGGCCAGGGCCAAAGCCAGGGCCGCGGACGCGCCCAGGCACGTCCCGCCGGCAACGAAGGCGAAGGCGCCCCGCGCCAGCAGCGTGCCGCGCGCGAACCGCAAGGCGCGCCACGGCAGGGGCAGGGCGGCCAGCCGCAAGGCCAGCAACGTACGCGTGCCGCCGAAGGCAGCCAACGCGGCAACGGTCCGGTCAACGGCAACCGCGGCGGCCAGCCCGCCGGCGCGCGCAACCCGGCACCGCGCCGCGACGGACAGGAACCGGTACGCCAGCAGCGCGCCGCCCAAACGCCGCGCCAGGCAACCGGCCAGCCGCACGACGCCGCACCGGCCCCCGCGCGCAACCGCCGCCCCGCGCCGCAAGCCGCGCTGCTCGGCGGCAACCGCAAGCCGGCGCGCTGAGCCGGCCAGGCTGAGCCATGCACGCGTCCAACGCTCCTTCCGACCCCGGCGTCCCGTACGCCGGCCTGACGCCGGAGCTGATGCTGGACGCGCTCGAAGGCGCCGGCCTGCGTCCCGACGGGCGCCTGCTGGCGCTCAACAGCTATGAGAACCGCGTCTGGCAGATCGGCATCGAGGATGCCGCGCCGGTGGTCGCCAAGTTCTACCGCCCCGGCCGCTGGACCGACGCGGCCATCCTCGAAGAGCACGCCTTCGTGCGGCAGCTCGCCGATGCCGAGATCCCGGCAGTGCCGGCCCTGGCGCTGGCGCCGGGCGAGACCGGCACGCTGCTGCACCACGGCGGCTTCCGCTTCGCCGTATTCCCCCGCTGCGGCGGCCGCGAACCCGCGCTCGACCGCTCCGACACGCTGACCTGGCTCGGCCGCTTTATCGGCCGCAGCCATGCGCTGGGTGCAACGCAGCCCTACCAGGCGCGCCCGGCGCTCGATATCGATACGTTCGGCGTGGCGCCGCGCGACTGGCTGCTGGCGAGCGGCTGCATCCCCGCCGACCTGCTGCCCGCGTGGCAATCAGTGGCGGACCTGGCGCTGGACGGCGTGCGCCGCTGCTATGAACGCGCCGGCGACGTGCGCATGATCCGCACGCATGGCGACTGCCACCGCGGCAATGTGCTGTGGATCGACGAGGACGACGCCCGGGGCGGCACCCATGGCGCGCCCGGCCCGCATTTCGTGGATTTCGACGACAGCCGCATGGCGCCGGCGATCCAGGACATCTGGATGCTGCTCGAAGGCGACCGCGCCGCGATGCAGGACCAGCTCGCCGATATCGTGGCCGGCTATGAAGACTTTGCCGAGTTCCGGACGCGCGAGCTGTGGCTGGTGGAAGCGCTGCGCACGCTGCGGCTGCTGCACTACAGCGCCTGGCTGGCCAGCCGCTGGGCGGATCCGGCGTTTCCCGCGGCGTTCCCGTGGTTTGGTACGGCGCGGTACTGGCAGGATCGGATCCTGGAATTGCGGGAACAGGTGGCGTTGATGGAGGAAATGCCGTTGTGGGGTGGGTGAGGCAGTGGCGGTAACGATTGAGTAGCTGCTTGCCCCCTGCAGCAGGGCTCCCCTCTCCCGCTTGCGGGAGAGATGGAATGAACACCGCCCATGGCTTTGGAGCACCCAAAGACGTTGGCTTCGCTGGATGTCGCTCCTTCCTGGCCTATTTCTTCTCTGGCGCCTTCACCAGCAGCACCGGACAAGGCGCCTGCGCCAGCACCCGCCCGGCCACCGACCCCAGCACCGCGTCAAAGAACGACCCCCGGCCGTGCGTGCCCATCACGATGAGCTCGGCGTTGACCGAGCGCGCATAGGCAACGATGCGCTCCGGTGCGAAGCCGTGCAGCGCGTGCCGCTCAAACGGCACATTGGCCGCGGACAGGATGTCGCACACCCCGACCATTGCCTTCTCGCTGGCTTCCTTGTGCCAGTCATCGATGGTTTCCTTGCTGACGAAGGCGCGCACCTGGCCGCTGACTTCCGGCGCCACATGCACCACATGCACGGTAAAACCGTTCTGCAGCAGCTTGCCTTCGGCGATAAAGCGCGCCGCGGCGTCGCTGAAGGCCGAGCCGTCGGTGGCGAGCACGATATTGGTCATGACGGGAATCTCCTGGATGGGGGCTGTGGACGAGCCAGGTTGAGGAACACCGCCGGCTGGCGGGGATCGGTGAAATCGGGCGGCGCGGCGGGGCGGCGCCGCCGCCATCTGGAACCATCATGGCAGGTAGTTTGCTGCCCGGGCCCGACTTAGATCAAGTCGGTTCGGAAATCGGTGATGCCGCTGTGCGATAGCCGGACACCCATCGGGACTCGCCAGATACGTCAAGCCGCGTGACACTTTTGGCCATTGCCGCCCCGGCGGGGCGGCGCGTAGCATGCTTACAGCACGCCGCGTGCCCGCTTGTTTTATTGGTCGCGGCGCACACGGCCATCCAACATACAGCCGCCGCCCCACGCCCACGGCGCCCCTGGCGGAAGGCGATTCCGGAGACAACGATCATGAGTGAGCGAGGCCTGCTGCCCCTGCGCGGCATCAAGGTGGTGGAGTTCGAAGGCATCGGGCCGGGCCCCTTGTGCGGTGCGATGCTGGCCGGCCTGGGCGCCGAGGTCACGCTGGTGAGCCGCCCGGTGGCGCCAGACGCGCGCCGCATCCTGCGCGGCGTGCCGGTGCCGCCGGAGATGGAGCTCGAGCACGGCAAGCGCTTGGTGCAACTTGACCTGAAATCGCCCGAGGGCGTGGCCGCGGCGCTGGACCTGGTGGCCGGCGCCGATGCGCTGATCGAAGGCCTGCGCCCCGGCACGATGGAGCGGCTGGGCCTGGGCCCCAAGGCCTGCCATGCGCGCAATCCGCGCCTGGTCTACGGCCGCATGACCGGCTGGGGCCAGACCGGGCCGCTCGCGCAGAGCGCCGGCCATGACCTGAACTACATCGCGCTGACCGGCTTGCTGTCGATGGCTGCCCGCGACGATGCGCTGCCGATGGTACCGCCGACGGTGATGGGCGATGCCACCGGCGCGCTCGGCCTGGCGTTCGGCATCACCAGCGCGATCCTGAGCGCGCGTGCCAGCGGCGAGGGCTGCGTGGTGGATGCCGCCATCACCGATATCGTCGCCATGCTGGGCTCGCTGGTGCAGGTGTCGCGCGCTTCGGGCACGCTGGGGGGGCCCCAGCCCAGCCCGTTCCACGATTCGCCGTTCTACGACGTGTTCCGTTGCGCCGACGGCCGCGCCATTACGCTCGGCGCGCTCGAGCCGCAGTTCTACCGCGAGCTGCTCGGGCGGCTGGGCCTGACCGATATCGATCCCGCCGCGCAGTACGACCGTGCGCAGTGGCCGGCGGTGAAGGCGCGCATTGCCGCCTGCATCGCGGCGCAGCCGAGCACGCACTGGGAGAAGGTGCTGGGCGGAACCGACGTCTGCTTCGCGCGCGTGCTGACACTGGACGAAGCGGCCCGCCACCCGCACAACCAGGCGCGCGGCACCTACCGGCTGCACCCGCAGGGCGAGCGTGAGGTGCCGCGCTCGGCGCCAGCGCCGCGCTTCCTGCCCGCCGGCACGGAATAAGCGCGCGCCAGCGCCAGCGCCGGGTTCGGCTACCATGGGTCATCCCAACACACCGGAGACGCAAGCCATGGCCGAACCCACCC
>NZ_JBEFLI010000109.1:0-16359 GCF_040578825.1 Cupriavidus necator | reverse complement strand
GGCGGGCGTGGCGGCGGCTGGTGACGAAGCCGGGGTGGCGGTGCCGGCCTCGTCGGTCGGCACGTTGGCGCAGCCTGCCAGCGCGATCGCACCGGCCACTGCGGCAGCCACCATGCGGAGCCGGCTGCCGAGCAGTTCGGAAATTCGTCGGATCACGATGTGAGCGGTGTGTGCGTTCTTGGGTCTGCCCGCCAGCGACTGGGGCGGCGAGGCAAGATGGGTTCGCAAAGGACTGCCATGATAGAGGAAACCTATCTGCCAAAGTTCCTAAATCTTGTTACCCATTCTTCTAATCCGTGACATCGCGCGGTAAGTGACGCTGTAGCGGCCGGACGCCGGCGGCAATCGCCGCGCGCCGCAATTGCGGCGAACCCGCAGCGGGCGGCCGCGGACCGTCGTCCGCGACGACCCTTGCATGCCGGATCAGGCCACGCGCGACGTCATCGAGCGCGTGAAGCGCAGCAGCTCGTCAAGCAGGCCGTTCAGGTTATGCCGCAGTTTGGCAAAGCCCGCGGTGTGGGTCAGCCCCACCTCGTCCATATACAGCTTGCGGTTGACCTCGAGCTGCAGGCTGTGGCAGCCGGCCTGCGGCTGGCCCACCACGCGCACGATCTCCACGCCCTTGTAGGGGTGGTTGCGCCAGACGTCGTAGCCCATGTCCTTGAGCACGCCCTCGACCCGGTCGGTGAAGCGCTTGTCGCAGGTGGTGCCGTCACGGTCGCCGACGACAAAGTCCGGGTGTTCGAGTCCCGGGTGCTCGGTTGCGTATTGCGCGGCGCGGCTCGGCATCGAATGGCAGTTGATATGCCAGGCGGCGCCATGGCCGGCGATGGCGCGATCGGCCAGCTTCTGCAATTGCGCGTAGTAGGGCAGGTAGAAGCGGTTGATGCGCGCCTGCACTTCTTCCACGCTCAGCTTGCGGTCGTAGATCGGCTCGCCGGTGTCGAGCACGCGCCAGACCAGGCCCTTGCCGAGCCGGGTCTTGGAGGTTTGCTGCTTCGCGCCCGGCCAGGGCGCGTCGAGCAGGGCTTCGTCGATCTCGTCGAGCGCGCGGTTGGCGTCCAGGTAGCTGCGCGGAAAACCCGCGCACAGCAGCGGGATGCCGCGCGCCGGGGCGCCTGCATAGAGCTCGTCGACAAAGGTGTCCTCGGCCTGCCGCAGCAGCGGCAGCGGCAGAGCTGGGTCGGGGCGGAAGTCCGTCGGGTAGGTGGTCGCGCTGTGCGGCGAATCCAGGAACAGCGCCGAGGGCTCGCCCTCGGGCTGGTACAGGAAGTACGGACTGTCCGCGGTGCTTCGGTCGGTATCTGTCATGGTGTGGCAGTGGAATCAGTCGAGCGAGATCTTGGCGGTGGCAGCCACGCGCTTGTTCTTGGCCACTTCGCTCTTGATCTGCGCGGCAAAATGCGCCGGGGTGTCGCCCACCGGGGTCGCGCCCAGCTTCTCGAGCTTGGCCTTCACTTCAGGCAGCGCCAGCACCTTGAGCGCGGCGGCGTGCAGCTTCGTCTGGACATCTGCCGGCAGGTTGGCCGGGCCGATCAGGCCGAACCAGGCGGCGTCGTTGACTTCGCCCAGGCCCAGCTCGGCAAAGGTCGGCACGTTGGGCAGCGCGGCCACGCGCTTGGGCGCGGCAACGGCCAGCGCGCGCAGCTTGCCGCCTTCGATAAACGGCAGCGACGACGGCAGGTTGTCGAACAGCACCTGCACCTGGCCGGCCAGTGCGTCGTTCAGCGCCGGGCCCACGCCCTTGTACGGCACGTGCAGCAGTTCGGTCTTGCTGCTCATCTTGAACAGTTCCCCCATCATGTGCGAGACGCTGCCGTTGCCGGCCGAGCCATAGGCCAGCTTGTTCGGCTGCGACTGCGCCAGTGCGATGAAAGACTTCATGTCGGTGGCCTTGACCGCCGGGTGGATGCTCATCACGTTGGGCACCGAGGCCAGGTTGGTGATGGTGGTGAAGTCCTTGGTTGCATCGTAGGACAGCCGCGGGTAGACCGCAGGATTGATGCCGTGCGTCGAGGCCGTGGCGATGCCCAGCGTGTAGCCATCCGGCGCCGCCTTGGACAGGAAGGTGGTGCCGATGCTGCCGCCGGCGCCGCCGCGGTTGTCCACCACCACGGCCTGGCCCAGTTGCTGGCCGAGCTTGTCGGCGACGATGCGCGCGACGATATCGGTCGTGCCGCCGGCCGGGAACGGCACTACCAGCGTGATCGGCTTGGTCGGGTAGCCCGACTGCGCCGCGGCGCTGAAGGAAATGCCGGTGGCAACTGCGGCCGAAGCGGCGGCAAGGACTCGGAAAAGTTGGCGACGTTGCATGACGGGTTCTGTGGGAAGAGTAGGAGGAAGGAGAGGGAATGCGGCGAACAAAGTGGTTTTCACGATTCTGCGCGTCCGGGCAAGCCAGCGGCAAACGAAATAAAATCCCTAGCTCATTCCATCTGGTCGTGAAATAGAGGTGATTTATGCGACGCCTATGTCCGTCGCTGACCGAGTTGCACGCCTTCGAGGCCGCCGCGCGTCACAACAGCTTTACCGTGGCGGCGCGCGAACTGCACGTGACGCAAGGTGCCGTCAGCAAGCAAGTGCGCAGCCTGGAGGCCTACCTTGGGGTAGAGTTATTCGAGCGCGTGCGCCAGCGCCTGGTGCTGACCATGGCGGGTGAACGCTACCTGGAGCGTATCGGGCCAAGCCTGAATGAGCTGGAGGCAGCCACGGTCGAACTGATGGCCAGCCAGGGCCGCGGCGGCGTGCTGCATATCGCCAGCATGCCGACGCTCGGCGCCAAGTGGCTGATCCCGCGCCTGCCGCAGTTCTTCGCGCGCCATCCCGAGGTCACGCTGGAATTCGTTCCGCATGCGCAGGGCTACGATTTTTCCGAGCCCGACCTGGACGCGGCGATCCGCTTCGGCGACGGCGTCTGGCCCGGCAGCCTGGCCGACTACATGACCGGACGCGAGGTCCTGCCGGTATGCCGCCCGGGCCTGCTGGCCGACGAGCCCGGCGGCGTGGCGCCGACGCCGGCAGCGCTGCTGCGCTATCCGCTGCTGCACCACACCACCGTGCCCGAAGCCTGGCCCGACTGGTTCGCCACGCTGGGCGTGTCCACGCGCCAGGCCTGGAGCGGGGCGCGCTTCGACCAGTTCTCGCTGCTGACGCAGGCGGCACTGTCCGGCCTGGGCATCGCGCTGATCCCGCGCTGCCTGATCGAACAGGAGCTGGCCAGCGGCGCGCTGGTGATCGCGCATCCGGCGCAGGTGCTGGCGAAGAAGGGCTATTACCTGTGCTATCCGGAGCAGAAGCAGCACCTGCCGGCGCTGCGCACGTTCCGCGAGTGGGTGATGGAGGGGGCCGACCTGGCACGGCCGGGCTGAGGCGGGAGAACAAAAAAAAGGGCGGCATGTCGATGCCGCCCGAATTCACTGAATGGCGTCGCGAGCCGGCGCCGTGGCTCGCCCTTACTTCGACAACACCTTCATCGCCTGTTCCAGCCCCGCCAGCGTGACCGGATACATCCGCCCCTTCATCAGCTGGTTGATCACGGTGATCGACTGCCGGTATTGCCACAGCCCTTCCGGTTCGGGATTGAGCCAGACGAAGTGCGGAAACTGCTCGGTCATGCGATTCAGCCACACCGCGCCGGCCTCGGCGTTGTTGTACTCGACCGAGCCCCCGGGCTGCAGGATCTCGTACGGGCTCATGGTGGCATCCCCGACGAAGATGATCTTGTAGTCCGGCGTGTACTTGTGCAGCAGGTCCCACGTGGCCAGCTTCTCCGCGTGGCGGCGGCGGTTGTTCTTCCACACGTAGTCGTACAGGCAGTTGTGGAAGTAGTAGTACTCCAGGTGCTTGAATTCGGTCTTGGTGGCAGAGAACAGCTCTTCCACGCGCTTGATGTGGTCGTCCATAGAGCCGCCCACGTCCATCAGCATCAGCACCTTGACCTTGTTGTGGCGCTCGGGCCGCAGCTTGATGTCGAGCAGGCCGGCGTTGGCCGCGGTGGAGTGGATGGTGTCGTCCAGGTCCAGCTCGGTATCGGCGCCTTCGCGCGCGAAGCGGCGCAGCCGGCGCAGCGCCACCTTGATATTGCGCGTGCCCAGTTCGACCTGGTCGTCATAGTCCTTGTAGGCGCGCGTCTCCCACACCTTGATCGCGGTGCGGTTGCCCTTGGAGGGGCCGCCGATGCGGATGCCCTCGGGGTTGTAGCCGCCATGCCCGAACGGCGAGGTGCCGCCGGTGCCGATCCACTTGTTGCCGCCCTCGTGCTTTTCCTTCTGCTCCTCGAGCAGCTGCTTCAGGCGCTCCATCAGCTTGTCGAGGCCGCCCATGACCTCGATCTTGGCCTTTTCCTCGGGCGACAGCTCGCGCTCCAGCGTCTTCTGCAGCCAGTCGAGCGGGATATCGGACTTCCAGTCGACCAGGCTTTCCACGCCCTTGAAGTAGGCGGCGAAGGTCTGGTCGAACTTGTCGAAGTGCTTCTCGTCCTTGACCAGCGTCATCCGCGACAGGTAGTAGAACTCGTCGATGGACGGCGAGATGACCTGGGCCTTGAGCGCTTCCAGCATGGTCAGGTATTCCTTGACCGAGACCGGCAGCTTGGCGTGGCGCAGCGAGAAGAAGAAATCGATCAGCATGATGCCTCGCTATCAGTCGGCGGCCGCTTCAGCGCGGACGGTCGAGCTGGAATTGCAGGTGTTGACGCACCGTCGGCCATTCGCTGGCGATGATCGAAAACACCACGGTGTCGCGCAACGAGCCGTCCGGCATGCGCTGGTGGTTGCGCAGCACGCCGTCCTGCTTGGCGCCCAGGCGGGCGATCGCGGCGCGGCTCTGCTGGTTCATCCAGTGCGTGCGGAACTCCACGGCGATGCAGTCGAGATTCTCGAAGGCATGGCCCAGCAGCATCAGCTTGCATTCCGTGTTCAGCGGCGTGCGCTGGACGCGGCGCGCATACCAGGTGGACCCGATCTCGACACGCCGGTTGGTCGCATCGATATTCATGTAGGTGGTCATGCCTGCCAGTTCGCCGGCGGCATCGCGCACCGCGAACGGCAGCATCGAGCCCTGTTCCTGCAGCGCCAGGCGCCGCGCGATCTCGGCTTCCATGCGCTCCGGCGCGGGCACGCTGGTGTACCAGAGCTTCCACAGCTCGCCGTCGGTGCAGGCGGCGCGCAGCCCCTCGGCGTGCCCGGCGCTTAGCGGTTCCAGCGTGGCGTGGAGACCGACCAGGGTGACGGGTTTGGCGAACTCGGTCATGCCTGCCATCGCCATCAGCGGTTGGCGCGGTTCATGAACACCAGCCGCTCGAACAGGTGCACGTCCTGCTCGTTCTTCAGCAGCGCGCCGTGCAGCGGCGGGATCGCGGCCTTCTTGTCCGGGCTCTTCAGGGCCTCGGGCGGGATGTCCTCGGCCATCAGCAGCTTGAGCCAGTCGATCAGCTCGGAGGTCGACGGCTTCTTCTTCAGGCCCGGCAGGTTGCGCATCTCGTAGAACGACTCCAGCGCCGCGGCGACCAGCTCGCGCTTGATGCCGGGGTAGTGCACGTCGACGATCTGCTGCATGGTGTCGGCGTCGGGGAACTTGATGTAGTGGAAGAAGCAGCGGCGCAGGAAGGCGTCGGGCAGTTCTTTCTCGTTGTTCGAGGTGATGATCACCAGCGGGCGGTGCTTCGCCTTGACCAGTTCGCGCGTCTCGTAGACGTAGAACTCCATGCGGTCGAGCTCGCGCAGCAGGTCGTTGGGGAATTCGATGTCGGCCTTGTCGATCTCGTCGATCAGCAGCACGGTCTGCTCGTCGGCCTCGAACGCCTGCCACAGCACGCCCTTGACGATGTAGTTGCGGATGTCGTGCACGCGGTCGTCGCCCAGCTGCGAGTCGCGCAGGCGCGAAACCGCGTCGTACTCGTACAGGCCCTGCTGCGCCTTGGTGGTCGACTTGATATGCCACTGCAGCAGCGGCATGCCCAGCGCGGCGGCCACTTCCTCGGCCAGCATGGTCTTGCCGGTGCCGGGCTCGCCCTTGATCAGCAGCGGGCGCTGCAGCGTGCGCGCGGCGTTGACGGCCAGCTTGAGGTCGTCGGTGGCGACATACTGGTCACTGCCCTCGAATTTGACCTGCTGGGCGGAGGAAGCTTGGGCGTTGGCGATGTTTGACATGAGGCAACCTGAGGTGGCGGCCGCGGATCGGCCGGGTTGGCGTGTTTGGCGCAGTCTCTTCGCGCTGTCACGCGCGCTTTCATAGTATTGGAAACCAGGTCCGGCGCAGTACGCCCGCGGCGCGCCTCGGCAGCGCTTGCGAACGGTCGTGCGGATTCCCGGAATGGGCCAGTATAAAAGACCTTGGCGGTTCGTGTTGGAATGGGCTGCCGGCCCGGCCGGGGGCCGGCCCTGGTTGCTGGACTGGCAGGTGCCGGCTGCTGTACAATGCGCCGGTTTGACGCGCCCCCACGTCCAGTTCTCCAGTATCCGGCAGTCCGCGTTCAGAAGTCCCAGCGGCCCGTCCGGGTCGCGGCGATTGCGAGAGGTGGTTCCAGAATGGTGTTCCACATCACGGCAAAAGAGACCGGATGCGACATGTCTGGCGGGTTGCACCTGTGCAACCCCACCGGCTGCCAGGCTTCCCAGCAGAAGCATTCTGAAACCGTCTCCGCCCGGCAGGGCAGGTCACGCACGGTTTAACTTCCAATCCGCTAAGACAATGAAAAAGCTCCTCACGATGGTGGTGCTTGGCGCGGCTGCAACGGCAGCGCAGGCACAGGAAGTCAAGGGCAATGGAGACGCTGCCAAGGACAAGGTTGCAATGTGCATCGGATGCCACGGCATTCCGGGCTACCGTGCGTCGTTCCCCGAAATCTATGAAGTGCCGCTGCTGGGCGGCCAGAGCGCCAAGTACATCGAGAACGCGCTGAAGGCCTACCAGAAGGGCGAGCGCAAGCACCCGACGATGCGCAGCATCGCCGCGACGCTGACCGAGCAGGACATCGCCAACGTCGCCGCCTACTACTCGCAGCAGAAGGCCGGTACGCAGAACAACTCCCTCAAGTAAGAGACCCCATGAAGACGCTCAAGACGCTTTCGTTCGCGCTCGGCGCACTCGTGCTGGGTGCTGCCGCCATGCCGGCCTCGGCTGCCGACCTCGCCAGGGGCAAGGCGCTGGTGGAAAAGGGTGCCTGCGTAGCCTGCCACGGCGCCGGCATGAACAAGCCGATCTCGCCGGACTACCCGAAGCTGGCCGGCCAGCATGCCGATTACCTGTACCATGCGCTGCTGTCGTACCAGGTGTCGGGCAATCCGCTGGTGGGCCGCTCCAACGCGATCATGGCCGGCCAGGTCAACGCCAACCCGGCCGTGACCGGCAAGGACGGCAAGCCGCGGCCGTTCACCCGGCAGGAGCTGAAAGACATGGCCGCGTATATCGAATCGCTGCCTGGCGACCTGGTGCTGAAGAAGTAAGCCAGCGCGCGGTTTTTGCCGCACCGATGGCTGAAAAAGCCGCTTCTTCGGAAGCGGCTTTTTTATCGTTGGTGCGCCGCAGTGGCGGGCGCGGCACGCCGTTCAGGCTTGCAGCCGCCGCGCCATCCCTGGCGACATCCATGGCCGGCCATCGCCGGCGATAAGCGCATCGACACCAGCCAGCCCTGCCAGCAGCTCGCCCGCCGCAGCCTGGCCGGCCACCATCAGCGCGGCGCCCAGCCCGTTCACCGCAGCCGTCGTCGGTGCCACCAGCGTTACGCCGTGCGGCCCCGCCGAGGGCAGGCCGGTGGCGGGCTCCAGCACATGGTGGTAGCGCCGGCCGGCGGCGATAAAGCAGCGCTCGTAGTCGCCCGATGACGCCACCACGGCGTCGGATACCTGTAGCACCCCCAGCAGCCGCGCCGGCGCCAGCGGGTCGCGCACACCGACGCGCCAGTCGCGCCCCTGCAGTTGACCGCTGGCCAGCACATCGCCGCCGCCATTGACCATCGCGTCATGCAGCCCGTGGCGGCGCAGGGCCGACATCCCCGCTTGCAGGATCGGCAGCTTGGCGATGCCGCCCAGGTCCAGGCGCATGCCCGGCCGCGCCAGCATTGCCTCGCCGCGCCGGGCGTCGAGCATGACCTGCCGGTAGTCCACCAGCGGGCGTTCGCGCGCGAGTTCGGCGGCATCCGGCACGCGGTTGCCATCGTCGCCGAAGCGCCAGCCGGCGAAGGCGCCGACCGTGATATCGAAGGCGCCGCCGCTGCGCGCCGACATCGCGGCGGCGGCCTGCAGCACCGCCATCAGTTCCGGTGCCACGCGCACCGGATGCCGGCCTGCCGCGCGCTGCAGTGCGCTGACTTCGCTGTCAGGGCGGTAGCGGCTCATCAACTGCTCCAGCCGCGCCATCTCGCCGAAGGCCGCGGCAATGCCTGCCTGCGCGGCGGTGTGGCTGGCGCTCTGCACGACGATGTCCACGCGCGTGCCCAGCAGGCGGCGCGACGCGCGCGTGACCGTGACATCGGCCAGCGCGGGTCGCACGAACATGCCGGTGGCGAGCAGTGGTACGCCGGCGGCGCCGCGGATCATGGCGCGGCGCGTGGTGTCGATGCCCGCGGTGGAAGACAGTGTTTGCAATAGGGTCTTGAAGCGCATGACGAGGTTCGCGGCGCTGGCCGCCTAAGCCGAGGACGTTGCTGTGCCGCCATTCTCTGCGCAGTGCCTTCGAAAAACATGCATCGATGATGAATATTTAAGAGAACACTGACGATCATCAACCTCGTTCGCGCCAACTGCTTCGAGTATCTGTAGCCGGCAGCATCAGGCCACAGCAAGACACACAACGAAGCAAGCCGGCGGAGCGGACTCCGCCCTTTGCAATGACGGTTCGAGGATCGAAGATGACCAGGCATTCCCAGGATCAACTGCCACGCAACGATGCACCGGCCGCGCCGGGACGGCGGCGCTTTATCAATACCGCGGCACTCGCCGGCCTTGCCGGCGTGGCAGCCTGCAGCGACAAGGGCGGTGCGCCGGCAGCGGCCACCCCGGCAAGCGCCGCCGGTGCCCATGCCGCGCCGGGCGGCACGCATGCCGGCACCGCCGGCGCGTCCGTGCACCTCAAACCGGGCGAGCTCGATACCTACTACGGTCTCTGGAGCGGCGGCCATGCCGGCGACGTGCGCGTGCTGGGATTGCCTTCCGGGCGCGAACTGCACCGCATCCCATGCTTCGTGCCGGATGCGCTGACCGGGTGGGGCATTACCAATGAATCGAAGCGCGTGATGGGCACCCGCCCTGACGGCAGCCTGCAATACACCGTCGGCGATACGCATCACGTGCATGGCTCGTACAAGGACGGCAACTACGACGGCCGCTATGCGTGGATCAACGACAAGATCAACGCCCGCCTGGCGCGCATCCGGCTCGACTACTTTATCTGCGACAAGATCACCGAGCTGCCCAATGTGCAGGGCTTCCACGGCATCTTCCCGGACAAGCGCGACCCCGTCGACGAGAAGATCAACTACACCACGCGCGTATTCTGCGGCGCCGAGTTCGGCGTGCCGCTGCCCAATACGCCGACCGAGGATGCCGGCAAGTACCGTTCGCTCTTCACCTGCGTCGACGCCGAATCGATGGCGGTGCGCTGGCAGGTGCTGATCGACGGCAACTGCGACCTGGTGGCGACTTCGTACGACGGCAAGCTGGCTGCGACCAACCAGTACAACGTGGAGATGGGCGCTCGCTTCGAGGACATGATGTCGGCCGAGCGCGATGCCTGCCTGTTCTTCAATATCGCGCGCATCGAGGCGGCGATCAAGGACGGCAAGTTCAAGACCATCGGGGCTTCGAAGGTGCCGGTGGTCGACGGCACGCATGCCGCCAACCAGGACCCGAAGACCGCGCTGACCGCCTATGTGTCGGTGCCCAAGAACCCGCACGGCGTCAATGCCAGCCCGGACCAGAAGTACTTCATCTGCGCGGGCAAGCTGTCGCCCACCGGCACGGTAATCGAGCTCGCCAGGGTGCTGGAGTGGTTCGACGGCAAGCTGGCGAAGCTGGACGACGCCATCGTCGCCGAGGTCGAGCTGGGCCTGGGGCCGCTGCATACCGCGTTCGACGGCCGCGGCAATGCCTACACCACGCTGTTCCTCGACAGCCAGATCGTCAAGTGGAACATCGAAGCGGCGATCCGTTTCCACAAGGGCGACAAGAACGCGAAGTACGTGGTGGACCGGCTCGACGTGCAATACCAGCCCGGCCACCTCAATGCCTCGCAGTCGGAGACGGTGGCCGCTGACGGCAAGTTCCTCGCGGTGGGCTGCAAGTTCTCCAAGGACCGCTTCCTGCCGGTGGGCCCGTTGCACGCGGAGAACGAGCAGTTGATCGATATCTCCGGCGACAAGATGGTGCTGCTGGCGGACCACCCGGTGCACAGTGAACCGCACGACTTCGTCATCTTCCGCCGCGAGCTGCTGCGGCCGAAGCAGGTCTACGCGCTCGACGACTTTCCGCTGGCGATCAAGGATGCGCAGCAGTCCGGCGTGTTCCGCAACGGCAGGAAGGTGACGGTGAAGCTCACCTCGCAGGCGCCGGTGTTCAGCCTGCGCGAAATCAAGCTGAAGAAGGGCGACGAGGTCACGCTGATCCTGACCAACCTGGACAAGATCGAGGACCTGACGCACGGCTTCGCCATCCCGAAGTACAACATCAACTTCATCGTCAATCCGCAGGAGACGGCATCGGTGACCTTTGTCGCCGACAAGCCGGGCGTGTTCTGGTGCTACTGCACCCACTTCTGCCACGCGCTGCACCTGGAGATGCGCAGCCGCATGATTGTGGAGGCCTGAGCCGGCTTGCCCCAACCACTGCGCGCGCCGCCCTTCCCGCACGGGAAGGGCGGCGCAACCCGCCTCGCAGCCTGCCCTTTCCATGATTCACGCTATCCGCCAACTGTTCGCGATCCTGCTGGCCGCATGCCTGCTATGGGGGCTGTCCGCCACGCCGGCGCACGCCGGCGCCTACGAGGCCGCCCTGCCACCCGATCTGGCCACGGCCGCTGACCTGTGCGCGCTGGTGCCGTGCGCCGAGGTGCTGCCCGGCGCCACCCGCTTCTCGCCGCGCAAGGGCCAGCCGCCCTATGTGGAAGGTTATGGCACCAGCGCCGACGGCAAGTCGGTGCTGCTCGGCTATGTGATGCTGTCCACCGATATCACCGATACGCCGGCGTATTCCGGCAAGCCGGTGGTGACGCTGATCGGCATGGATACGCAGGGCCGCTATGCCGGCGTGAAGGTGCTGAAGCATTCGGAGCCGATCCTGCTGCTGGGCATCCCGGAATCGGCGCTGCTGGATTTCAACCGGCAGTATGTGGACAAGTCCGTCGCCGACAAGATCGAAGTGGGGCAGTCGCGCCCCGATGAAGGCGTGGTCGGGGTCGACGCCATTTCCGGCGCGACCGTGACTGTGATCGCGCAGAACCAGGTGCTGACGACTTCGGGCGCGGCGGTCGCGCGGCAGGTCGGCATCCTGGCGCCGACGCAGCGCGCGCCGGCAAGCTTTGCCGAAAGCGGCAAGCGCTACAGCTGGCAGCAACTGGTGGCGAGCGGCGCGGTACAGCGCCTGCTGGTGCAGCCGGCGCAGGTTGGCCTGCAGGGTGGTGACGGGCCATTTATCGAGCTGTGGTTCGGCGACCTCAACCATCCCGATATCGGGCGCAGCGTGCTGGGCGATGCAGGCTGGCAGGGGCTGCAGGCACAGTTGCGGCCGGGCGAGCATGCCATCTTCGTGATCCGCTCGGCAGGCGCGGAATCGTTCAAGGGCTCGGGCTTCGTGCGCGGCGGCATCTATGACCGCGTGCAGGTGCGCCAGGGCGCGGACGCATTCACCTTCCGCGATCTCGACTACCTGAACCTCTATGGCGTGGCGGCGGAGGGCGCGCCGACGCCTACCGAGTCGGCGATCTTCGTGATCCGCGCGCCGGGCTTTTCCGCGGCGTATCCGTGGAAGTTGTCGTTCCTCGGCAACCGCGTGGACCGCGCCACCGGCACGCGCAGCTTTGCCAGTTTCGACGCGCCGTACTGGCTGCCCGCGACGATGCTGCAGGGTGGCCGGCCGCATCTCGAGGAGCCCGAGGCGCCGTGGCGCAAGGTCTGGCGCAAGCAGGCGGGCGCCATCGCGCTGTTCGTGGCGCTGCTGTGCGCCGTTACGCTGGTCTACGCGCTGCGCGACCGCCTGACGCGGCGCGCCACGCACAAGAACAAGTGGCCGGTGAATGCGTTCAAGTACACGGCCTGGGCGCTCAGCATCGTATTCGTCGGCTTCGGCGCGATGGCGCAGCCATCGGTCACGCAGGTGCTGACGTGGTTCCATGCGCTGCTGCTGCGCTGGGACTGGGCGCTGTTCCTGAGCGATCCCTTTATCTTCTGCTTCTGGATCTTCATCATCGTCACGGTGCTGCTGTTCGGGCGCGGGCTGTTCTGCGGCTGGCTGTGCCCGTTCGGCTCGCTGTCCGAGGCGATCTTCAAGCTGGGCCGCTTCCTCGGCCTCAAACACTGGCAGCGGCAACTGCCGCGGCGGTGGCATGACGGGCTCAAGTGGGTCAAGTACGGCGTGTTCTTCGGGCTGCTGGCGGTGTCGGCGTTCTCGATGGGGCTGGCCGAAATGCTGGCGGAGGTCGAGCCGTTCAAGACCACCTTCCTGGTCGGCATCGGCAACCGGGCCTGGCCGTATGGACTGTTCGCCGGCACGCTGCTGGGGCTGTCGCTGTTTATCGAACGGCCATACTGCAAGTACCTGTGCCCGCTCGGTGCCGCGCTGGCGATGCCGAGCACGTTCCGCTGGTTCGGGCAGCGGCGCAAGGCGGACTGCAACCAATGCAAGGCATGCGGGGTGGGCTGCGGATCCCAGGCGATCGATGCCAACGGCCGCATCGACCAGCGCGAATGCCTGCATTGCCTGGACTGCATGGTGCTCTATACCGACACGCGCGGCTGCCCGCCGCTGGCGCGGGAGCGCAAGCGGCGCGAGCGTGACGGGTTGCAGCTGACGCCGGTGGGACGCGATGGGTACTTCATCCCGCTGGTGCCGGTGCCGGTGGACGCGCCGACGCTGTCGGGCCCCGATCCGCGCCTGCCCACCGACCCGGTGGCGCCGCCGTACGCGGCAAAGGCCGGCGTCGCGCGCTGGCTCGCCGAGCTGTGCGATCACCTCTGGCCATGGAGCGGTGAGGACTGGCGCTCGGCACGCGCACTGCAGGTGGCCGGGCTCGCGCTCGCGCTGGCGGCCACCGTGGCCTGGGCGCTGGCCGCCACCGGGCAATTGCGCGCCGGCGCGGTGATCGGCTGGTGGCTGGGCTGGAGCGTGTACGAGGTGCTGATCCGGCTGTCGGGACGGCGCTATGTCAAGGACGGCCCCTGGTGGCGCGGCCGCTACCGGCGCGCCACCGTGATGGACATGCTGTGCTACGTCGGCTTCAAGAATCTGCTGGTGGGCGCCGTGTTGTTCCTGACGCTGAAGGGCATGGGGATGCTGTCCGCATGAAGCCGTTCCTCGCCCTGGCGATGGTGTGCGCGCTGGTTTGCGCACTGACCGCCGCACAGGCGCATGCCGCCACCTGGCGCGTGCGCCCGGGCGAGCCCTTGCAGGCCGCGATCGACGCAGCCCGTGCGGGCGACACCATCGACATCGAACGCGGCACCTACACCGGCAACTTTGTCGTCGGCAAGCCGCTGTTGCTGCGCGGCATCGGCCGGCCCACGCTCAGCGGCGCGCTGCGCGGCGACACGCTGCGCATCACCGCCCCCGACGTGGTGGTGGAAGGCCTGATCGTGCGAGATTCCGGCGACAGCCTGAAGGACCAGAACGCCGGCATCTACATCCAGCCCGGCGCGCACCGCGCGGTAGTGCGCCGCTGCGATCTGACCTACAACCTGTTCGGCCTGTGGATCGAAAAGGCCGACGACGTGCGCGTCGAGGCCAACACCATCACCGGCAAGCGCGACTACAACTCGGCGCAGCGCGGCAACGGCGTGCAGCTCTACAACACGCGCGGCGCGCGCATCCTCGACAACAACATCAGCTTCGTGCGCGATGCGCTCTACGTGGACGTATCGCACCAGGCGGTGTTCCGCCGCAACCGGCTGCACCACAGCCGCTACGGCAGCCATTACATGAACTCGCACCACAACCTGTGGGAAGACAACGACAGCTACCGCAACCGCGGCGGGCTGGCGCTGATGGAAGTGCGCGACCAGGTCGTGCGCAACAACCGCACCTGGGGCAACGCCGACCACGGCATCATGCTGCGCACGCTGCAGGACTCGGTGATCGAGGGCAACGTGGTTGCATACAACCAGCGCGGCTTCTTTATCTACGACGTCGAGTATGCGCAGCTGCGCGGCAACCTGGTGCTGGGCAACGCCATCGGCGTGCACCTGTCGGCGGGCTCGACCCGCAACGTGGTGCAGGGCAACGACTTCATCGGCAACCGCGAGCCGGTGCGCTATGTCGGCGCCCGCGACGAGCCCTGGGGCGGGCGCAATCCGTCCGAGCGCCTGCAGGGCAACTACTGGAGCCACTACCTGGGCTGGGACCGAGATGGCGACAGCGTGGGCGACGTCCCATACCAGGCCAATGACCTGGTCGACCGGCTCAGCTGGCGCTACCCGGGCGTGACGCTGCTACTGGGCAGCCCGGCGCTGCAGGCGCTGCGGCTGGCCGGGCGCCAGTTCCCGGTGATCCGGGTGCCGGGCGTGGTCGATGCCTATCCGCGGATGCGTCCGGCCCGCGCCAACTGGAGGAACTGGCATGAGCAGACCGACGCAGGCAACTGATCCGGCCATGGGCGCCATCGTGCTGTCCGGTGTCAGCAAGCACTTCGGCACGCTGCGTGCCGTCGACGATGTCAGCCTGACCGTCGGGCAGGGCGAGTTGCTGGGCCTGATCGGCCATAACGGCGCCGGCAAGAGCACGTTGTTCCGCATGATGCTGGGCCTGTTGCCGCCCACGCAAGGCACGCTGGTGGTCGCCGGTGCCGCCGTGGGCAGCCATGCGTTCCGGGCCGCGCGGCGCGGCATCGGCTACCTGCCCGAGCACCTGGTGCTGTACGACAACCTGAGCGGGCTGGAGACGCTGCGCTTCTTCGCGCGGCTGAAAGGCGTGCCCGCCGGCGCATGCGTGCCGATGCTGGCGCAGGTGGGCCTGTCGGGCGCCGCCGCGCGCCCGGTGCGCGAATACTCGAAAGGCATGCGGCAACGGCTCGGGTTTGCGCAGGCGCTGCTGGGCGCGCCGCGCGTGCTGTTTCTCGACGAGCCGACCAACGGCCTGGACCCAGCCGCGATCCGCGACTTCTACGCCATGCTCAACGCGCTGCGCGAGACCGGGGTGACCATCGTCATCACCTCGCACATCCTGGCCGAGCTGCAGCAACGCATCGACCGCTTTGCGATCCTGTCCGCGGGCCGGCTGCAGGCCACGGGCAGCCTGGAGGGGCTGCGTGCCCGGGCCGGCATGCCGCTCACGCTGGCCCTGCGGATCGATCCGGGCGCGCGCGGTGAGGCACTGCGGGCACTGCGGGCACTGCGCATGCTGGGTCCGCCGGCGCAGCACGCGCTGGAGATTGTTGAAGGCGCCACACCCGGCGAGCTGACCGTACGCTGCCCGGCCGCCGCCAAGATGCCGGTGCTGGCCGCGCTGCAGCCACTCGCAGGGCGGCTGCTGGACCTGCAGATCCGCGAGCCGTCGCTCGAAGATCTGTTTTTGGGCATGAGGGGATAAGCATGTGCGCGTGGATCGATGCAAGACAGGTGGCCGCGCTCGCGGCCAAGGAATTCCGCGACCGGATGCGCAACCGCTGGGTGCTGGCCGTGGCCGCGGTCTTCACCGCGTTGTCGGTGGCGATCGGCTACTTCGGCGGCGCCGAGCAGGGCGTGCTGGGGCCGCGCTCGCTGGAGTTCGTCATCACCAGCCTGGCCAGCCTGGTGATCTACCTGGTGCCGATGATCGCGCTGCTGCTGGGCTTCGACGCCGTGGTGGGCGAGCGCGAGCGCGGCTCGCTGGACCTGCTGTTGTCGTTGCCGCTGACGCGCGGCGAGGTGCTGCTGGGCAAGTACCTCGGGCTGGCGGCAGCGTTGGTGCTGGCCACCGCCGGTGGCTTTGCGCTGCTGGCGGTGCTGCTGGCGCAGCAGTTCGGCCGGCCGGGGCTGTACCACTACCTCGGCTTCGTCGCGAGCGCGGCGCTGCTCGGCCTCGCGTTCCTGAGCCTGGCGCTGTGGCTGTCGGTGTTGAGCCGCGATCGCGCGCAGGCGTCGGGGCTGGCCATCGGCCTGTGGTTCTTCTTCGTGCTGGTGTTCGACCTGTTGCTGCTCGGGCTGCTGGTCGCAGGCGCGGGCGAGGGGGCGGGCGAGGG
>NZ_JBEFLI010000108.1:0-16762 GCF_040578825.1 Cupriavidus necator | reverse complement strand
AAGCAAAGCAGTCCCACGCGGGCCCGCGGCGGCATCGTCCGCAGCCGAACCCGCCGGCCTCCAGTATTCGCCGCTGGCCCGCGTGGGACTGCTTTGCTTCACGCTGCTGGTGGTGTACGCCAGCCTGTACCCGTTCTCCGGCTGGGTCGACAACGGCATCTCGCCGTTCGCCTTCCTGACCGCGCCCAAGCCGCGCTACATCACCGACTTCGACCTGCTCACCAATGTGGTCGGGTACTTCCCCTTTGGCGCGCTGGTGGTGCTGTCGCTGCATCCGCGCATGTCGGGCGGGCGCGCCACGCTGGTGGCACTGGTGGCCGGGGCACTGCTGTCGGCCTGCATGGAGGCCTTCCAGACCTGGCTGCCGAGCCGGATCTCGTCCAATATCGACCTGATCACCAATGCGCTGGGCGCGCTGCTGGGCGGCGCCGTGGTGGCGCCGTTCACGCGCGCGCTGATCGACGACGGGCGCCTGACGCAGCTGCGCCACGCCTGGTTCGAGCCGCATGCCAGCTTTGCCATCATCCTGCTGCTGCTGTGGCCGTTCGCGCAGATCTTCCCGCAGGAGCACCTGTTCGCCATGGGCGGCATCGTGCGCGAATGGCTGACCGACTCCGATTCATGGCCGATGCAGGTGCTGCAGATGCTGTTCCCGCAGCTCGAGGCGTGGCAGGACCACATCGGCCTGCGCCCCGAGGACATGCAAAGCATGCAGTTGCTGGAATCGCTGGTGACCGCCAGCAGCTGGGTCGGCACCGGACTGTTCGCGTCGATCGCGATGCGCCGCACCGCACCGTCGCTGCGCATCCTGGCCGGCCTGCTGGCCGCCGCGCTGCTGCTCAAGGCCACCGTGGCCCAGTTGCAGTTCCCGGCCGACAGCGCCTTTGTCTGGCTGTCCGAAGGCGGCCGCTTCGCGCTGCTGACCAGCACGCTGGTGCTGGCGCTGCTGCTGTACCTGCCGCGCTGGCTGCGCGCGGTGCTGGCGATGGTGGCGCTGTTCACGCTGGTGGTGCTGACCAATGTGCTGCCATCCAACCCGTATGCGTGGATTTCCGAGCAGGGCTGGCGCCTGGGCCGCTTCGTCCACTTCAACAGCCTGGCGCAATGGCTGGGCTGGCTGTGGCCGTTCCTGGCGTTCTGCTATGTGATCTGGCGCTTCGAGCAGGTCAGCGTGCGGCGGCTGGCGATGAAAAAAGCCGCGGCGCACCGTGAGGCGGCCGCGGCCGGTACGCAGGAATAGCCGGGGCTTGTGGGGCTAGTGCAGCTGGCCGCCCTGCGCGCGCACGTCCGCGCGGGTCAACCGCGCAGTCGGTTCATCGTCGAACGGCTCGAAGCCGGTCCGCAGTTATGCATGGTGAGGGCCTGCTCAGTCGCCGGCGCGCACGGCGATGCCCTCCGCGCCCAGCCGTTCCCGGATGCGGCGCGCAAAGGCCAGCGCGTGGGGGCCGTCGCCGTGCAGGCACACGGTTTCGGCCTGGATCGGTACCCAGGTGCCGTCGATGGCGCGCACGCGCTGCTCGCGCACCATGGTCAGGGTCTGGTTCAGGGCAACTTCCTCGTCTTCATGCAGCGCGCCGGGCGTGCCCCGCCTGACCAGCGTGCCGTCGGGGTTGTAGCCGCGGTCGGCAAAGACTTCCTGCTTGACGCGCAGCCCGGCCTCCCTGGCGATGTCGATCATCTGGCTGCCGGCCAGGCCGAAGAAGACCAGGTCGGAATCGAAGTCGCGCACCGCGCGCACGATCGCGCGGGCCAGCGCCGGGTCGCGCACGGCCTGGTTGTACAGCGCGCCATGCGCCTTGACGTGATGGAGCTGCCCGCCCTGCGCGCGCACGATCGCGGCCAGCGCGCCGATCTGGTACAGCATGTCGGCGTAGACCGCTTCGGGGTCGCGCTGCATCTCGGTGCGGCCGAAGTTCTCGCGGTCCGGATAGCTCGGATGCGCGCCGATGGCGACGCCCTTCTCGATGGCCCACTTCACCGTCTGCAGCATGGTGGACGCATCGCCGGCGTGCCAGCCGCATGCCACGTTGGCGGAACTGATCAGCGCCAGCAGCGCTTCGTCGTTGCCACAGCCTTCGCCGAGGTCGGCGTTCAAATCGATCTGCATTGCCGTTCTCCTGTGCGGTGCATTGCCTCCGTCCATTGTCTGCGTGCCGGTGCGCAGCGGCCCGGCGCGGTTACCTTTGCATGGCGCGCCTTATGCCGCAGCGCGCGTCAGCGTGCGCCGGCGCGCGGCGATGGTCATGCCGTCGCCCTGCCATTGCAGCGCCTGGTCGATCTGGCGCAGGTAGCGATCCACCTCCGCCTGCGCCGCCGCGGCCTGCGCCAGCGTCACTTGCACGAACCGTACCGGCGCGCCCAGCGGCACCTGCGCCAGCCGCCACAGGTCGGCGCCGATCACCACGCCGATCTTGGGATAGCCGCCAGTGGTCTGCGCATCGGCCATCAGCGCGATCGGCTGGCCTCCGGGCGGCACCTGCATCACGCCGGGAACCACGCCATGCGACAGCAAATCGGCGCTGCGCTCGGGCCGGCGCGCCAGCGCGGGACCGTTCAGGCGCAGCCCCATGCGGTTGCTGTTGGGCGTGACGGTCCAGTCGGCCTGCCACAGCGCCTGCTGCGCGGCGGCATCGAAATCCTCGTACTCGGGCCCGGCCAGCATGCGGACCGGCGTGGCCTTGCCCTCGACCCTGGCCGGCAGCGCCCACGCCGGCGCCTGCACGCCGATCCAGTCGCCGCCCTCGGCCGCCAGGCCCGGACGCCCCGCGCCAAGGCGGTCGCCCTCCTGCAACGCACGCCCGTCCAGTCCGCCGAAGCCGGACTTCAGGTCGGTGCTGCGCGAACCCATCACCGGCTCGACATCGATGCCGCCCGCCACGCACAGGTACACGCGCGTGCCGCCGCGCGTCGACGGCAGCGTCAGGGTCTCGCCGTTGCGCACATCGAACGCATGCCACGACCACACCGGCACGCCGTCCAGGTTGGCCCCGCACTCCGCTCCCGCCAGCGCCACACGCATATCCACATGAAAGCGCACCGCGGCACGGCCCAGCGTGAATTCAATGGCGGCGCAGCCCGGCTCGTTGCCCAGCAGCCGGTTGCCGACCGAAACGGCGAGCGTATCCATCGCACCGCAACGGCCCACGCCGAAACGGCGAAAGCCGGTCCGGCCCAGGTCCTGCACCGAGGCGAGCGCGCCGGGACGAATGATTTCGATCACGCGATGATTTCCTCGGCGACAAAGCGCACGGTGTCGCCGGGCGCGAAGAGAGACGGCGGATCGCGATCCGCCACGAAGAGTTCGGCGTCGGTGCGCCCGATCAGTTGCCAGCCGCCCGGCAGCACCGCCGGATAGATGCCGGTCTGCTCCCCGCCGATGCCGACCGAGCCGGCCGGCACCGCCACGCGCGGCTCGCGCCGGCGCGGCGTGGCGAGTTCCGGCGCCAGACCGCCCATATAGGCAAAGCCGGGCTGGAAGCCGAGGAAATAGACGACGTACTCGCCGGCCGCATGACGGCGCACCACTTCCCGCGGCGACAGGCCGGTATGGGCGGCAACGTCGGCCAGGTCCGGGCCGTTCTCGCCGCCGTAGCGCACCGGGATCTCCACCAGCTTGCCCGTGGCATGGCGCGCCTCGCCGGAGGCCCACGCGAGCTTCAGGTTGCGCTCCAGCGCTTCCACGTCGGCGCCGGCATTGAAGATCACCGTCAGGTTGTTCATGCCCGGCACCACGTCGACCACGCCATGCCAGTCTTCCGCGCGGGCGGCCATCGCCCAGATCCGGCGCTGGACTTCCAGCGAGGCGGGCGGCGCCACGCTGTACAGCAGCGCCTGCTCGGCGAGTCGGTGGACGGTGCAGGTGTTCATGAGATTCCCGTTAGCGCACTTGCTACCAGTGTAGACAGGTCCGGCAGGAATGTGACGCACTTGTATTTCATCGACGATTTATCGATGTATTTATCATATCGATACGGATCAGCGAGGAACAGTCCGGGTTGACCCCCGGCACGCATCGTCACGCCAAGCGACCGTCCCGCTGCGGCGACCGAACATAAAAACGGCCGGGAAATTCCCGGCCGTTTCTGCTCGACTCGTGTGCAACGCTGCCGCTCAGGCAAACCCCGCCTGATGCGCCTGCTGGTCGGCGTGGTACGAGCTGCGCACCATCGCGCCCACCGCGGCGTGGGTGAAGCCCATCTTGTAGGCCTCTTCCTCGAACATCTTGAAGGTGTCAGGGTGGACGTAGCGCAGCACCGGCAGGTGGTGGTTCGACGGCGCCAGGTACTGGCCGATGGTCAGCATGTCGATGTCGTGCGCGCGCATGTCGCGCATGACTTCGAGGATTTCCTCGTCGGTCTCGCCCAGGCCCACCATCAGGCCGGACTTGGTCGGCACGTTGGGGTTGCGGCGCTTGAATTCCTGCAGCAGCTTGAGCGAGTGCTCGTAGTCCGCGCCCGGGCGCGCCTGCTTGTACAGGCGCGGCACGGTTTCCATGTTGTGGTTCATCACGTCCGGCGGGCAGGCCTGCAGGATGTCCAGCGCCTTCTCCAGGCGGCCGCGGAAGTCGGGCACCAGCACTTCAATGCGGGTGGCGGGCGACAGCTCGCGCGTCTGCGAGATGCAGTCCACGTAATGCTGGGCGCCGCCGTCGCGCAGGTCGTCGCGGTCGACACTGGTGATCACCACATAGTTCAGCTTGAGCTGGGCGATGGTGCGCGCCAGGTTGCCCGGCTCGTTGACGTCCAGTGGATCGGGGCGGCCGTGGCCGACGTCGCAGAACGGGCAGCGGCGCGTGCACTTGTCGCCCATGATCATGAAGGTCGCGGTGCCCTTGCCGAAGCACTCACCGATGTTCGGGCAGCTCGCTTCCTCGCACACCGTCACCAGGTTGTTGGCGCGCAGGATGTCCTTGATCTCGTAGAAGCGTGAGCTGCCGGTGGCGGCCTTGACGCGGATCCAGTCCGGCTTCTTGAGCTTTTCGGCCGGCACGATCTTGATGGGAATGCGTGCGGTCTTGTCGGCCGACTTCTGCTTGCGGGTCGGGTCGTACTGCTCCGCGGGGGACTGCGGGGCTTCGCTGGAAGTGGCGATCAGGGCGTCGCTCATACATTTCTCCGCACGCGCTCAGCGTGCTGTTCGCTTTGACTAGGAGGCCAGGGCCGTTTCGTCCGGCTGTTTCGTTTCAGCCGGTGCGGCGTTTGCTTCGGCTGCCAGCACACGCGCTTCGTGCGCTGCCAGCACTTCGCACAATGCCGCCGCCAGGCGCTGCGCGATTTCGGGCTGTCTTGCCGCGGTCACCGGCAGCGGCGCGCCGCCGGCATCCGCCGCCTTGCAGGTGGCGCCCGCGGTAGCCATGTCGACCGTTTCCAGTCCGGCATAGCCGCAGGGATTGATGCGCAGGAACGGCGACAGGTCCATCTGCACGTTGAGGCTGACGCCGTGGTAGCTGCAGCCGTTGCGGATCTTGAGGCCGAGCGCGGCAATCTTGGCGCCCTGGTGCGGCCCGTCGGACAAATAGATGCCGGGGGCGCCGGGCTTGCGTTCGGCTGCGAGATTATACGCTGCGAGCGTGTCAAGCACCGCCTGCTCGATGCCGTGCACCAGCTCGCGCACCATGAGGTGCCGGCGGCGCAAATCGAGCAGCAGGTAGGCCACCACCTGGCCGGGACCGTGGTAAGTGATCTGGCCGCCACGGTCGATCTGCACCACCGGAATGTTGTCGTCAGGCGACAGCAGGTGAGCGGGATCGCCCGCCTGGCCCAGGGTGTAGACCGGCGGATGCTCGACCAGCCAGATCTGGTCGGGCGTCTCGGGCGTGCGTGCGGCGGTGAAGGCGCGCATCGCGTCGAAGCACGGCTGATAGTCCTCGCGGCCGCGTTCGATGACTTGGATCGGATGCATGGCGAGAGTGTAACGAAAAGGGCCGGCTTGCGCCGGCCCTTGCTGGGCTCCAGTCCAACGCTGCGGGTCAGGTCCGATCTCCGGATGCGTCACGCGACCAGACCAGGCGCAAATGCCCCCGGGCGCGGTGTGACGTTGACGATGCCCCGCCCGCCGCCGCGTCAGGATGCGGTGACCTGGTCCTGGTTAGGCGTCCACTCCGTTCCTCGAACCAGACGGCGCAGGCTGCGATACACCAGGTGCGGCACGTCGGCCAGCGCCAGCGCCGGGCGGCGCGCTTCGGCGATCAGCGCCAGCCGTACCGGATGCTGCGCGCGCGGATCGATGCTGACTACCACCTCGTCGCCGGAGCGCAACAGCAGGCTGCCGCCACAACGCAGCCAGTAGTCCTCCGAATCTTTCTCGCGCGTCAGCCACACGTCGGCGCCACGGGCTTCTTGCACGTGCAGGCGCTGGGCGGCGTGCACCGACAGGGCGGTGACTTCGCCAGGATTCAGGGTGAATACGGTCGTTGTGAGCACGGTTTTCATGGTGGTTCTCCGTTCGGCCGGCTTCGGCGGATTTCGGGGGGAAATGCGCCGGACTGTTGCGGATTCGCGGCAACTGGCCCGGTATTAGGACCTGGCCAGTTAAATCGTAGGGAAATCGCCGTGAAAGAAGCGGCAACACAGGGGCCGGTGAAAGAATATTAGTGATTGCCCGGGCACTATCAAAACGATATATTTTCTTTGTTCTTGTTAGTCAAACTCACATACCCCAGAGATCAGGGAGACCGCCATGGCCTGGAAAAGCGGCTGGGAAAAGGACCTGCCGCGCGGCTGGCATCGCGAACTGCCGCGCCTGCCCGCGCTGACCGCCCTGCGCGCATTCGAGGCGGCGGCGCGTCACGAGAGCTTTTCGCGCGCGGCGACCGAGCTGTTCGTCACGCATGGCGCGGTCAGCCACCAGATCCGCGCCCTGGAAGAAGAGCTCGGCATGCCGCTGTTCGAGCGCCACGGCAAGCGCGTGGCGCTGACCCCGGCCGGCCGGGTCTATGCCGAGCGCGTGCGCGACGCGCTGCTGCAGATCGCCGATGCCACGCGCGTGCTGCAGGCCGGCAACCGCGACAAGCGGCTGACCATCAGCACCATGCCGTCGTTCGCCGCGCGCTGGCTGACGCCGCGCATCGGCAGCTTTATCGAGCGCCATCCGGAGCTGGATGTCGAGCTGCTGTCGTCCAACACGCTGGTCGACTTTGGCCGCGAGGAAGTCGATATCGCGCTGCGCATGGGCAGCGGCGACTATCCGGGCCTGTATGTCGAGAAGCTGATGGACGATGTCTTCTTCCCGGTCTGCAGCCCGGGCTTCAATGGCGGGCGCCTGCCCGAGCGGCCGCAGGACATGGCCGGGCTGCCGCTGCTGCGCGGCGAGGGCGATCCGTGGAAGCCGTGGTTCGAGGCGGCCGGGCTGGACTGGCCGGAGCCGCGCAAAGGGCTGCTGCTGGAAGATTCGTCGCTGCTGCTGCAGGCCGCCTCGGAGGGCCAGGGGATCGCGCTGATCCGGTCGTCGCTGGCCTACAACGACTTGCTGGCGGGCCGCGTGGTGCGGCTGTTCGATGTCAGCATCCCATGTCCGTGGCTGCTGTATTTCGTCTGCGCGCCGGGCATGCTGGAGACGCCCAAGGTGCAGGCCTTCCGCGCCTGGCTGCTGCCGGAGATGGAGCGCTTTCGCGAAGTGCTGGCGCAGTGGGCTGACGATTAGTCTTCAGCCGCGTCGTCCGCGGCCTCGGACACCTGCGGCGCCGCAGCCTTGCGCGCGCGGCCGGCGCGCGGATGGGCCTTGTCGTAGACGCGCGCCAGGTGCTGGAAGTCCAGCGCGGTATAGACCTGCGTGGTCGAGATGCTGGCGTGGCCCAGCATCTCCTGCACCGCGCGCAGGTCGCCGGACGATTGCAGCACGTGCGTGGCAAAGGAATGCCGCAGCATATGCGGATGCACGTCGGCCGGCACGCCGGCGCGCAGCGCCTGCTGCTTGAGCCGCAGCTGCACGGTGCGCATCGACAGGCGCCGGCCGCGCGGCCCCAGGAACAGCGCGTGGGTATCTTCCGGCGCGGTGCCGGGGCGCAGCAGCGTGTCGCGCACCGCCAGCCATGCGCGCAGCGCCTCGATCGCCTTGCTGCCGACCGGCACCGAGCGCTGGCGCGACCCCTTGCCGGTCACGGTCACCTCGGCGCCGGCCAGGTCGAGCCAGCCGCTGGAGCGGTAGCCATCGGCATCGGCATAGCGCACGTCGAGCTGCACCAGCTCGGACAGCCGCAATCCGCTCGAATAGAACAGCTCGTAGACCGCATGGTCGCGCAGCGCGTGCGCGTCGGTGCCGCCCGGGTGCGAGACCAGCGCCACCGCGTGCTCGACCGACAGCGCCTTGGGCAGCGCATGGCCCGAGCGCGGCGCGCGCACGCCGTCGACCGGGTTGATGGTGACGCCATGGCCATGCCGCGCCGCCCACTGGAAGAAGCCGCGCCACGCCGACAGCGTGCGGGCAATGCTGGTGCCAACGAGTCCCGCGGCATGCAGCCGGGCGGCGAAATTGCGGATATGGTGGGTCTGCAGCGCCAGCAGCGCGATGCCGGGCGCGTAGCGTGCCGCGTGGGATTGCAGCACGCGCAGGTCGCGGCCGTAGCTCGACAGTGTGTGTTCGGCCAGCTTGCGGCTGCCGCGCAGCCAGTCGAGATAGCGGGCGACCAGCGGATCGGGTGCCGGCGGCGCAGTATCGTCCGCCGCGGGCGGTTCAGCCGGGGCGTTGCGGGGCGGCCGGCGTGCGCTCATTGCATCGGGGGTGTGCCGCCGCGCCTCAGTCGCGCAGGCGATGCAGCGCGGCGCCGGCGACTTCGCCGATCTGCGTCAGGTAGGCCGTGCCCATGCCGTCGTGGAAGCGGCGCGGATCGGGCGAGCCCAGCACCAGCAGGCCGAAGGCGGCGCCCTGCGCATCGGCCGCGGCGTCGGCCGTGCGCACCGGCACGCGCAGCGCCACCATCGCCAGCGAGGTGATATCGTCGCGCTCCAGCAGCGCCGCGGCCTCGAAGCCGCCGTTGGCGCCGCAATACGGCGCGCGCAGGCCCGCCGCAAAGATGCGCAGGTCTTCGCTGGCGCCCTGCGCCACTTCCATGTGCGCGTACTGCTCGGCCACGTCCCACAGCTTGAGCGCGACCGCGGGCACGTCGAACACCTGCTGCAGGCCATCCTGCACCGCGTAGGGCAGCGCGTGCGAGTCGGCTTCGGCCAGCAGGCGCAGTTGCCAGGCATGCATGCGCTGCTGCGTGCGGTCATTGTCGTGGCCATGGCGGACCAGGTCCGCCAGGCGCAACTCCAGGCCCTTGTTCTTCTCGCGCAGGATCTCCATCTGGCGTTCCTGCAGCGACACGGCGCGGTGGCTGTGCGGGCTGGTGAGCTGCACCGTGGCCAGCAGCTCGGCGTGCTCCTCGAAGAATTCGGGGTGGCTCTGCAGGTAGGCGGCGACGTCTTGGGCGTTCATGGAGCTTGGACCGGTAGAGGAAAATTGGGTGGCAGTTTAACAAACCCGCCCAGCCAGAAAGGGAGCGCGGTTTTGAGTGCGCCAAAGCCGCCCAAGCTTGCCTAAGCAGCTACGTCTGAATCAACCGCTTCTGCCGCGAAATACTCATCAGGATCCCGATCCCCGCCCCCAGCGTCACCAGCGCCGTGCCGCCATAGCTCATCAGCGGCAACGGCACGCCCACCACCGGCAGGATCCCGCTCACCATGCCCATGTTGACGAACGCATAGGTAAAGAAGATCAGCGTAATCGACCCCGCCAGCAGCCGCGAGAACAGCGTCGGCGCGTTGGCCGCGATAAAGAGCCCGCGGAAGATCAGCAGCAGGTACAGCACCAGCAGCAGCGCATTGCCGATCAGCCCGAATTCCTCCGAATACACCGCGAAGATAAAGTCGGTGTGCTTCTCCGGAATGAACTCCAGGTGCGTCTGCGTGCCCTTGAGCCAGCCCTTGCCCTCGACCCCGCCCGAGCCGATCGCGATGATCGACTGGATCGTATGGAAGCCCTTGCCGAGCGGATCGCTGGTCGGGTCGAGCAGCGTGCAGACGCGATGCTGCTGGTAGTCGTGCAGCACCGGCCAGTTCACGCCCGGCGCGCACATGTCGTTCTGGAACGTGATCAGCAGCGTGATCGCCACCACCAGCAGCCCCATCAGCGGCAGGATCAGCCGCCACGACAGGCCGGCAAAGTAGATCACGTAGATGCCGGCGGCCATCACCAGCAGCGCGGTGCCCAGGTCGGGCTGCTTGGCGATCAGGCCAACCGGGATCAGCAGCAGCCCCAGCGCCACCACGAAGTCGAACCACTTGATCACGCCCTCGCGCTTCTGGAAGTACCACGCCAGCATCAACGGCATCGAGATCTTCATGATCTCGGACGGCTGGATCACCATGCCGACATTGAGCCAGCGGCGCGCGCCCTTGCGGATCAGGCCGAACATCGCCACCGCGATCAGCAGCGCCACGCCTACCGTGTAGATCGGCACCGCCACCCGCATCAGCGTCTGCGTGGGCATGTACGCGATCACCAGCATCACCACGTAGGACAGCAGGATATTGCGGAGCTGGTCTTCGACCCGGCCCGGCATGTCGATGGCGGCGGAGTACAGCGCCACGATGCCGGTGGCGAACAGCAGGAAGACAATCAGCGACAGCGGCTTGTCAAAGCCGGTCAGCGCCGATTTGATCAGGGACATGACGCGGCGTCGGTCCATGCGCGTCTCCTTCAGCGGGTGGCGTCGGCGCCGCTGGCCGCCTTGGCGGACACGGGCTTGACGCGTGGTTTGGGCGCGGGCGCCTTGACGGGCTGCGCGGCGGGGGCGGAGGCCGGCTGCGGTGCGGCGGGCTTGCTGTGGCCGAGCGCCTGCAGCATGCGCTGTTCCAGCGTCTCGACGGCCGAGGCCGGCGCGATCGCCTGCGCGTTCAGCGCGGCGGCAATGGCCTCGGGCGTCACCGCCGGCGCGGCAGAGGCCGCGGCCACGGCGCTGGTGGCCGCTCCGCTCGCCGGGGCGGCACCGGTGGACATCACCGTGGCACTGGCGATGCTGGCAGTCTGGCCGGTGGTGAACACGCTGGGCGTATCCACCGGCGGGCGTCCCGCCACGCGCTCGGTGGCCGGCGGCGCCATCGCCTCCAGCTCGGCCGGCCACTTGCCGGTCAGGTAGTAGTCCATCAGCTTGCGCGCGATCGGCGCGGCCACGGCGGCGCCGAAGCCGGCGTTCTCAACGATCAGCGCGATCGCGATTTTCGGATTGTTCGCCGGCGCGAACGCGGTGTACAGCGAGTGGTCGCGCTTGTGCTCGGCCAGCGCGTGGTGGTTGTACTTCTCGCCCTTGGACAGGCTGTAGGTCTGCGCCGTGCCGGTCTTGCCCGCGGATTCATAGGGGGCGCCGGCGAACACGCGCGCCGCCGTGCCTGAGTGCGTCACCGCCACCATGGCGCGCTTGACCACGTCGATATCGGCCTGCTTGAGCGGGATGCGGTAGCTTTCCTTGGGCACGGTCAGCGTGCGCTTGCGCGTGACCGCATCTTCCACGGCCTTGACCAGGTGGGGCTTCATCACGCTGCCGTTATTGACGATCACCGAGGTCGCCTGCGCGAGCTGCAGGATGGTGAAGCTGTTGTAGCCCTGGCCGATGCCCAGCGAGATGGTCTCGCCGTCGTACCACTTCTGCTGCTCGGGCTTGCGGTAGGCCTTGCGCTTCCACTCGGTCGACGGCAGGATGCCGCGGCTTTCGCCCTCGATATCGATGCCGGTGATCTGGCCGAAGCCGAGCGGCTTCATGAAGTCATGGATCGCGTTGACGCCCATGTCGCGCGCCAGCGCGTAGTAATAGGTATCGCACGACTGCACGATCGAGGTCTGCATGTCGACCCAGCCATGCCCGCCCGGCTTGTCGTCGCGGAAGGTGTGGTTGCCCAGCGTGAAGAAGCCCGGATCGGACATGCCCCAGGCCGCGGTGCGCTTGCCGGTGGTCAGCGCCGCCAGCGCCATGAACGGCTTGTAGGTCGAGCCCGGCGGATAGGTGCCGCGCAGCGGGCGGTTCAGCAGCGGCTTGTCGGGCGAATTGTTGAGCTCGTTCCAGGTATTGGTGTCGATGCCTTCGACGAACAGGTTGGGGTCGTACGTCGGCTTGGAAACGAAGGCCAGGATGTCGCCGGTAGACGGCTCGATCGCCACCAGCGCGCCGCGGCGGTCGCCGTACAGCGCCTCGGCGAGCTGCTGCAGGCGGATATCGAGCGACAGGATCAGGTTGTTGCCGGGCGTGGCGGGCGAGGTCGACAGCGTGCGGATCGGGCGCCCGCCCGCGCTCACTTCCACTTCCTCGAAGCCGGTCAGCCCGTGCAGCTCGGTCTCGTAGCTCTGCTCCAGGCCGATCTTGCCGATGTAGTTGGTGCCCTTGTAGTTGTCGGCGTCCTTGCGCGGATCGTATTTGGCGGCCTCGGCGTCGTTGGCCTCGTCCATGGCCTCGATGCGCTCCTGGTCGCGCTGCGAGATGCGGCCGATATAGCCGATCACGTGCGAGGCCGACTCGCCCAGCGGATATTGCCGGAACAGCCGCGCGCGCACGTCCACGCCCGGGAAGCGGAAGCGCTGCGTGGAAAAGCGCGCCACTTCCTCGTCGGTGAGCTGGCTGCGCAGCGGCAGGCTCTCGAAGCTGCGGGACTCTTCCATCAGCCGCTTGAAGCGGCGCCGGTCGCGCGGCTGGATATCGACCAGCGCGGCCAGGCCTTCGATGGTGTTGTCCAGCGTATCGGTCAGCTTGGACGGCGTGATCTCGAGCGTGTACGCGGAATAGTTGCGCGCCAGCACGATGCCGTTGCGGTCCATGATGATGCCGCGGTTGGGCTCGATCGGCGCCACCGAGATGCGGTTGTCCTCGGCCTTGGCCGAGTACTGGTCATGCTTGTACCACTGCAGCCACAGGAAGCGCGTGAACAGCAGGCCAAAGCAGATCACCGTGAACAGGGCCGCGGCCGCCACGCGGATGCGGAAGCGGCCGATTTCCAGTTCGACGTTGCGGATTTCGGTCATGGTACTGCGTTGGCCTGGGATGAGCGGTAGTGGGCGATGGCGGCGGCGTCAGATCGGACGCGTCTCGTCGACATCGCTCGAGCGGCGCTGCGGCGCCAGCAAAAGGCTGGTCGCCAGCGGCCACAGCAGCGCCTCGATCGCCGGCGCCAGCAGCAGTTGCCAGCCCGGCAGCGGCGCGCCCATCGCCAGCCGGATCAGCACCGGCACCGCGTGCACGACGAACAACAGCGGCAGCACATGCAGCGCCTGGGTATAGACGGTGAACCACAGCACGCGGCGGTGGATGGTGATGGCAAAGTAGGCCAGCAGCGTATAGGCCAGCGCATGCTCGCCCAGCAGCCGGGCATCGTGCACGTCCATCAGCAGGCCCAGCGCGAACGCCACGCCCATGCCCACCTTGCGCGGCTGGTGGATGTTCCAGAACACCAGCACCAGCGCCACCATGTCGGGGATCCACAGCGTGTCGCCCCAGGGCATCAGGTTGAACAGGAACGCCAGCACGAAGCTGAGCGCGATAAAAGCGGGATTGACCGGCCGCAGCAGGTATTGGGAATTGGTCACTGTGGTGCCTCCTTGGGCGCAGCCTTGGCCGCGGCGGCGCTGGCGGCGGCGGCGCGGGCCGCGGCGGACTTGGCGCCCTTGACCGGCGCCTCGGCCTTGGCTTCGGCGGTCTCGCGCGGCGGGATCGCGGCGTCGTAGCGCACCACCAGCAACAGCCGGTGCGCGCGCACGCCGGCCACCGGCTCGCAATAGACACGCGAGAACGCGGTATCGGCCTTGCGTTCGATATGGATGATCTTCGCCACCGGCAGGCCCGGCGGGTAGGTGCCGTCCAGGCCCGAGGTCACCAGCAGGTCGCCCTGCTGCAGGTCGGCCGACGCGGCCATGAAGCGCAGGTCGAGCTGGCCCGCGCGCGCGCCGCCGAAGGCCAGGCTGCGCAGGCCGTTACGCACCACCTGCACCGGGATGGCCTGGTCCTTGTCGGTCAGCAGCGTCACCTCCGACTGGAACGGCGACACGCGCGTGACCTGGCCCACGACGCCGCGCTCGTCGATCACCGGATAACCGGCGCGCAGGCCATGGTGGCTGCCCTTGTCGATCACGATGCGCTGGCTGTAGGGGTCGCGCGCGTCATACAAAATCTCGGCCGCCGTCACCGGCGTGGCCGACTGCTGCGCCAGTCCGAGCAGCTTGCGCAACTGGTTGTTCTCGGCCTCGAGCTGCGCCTGGCGCACCGAGGCCTCGGCCTGCTGCACCGCGTTCTGGCGCAGTTCGCGGTTCTCGGTGGCCAGCATCGCCGACGACTGCGCATAGTCGAACACCGTGCGCACCGCGTCGCGCGGTGTCAGCACCAGGCGTTCGACCGGCATCAGCACGGTGGCGGCAACCTGCCGGCCCACGCTGAGCGCGTCGAAACGGGCATCGACCACCAGCAGCGCCAGCGCGATGGCCACATACAGGACCAGCCGGGCGACAGCCGAGGTGCCTTGCTTGAAGAGCGGCGGAGGGGAGTAATCCATTTACCCGATTGAAAGCCGGTGCACACGCGCAAACGCCCCGCCGCCCGCCGTACCACGCCCGGGAAGGGGGCGGCACGGCCAGGCGGCGGGTGCGGTTGGGGCGAACCCCTGACGGATGCAGCGCCGCGACACCGCCCTGATCACCGGATCCGGCAGGCCGCGCATCGCCACGTGAGCGTCCTTCTGCCTTTACTCGTAGGAGAAGATGCTGCCGAGCTTGTCCATGCGTTCCAGCGCCATGCCGGAGCCGCGCACCACGCAGGTCAGCGGGTCTTCGGCCACCAGCACCGGCAGGCCGGTTTCTTCGGCCAGCAGGCGGTCCAGGTCGCGCAGCAGCGCGCCGCCGCCGGTCAGCATCATGCCGCGCTCGGCGATGTCGGCGCCCAGTTCGGGCGGGGTCTGTTCCAGCGCGATCTTCACTGCCGACACGATCTGGTTCAGCGGATCGGTCAGCGCTTCGAGGATTTCGTTGGACGACACGGTGAAGGCGCGCGGGATGCCTTCGGACAGGTTGCGGCCCTTGACTTCCATCTCGCGGACCTCGGAGCCCGGGAAGGCCGAGCCGATTTCCTTCTTGATCGCTTCAGCGGTCTGTTCGCCGATCAGCATGCCGTAGTTGCGGCGGATGTAGTTGACGATGGCCTCGTCGAACTTGTCGCCGCCCACGCGCACCGAACCCTTGTAGACCATGCCGCCCAGCGAGATGATGCCCACCTCGGTGGTGCCGCCGCCGATATCGACAACCATCGAGCCCGACGGCTCCGACACCGGCAGGCCGGCGCCGATCGCGGCCGACATCGGCTCCTCGATCAGGTACACCTGGCTGGCGCCGGCGCCCAGCGCCGATTCGCGGATGGCGCGGCGCTCGACCTGGGTCGAACCGCAGGGCACGCAGATGATGATGCGCGGGCTCGGACGCAGCAGCTTCGAGTCATGCACCATCTTGATGAACTGCTTGAGCATCTGCTCGGTGACGGTGAAGTCGGCGATCACGCCGTCCTTCATCGGGCGGATCGCCTCGATATTGCCCGGTACCTTGCCCAGCATCTGCTTGGCTTCCTTGCCCACGGCCGTGATCGTTTTCTTGGCGTTGGGGCCGCCTTCCTGGCGGATCGCGACGACCGAGGGCTCGTCCAGCACGATGCCCTTGTCGCGCATGTAGATCAGCGTGTTGGCGGTGCCGAGGTCGATCGCCAGGTCGTTGGAGAAGTAGCTGCGGAGAAATCCGAACATCAGGAATCCTGTCTGTGGTGGTGTTCGCGTGTAGGCGAAGCGGCCGGCACCGCGAGCGGTCCGGCCACGAAATACTTGTGTTGAATACGGAATGGTTCCCGGCTTCCCGGCCCGCCTGCCGTCCGGCGCGGAACGGCCCGGACCGGAAGAGAGATGGGATCGGGATCGGCACCGCCGCCGGCACGCGCCTGCAGTGTTGCAATCTTGCACTTATGCGATATTGCATTTTTGCGATTTTGCAACGCGCGATGCCGGCCCACGGGAACCTTTGATTAGACCTCGCGCAAAAGTTCGCGAGTATTGGTCGGGCGCTGGACCGGCAATGTCATAAGACATTGAGACATTGTCGAAACAACGTCAGAGCCGGGGCAGAGGCCTAATCAGAGGACCCAGGTTTTTCCACCTTCTGGCGCCTGCGGCGGCCCTGGCGCGGGACGTTCGCCAGCGCTGCGGGCAACGCTGTTTTGCAGCCAGTCTGGCAGCCATGTGACGAAGGCGTTGCCAAAGGTCGGTAACTCGCAATGATACCTTATAATTCCTGCTGCTTCGGGCGTTTACGGCCTGAAAATACCTGTAATTCCGACGACTCCGTGGCGTGTTTACCGCGCTCCGTAGCCGCCCTGTCCGGACCGCGCGACGCCACCGCCGCACGGCCGGCCGCCGGCCCCTCCGGCGCCTTCCGCATCCGAGCATCCGAACACCAGCCATGGCCCTCGACCTATCCGACGTCAAGCGCATCGCCCACCTGGCCCGCATCGAAACCAGCGATGACGAGGCCGCCCAGACGCTTGCGCAGCTCAACAACTTTTTCTCGCTGGTCGAGCAGATGCAGGCGGTTGACACCACCGGCATCGAGCCGCTGGCCCACCCGCTGTCGGCCGTGCGCGACATGGCCCAGCGCCTGCGCGAGGACGTGGTCACCGAGACCGACCGCCGCGACGACTACCAGCGCCCCGCGCCGGCCACCGAAAACGGCCTGTACCTGGTGCCCAAGGTCATCGAGTGAGCGCCGCCCGCTGCCC
>NZ_JBEFLI010000107.1:0-17003 GCF_040578825.1 Cupriavidus necator | reverse complement strand
GGTGGCGACAGAGTGCAATTCAGCCATGGGGCATCTCCTCGCTGGCGGCGGTGCCCGCGCGCTGCATCCAGTTATAGAGGATGAAGCACGTAAGCAGGATGATCAGGAAATAAACGATGGAGAACGCCGCCGCCGGCCCCAGGTCGAACTGGCCCACGGCCTTCTGCGTCAGGTACTGCGACAGGAAGGTGGTGGCGTTGCCGGGGCCGCCGCCGGTCAGCACGAACGGCTCGGTATAGATCATGAAGCTGTCCATGAAGCGCAGCAGCACCGCGATCATCAGCACGCCGCGCAGCTTGGGCAGCTGGATATAGCGGAACACCGCCAGCCGCGACGCACCGTCGATCTGCGCGGCCTGGTAGTAGGCGTCGGGGATCGCGCGCAGGCCGGCGTAGCACAGCAGTGCCACCAGCGGCGTCCAGTGCCAGACGTCCATCACCAGCACCGTGACCCAGGCATCGAAGGCGCTGCCGGTGTAGTTGTAGTCGAAGCCCATGGCCTCGAGCGCGGCGCCGAGCAGGCCGATATCGGTGCGCCCGAAGATCTGCCAGATGGTGCCGACCACGTTCCACGGGATCAGCAGCGACAGCGCGATGATCACCAGCACCGCCGACGCCTTCCAGCCCCTGGCCGGCATCGACAGCGCCAGCAGGATGCCGAGCGGGATCTCCACCAGCAGCACCGCCAGCGAGAAGCCGAGCTGGCGCAGCAGTGCATCGTGCAGTTCGCTGTCGCGCAGCACGGTGCCGAACCATTCGGTGCCGACGAACACGCGCCGCTCCGGTGAAATGATGTCCTGCACCGAGTAATTGACGATGGTCATCAGCGGCAGGATGGCGGAGAACGCCACGCACACCACCACCGGCAACACCAGCAGCCAGGCCTTCTGGTTGACGGGCTTCATGAGACCAGTTCCTCGTTGACGTAGTAGCAGGTATGGCGGTTGAACACCGACAGCCAGGCGGTGTCGCCCGCGCGCAGCTCGGCCGCCTCTGCGCCCAGGCGCGCGCGCAGGGTGCCGGCCTGTGCCCCGGCCTCCTGCACGGTGCCGGTCAGCAGCCAGTAGGTGCCGATGTCCTGGGCGCGCTCCACGCGCACCGGCACCGCCTGCGCGTCGCGCTCCGGTGCCAGGTGCAGGTATTCCGGCCGCACGCCGATGCGGAAACTGCCAGCTGCGCGCAGTGCCGACTCAACCGACGGCGCCAGCGCCGGGGTATAGCGGCGCCCGGCCACTTCCACCGCGTCGTCGCGCCACTGGCCGGGCAGGAAGTTCATGCCCGGCGAGCCGATGAAGTTGCCGACGAAGGTATGCGCGGGCCGCTCGAACAGCGCATCGGCCGGCCCCACCTGCACCGCCTTGCCGCGCGACATCACCACCACCTGGTCGGCGAAGGTCAGCGCCTCGGTCTGGTCGTGGGTCACGTAGATCAGCGTCAGCCGGAACTCGTGGTGGATCTCCTTGAGCTTGCGCCGCAGCTGCCATTTGAGCTGCGGGTCGATCACGGTCAGCGGCTCGTCGAACAGGATCGCCGACACGTCGTGCCGCACCAGCCCGCGGCCGAGCGAGATCTTCTGCTTGGCGTCGGCGGCGAGGCCATTGGCGCGCCGGTCGAGCGTCGACGACAGGTCGAGCATCTCGGCCACGCGCCCTACCCGCTCGCGCACCTGCGCTTCCGGCACGCCGCGGTTGCGCAGCGGAAAGGCCAGGTTCTCGCCGACGGTCATGGTGTCGTAGATCACCGGGAACTGGAATACCTGGGCGATATTGCGCGCCTGCGGCGTGGCCGCGGTGACGTCGCGGCCGTCAAACGCGATGGTGCCGTGCGAGGGCCGCAGCAGCCCGGAGATGCAGTTCAGCAGCGTGGTCTTGCCGCAGCCCGAGGGCCCGAGCAAGGCATAGGCGCCGCCGTCTTCAAAGGTGAATTTCAGCGGCAGCAGCGCGTAGTCTTCATCGGTGCGGGGATTGGGCACGTAGGCGTGCGCGAGATCGAGATCGATGCGTGCCATGTCAGCTCCCTGCGGCGGCGCCGGCGGCTGTCGCCACGCCGCCCGGCACGTCCGCCGCCAGCCCGCCGGGCCGGCGCGGCGCATGGATGCGGCGCCCGTCCGCGTCGAACAGGTAGATCTGCTCCGGCAGCAGGTGCAGCGACACCGGTTCGCCAAGCTGCAGGTCGAGCACGCCGGCAAACTGCGCCACCAGGCTGCCTACCGGCGTATCGGCATGGACAAAGGTATCGGAGCCGGACAGTTCGGCCAGCGCCACGCGCCCCGGCACCGTTACCGCGCCAGGCTCACCCGCCAGCCGCAGCGCCGAAGCACGCACGCCCAGCGTCACCGGGCCGTCTTGCCCGCCGGCGCCCGGCACCGGCACCGAGATGTCGCCGGCAAGCGTGACCCGGCCGCCGCGCAGCGTGCCGTCGACCAGGTTCATCGGCGGATCGTTGAAGGCGCGCGCCACGCGCAGCGAGTCCGGATAGTGGAAGACCTCGGCGGTGGGGCCGTACTGCAGCAGTTCGCCGGCATCGAGCACCGCGGTGTGGCCGCCCAGCAGCAAGGCCTCGCCCGGCTCGGTGGTGGCGTAGATCACGGTGGCATCGCCGTGGGCAAAGAGCTGCGTCAGCTCCTCGCGCAGTTCCTCGCGCAGCTTGTAGTCGAGGTTGACCAACGGCTCGTCCAGCAGCATCAGCGGCGCTTCCTTGGCCAGCGCGCGCGCCAGTGCCACGCGCTGCTGCTGGCCGCCGGACAGTTCTTGCGGGTATCGGTCGAGCAGATGGTCGATATGCAACCGTACGGCCAGCTCGCGCACCTGCGCGGCGATGGCCGCTGTGGCACCACCCGACCCCTGGCGCCGCAGCCGCAACGGCGAGGCGATGTTGTCGAACACCTTCATCGACGGATAGTTGATGAACTGCTGGTACACCATCGACACATTGCGTTCGCGCACCGGCATGCCGGTCACATCGTGGCCGTCCACCAGCACGCGGCCCGCGCTGGGCCGGTCCAGCCCCGCCATCACACGCATCAGCGAAGTCTTGCCCGCCTGCGTGGCGCCCAGCAGGATGGTCACCGCGCCCGGAACCGGCGCGAGCGTCATCGGATAGAGATACGCCTGCGAACCTACCTGCTGTGCGACGCCTTCCAAACTGAGCTGCATCCGGTCTCCATGTTCGATATGCTTTCCGCATCACCGTTTTCGCGTGATGCAGGCGCACAAATCTTGGCTTTCCGCTCGTTTTAGCAAGAAAACGAACATAAAACAATAGTGCACCGCATCATTTGTTTTCGTTTCTGTTTGAACTAGAATCCCGGCATGACCCTTAATCCCCGCCAGACCGCCCTGCTCGAAGAAGTCCGCACGCAGGGCTTTGCCTCCATTGACGAACTTGCGCGCAAGTTCGGGGTGACGCTCCAGACGGTGCGCCGCGACGTCAACCTGCTGGCCGAAAACGGCATGCTGGCGCGCTTCCATGGCGGCGTGCGGGTGGAGGGGTCGACTACCGAGAACATTGCGTACCGGCAGCGGCAGGTGCTCAATGCGGAAGGCAAGGCGCGCATTGCGCGCGCGGTGGCGGCGGCGGTGCCCGAAGGCTGTTCGCTGATCCTGAACATCGGCACCACGGTGGAGGAGATTGCACGCGAGCTGATGCACCATCGCGGACTACGCGTGATCACCAACAACCTGAACGTGGCCAATATCCTCGCCGACAACCCCGACTGCGAGGTCATCGTCGCCGGCGGCGTGCTGCGCTCGCGCGACCGTGGCATCGTCGGCGAGGCCACGGTGGAGTTCATCCGCCAGTTCAAGGTAGATATCGGCCTGATCGGCATCTCGGGGATCGAGACCGACGGCACGCTGCGCGATTACGACTTCCGCGAGGTCAAGGTGGCGCGGACTATCATCGAGCATTCACGCGAGGTGTGGCTGGCGGCGGACGCCAGCAAGTTCAACCGCCAGGCAATGGTGGAGCTGGCGCATGTATCGCAGGTCGACCGGCTCTTTACCGATGAGCCGCTGGCGGCGCCGTTCGACCAGATCCTGGCCGATAGTGGGGTGAAGTGTGTGGTGGCGGAGCGGGAATGAACCTGGCGGGCGCAGGCCCTGGGCTGCCGCGTGGGCGGGAGCGGGGGTGGTGTTGATGCCGGAGGCGGAGGCTCAGCATGGCGCATCGGCCTGGCGACAGGCCTGCCCTCTCCCCCGGCCCCTTTCCCGCGTGCGGGAGAGGGGAGAAAACCGCGTTTGGACGGAAACGTTACTTGAACACCACGGTCTTGTGGCCGTTCAGCAGGATGCGGCGTTCGGCGTGCCACTTGACCGCGCGCGCCAGCGCCACGCATTCCACGTCGCGGCCGACGGCGGTCAGTTGATCAGGGTCCATGCTGTGGTCGACGCGCTCGATCTCCTGCTCGATGATCGGGCCTTCGTCGAGGTCGGCGGTGACGTAGTGCGCGGTCGCGCCGATCAGCTTCACGCCGCGGTCATGGGCCTGGTAGTACGGCTTGGCCCCCTTGAAGCTCGGCAGGAAAGAGTGGTGGATATTGATCGCGCGGCCGGCCAGCTTGCGGCACAGGTCGTTGGACAGCACCTGCATGTAGCGCGCGAGCACCACCAGGTCGATCTTCTGCTCCTGCACCACCTCGAACACGCGCGCTTCCTGCGCAGCCTTCTGCTCGGCCGACGCGTTCATCAGCGGCAGGTGGAAGAACGGCACGTCATACGAAGCCGCGAGCTGGTAGAAGTCGCGATGGTTCGACACGATCGCCGCGATCTCGACCGGCAGGCCGCCCACCTTGGCGCGGAACAGCAGGTCGTTCAGGCAGTGGCCGATCTTCGACACCATGATCATCACGCGCGGCTTGACCGCGGCGTCGTTCAGCTCCCATTGCATGCCGAACTGTTCGCCCACCGGCGCGAACGCGGCCTTCAGGGTGTCCAGGTCCGGGCCGCCCGCGGCCGGCATAAAGTGCACCCGCATAAAAAAGCGGCCGGTGTATTCGTCACCGTACTGGTCCGAGTCGACGATATTGCAGCCATGCTGGAACAGCAGGCCCGAGACGGCATGGACGATGCCCGGCTGGTCCGGGCACGAAAGGGTCAGGATAAATCCGGTGTTGCTCATGGTGTGTTGTTCTGTCGGAGGGGCGCGGCGCGCGGCCAGGATAATCGGGGCAGTGCGGATCGGATCCGCGGCAGCGGCTCAGGCACTGCGGTCGCCGGAACCGAGCCAGCCGCGCCGGCGAAGGGCATCCAGCGTCACCAGTGTCGCATCGACCGTCATGGCGCCGCTCGACATGATAGCAAGCAATGCCGGCAGGCCCACGCGCCTGTGTTCGCTGACCTCCCCATCCTGGTTGCGCGGCGTGAAGCCGGGCGGCAGCAGCAGGTCATAGACGTAGACCTGTTCCCACTGCACGCCTTCGGGCAGGTCGCGCAGCACCTCGATCGCGCCGTGCGCCTGCACGCCTCGCGCCAGCGCGGGCGGGATGCCGGACTCTTCCTCGCACTCGCGCACCAGCGTTTCCAGCGGGTCGCTGCCATGCGGCATGCCGCCGGCGACCAAGTTATCCCACATGCCGGGGTCGACCGACTTGCTCTGGCTGCGCCGCGAGATCCACAGCACCGGGCCGCCCCCGACATCCCCCTCGGCGATGCCGTTCATATGCGAGGCGAAGGTCAGCAGTCCGAGAAAGCGCGCCACCGCCCGCTCGACCGCTGCGACGGCGGGCGCGCCAAGTGCCGGCGTGACCGCGAACAGTTCATGGCGCCAGCCGCGCACGTGGCCGGCGTCGGCGAGCCGGTGCGCCAGCGCCTCCAGCGCGGCGCTGCGCACGTCGAAGTCGCTGCGTCCCGGCAGCAACTCCACGGCGCCAGCCTCGTCTTCCGGCCCGAGGATGCAACCCATGCCGCGCAGGATGCCGGCATGCGCGCGCGGCAGCCAGCCGACCTGCTGCCCGGCCACCATCAGCCGCAGTTTGCCGGCGGCATCGAAGCGGCTGCGTGCGGCCAGCGAAGCGGCGATCTGCGCCGTATAAGCGTCCGCAGTCTGCAAGGAAGAAGTTTCGGCCATCAGGATTCCAGGCGCCGGCAAGGCCGGCGCGCCTTGTCATTTTCAGGATCGATCGCATGAACCAGCCAGCCGCGCATGCCCAGGCGCAGCGCCCCGCCCCACCCCAGACTTCCGCCGAGCCGCAGTACGTGCTTGCGCTCGACCAGGGCACCAGCAGCTCGCGCGCCATCCTGTTCGACCATGCCGGCAGCGTGGTGCGGCTGGCCCAGCGCGAGTTCCGCCAATATTACCCACATCCCGGTCACGTCGAGCACGATCCCTACGAAATCTGGCAGTCGCAGCTTGCGGTGGCGCACGCGGTGCTGTCCGAAGCCGGCATCCCGGCCACACAGGTACGCGCCATCGGCATCACCAACCAGCGCGAGACCACTGTGCTGTGGGACCGCAAGACCGGCGAGCCGGTCGGCCGCGCGCTGGTCTGGCAGGACCGCCGCACCGCGCCGATGTGCGAGGCGTTGCAGGCCGCGGGTCACGGCGAGCTGTTCCGCGAGAAGACCGGGCTGATCATCGATGCCTATTTCTCCGGCACCAAGCTGCGCTGGATGCTCGACAACATCGAAGGCGCGCGCGCACGCGCCCAGCGGGGCGAGCTGGCGTTCGGCACCGTCGACAGCTGGCTGATCTGGCAGCTCACCGACGGCGCGCGCCATGTCACCGACGTGTCGAACGCCTCGCGCACCATGCTGTTCAATATCCACAGCTTCCAGTGGGACGACGCGCTGCTGGCGCTGCTCGACATCCCGCACGCGCTGCTGCCCGAGGTGGTGCCGTCCAGCGGCGAGGTGGCGCGCACCGCGGCGCGGCTGTTCGGCGTGGAGATCCCGATTGCCGGCATCGCCGGAGACCAGCAGGCGGCCACCTTCGGCCAGGCGTGCCTGTCGCCGGGCATGGCCAAGAACACCTACGGCACCGGCTGCTTCCTGCTGATGAATACCGGCACGCAGCCGGTGGTCTCGCGCAACCGGCTGCTGACTACGATCGGCTGGCAGCTCGGCGGCCAGACCCAGTACTGCCTGGAGGGCGGCGTGTTCATGGGCGGCGCCACCATCCAGTGGCTGCGCGACGGACTCAAGATCATCAACAGCGCGCCCGAGGTCGAGCCGCTGGCGCGCCAGTGCGACGACACCGGCGGCGTGGTGCTGGTGCCCGCCTTTGCCGGGCTGGGCGCGCCGCACTGGGACGCCTTCGCGCGCGGCACGCTGGTCGGCATGACGCGCGGCACCGGCCGGCCGCAGATCGCGCGCGCGGCGCTGGAGTCGATCGCGCTGCAAAGCGTGGACGTGCTCGAGGCCATGCAGAAGGACGCCGGCATTGCGCTGGCCGAGCTGCGCGTGGACGGCGGCGCCTCGCGCAGCGACCTGCTGATGCAGATGCAGGCCGACCTGCTCGGTACTCCGGTGGTACGCCCGCGCGTGACCGAGACCACCGCGCTGGGGGCCGCCTACCTGGCCGGCCTGGCCACGGGGTACTGGAGCGATCCGGCGCAGATCGCGCAGCAGTGGCAGGTGGAACAGCGCTTCGAGCCCAACCTGTCGGCCGACGAGCGCGCACACCGGCTGGCGCGCTGGCACCGCGCGGTGGACCGCGCGCGCGACTGGGCGCGTGAGGACGGGGGCGATGGCGGCCATGGCTGACGGCCGCCACCCGACAAGCGACAGCCGACAAGCGCCAGCCAAACCAGCACACCCACTCCTGAAAGCGTCATGCAAAGAGTTTCTACACCGATCGAGCCACCGGTTCAGCCACCCGAGCGCGCGGCCCTGCTCGCCACCCTGGAGCGCGAGCCGCGCTGGGACGTGATCGTCATCGGCGGCGGCGCCACCGGCCTCGGCACCGCGGTCGACGCCGCCTCGCGCGGCTACCGCACGCTGCTGGTCGAAGCCGCCGACTTCGCCAAGGGCACCTCCAGCAAGGCCACCAAGCTGGTCCATGGCGGCGTGCGTTACCTGGCCCAGGGCAATATCGGCCTGGTACGCGAGGCCCTGCACGAGCGCGGCCTGCTCGCGCGCAACGCCCCGCACCTGGTCTGGCCGCTGGGCTTCGTGGTGCCGGCGTACCAGATGTTCGACCAGCCCTTCTACGGCATCGGCCTGAAGGTCTACGACATGCTCGCCGGCAACCTCAACCTGGCCGGCAGCCGCTGGCTCAACCACCGCGAGGTGCTGGCCGCCGCGCCCAACCTGGCCGAGCATGTCAGCGGGCGGCCACTGCGCGGCGGCAACCTGTACTTCGACGGCCAGTTCGACGATGCGCGGCTGGCGGTGTCGCTGATGCGCACGCTGTTCGATGTGGGCGGCACCGCGGTCAACTACATGCGGGTGACGGGCCTGAGCCAGCAAGGCGGCGTGATCAGCGGCGTCACGGTGCAGGATGTGCTGGGCGAGGCCACCTTCCGGCTGCGCGCCGATTGCGTGATCAATGCCACCGGCGTCTGGGTCGACGCCATCCGCCAGATGGAAGACGGCCATGCGCGCACCATGGTTGCGCCAAGCCAGGGCGTGCACCTGACGCTGCCGCGCAGCTTCCTGCCAGGCGAGCGCGCCATCCTGATCCCCAAGACCGACGACGGCCGGGTGCTGTTCGTGGTGCCGTGGAACGGCCACACCATCATCGGCACCACCGACACGCCGCGCCGCGACCTGCCGCTGGAGCCCAACGCGGGCGCGGACGATGTCGATTTCATCCTGGAAACGGCGTCGCGCTACCTGGCCAAGGATCCGACACGCGCCGATGTCACCAGCGTCTGGGCGGGGCTGCGGCCGCTGGTCAGGGCCACCGGCGAAGCATCCACCGCATCGCTGTCGCGCGAGCATACGATCCTGGTGTCCAAGGCCGGCCTGATCACTGTCACCGGCGGCAAGTGGACCACTTACCGCAGGATGGCCGAAGACGTGATCGAGACCGCGATCCAGCGCCAGATGGTGCGGGCCGCGCCGTGCGTGACCGCTGAGCTGGCGCTGCATGGCGCGGCCGGGCTGCCGGCGGACCTGCCGCCGCAAGACTCGGTATCGCCGGACCGCTACTACGGCAACGAGCTGCCCGCGCTGCTCGCGCTGCCCGGCCACGAGCGGGTGCTGGCGCCGGCGTCCGGGCTGACCGAGGCGCATGTGCGCTTCGCTGCCAGGCACGAACTGGCGCGGCGCGTGGAAGACGTGCTGGCGCGCCGCAACCGCGCGCTGTTCCTCGACGCACGCGCCGCGGTCCAGGCCGCGCCGGCGGTGGCCGCGATCCTGGCCGAGGAACTGGGCGAGAACGAAGCCTGGCAGGCGCGCGAGCTGGAGAGCTTCCGCACGCTGGCCGCCGGCTACCTGCTGGACTGAGCGGGAAGCCGGCACGCAGCCGATCCTCCGAGGCATACCCATGACGACTCGACTGACCCTTGTCTGCAACGCGCTGCTGCTGGCAACGATCGGCGCCAGCGCCCACGCCGCCCGTTCTCCCGGCATCGATGGCGTGCGCTTCCATGACGTGCGCACCGTGCGCTACCAGTGCGACGGCGGCAAGACGCTGTCGGTGCGCTACTTCAACAGCACTGATAACCAGGCCGCGGTGCTGCGCATCGACGGCAAGCCGGTACTGGCGGTGACCACGGTGTCGGCGTCCGGCGCGCGCTATGTCGGCGGCCGCTACGAGTGGTGGACGAAGGGCGAGGAAGGCACGTTGCGCGACCTGATGCAGCCCGAAAATGCAGCGCCGGCACTGGCTGGTTGCAAGGCCACGCCCTAGCCGGCTGGGCATCGCGCCGTCGTGACCGTTTGAGGCAACGGCGTTCCGGGCGATAATGCGGGAATTGAATCAGGGAGAACACCATGGACGAGATTGAAGATCTGTCCGATCTGCCGATGCCCCGCTTTATCTGGGGCTTCGCCGTTATCGCAGGCAAAAGCGGCGAGGTCATGCACGACGAGTTCGAGTATCTGACCCACACCCGCAGCCCGCGCTTCACCTGCCGCGTGGTCGAGCTCGAGGACATGCCGGCGGAAAGCGAGGCAGACGACATCGACGGCCGCATCGTCCACCACGACGACCCGCGCCGGATGTTCTATATCACCGATGCCGGCATGGCGCTGGTCAACTTCCAGTTGTTCGACAAGATGCCGGACAAGCAGAAGTTCAAGCGCATCTGCGACGAAGCCATCGCCAACTGGATGCTGCGCCGCGAATTCCTCGACGACGAAGAAGAAGAGGCCTGACGCCAGGCAGGCGGCCGCAGTTGCGGCCGCCGCAGCCTCAGCCCTGCTCCGGCGGCAGCGCGCCCGTCAGCAGTTCATTGAGCAGCCCGGTCATGCCGCCGGGGTGATCAACGGCCAGCGCCTGCAGGCGCTTCACCAGCGTGCCGTCCAGCTTGCACGCAAAGGGCACCAGGCCTTGCTCCTGGTCCAGCCGGCGCTGTTCGCGCCGGTCCGGGCGCGCGGCTGCGCCAGCGGGAATTCCGCCCCGGCCCGCCGCAGCCTGCTTCAGGCTGTTGGCGATCTTCAGGCCCTTGTTCTTTTCCAGGTCCGTTTTCTTCACGGCATTATCCGAAAGTCATTTGAGGCCGGTATTGTACGCATCCACGGTACTGGCCTGCCCTTGCCCGTTCCTTATTTGTCCCTTACCTCGATCAGCTCGGCCGCGACACGCTGGATTTCCGCATAGACCGGGATGGCGTCCATCGGGCCAGTGCAGCCCACCGCCGTGGCCTGGCTGGCATCGGCGCCAGGCGGCAGGAACACGAAGGCCATGCCGGGCTGCCAGCCGGGATGCTTGCGCAAACTGTCGTTGAGGATGTCGAGATACTGCGCGCGCGTAAAGACGTGCTTTGCCATTGCTACCTCCGGATCCACTGCCTATGCGCCGCACCGGGCGCGGGGTCATGGCAGGGATCGTAGCATGGCAGTAACGGCCGGCGTCACCGCGGCGCGCCGGCCAGTGAGTGCCAGTGGGTGCGTCAGCACTCACCCTTCTTGGCGTGGCCCGGCGGGCAGTGATAGCCCTTGTCCTTGTGGCCTTTGTCCTTGTAGCCCTTGTCTTTGTACCCGCCCTGGTCCCAGCGGCCCGGCACCAGCACCCAGCCGTCGCGCGACTGGATCCAGCGCGGCGATTCATAGACGTAGCCCGGGCGCTCACGCTCCCAGCGGCCCTTCTTCCAGGCGTGCTTGCGGTGGCCGTCATCCCAGTCCCAGTAACCCGGCAACCAGACATAGCCCGGGCGAGGCGCAGGGACGACCTCGTAAATCGGGGCGGGCGGCGGAACGCCGATGGCGATGTTGACCGACACCTGGGCCATCGACGCCGCACTGAACGTCAGGCCGGAGCCCAGCACGGCCGCTACCAGGATGGCCCTGGCAGGCCGGAGCATGCGATGTGTCATGGGAGCCCTTTCTTGTGGATGAACACGCGCACAGTCTAGCGTGCACGCCCTGGCGTGCGATGCAAGAAAGGGTTTCCGATGATTACAGCGACGCCGGCGCGCAACAGTGGCCCAACAGAGTCTCACGCGCCGGCGGACTAGTGGTCCTCGGCCGCCGCCTTGAGCTGGGCCTCGCCGGCGACACGGGCCGCATCGGAGGTGGTGAAGGTATCGTCCGAGACGATGGCGCGGCGGATCTGCTTCGCGTCGAAGTCCACCAGCGCGATGATCCACACATAGCGCCCCGCCTGGGGCGCGGTCTGCACGAAAGCCTTCAGGTTGGGCCGGGATTCACTTGCCATGATCCATCTCCTTGCTTGAGGACGAGCCTGAGACGTGCCAGCGGCACAGGTGTGCTGGGAACTCTAGCACACGGTTCACGGCCTTACCGAATCATTGCCAGGCCACTTGCCATCCCCCCTTAGCGGGCGGCGACCTGGTCGGCATAGGCACGCAATTCGCGCGCCCGCGCCGCGGTCATCTGCGCCATGCAGGATGCGCCCGCCACCCGCGCCGCGGTGCCGCCGCCCGGATCGGCCACGTAGGCGCAATTGGCATCGCGGTACTGCAGCCATTCGCGCTGCGCCACCCGCAGCAATCCGGTGCGCGGTGCGACCAGCCGCCGCAGCAAACCCTGGTAGGCGGTATTGAGCGTCTTGTCCTGCTGCCGCAGTTCGGCCGAGGTGCAATTAAGCATATCGGCGCTCGACACGGCCTTGGCCATGCAGCGCTCATGCTCGGCACTGAGGGCGGAACCGCCGGCGGCGTGGGCCGGACCGGCCGCGGCGCCCAGCCCGATGATGGCGACGGTGGCGAGAGGGGCGACGATGAAGGGGGCAACGGCGCGCATATGGCTTCTCCCTTGGCGAAACGACCGAGCGTTATGGGTCCCGTTCAGGCCAGCCAGCGCCCAAGCGTGGCCACCGCGATATTGACCAGCCCGAGCACCAGGTTGATCCCCACGGCCTGCCGGATGCGGTTGAGCGCAGCACCGGCGGCCGGCCAGTCCTGCACCTGCACGGCACGGCCCAGCACACGGTACGGACCGAACCAGACATAGCAGAAAACGACCGCCATGACGATGCCGATGCCCGCCATCAGATGCCAGTTGCGTGGGGCACCGGCCATGCCCACCGGGGCCATCATCAGCGCGCCGCTCAGCACGATGACGATCACCGCCGCCCACACCCACGGGAAGAAGCGTCCGAATACGCCGTGCCACAGCCGCAACCGCGCCGGCGGCTCGAGCACGCTGCCGGCCACGGGACGCAGGCACAGGTAGGCGAAGAACATGCCGCCCACCCAGATGGTGACGCTGGCAACGTGCAGGAAGCGGAAAAGCGGGTCGGCGTTCATGGCGGCAGGCGGCGGCAAAGCGCGCGTCGTGGGGCGAGATCCCATTCTAAGTGTTGTGTCCGACACCGCGAAGCTGACCCGCGTCATCCAGCCCACTTCAGGAAAACGCCACCGAACCGATAAACATGCCGTAACACCCGGCGCCACACGGAGGCTGCACGGAAAAACCCTCGAGCAGCCCTTTTTTGGCCGCGAATGGGCCCACTTTGAGTGCTTGACCGCCCGGAACACGCACCGGAACAATACCCGCGGCCGCGGCCTGCCCACCACCATACAGGCCGCGCCGCACACCCATCCCGACCATGGCGACTGTCCCAGCCAGCCCCCCTTCGCGTGTCCAACGCGCGCCACGACGCCCGTTGCTGCGCCGTTGCCTGCCGGCGCTGCTCGCCGCGACGCTGGCCGTGCTGCCCGCGATGCTGCCGCCTGCGGTGACCGCACAGCCTGCGCCCCAGCGCACCGACCAGGTCGCGCGCGTGGTGCTCAGCCTGCTCGGCTACGCGCGCTGGCCGGTGGAGCGCGACACGGTGCGGCTGTGCGTGGACAACGCCAGCCGCTATTCGGCGCGGCTGATGGAAGGCGGCACGCTCACCGGCGGGCGCCCGGTGCAGGCCCGCCAGGTCGATGTGCTGGCCGACCTGCTGCACCCGGCGTGCGACGCGCTCTACGTCGGCGTGATGAACGAGCCGCGGCGCAAGCGCCTGTCGGCCGAACTGACCGGCCGCCCGGTGCTGGTGATCGCCGAACAGGACTTCGAGTGCGAGGTCGGCAGCATGTTCTGCCTGAATATCCGCGACAACCAGGTGTCGTTCCGCGTCAACCTCGACACGCTCGCCCGCAGCGGCGTGCACGTGCATCCCGGCGTGCTGCAGCTCGGCCGCCGCAAGGGAGCGCCGTCATGAACGCGCGCAAGCCAGGCCACGCCGCCACCCGACCAACGCTGTACAGCGTGCTGCGCCGTATCCACCTGGGCGTGGCGCTGATCGCCGTATTCACCGCCGGCCTGTCGCTGACCGCCCTCGGCGTGACCGCGCTGCGCGTCTATGCCGACCACAATGTGCGGCTGGTGGCGCGCTCGATCGCCTACACGCTGGAAGCGCCGGTGGTGTTCCGCGACCAGTCCGCCACCAGCGAGACGCTGGCGGTGATCGCCGCCTCGGAGGACATCGCCCGCGCCACCGTCTATGACCGCGACCACCACGTGCTGGCCGAGTGGCGGCGTCCCGGCCAGCCCGAGCTGACCGGCCTGCGCCACGCGCTGGGCGAGTGGCTGAGCGTGGACGCCGTCGAGCAGCCGATCCTGCACCAGGCACAGCAAGTCGGCATGCTGCGTGTCAGCGGCGATCCGCGCAACCTGCTGCACTTCCTGCTGCAGGGCGCGCTGGGCCTGCTCGGCTGCCTGCTGCTGACCGCGGTCGGCGCGCACTACCTGGCCAGCCGGCTGCTGGTGCAGATCGTCGAGCCGCTGCGCAACCTGATGCGGGTGGCGCACGCGGTGCGTTCGGAGCGCGACTTCGCGCAGCGCACGCCGCCGGCCAGCATTGAAGAACTGAATGCGCTCAGCGAAGACTTCAACGGCCTGCTCGACGAGCTGCAGACATGGCGCAACCAGATGCAGCACGAAAACCGCTCGCTCGCGCACCGCGCCAACCACGACGCGCTGACCGGGCTGCTCAACCGCGCCGCCTTCGTCGAGGCGCTGGAGCGCGCCGTGCGCCATGCCGCCGCCAATGACGAGTACGCCGCCGTGCTGTACCTGGACAGCGACGACTTCAAGCACATCAACGACCGCCACGGCCACGCCGCCGGCGATGCGGTGCTGGTTGCCGTGGCGCAGCGCATCCGCGCCAGCCTGCGCGCCGGCGACACCGTGGCACGCATCGGCGGCGACGAGTTCGCGGTGCTGGCCGCCTCGCTGCGCGCACCGCGCGATGCCGCCCATATCGCCGAACATATCCTGCAGGCCATGGCCGCGCCGATTGCACTACCGGATGGCAGCACGGTGCAGGCATCGGTCAGCATCGGCCTGGCCGTCTTCCCCGTGCACGCGCAAGGCAGCCAGGCGCTGCTGCACGCCGCCGACGCCGCCATGTACGGCGCCAAGCGCCGCTCCGGCGGCATCTGGCAAAGCGCCGAGCCGCGGCTGGACGTCACGTTGTGAGAATCCGCATGACCGAATGTCCTGCCCTGCGCTACTTGCAAAGGCCAGGCTGTCCTCACTCCCCGAAGGGATTGGGCGCGCGGTTCTCCAGCGCCTCGTTCAGGTCGAACTCGTCACGCGCCTTGTCGACGACCGCGCGGATGCTGGCCTCGTACCCGGTGGCATTGCCGAAGCCAGTCATATTCCAGTTGCGGCCGCGCGCATCGCGCGGATGCGGCACCGGGGCCGGCACCCGCACCTTGGCGCCGTCCTCGCCGATTTCATCGATTTGCTGGATGCGCCGGCTCACCTCGTCCTGCAGGGCACGCCGGCCGCGTTCACGCTTGGCCATGACTGACTCCTCGATGGGTCCGAGGGCATGCTAGCACGCGGGCACCGCCAGATTCAAAGGGCCGCCTTGGCCGCCTGGTAAGCCGCGTAGAGGCGCTGGAACACCGGTCCCGGCACGCCGTTGCCCACGGTGCGGCCATCGATCTTCACCACCGGCAGCAACTCCTTGCTGGCCGAGGACAGCAGCACCTCATCGGCGGCGAACACCTCCTCCTTCGCGATCCGGCGCGCCTCCAGCGGAATCTCCAGCGCCGCGCAGATCTCTTCCATGAAGCCGTAGCGGATGCCTTCGAGGATCAGGTTGTCCTTGGGCGGCGCCATCACGCGGCCATCGCGCACCACCCAGACATTGGACGACGACGCCTCCGTCAGCCAGCCGTCACGGAACTGGATCGCCTCGGTCACGCCCTGCTCCGCCGCATGCTGCGCCGCCAGCACGTTGCCCAACAGCGAGGTCGACTTGATGTGGCAGTTCAGCCAGCGCCTGTCCTCCATCGTCACGCATGCCACGCCCTGCTCACGCATCTGCGCCGGCGGCAGCGCCATCGGATTGGTCATGATCAACACCGTCGGCACCACCTTCTCCCTCGGGAAGGCATGCGCCCGCCTGGCCACGCCACGCGTCACCTGGATATAGACCATCTGGTCCGACATCCCGTTGGCTTGCACCACCTCGTCGATCAACGCCTGCCACTGGCCGGGACTATGCGGATCCGTGATGCCGATCGCCTCCAGGCTGCGATGCAGCCGCGCCAGATGCTGCGCGCCGCGGAACGGTTTGCCGCCGTAGTACGGAATGACTTCGTAGATGCCGTCGCCAAAGATAAAACCACGGTCGAGAACGGGGATGCGGGCTTCGGACAGCGGGGTCAGGGTGCCGTTGAGGTGGACGACGGGGTCGGTCATGGGGGCGTGAAGGAAGACTTGGAGGGAATGAAGAATTGTTCCACACCACCGTCCGTTCCCTTATGCAAGATTCGCATGGCGAAGGTTTCTTGCGCTCAGGCCTGAGCCAGCGATTTCGACAACAGCACGGTAGTGAACCCGCTGTCCCAGCTCTCGTCGGGATAGGTGTCGATCTCGACATAACCCTGGCGCCGGTAGAACGCGCGGCTTTGGACGTTGAAGGTGTCTGTCTCTAGCCTCACCTCGCGGTGTCCGGCGCGAGTGATTTCGGCTTCGGCGTGGGCCAGCAGCGCCCCGCCCAGCCCCATGCGCTGCCATGCCCGCCCGACATGCAGGGCCCAGATAAAGTTGCCTTCCCAATCCACCATGGCGGCGGGCATGCCATCGATGCAGGCGACGCGGAACGCTTGCAGGCGCGCTTCGACATAGCTGCGGGTTTTGCCCTGCCCCTCAAAGGCCGCTGCGGCAGCGGCAGTGAGCTGCGGCTTCCACGTGCCAAGGTAGGTGTCGATCAGGAGGTCTTCCACCGCTTGCGCATCGGCGGGAAAGGCGGGGCGGATTTCGAGTTTTCCGGTCAGTCTGGTCATGGCCGCAAGAATAGCCGGACATGAATGGCGGCAGAAACCCTGCCGAAACAGGGGCCGCAAACAAAAAGGCCGCCCACCTGGACGGCCTTGATTGCTTTGGACTTTATTCTGGCGGAGAGAGGGGGATTCGAACCCCCGCAGGTGCCCGTCGTTGCTGGCTCTGCGGGGTGAGGCTGCGATGTTGTGCCGATTCAATCAGCGGCCAC
>NZ_JBEFLI010000106.1:0-17278 GCF_040578825.1 Cupriavidus necator | reverse complement strand
GCCTTGCCGGAGGCGCTGACTTGGCGGGGGGCGCGCTGCATGTCCTTTTCTCCAAGGTTGCGGCCTCATTCTCGCAGGACAGGCGCGCACGCGCCAGCTAGCATCGGTGCTCATGTCCTTCACGGCCGGCGCCCCCGCTGGCCGCTTCCCGTCTGTCGAGAGCCGCCAATGAGCACCACCATCGACTCCGCGCCGTCCGGCGCAGCCTCCACCTCGCCTTCACCGCAGGCCGAACGCACGGGTTTCCGCGTGCTGTCGGCGATCAGCTTCGCCCATTTCCTCAACGACATGATCCAGTCGTTGATCCTGGCGATCTACCCGATGCTCAAGGGCGGTTTCAACCTCAGCTTCACCCAGATCGGGCTGCTGACCATGACGTACCAGATCACGGCATCGCTGCTGCAGCCGGTGGTCGGGCTCTATACCGACAAGCATCCGCAACCGCGCTCGCTGGCCGCGGCGATGGGCTTTACGCTGGCGGGGTTGTTGCTGCTGTCGGTGGCGCCCAGCTACGGCGTGCTGCTGGTAGCAGCGGCGCTGGTCGGCACCGGTTCGTCGATCTTCCACCCGGAGTCGTCGCGCGTGGCGCGCATGGCCTCGGGCGGCCAGCATGGCCTGGCGCAGTCGATCTTTCAGGTGGGCGGCAACGGCGGCAGCGCCATGGGGCCGCTGCTGGCGGCGCTGCTCGTGCACCAGCAGACCAGCCTGGCGTGGTTCTCGCTAGCGGCGCTGGTGGGCATGGTGGTGCTGTGGCGCATCGGCGGCTGGTATGCGCGCCAGCTCGCGCAGGGCGCGCGCAAGCGCAAGGCGGCGGGGGCGACGACCAGCCCGGTGCCGACGCGCGTGGTGGTGCGCGCGATGCTGGTGCTGATGGTGCTGGTGTTCTCCAAGTACTTCTACATGGCCAGCCTGACCTCGTACTACACCTTCTACCTGATGGAGCGCTTCGGGCTGGCGCGCCAGGATGCGCAGCTCCATCTGTTCATGTTCCTGTTCGCGGTGGCGGCGGGCACCATCCTGGGCGGGCCGATCGGCGACCGCATCGGCCGCAAGCGCGTGATCTGGGCGTCGATCCTGGGCGTGGCGCCGTTCACGCTGATACTGCCGCACGTGGGCCTGTTCTGGACCGGCGTGCTGACCTTTATCATCGGCTTTATCCTGGCCTCGGCATTCTCGGCGATCCTGGTGTTCGCGCAGGAGCTGATTCCGGGCAAGGTTGGCATGGTGTCGGGGCTGTTCTTCGGCTTTGCCTTCGGCATGGGCGGCATCGGCGCCGCGGTGCTGGGCGGGATGGCCGACACGCACGGCATCCTGGCGGTGTACGAGTACTGCGCCTACCTGCCGCTGCTGGGCTTGCTAACGGTGTTCCTGCCGGACCTGCGCGAACGGCCGCAGCGCGCCTGAGGCTCAGGCGTCCTTGTTGTCATGCCCGCCACCGTCCCGTGGCGGCTCGAACTGGCGCAGCCAGCGGCGCAGCAGCGCGGCGAGCTGCGCCTGCTCCGCGGCGCTCAGTCCCTCCAGCAGCCGGTGCTCGTTGGCGACGTGCAGTTCCACCGCGTGGTCGACGCGCTTGCGGCCGGCTTCGGTCAGCTCCACCAGCAGGCCGCGGCGGTCGTCCGGATTGGGACGGCGCTGGACCAGGCCGGCGCGCTCCAGGTGGTCGAGCCGGTTGGTCATCGTGCCCGAGGTGATCATCAGCGAGCCGATCAGCGCGCCAGGCGACAGCGCATATGGCGGCCCGGCGCGGCGCAGCGTCGCCAGCACATCGAATTCCCACGGCGACAGGCCGGTGTCCGCCAGCGCGGCTTCGATCGCGCGGCCGGTATGGCGGTTGAGCCGGCCCAGCCGGCCGATCACCCCCATTGGCGAGGCATCCAGGTCAGGGCGCTCGCGCGCCCATTGCGCCAGAATGCCGTCGACGTGGTCCGGTGTGTCTTCGGGGGTTTCGAGGGGTTTGCGGCGGGCAGGCATCGGGAAGGGCGCAGTGGGCGCCGGATTGCGGCAAGACCGAAGTATCTTGACATCAAACAATCTGCTTCGTAAAGTGATTTATCTTGATATCAAGAGACTTTCACATGACCGCGAACCAGTCGACGTCCCCGGCAACGCCATCCGCACGTGCAGCGTCAACAGTCGGCGTGTCGTTGCGCGACATCCTGCTGACCGGGTTGGCGCCGGCAATCTGGGGCAGCACTTACCTGGTCACCAGCGAATGGTTGCCGCCGGGGCAGCCGTTGCTGTCGGGCGTCATCCGGGCATTGCCCGCGGGGCTGGCGATGCTGGCCATCGGCCGGCAATTGCCGCAGGGCAGCTGGTGGTGGCGCGCGGCGGTGCTGGGCGTGCTCAATATCGGCTTCTTCCAGGCAATGTTGTTTATCGCCGCGTACCGGCTGCCCGGCGGCGTCGCGGCCACGGTCGGCGCGATCCAGCCGCTGATCGTGGTGGCGCTGGCGTGGGCCTGGCTGGGCGCGCGCCCGCGCAAGGCGGCATGGCTGGCCGGCGTCGGCGGCTTGCTGGGCGTGGCGCTGCTGGTGCTGGGGCCGGCGGCGCGGCTCGATGCCATCGGCGTGGCCGCGGCGGCGGCCGGGGCAGTGTCGATGGCGGTGGGGACGGTGCTGACGCGGCACTGGCGGCCGCCGGTCTCACCGCTGGTGCTGACCGCGTGGCAATTGTGCGCGGGGGGATTGTTCCTGCTGCCGTTCGCGCTGGTGCTGGAACCGCTGCCGGGACATCTCACGCTGGCCAACTGGCTTGGCTACGCGTGGCTGAGCATCGTCGGCGCGGGCTTCAGCTATGCACTGTGGTTCCGTGGAGTGGGGCGCATGCCGTCGTCGGCGGTCGCGGCGCTCGGGCTGCTGAGCCCGGTCAGCGCGACCGTGCTCGGTTTCCTGGTGCTCGGGCAGGCGTTGACGGCGGTGCAGGCGGCCGGCGCGCTGCTGGTGCTGGGCAGCGTCTGGCTGGGCCAGCGTGCGGCGGCGCCGGCGGCGGTACCGGGGCTCCGCGCTGCCTGATTTTCAGAAGCTGCTGTCCAGGCGGGTTTTGCGGCATCATGGCGGGCATGAAGTCAGCCGTGCCCCCGCCCGTCCCGCTCATGCAGCCCACGCAGCCCACCTCATCGCCGCCTTCCGCGCCCGCCACGCCCGCCTGTGAGCGTTGCCTGGAGCTGGCCGCCGATCCGCGCCGGCGCGAGCCGCCGTCGTGCTTCGCGTTGCGCGGCACCGCGCCGCTGGTCAGCCAGAGCGCGGCCGGGGTGCCGTTCAGCATGATGACCTTCGCCTGCCGCGACTGCGGCACGGTATGGCGGCTGTATGACCGGGCCAACGAGCTTTTCGTCTCATGGGTGCCGGAGCGGCCGCTGGTGCGCTGAGTGTTGTGCCCTGATGGGCTAAGATTGCGGCTGCTTCGCGCCGCCGCGGCACCATGCTGCCGGCTCCCGCGCGCTCCTCCCGTATCGCTTGCGCACTTCCACCCGCACTTCCACCCGCACTTCCACCATCATGGTCTTCCCCCTCCGCTCGTACCTGCTGACCGCCATTTGTGTCGCAGGCGGTGCCGCTGCCGCGTTGCCTCTCTCAGCCGCCGCTGCCTCAGATACCTATCCCAGCCGCCCGATCCGCCTGATCGTCGCCTACCCGACCGGCGGCATCAGCGACACCGTCGCGCGTGCACTGGGCGAGCGGCTGTCGGCGCAGATGGGCACCTCGGTGGTGGTGGAGAACAAGGCCGGTGCCGGCGGCAGCATCGGCATCGACGCGGTGGCCAAGGCCGCGCCCGACGGCTATACGCTTGGGTTTGCATCGACCAGCCCGCTGACGCTGAATCCGCATGTCGGCCGCGTCAACTACGATCCGCAGAAGGACGTGGCGCCGGTGATGAGCGTGATGTATTCCCCGGTGCTGGTTGTCGCCACCAACAGTTTCAGCGGCAAGAGCTTTGCCGATGTGGTCGGGCAGGCCGGCGCCAAACCGGGTTCGGTGCGCTGGGCGACGTCGGGTCTGGGCACCGTGGGCCATGTGGTGCTGGAACAGATCAGGCAGAAGTCGAAGACCGATATCACGCTGATCCCCTACAAGGGCGCGGGCCAGCAGATGAACGACGCGCTTGGCGGGCAGTTCGAGGTGATGAGCACCAACGCCAGCCCGGTGCTGAGCCAGCATATGCAGGCCGGCCGCCTGCGCGCGCTGGCAGTGGGCGCGCCAAAGCGCCTGGAGAGCCTGCCGTCCGTGCCGACGCTGGCCGAGCTCGGCTATCCCAAGGCCAACCTGACTTCGACCTTCGGCATCTTCGCGCCGGGCAAGACACCCGCGGCCATCGTCAACCGCCTGAACGCCGAGCTGAACAAGGCGCTGGCCGAGCAAGAGGTTCACGAGCGCCTGCTCAAGGGTGGCGAGGTGCCCACCGGCGGCACGCCCGCGCAGTTCGCCAGGGCGATCCGCGACGAGTACTTGGAGAACGCCCGCATCGTCAAGGAAGCCGGCATCAAGGCAGACTGACGTCAGGCCGTGCATCTGCGGGGCCGCAGGACTCAGGCCATATCGAGCCGGCTGCCCAGCCCATACACCGAGCACAGCCGCACACCGTTGTGCGGCCACAGCGCCAGCTTGGTCCGTACGCGCGACAGGTGGCTGTCCACCGTGCGCGAGGCCGGATCCAGCTCGTAGCGCCAGACCTGGTCGACCATGGTCTGGCGCAGCACCAGCGAGCCGAGATTGCGGAACAGCAGCACCGCGAGGTCGTACTCCTTCGGCGCCAGCAGCACCGTCTTGCCGCTGACCCACGCGCGCCGCTCCGTGGTGGCGAAGCGGAAGACGCCATGCGAAAGGTCGCAAACCTCGCCCGCCAGCCGCGTCCGGCGCAGCAGCGCAAGCACCCGAGCCGCCAGCTCGCCGGTACGCAGCGGCTTGGCCACGTAGCTGTCGGCCCCCTGCGCAAAGCAGGCGGCGACAAAGCCTTCCTCGTTCGACGTCCCCGTCAGCATTACCGGCACCTCATGGCCGTGCGTGCGGCGCACCCACGCCAGCACCTCCAGCGCCGGGATCCCCGGCGTATCGCAATCGAGCATCAGCAGGTCGAACGATTTGCCGCGCAGCGCGCCGATCATGGTGCGGCCGCTGAGGTAGCGCGTGCACTGGTGGCCATTCAGGCGCAAGGTCTGTTCGATGCTGACGGCGAGGGTCGGGTCCGCCTGCAGCGCGGCGATCTTCAAGGCTGGCTCCTGCGCGGGCGCACCGGAATGCGCGAATGGAAAAGACATGCTGGGAAAGCAATTCAGGACACCGCGGGTCGGGCATGGCCCGCAGCGAAGCCCATGGTAGGAGTGGCCTGCTGAGGCGAGAAGTAAAAGATTGTTGAAAATCGAGTTTGAGGTCTTTCCTATTCGTGTGTCCGTGCCCGCGGTCTTAAATGAGCCGCTACGGCCCGGCGGACACAGCACGCCACCCGGCCGCCCCAGCGCCGTCGGAGACAACATATGGGAAAGAGAATTGCATCGCTCGAGGACGCGCCCGCGGATGCGGCGCTGATCCGCCAGGCCATCGCCAGGGCCGGCCATGAATGCGTGACCTTCGGCGAAAGCCGGCGCCTGCTGCTGGCGCTGCGCGATGCCGGCTTCGACCTGCTGCTGCTGGACTGGCAGATGCCGGACCTGTCCGGGCGCGAGGTGCTGGCGTGGGTGCGCACCAACCTCGACCGGCGCGTGCCGGTGATGTTCCTGACCTGCCGCGATGCCGAGCAAGACATCGTCAACGCGCTGACTGCCGGCGCCGACGACTACATGGTCAAGCCGGTGCGCCAGGCCGAACTGGCCGCACGGATCGAATGCCTGCTGCGGCGCGCCTGCCCGGCCTATCTCGCCCCGCATGCGCCGCTGCGGCTCGGCGACTACGCCTTCGATTGCGCCACCCGCCAGGTCACCTGCAACGGCCACCCGGTGGGCCTGACGCCGAAGGAGTTCGACCTTGCCGTGCTGCTGTTCCGCAACGAGGGCCGCATCGTCACGCGCGACCACATCACCGCCGCGGTCTGGGGGCGCGAGATCTCGCCGATGTCGCGCACCATCGATACCCATGTGTCGCGCGTGCGCAGCAAGCTGGACCTGCATGCCGCGCATGGCCTGCGGCTGACGCCGGTCTACACGCATGGCTACCGGCTCGAGCGCATCGAGCGCGCCGGGCTGGCCGCCGCATGAGCGCGACCGTATGGCGTGGGGCGGCGCTTGCCGCGGTGCTGCTCGCGACCGGCGTTCGCTGGCTTGCCAGGCGCAACGTGATGACCGCGCACGCTTGCGAGCCTGCCAACGACGTGCGCGATCCCGCGGCGGTGCATGACATGACGCTGCATGTGCTCAGCCACGACCTGCGCGAGCCGCATGCCTCGCTGCTGGCCTGGGTGGCCTTGCGCCGCACGCAGGCGCAGGCCGATGCCGCGCTGCTGGAGCAGGTGGCCGACCATGCACGCCGCGCGCTGCGGCATCTCGATGAACTGAACCGGCTGCTGCGCGAAACCGGCCACGCCTACCGCATGCGACGCATCGCCATGGAAGCCCTGCTCGATGAAGCGCTGGACCGTGTCTGGACCGTGGCCGCCGAAGCCGGCGTCCGGCTGGACAGACCTGCGGCCCGGCTGCCACGCATTGGCGGCGACCACGCCATGTTGCTGGAAACGCTCGAATGGCTGCTCTCGCGCGCCATCGGTGCCGCGGCGCAGGGCACTGCGTTGCGCATCACGTGCCGCGGCCATGCGGGCGGCATGGCGCTGTGGATCGCCTGCGATCCCGCCGGGGCAGAAAGTGCGGCGCGGTTGGCCGAGCCGGGGCCTGCGCTGCTGTGCGCGCAGCGCGTGGTGGCGCGCCATGGCGGCGTGCTGGTGCCGCTGCAGCCGATGGGCGAGGAGAAGTCCGCAGAGCCGGAAGACCACCCCGCCGCCGGCTGGTACCTGTGGCTGCGGCGCCGGCCGCGCCCATGAAAAAAGGCACCCGAAGGTGCCTTTTGCCAGGTACTGCCGATCGAGGAAAGCGATCAGAAGATGTGGCGGATACCGATGGCAGCGCCAGTCTGGTTGTTGCGGCCCGGCAGTTCGGTGGTGGTGCCGCCCGAAACCTTGTTGAAGTCGACCGTGCCGTAGACCTGGGTGCGCTTGGACAGCGAGTACTCGGCCAGCAGCACGCCGGTGTAGCGGCGGCCGTTGTTGTCGTTCACGCCGTTCTTGTTCTCGACGTAGTCGCCGTAGAACACACCGGTCAGGGACAGGGCCGGGGTGGCCTGGTAGGTCAGGCCGATGTAGCCGATGTTGTCCTTGCGCGGGTTGCTCGCGGCGCCTGCGGCAACCACGCCCGGGGCCGGAGCGGCAGCCGAGTTGTTCAGGAAGCCGTTGTCGATCACGCCGGTGCGGTCCTTGCCGCCAACATAACCCAAGAACAGCTTGGCCGGGCCGAAGGTGTACTTACCGGCAGCGCCCCACATTTGCTGCTTGTTGCCGTTGATGTCGCGGATTTCCTGGTACACGCCGCCGACGCCGAACGGGCCGTACGTGTAGGCAGCGCGAGCGCCCCAGTACTGGTTGCGGGTCATGCTGCCCGGCTGTTCGCCGAAGCCATAGCTGGCGCCCACGTCCAGGCCGCCGAACTTGCCGGCGTAGCTGACGACGTTGTCGCTGCGGAACTGGGTCAGGAAGAACGGCCAGGCATTGGCGGTGTAGTTGCCGATGGTCAGCGGATCGTAGTCGCCGAAGAAGTTAAAGCCTTCGGTGTACTGGCGGCCCAGCTTGATCGTGCCGAAGTCGCCCGACAGGCCAACGTAAGCCTGACGGCCGAACAGGCGGCCATTCGGGTTGGTGGCGCTGGCCTGGTTGGAACGGCCGGTATCCGGATCGAAGCCGCCTTCCAGTTGGAAGATGGCCTTCAGGTTGTTGCCGAGGGCTTCGCTGCCCTTCAGGCCCCAGCGGCTGTTGGTGACGGCGCCGTTGGTCAGTTCCCACTGATTGTCGTTGCTGGCGTTGGCGTTCGTGGTGAAGCGGATGCTCTGGTCGACGATACCGTACAGCGTGACGGAAGTCTGGGCGTATGCCGAGCCTGCCAACAGGCTGCCGGCTGCGAGGACGATGGCCGATTTCTTCATGGTGCTCCTTTTCTTGTCTTGTACTGTTCTCCGCCGGATCACGGCAGGGACGAAGTCTACGTTTCGTGTAAACGCCGCGAAAATTTAACAAAACGTAAGCAACAAGGACACAAATCTCCACCGAGGCCCGCTTTCAAGCAGGAATTTGGTGCAATTCCGTTGTCTCGCCGCTACAAATTCCGAATTGGTGCATTGCGGTAAAGCGGGCGAAACGGCCTTTGCACGGGGCTGGCGGGTCGCAGTCAGCGCGAAGAGAAAGGACGAAGAAGAAGGAGAAAAGAGGGCAAAGACAAACCGCGGCGCAGGAGCGGCGCCGCGGTCTTGGCTGAACAGCGTGAGGACTGTTGGATCAGCCCTGCGGGATTTCGATTTTGACTTCCAGCACTTCCAGGTTGTCCTGGCGCTCGAGGCTCACGCGCAGGTCCTGGTCGCTGATCTTGACGTACTTGGAAATCACCGCCACCAGCTCGCGTTGCAGCGCGGGCAGGTAGTCGGCGGGCGCGGAATGGCCGGTGCGTTCGTGGGCGAGGATGATCTGCAGCCGCTCCTTGGCGACCGACGCGGACTTTTTCTTCTCTCCCAGCAGGAAGGAAAGGATCGACATTGGGATGAGCCCTCCTGGCGTTACTTGTTGCCGAAGATGCGGGAGAACAGCCCCGGCTTCTGGTAGTCGGTGAAACGCATCGGCTTGTCCTTGCCGAGGAAGCGGTCCACCACGTCGCCATAGGCGTCGGCCACGTCGCTGCCTTCCAGATGGATGGCGGGCGTGCCCTGGTTCGAGGCGTGCAGCACGGCTTCGGACTCCGGCACCACGCCGATCAGCTTGATGCGCAGGATTTCCTGGATGTCGGTCAGCGACAGCATCTCGCCGCCATGCACGCGCTTGGGGTTGTAGCGGGTGATCAGCAGGTGTTCCTTGATCGGGTCGCCGCCTTCGGTGGCGCGCTTGGTCTTGGAAGCCAGGATGCCGAGGATGCGGTCCGAATCGCGCACCGACGACACTTCCGGGTTGGTGACGATCAGCGCCTCATCGGCGAAGTACATCGCCATCAGCGCGCCCGATTCGATGCCGGCGGGCGAGTCGCAGACGATGTACTCGAAGTCCATCTCGATCAGGCCGTTGATGACCTTCTCGACGCCTTCGCGCGTCAGCGCATCCTTGTCGCGCGTCTGCGAGGCCGGCAGGATAAACAGGTTCTCGCACTTCTTGTCCTTGATCAGCGCCTGGCGCAGGTTGGCTTCGCCCTGCACCACGTTGATCAGGTCATACACCACGCGGCGTTCGCAACCCATGATCAGGTCGAGGTTACGCAGGCCGACGTCGAAGTCGATCACGGCAGTCTTGTGGCCACGCAGGGCCAGGCCGGCGGCAAAGCTGGCGCTGGTGGTGGTCTTGCCGACGCCTCCCTTGCCGGAGGTCACAACGATGATTTTTGCCATGGCTCTTTGGTCCAGTAATAGGTTGAAGCTTGCGCTGCTTTGATTCGGGGTCCCGGGACCGTGCGGTTACTTGAGCCGCAGCGGTTCGAGAATCAGTTTTTCATCGGCCAGGCGCACCTGGGCCGTCTTGCCGAGCACGTCGGCCGGAAGCATCTGCTCCGCGGTGCGATAGATGCCGGCGATGGAAATCAGTTCGGGCTCCATGCACGTGCTGAAGATGCGCGCGCCGGTATTGCCCTTGACGCCCGCCAGCGCGCGGCCGCGCAGCGGGGCATAGATATGGATGTTGCCTTCGGCGATGACCTCGGCGCCGTAGCTGACCACGTCGAGGATCACCACGTCGCCGTGCGCATAGACCTGCTGGCCCGAGCGCAGCGGCTTGTCGATCAGCAGCGTCTTGGTCTGGCGGATGGCGGCGGCAACGGCGACATCGGTGGCGGCCTGCGCGGCGGCGCGGGCGGCTTCCTCGCGCGCGGCCTGCTCTGCAGCGGCCTGCTCGGCGGCCTGTTCCGCGGCAGCGGCGGCCCTGGCTTCGGCGGCGCGATCGGTGCCCGAGCCGCGGCGCGCCTGGCTGTCGAGCAGCGGCAGGCCGTAGCGCTCGGCCCATTCGCGCTGGCCCGCACGGGCCACCACGCCGATGGCGCGGGCCTTGAGCGTCGCGAGCGTTTCGATCACCGTGCCGAGCGCAACTTCGCGATCGTCTTCCAGTGCGCGCAGGTCCAGCGCGATCACGTCATTGGAAAAGAAGTCGGGGGTGGCTTCGAAGCGGGTGAGGAGGTCATCCCGCAGCGCAGCCATGTCGGCGGTCTGGAGGGCGAGAAGGAGGGCGTCGACGTTGCCACTGCGCAGCTCGAAGCGTGGCGTTTTCTTCTGGGACATAGCCGGGTGACCGTGGAAATGCCACATTCTAACGTCGTCTCTGTCGCTAACTGTAACAATTGGCTCGTGAAGCACGATGTATCGGCGATAGAGGCGCCGTGGGTGGCCCCTGCGTTCCATATGCACTGCGATGGCACGGCAAGGTGCCGTGAAAGTGTGTTTATCGTGGCCCGTGCGGCGCGCCAGCGCACGCATCGGCGCAAGCGCGGCGCAAAGGCTTGTTACGATTGCGCCATCTGACAGCGGAGTACTCATGGGCGCCATCGTCAATTGCGTAGCCTACCGGCAGGGCAAACGGCTCGGTACGGTAGGCATGGAAGAGATTCGCACCGTGCTGAGCGTGCCTGGCACCTTCGTCTGGCTCGGCCTGCACGAACCCGACCTGACGCTCTTGCGGCAGGTGCAGCTCGCGTTCGGCTTGCACGACCTGGCCGTGGAAGACGCGCTCGACGCGCACCAGCGCCCCAAGCTCGAGGCCTATGGCGATTCGGTCTTCGTCGTGCTCAATACCGCGCAGCTAGTGGAGGAGGAAGTCGTGGTCGGCGAGACGCATCTGTTCGTCGGCCCCAACTACGTGGTCTCGGTGCGCCACGGTGCCAGCAGCACCTACGCCCCGGTGCGCGAGCGCTGCGAACACGACCCCCACGGCCTGGCCAACGGCCCCGGCTACGTGCTGTACGCGCTGATGGACTTCATTGTCGACCACTACATGCCGATCGTCACGCGGCTGGAAGACTCGCTGGCCGACCTGGAACAAGGCATCTTCCGCGACGAGTTCGACCGCGGCGCGATCGAGCACCTGTACCAGGTCAAGCGCCAGGTGCTGCGGCTGCGCAATGCGGTGAACCCGGTGGAGGACATGTGCGGCCAGCTTATCCGGCTGCATGAAGACCTGGTGCCGCGCGAGCTGCGCGCCTATTTCCGCGACATCGAGGACCACGCCAGCCGGCTCGTACGCACGCTCGACGTGATCCGCGAAATGCTGACCACCGCGGTGCAGGTCAACCTGGCGCTGGTGACGGTGGGCCAGAATGAAGTGGTCAAGCGGTTGGCCGGCTGGGGCGCAATCCTGGCGATCCCGACCGTGGTGTTCAGCTTGTATGGCATGAACTTCAACTTCATGCCCGAGCTGAAATTCCATTACGCCTATCCCACCGTGGTCGGCATGACGGCGGTGGCCTGCGTCGCGCTGTGGCGGCGGCTGCACCGGGCGGGGTGGCTTTAACATCCGGGCGGGTTTATCTGCCAGACGAATGTTCTGGGTCGATATCCGGGTGCGTTGATTATTCGCGCAGATAGTTCGGCGACCGCCGTGCCTGACTTCCGGGCGCCTGCCCTGACTCCTACACTGGAGCAAAGAAGGCGCCGCGCCCGGAGTCCGCCATGCCACTTGCCCGTTCCCCGATTGCTCTCTTGCTGGCCGGCGCCATGGCCGCATGGCTGTCCGTGCCACCCGCGGCCGCTGCGCCGCAGCCCCCTGCGCCGGCGCAGGCCCAGACCCGCGACGCCGTCACGGCTTATGAAGCAGGCAACTTCGACCAGGCCTTGCGCGGCTTCGCCAGCGCCGCGCGGCAGGGCAACCGCCTTGCCCAGTTCAACTACGCGATGATGCTGCTGCGCGGCGAGGGCACCACGGCCCGGCCGCAGGAGGCGCTGGTCTGGCTGAAGAAGGCCGCCGACAACCAGATGACGCACGCCCAGTACACCTGGGGCGACCTCCATGAGCGCGGCGAGCTGGTGCCGAAATCACTGGAAGAAGCCAACCGCTGGTACGAGCGCGCGGCGCAGGCCGGGCATGTGCAGGCGCAGATGGCGCTGGCGACCAATTACTTCACGGGTCGTGGCGTGCCGCGCGATTACGGGCAGGCGTTTGCCTGGTACAGCCGCGCGGCGAGCGCCGGGGACGGCGGTGCGCAGTACATCGTGGGGAGCTTTTACGAGCGGGGCGAGCCAGGTGTGGTCGACCGTGATATCGAGCAGGCCAAGATCTGGTACGCACGCTCGGCCGCGCATGGGGATCCGGGGGCGCTGGCGAAACTGAGGTCGTTGCTGGAGGAGTCGGTGCGGGGCAGGGCGGGGAGGTAGGAAGCGGAAAGCGAAGCCAACGTCTGTGCACCAAAGCCGCCCGAGCTCGCCTAAGCAAGGTGTTCTCCCTCTCCCGCAGGCGGGAGAGGGGAGCAAAGAACCCTTCAGCCCAACTTCTTCCGCAACAATTCATTCACCTGCGCCGGATTCGCCTTGCCCTTGGTCGCCTTCATCGCCTGCCCAACCAGCGCATTGAACGCCTTCTCCTTACCCGAGCGGAATTCCTCCACCGACTTGGCATTGGCAGCCAGCACATCGTCGATGATCTTCTCCAGCTCGCCGCTGTCGGACATCTGCTTCAGCCCCTTGGCCGCGATGATCGCGTCGGCGTCGCCGCCGTGCTCGCCGGCCCACATTGCCGGGAACACATCCTTCTTGGCGGTGTTGTTCGACACCGTGCCGTCGGCGATGCGCGCCAGCAGCTTTGCCAGTTGCGCCGGCGTGACCGGCGCGGCATCGATGGCAATGCCTTCGCGGTTCAGTTGCGAGGCGACGTCGCCCATCAGCCAGTTGGCCGCAGGCTTGGCGTTGGCAGCGCCGGCATCGGCCACCACGGCCTCGTAATACGCCGCAAACGCCTTGGTCGCGGTCAGCGTGGTGGCGTCATAGGCCGACAGGCCGTACTGCGAGACAAAGCGCGCCTGCATCGCCGCCGGCAGTTCCGGCAGTTCGCCGCGCACGCGGTCGACCCAGCCTGCGTCGATTTCCAGCGGCATCAGGTCGGGATCGGGGAAATAGCGGTAGTCGTGCGCGTCTTCCTTGGTGCGCATCGCGCGGGTCTCGCCTGTCTCGGGGTCGAACAGCACCGTGGCTTGCTGGATCTTGCGGCCGTCCTCGATCTCGGCGATCTGCCACTGCACTTCGTATTCGATGGCCTGCTGCAGGAAGCGGAACGAGTTCAGGTTCTTGATCTCGCGGCGGGTGCCGAATTCCTTCTGCCCGAACGGGCGCACCGACACGTTGGCGTCGCAGCGGAAGCTGCCTTCCTGCATGTTGCCGTCGCAGATGCCCAGCCACACTACCAGCGAGTGCAACGCCTTGGCGTAGGCCACGGCTTCGGCGGCGCTGCGCATGTCGGGCTCGGTGACGATTTCCAGCAGCGGCGTGCCGGCGCGGTTCAGGTCGATGCCGGTCATGCCGGCAAAGTCCTCGTGCAGCGACTTGCCCGCATCTTCTTCCAGGTGCGCGCGCGTCAGGTTGACGGTCTTCTCGTAGAACTCGCCCTTCTTGCCTTCGACCTGGATGGTGATGGTGCCGCCCTGGACCACCGGGATCTCATACTGGCTGATCTGGTAGCCCTTGGGCAGGTCGGGATAGAAGTAGTTCTTGCGCGCAAAGACACTGCGCGGGGCGATCTTCGCGCCGATCGCCAGGCCGAACTGGATGGCGCGCTCGACCGCGCCCTTGTTGAGCACCGGCAGCACGCCCGGCAGCGCCAGGTCCACCGGCGAAGCCTGCGTGTTGGCCTCGGCCCCGAAGGCGGTGGAGGTGCCGGAAAAAATCTTGGAGGCCGTCGAGAGCTGCGCGTGCGTTTCGAGGCCGATCACCACTTCCCATTGCATGGCGGTATTCCTGTTCGGTTCTTTCAGTTCTGTCTGTTGCGGTGGGACGGCGCTGCCGTCCCGGTGTTCGTGGGTCCCGTCCCGCTTCTAGGGGTCGGGACTGGCAAGCCATGAGTCAAGCTGGGCCAGCGCGGCCACGCGCGCCACCGCGTCGCCGCCGACGGTCACCCCTGCGGTCTTGCGCACGGCGGCCACGTCGCGGCGCATATGCAGCTCGCTGGTGCCGTCAAAGCCGTGGTAGGCGCCGGGGTAGATCTCCAGCCGGAAGCGCGCGCCCGGCTGGCGCGCCAGCACGGCGCTCTGCAACATGGCGCAGCGGGTCGCGGGCGTCCAGTCGTCGGCGCCGCCGATCATCAGCAAGATCGGCGCGCGCAGGCGGAAGTTGTGCTGCTGCACCGCGCGCTTGCAGCCGGGATAGAAGGCAACGGCGCGTTCCACCGTCGGCATGCCGGCCGGCCACGGGCGGCTGGCGTCGACGGTGGCCAGCACCGCCTGCGCGCCGTTGGACCAGCCCAGCAGCACGATGCGCGCGGTATCGATGCCCGGCTGGTCGGCGATCCAGCGCAGCGCGGCCAGCGCATCGGCGCGGCGGGTGCGGTCGTCGATGCCGCGCGTGTCGGTGGGCTCGGTGCAGATGCCGTGGGGTTTGCCGCGGGCGCTGAAGCTGTCGGGCATCAGCACCGCATAGCCGCGTTCGGTAAGCCAGTGCGCGTATTCGCGGTAGCGCTGCTGCAGCAGCCCGGAAACGTCGGCGCCGTCAGCAGCCGGTGCGGTCTCGCGCGCGGCGCGGGCGGACAGCAGCCCGCCGCAGCCATGCAGGGCGACAACCACCGGCAAGGCGCGCGCCGTGGCGCCTTCGCGCGGGACGAACCAGTAGGCGGTCAGCGCGGGCGTGGACGCGTCGCCGGGCAACTGCACGCGCTGCGCGGGCACGGCTGCCGCAGCCGTTGCCGTGGCTGCCGGGGCCGCGCGCGTCACCGCGTGCGGCGACAGCGCGCCGGCCGGGGACAGCGGTGCCGGCTGCGTCAGCGCGGGCGCTGGCAGGTCCGGCGTATGCGCCGCCGCGCCGGCCAGCCATGCGACCAGCCCGATCGCCACGGCCGCGCGCAGCAGCCGGCCGGCCGCGGCAGCGGCGCCAGTGGAGCGGGGCGGGGTGGCGGGGATGTGCGTCATGGCGGGCGCTCTCGGCTAAGGCTCGGCAAACTCAGCGCGTGCGGGCGCAGGCGCCGGTACCCGGCTCGAACATCACGGGCCAGGCTTCCTCGTAGATGCCGGGCGTGCAGCGCTGCTGGCAGCTGGCGTGCGCCAGCGTGACGCGGCGCGGATCCTGCCAGACCATCAGCTTGCAGCCGCTGCCGTCGTTGGCGCGCAGCTCGATATGTGGCTTCTTCTGGACCTGGCGGAAGTCAGCCAGGTTGAAGCTGCACGAGCCGCGCCTGCCGACCCACAGCTTCCACGACAGCTGTTGCACGCTGTTGTCCGACACGCGCAGCTGCGCGTCCTCGCGGAAGCCGTCTTCCTCGGTGCGGCGGCAGTCGCCGTTCAGGTCGATATCGCGGCTGGCGATCGGCGTGGGCCGGCCCAGGCCGCCCGGCAGCGGGATGCAGCCCGCCACCGCCGCGGCGAGGGAGGTACGTCGCAAGGAGCGTGGCAAGGAGCGTGCGGTCATGGTCAGGCCTTGGCGGGACGGCGCAGGTGCCAGTCGGTCGCCTGCTGGAACGCATGCGCGGTCTGCAGCAGGCGCGCTTCGTCGAAATAGTTGCCGATCAGCTGCAGGCCGACGGGCATGTTGCCCTCGCCGAAGCCGCACGGCACGCTCATGCCGGGCAGGCCGGCCAGGCTGGTGGACAGCGTGAAGATATCGGCCAGGTACATCTGCACCGGGTCCGAGGACTTCTCGCCCAGCTTCCACGCCACCGTCGGCGCCACCGGACCCATGATCACGTCGCACTGGGCGAAGGCGCGCTGGAAGTCGTCGGCGATGATGCGGCGGATCTTCTGCGCCTGCAGGTAGTAGGCGTCGTAGTAGCCGTGCGACAGCACGTAGGTGCCCACCATGATGCGGCGCTTGACCTCCGGGCCGAAGCCTTCGGCGCGGCTCTTCTTGTACATGTCGAGCAGGTCGCGGTACTCGGCGGCGCGATGGCCGTAGCGCACGCCGTCGAAGCGCGACAGGTTGGACGAGGCCTCGGCCGGCGCGATCACGTAGTACACCGGGATCGACAGCTCGGTCTTGGGCAGCGTCACCTCCACCAGCGTGCCGCCAAGCTTTTCATACTCGGCCAGCGCCGCACGCACGGCCTGCTCGACATCGGCGGCGAGGCCCTTGCCGAAATATTCCTTCGGCAGCCCGATGCGCAGGCCGGCCAGCGGCCGTTCCGCGGTGGCGCCGGCGCGCGGCTGGCCCAGCAGCCGGGTGTAGTCCTCATCCACGCCGCCCTGCTCGGGCGGGATGCTGGTCGAATCCTTCGGATCGAAGCCGGCCATGGCGTTGAGCAGCAGCGCGCAGTCCTCGGCGGTATGGGCCATGGGGCCGCCCTGGTCCAGCGACGAGGCGAACGCAATCATGCCGTAGCGCGACACGCGGCCGTAGGTCGGCTTGATGCCGGTGATGCCGGAGAACGACGCCGGCTGGCGGATCGAGCCGCCGGTGTCGGTGCCGGTGGCGGCCGGCGCCAGGCCCGCGGCCACGGCGGCGGCGGAGCCGCCCGACGAGCCGCCGGGCACGCGGCTGGCGTCCCACGGGTTGCGCACCGGGCCGAAATGCGAATTCTCGTTGGACGAGCCCATCGCGAACTCGTCCATATTGGTCTTGCCCAGCGTGACCATGCCGGCCGCGGCCATGCGCTCGACCACGGTGGCGTCGAACGGGCTCTCGTAGTTGCCCAGCATCTTTGAACCGGCGGTGGCGCGCCAGCCGCGGGTGACGAAGACGTCCTTGTGCGCGACCGGCACGCCGGTCAGCGGCGTGGCCTCGCCGCGCGCGCGGCGGTCGTCGGCGGCGCGCGCCTGCGCCAGCGTGCGCTCGGCATCGACATGGATAAAGGCGTTGAGCGCGGCGGCCTGCTCGATGCGGGCCAGGTACTCGCGCGCGAGCTCCTCGGCGGAGACGGAGCGCGCGGCCAGCGCGTCGGCAAGCTGGCGCAGGGAAGTCACGGAATCAGCGGAAAAGGGCATGACAGTCGGTTGGCATCAGTG
>NZ_JBEFLI010000105.1:0-17285 GCF_040578825.1 Cupriavidus necator | reverse complement strand
CGGTGGCCATCGGGGTAAAAAGTGCCTTGTTATTAATAAATATTACTACGTAATACGCTAATTATCAAACTTTTTTGGCTTAACTTTAGACATAAGTCCGCTTATGTCAATGGATCTGCTATAGTGACGCAAATGGCATGTGCCCGTTGGTTAAACTAAATTTGTATCCATTTGACCTATACCCAAAGCATGCATAGTTCGTGAGTGAGTGACTGAATCTCCTTGGTGGGCAGTCACTTGGCCGGGCCGGCCCTGCGATGCATGCATACATCCCACAGGCATAGTTCAACGGGCGCTTGCGGCAAGTCAGGCCACCTTTTAGCCAATGCCAGGGTTCGTCGCATGTCGTCGCGCCGGCCGACGGCGCGACCCAGCGCTGCGGCGCTGGGCAAGCGACACATGCTCCTCTGAAACGGTTCCGGTACGCCGACGTCTGGGCCATCAAGGGAGGACTGGCGAAGGGTCCTCTCGATGTGCCGCCCGTGGAAGCCAGGGGCCCGCCGTTGTGTCAGCTCCCGAGGACCTTGCGGATGGCCGTGGCATAGCCCGGGTCAAAGACGGTGCGTCCCTTCTCGTTAACGATTTCCCCGTGCTCCAGTTCCCGCCAGCCCTGGTCGCGTAGGAACTGCGGGGCGACAGCCCGGCGCAGGGCCTGGCGTTCGGAGTCGGTCAGCTCCGACTCCGCGGTCAGCCCAGTCAGAGGCGTGGCGCAGCCCTGCGCGGCAACCACCTGGGCCCCCCGCGGACGTCGGTCGATAACCACCTTGGTGTTGGCCTTCAGTGTGTTGATCTGTGCCTTGAGCTTGTCGCGCTCGACGATGATGGACTGCATGAGCGAGCGGATGGCCGGATCCTCGATGCGCAGCAGGTACTCGTGGCTCGCCGGCACCTTGGTCGCCTTGGGCATCGCCGGTCCTGCGTAAACGGCCCAGGCCTCGATGAGCGTCCTGTAGTCTGCAGACTGGGCGTTGTAGAGAGCACGGCCCTTGAGCACGCCCGCGGCTTCGCACAGCTTGCCGATGCCTGCTGTCGAAAAGTCGCGCACGCCGGCCTGGTGTTGCCGGTGGCATATCCCGTGCACCGCCTTCAGGTTGCGCTGCCGCTGCGAGCGCCCGCCCTTGGCCAGCAGCGACTCCAGCACTGCATCGGGATGGACGGTGGCGGTCGGCATCATGGCAGCCCTCCGAGGCGCGCGATGTTCAGGGGCCGCGGCGACTGGGCTTGCGCCGGTAGCAGACCGTCGAGGTCGATGCCCAGGTAGTCGCTCAGGCGCTGGCCGGCGTCCATCAACTCGACGACCTGCCGCATACCGAGCGCCGGGTTATCGGGCCCCATCTGCCGGGCGAGCCGGCGCATGAAGGCGTTGCCCACCCGCAGCTGCTCCTTTTCGGCGAGGTGCATGAACAGGGGCGGCAGGCCGTCGCGGCAGAGGACAGTATCGAGAAGCTGGCTGCGCCGGATGACAGCCTTGCCCGGATTGAGGTCCGGATACAGTTCGGTGTCCTGGCACACCCCTGCGAGTTGGAGCAGTTCGGACTCGGTTTCCTCGAAGGCCACCTGCACGTCGACCACGGTGCCCACGGGCACGAGTTGCGCTCCACCGCCCTGCGGGACGTCCAGCAGGTTCTTGCAGCGCTCGATGAGTCGCCAGCAGGCCACCAAATCCTCGGCCAGATCGCTGAAGCGCTTCATGTCGGCTTCCCATACCCGTTCGGCTTGACGCAGGGCCGCTTGCTCGGTGAAGGGTCTGCCAACGGCCTCGGTTGCGGCCTTCTGGCGTCTGAGCTCGTGTCGCGCGCTCTCGTGTCTAAGGCACGCGTTGCGCGCCTCGTCGAAGTGGTAGGCGACGTTGTTGAAGTGCGCGGCCAGCGCTGGCAGGTGGTGAGGCTCCGTGACGAACCAACGGCAGCGCACGCAGTTGCGACTGCCACCAGGCACAGCGCTGAACTTCTTCTGACTTGGGGGGCCAATCAGCGGTCCACCGTTGTAGCAGCCACCCACCGCCCCATTGCCCTCTACCTCGCTGGTGTTGCCGCCAACCAGGCATAAGCCGTGGTGCATTGGCATCCAACCTGCGGCGTTGCGGCTGGCCGGGTGTGGCGGGATGACCACCGCAAGACTGGAAGGACTGTTGCAGACAGCCGTCTCCAAGAGATGCTCATACTCCGCATCGAGCAGGAAGGTCTGGATGGATGCCTCCTTACGCGCCTCTAAACGCCGCGCCGCGTCGTTTAGTACGTCGCGCACATGGCTCGCGCCAGGCTTGATGTAGTACAGCGTCATCAGCAGTCGGCTGTGCCCGACCAGCTTCTGCAACACCGGGAACGGCACTTGGCCTTCAAGCGCGAGTGCCGTCACGAGCGAGACTCGCAAGCTGTGCAGAGGGAAGAGGGTTGTCATTCCGCTGTTCTGTCCTGTGGAAGGAGGCAGAAGCTTGATGGGCGCTCCATTGGCGTGGGTTTCGTTCCGCGCAGCGAGGCGGCATTCAAGTCCCTCCAACAAAGCGAACCAGACGCGTTCCACGGCCCCTGCGGCAATAGGCAGGTGCGTATTTCCATCACGCTCTTCTGGCGTTCGGAACAGGAAGCAGGCGTCAGGGCAGCCAGCAAGCTGCACGTCGCTCTTCGCCGCTATATGACGGCGATCCAGTTCAGACCAGGGCGTGCGGCGCTGAATGGGGTTGTACTTGCGCTGCCAGTTGCGCAGCTTCTCCAACCAATAGAAGACGTCCTGGTGCAGCGGGCCGCCTGCAGGCCAAGGCAACAAATACCCCTTTTCAGAACCCGAGCGCGTCATGTCAGCTGTCTTGTTGGTGTTGACGTAGAGCACGGTTGCGACGCTGCCTGTATCGCCAGGCTGCCGGTTGCGGCGGAACACACCTTGCTGGAGTGGCTTGCGTTCGCTGCCCTGCACGAGATGGCGGCTGCGAGGATGCGTGTTGAGCTGCCAAGCACCAGACGGACCGGCATTGGCTGAGTCGTAGCGCCAAGTGTCGGCCTCGCCCGAGTCAAGCATGCGTACCTGGTAAGTCCGCAGCGGCAATATGAGCTTGACCAACAAGGCGACCCAGCGCACGGGGCTCCATATTTCCATTACAGGTCCCCCACCACGCTTGGTACGCTGTCGCACACGCCATACACAATCCGGGTCGCTTCGATCTACCTGGTCCTCGCTGACGCTGAACCAGTCAGGCGCGGCATATCCGCCCTGTCCGACTTCAACACCCAACGCGCTCTGTGCCCAGGTCCAGTCTCGGAAGTGGGGGCCTTGCGCGAGTATCTGTCGCAGTTCATCGACGTAGCCGTAGGGCAGTGGCGAATGCACGCTTTCGTCCAGCCTTACGAACTTTGATGTGGACCGTTTGGCGACTGGGTTGTGGAATGTCGGCAATATCCTGACATTCCCTTGATCATCCAGCTCGCTGAACTTGTGCTGCAGAACGAAGGTCAGGAAGGCGTGAATGTAATTGTTGTACGTCACACCTGGACGGGAGTCAGGGCAAGCCGTTGTATAGAAGTCGGGCAGGACGGTATCGCATGCAAGGAACAATGCCGGGTTCAGCGGCAGTCCCTGGCCGACGATGTATCGCTTCAGGAAGATCACCAAGGACCAGAGACGCACGTCTACTCCTCGCGTTTCACCCCTGAGCCATTCCACCGCCAGCAGGCGCCAAGCTTCCAATTGCGGGTATTCGCGGGCAACCCAGCCAAGGGTAGTGTCGTTGTCCTTCGTGACGCCGTACCTTCTTGTCGGCGACGCGGGCGCAGGGATGCCATCGATCTTCGGCGTGGATGACAGTTTCATGTTTGGTCTCCCTTCTGGTGCACGTCGATTTTGCTCACCCTGGCACTTGTATCTCGGCAGTGGAGCTAACAGCCGACAGCAATCGACCCGCTGCGGCAGCCAGTTCCGCCTGCATCTCTCGGCTGTTGACTTGCGTGTAGACCTCCTGGCTTTCCGGCGAGGCGTGGTGCATGAAGCGGCGGATGAATGCCCTGTCGATGCCCGCGTTCATCAAGCGCCGGCCATAGGCGTGCCGATGTCCATGCGGCGTAGTGCCCAAGGCCTTACCCACCTGCAAGCCGATACGCTTGCAGGCCGCGGCATGGGCCTTGTTGTACTGAGCCAGGCAATACCTCTCGCCCAGCGGCGAGCGGCGCAGGTTGATGAACGCGAAGGGGTGATCGCGATCCAGACATGCCACCTCTTCAAGGTAGCGGTGCCACAACTGCAGGAAAACTTCGCCGTACTGCGGCACGAACCAGTGAGCCTGCTTGTAGTATGGGCCGTCGTGCATGCCGCCTTTCCAGCCTGCGGCACGGCTGTCGAGCGTTTGCGTGCGTGGCACGAGGCCGAACTTCTCTGCCAGGTAGGCAGCACGGTTGCCCTTACGCGGATTGCCCAGGGCATCACGCCAGTCCTCAGGCGCGGCGCCTTGGCTCGGATGGTGGATCCGCACTAGGGCTTGCTGCTGGTTTGACGGATCAGGACATACGTCGCCGATGTAGAGGTGGAACGGTTCTGACTCTCTGAAGCCTGCTCCATGCAGCAACAGCGTGATGAGCATGCAACGGTAGTCGTGATGGCCCGCCACCATGAATCCCCTGGTTAGCAATTCCATGAAGCGGTCGTCCGGGAAGGCGGGCGGCTCGCGCTGGAACACCTGGGGCGTGCGCTGTGGACGTAGGCGGTACCCACGCGCATGCAGCGTGGCGTTGACGGCCCAGGTGTGGCCAAGGAACGAGCGGTCGCGGCGGTACTGGTAGGCCGCTTCGTCGCACAAGCGGTCGAACGCTGCGCCCGCGTAGCGCGGGTTGAGAGCGGCCGCTGCCGGGCGCATCTGGCCAAGCCACTCGAAGAAGTCGGTGAGGTGCGTGACGATGTGCTGGGCATCGACTGCCGAGCGCGCTGGCCATGCCAGCCCGCTGGGGTCCAGGCCATCGCGGCCGAAGGTGCCGGTGTAGAGGCGCTGGGCGAAGTTCTGGAACAGGCGGTAGCTGTCGCGCTCTGCTGGATTGCTGTGCAGGTATTCAAGGAACATGCGCACCGAACGCGAGACCTTACCCATCCACACGAGGCTGCGGTCGTGGCTGCGGGCCAGGAAGTAGTCCAGCAGCGGCTCCAGCACCCCGGCCGGCGTCAGCAGCACCGGCAGTTCGGTGTAAACGCTCGTGGCGTCGGTGTGCACCTGCGCCTTGGCGGTGACGAACATCAGGGCCTCTCCTCCAACAGTCCTGCCAAGGCGACATGTCGCCGGCTGGCGTGCGGCTCGGCCTCGGCAGCCCGGCGTGCCGCCTGCACGTCGCCCACCAATAGCACCTGCGTGGTGGCGCGGGTGATGGCGGTGTAGAGCATCGTCCGGTCGAGGTTGCGCGCGGCCCACACCGGGACGATGACGCGTGGGAACTGGCTGCCTTGCGCCTTGTGCACCGTCACGGCATAGCCGAGCTCCAGCGCGTCCAGCACCTCCTCGGTCACCGGCCTGCGCTCGCCGTCGTCCCACCGCACCCAGGCCAGCACAGTGCCGGCAAGCCGAGCCTCGGTGTCGGGCAGCGTATGCGGCGTCTCCTCGATGGCTTCAAGCCGTCCCAGGCTGCCATTCTGGATGCCCAGGTCCCATAGGTTGCGCGTGCACAGGACCGGGTCGCCCAGGCGCAGCCCGGAGTCCTCCACTCGTTGCCGCTCCTGACACCACACAAGCAGCGGCGGGGCATTGGTACCCAGGGCTTCTTGGCACAAGGCGTTGAGGACCTTGGCTGAAGCCGGCCCGCGCTCGCGCGTGAAAGTCAGTATCTGGGTGCGCTGCGGGTCCTGCCGGTAATGCTGCAGCACCGTCGCGGCGAGGTCAGCTTGCGCGCACGGCACAAAGGCCAGTGGCGCCTGCGGGTCGTCCGATATCGCGGGCCAGCCTCCCTCGCGCACGGCTTGCGCACCTTGGGCGATTTCGCCGCCGAAGCGGCGCACCTCGGTGAGCTCCACCCGGGGCACCCGGGTTACTGCTATAAGTGCATGCAGCGTGAGACCTGGCCCGACGGGTGGCAGCTGGAACGGATCGCCGATGAGCACGAGGCGGCAGGAAGTCGGAACCGCCTCCAGCAGCCGGTATGCCAGCAGCACGTCAAGCATGCTGGCCTCGTCAATAACCAGGACCGCGTCGTCCGGCACGCCTTCCCGCGCGACGTTGCGCAGGAACCCCGCAATCGTCATAGCCGGCCGGTGCGTTGTCTCGGCCATGCGCTTGGCAGCCCGGCCTGAAAGGGCCATGAGGTAGACGGTGCGTCCGCAACTGTCCAGCAGCCTGCCTACGGCCTTGAGCACTGTCGTCTTGCCTACGCCCGCGCCACCGGTGATGAGCGTCAGGGGGTGCCTGGCCGCCGCATGCACCGCAGCGCGCTGAGCGGCATTGAGGGCGAAGTCCGCCCGACCGGTGAATGCCGCATCTTCCTGCTCGAATCGCTCCAGCATCTGCGCCACTTCGCACGGCAAAGCCAGCGGCATCTCTACATCCAGTCGCCTGTTCAAGGCCGTGGCCACGCCGCGTTCGATGAGGTAGGGACCCTGCGCATGCAGCCGCCCCTCGCGTATGAGGACCACGCGGCTTTCGATGGCGAGATCCAGCGCCGCAGCCACCACGGTGGTGCCAACCAGGCGCCCAAGCGCCCTGACCACATCCGCGCGCTTGCAGCAGGTGTTGCCGTCGTCAAACGTGCCGTAGAGCACCGACTCCACAGCCGCCGTGAGGCGCCTGGGGTCGTTCAGGCCGAGTCCGAAGTGTTCGCGGGCCAGCTGGTCGGCGGCTGGCCAACTCATGCCGAAGGCCAGCAGCCGGTAGGGGTCGGCCGCGATGGCGGCGTGGGCTTCGGCCCCGTAGACCTCCAGTACCTTGTGCGACAGCCGCAGCTCCAACCCCGCACGTTGGAACCACCGCAGCGCATCGGCGTTGCCGTACGCCTGCCAGCCGGCGAGCAGCACGCCGGCCAGCTCGGTGCCCACTATGGCGGCCACGCTGGCTTGATCTGCCTGTTCCAGGCACTGGTAGAGCCGCTCCCCCAGCGCCTCCCATAACCGGCGTGCCTTGACCTCACCGATGCCCGGGAACGCCGGACTGGTGGCCAGCAGCTGCACGATGTGCTCGCCCGAGGGGCGAAGCAACTCGGCCGCCTGCGCAACGAGCCGATGCTCCAGCACCTGGAAGCCGTCCACGACGTACTGCACAGGCTTCGCGTCGCCTACCACCCGCCACCACTGGCCTTGCTGCACCTCAGCGGGCGTGCGCCGCGCCGGGAAGATGACGGCATAGCGCGGAGCGTCCGGTATGGCTTGCCCATTGGCGTCGATTGCCAGCGCGGTTGCAGTTGCGCTGCCCTGGCAGCGGTGGCGGACGCGCTGCACGCGCAGCGTCAAGGCGGTGGTCATCGGGCCAAACGCCCGGTCTCGGCCAGTAGGGCCTCGCGCGCTTCGTAGCGCTTGAGGCGCTGCCGCAAATCAGCCAGCTCGACCCGCATGGCGGAGTTCTCGGCTTCGAGACGCTTGAGCCGTTCTGCATCGCTGGCCGCTTGCAGCTGCCCCTTGGCCCGCAACGGCAAGGCCGTGCCCGGCTCTACCACTTGGGACAGCACGCCAGTCGCGCGCAGCCGCTCCTCCAGTTGCAGCAGTGCTGCCTTGACGCGTGGGTTTTGCGTGAGCACGGAGCGACTGAAGTTGCACTCACGGCAAATCTCACCGCGGTTCAGGCGCCCTTGGCTTGCGAGCTCGTGGAAGTCGCTGTCGCTCCTTGTACTGGCCCAGGTCAGGAAAACCTTGAAATTCTCTTCAGCCCGTTCCTGACCGTTCATGTCCAGCTCCTGCTACATGCGATGCAAGCAACAGGTATAGCTTTACAAAGCTGGAAGGCAAGGAAATGCCCCTTTAGCAGGGGACTCAGACGCGATTCAGGCCTGGAGTGGCCAAACTATGCAATCTGGTTGGGTGGAACTTTCCATTTTGAAACTAATTTTGTTCCTAGCCCCCTGGAGCAAAATCGTCGTGCAGCCGCGCCCACCAGAGGTGCACCGCCCTCCTGCTGTTCAACTATGCGCAGCGACGGCGAGCCAAGCACCACACCGGCCGACGCAATGTGCGTCAGCCATGATGACCGCGCACACGCCCCATCACCTGGATGCAAACATCGCTGGTCGCTCTCGACCGCCGTGATGATGCCGGCTACGTTCGACCGTCAGTTGCAAACGAATACCCGACGCGCCCGGCAGTTCACTGAGGCTTTCGGTCAGCGCAAAGCCTCGCGGCGATCTGGCTGAGCGCGGGGCTGCCATCGTCTTGACTTACCTTGGCGCCCCTTTCGTGCGGCGCCCGATTGCCCAATGGCGGCCCGATCCGTGCCGAGCTCGTGCCCAACGTCGGCTCAGAACGGAGTCGTCTGCGACGCGGACCCGTCTGCCTGCGTCCACCTGATCAGCAACAGCCCGTCGTCGGTTTCGCACAGGCGGACGCAAGATTTGGAATCGTCGCGCTCAAGCGGATCGACACCCCGATCGATGTCATCCAGCCAAGTGGTCAACGCGTCGAACGTCAGCTCGATTTCCCACGCGACCGCCATCTCGAGCACTGCGGTTAGCGTCGACTCCCGGACCCACTCGCAGCAGGTCCAGACGTCCTGATCGGCATATAGGTAACCCGCCGGCGCTACCGCTGCATCCCGTGTATAGCGGATGAGGCCCAAGTCGCGCATCGCGTGAGAAACGCTGCAGAAGCGCTGCCGTTCCTGCTCCGCCTGCCGATTGGAGAGCGCCAGGTCCGAACGGCCCCAGCCGAGTTGAAGTTCGTTGAGCGCGATATCGTATGGGCAGATCAGGCCCCAGCGGGGCCCCTCCTCTGGGTGCACGTTGACCCAGCGGGAGAGCCATCCCGCCTTGGTCAGCCTCCACCGACAGCGACAGGTGCCATGGCGAGTCTGCCGGTCCTGCATGGCATGCAGGCGCGTGACAAACGAAGACGGATTCGCCGAAGCGGCGTTGATGCGTATATAGAAGTGAAGAACTTCGGCAAAGCTGAGGTGGCACAACCTGAGGCGGCCGAGCTGGATTTTCGCTTGCCGCGCAAACGCGTGGCTTTCCAGACTCCACCGATCACCGGCTTCGGTCAGGAGCGGCTCGATGTCCTCGGGCGGGGGCTCAAGCGTGCGCAGCTGACCGAACGCTTGGTCGAAGGAGACGGCCCCCGGCATGCCATCGTTGCCCGACGACCAGATCTCGCCGAGCGACATGCGCGCGGCAGCGACGCTCGCCCGTGCGACCCAGCCGGCGAGCGACGCAACACGCCCCTGCTCTCGGGCGGGAAAGCCGGCATCAATGCCGTGCGGCCACGTCCTGCAGCGTTGCCGCATCACGAACTCCAACGCGCCCACGCGCTGCGACACGAGGCTGGCGGTGTGCTCCTGCGCCCACGTCGTTTTCAGCTCGCTCAGGTGAAATGGGCACCGCGAAAGCCACCCAAGCTGATGCAGGTAGCTGTGGTAGCCGTGCTGCACACAGGTCTCGCAATAGCGGATGGCACCTCGCTCGCGACTATCGGGAGGTGGGCCATAACGGCCGACATCGATGAAGCGTATGGAAGGCGAGAAAACGTCTTCGACAAGCGGCGCGGTCTCACCGAGCACGGACGCCAGGCGCCTGATTTCGTCGATCGGAAGCGGCGTGTTGCTATCGGGCTCCACACTCAAAAACTTCGCGCATTTTCGGACGTTGACGCCATTCAGTGCGCAGAAGCGGGCGACGAACGACAGCCTCGACTCGTACGGACGGAGGTTTCCCGGCCACCAGTTCACCGATGGGTAGGCCGCCATGTCAACTACCCGTCGAGATGATCCTCATGTGGTCCGGGAAGTTCGCTTTTGCGAATTCCTGCAACCAGTTCTCGTAAGACGTCACGTCAACCCAGTCTCCGCCATGCGCCAGCTGGAAAAGCATCGCCTCGGTTGCCCTGGCGATATGCTGCATCGGGAACTCGAGATGACGGCGCGCAGATTCGGGCGAGAGTTCCACCAGCGCTTTCCACACCAGCGCGGCACAGTCTGCAAGGCGGTGCCCTGCCGCGAATTGAACCGGCGCGAAATACTTCAGGTATGAAACGCCGCTGCCCGGTGGCCATTCCGAGTCGATATCGTAGCCGTTGAGCACGTATGCGATTTCTTCCGGCGAACGCAGCCCATGAAATCGCGCATGCGCGGCCATAAAACGTGCTGCCAGGTGAGCGTTGCCGGTGATCGCCATATACTCGTGACGATAGTTCAGCTGGTGCGAGCCGACGGAAAACACGCTCAGCAGGTAGCCCTCGTAATCAAGGTCATTCTGAAGACCGAGCAACCACTTCCACTCCCGGAACGTCAAATCCTGCGCTTCGTCGATGGTCAGTACTACATAATTACGCTGCGCGTTGTTCGCAATGGCGATGAAGCGTTGCCTGCACAGGTGGATCCCTTCCGCTCTTTTCGGTGGTTTCGCCGGGTTGGCGAATTCGAAGTTCGAGGCGAGTAACAGCTGATGCCAGAATCCTGCTTCGCTTGTCTGGCTGTCCGGACGGCGATTCCACACCACCAGCGGTACCACGGCGTTAACAGGCCGCTGAAATACCTCCAGCGGACGTCAGCGCGGGGACTGGCTGAGGCGTTGATCTGAGGAGTCCATCCAACCCAAGATTTCATGCGCGGCGCAGACACCTTCACGGAGAGCTTGTTCACTATGCGGCGGCTGGATGATTTCGTGCCGAAGTCCCATCCGCTGCGCTCGATCCGCACCATGGCCAATCAGGCGCTAGCGAAGATGGACCGGTTGTTCGCGCAGATGTATGAAGCCGATATCAAGGGCGGCCGGCCCAGCATCGCGCCGGAGAAGTTGCTGCGGGCCATGCTGCTGCAGGTGCTCTACAGCGTCCGGTCAGAGCGTCAGCTCATGGAGCAGACGCAGTACAACCTGCTGTTTCGCTGGTTCATTGGCTTGGCCATGGATGATGTGGTCTGGGTGCCCACCGTGTTCAGCAAGAACCGCGAACGGCTGATCCAACACGACGCGGTAATCGAGTTCTTCAATGAAGTGTTGGCCATCGCGCAGAAGAAGGACTGGCTGTCGGGCGAACACTTCAGCGTGGACGGCACGCTGATTCAGGCGTGGGCAGGCCACAAGAGCTTCGTGCCCAAAGACGGCGGCGACAATGACGATAACGACGGCGCTAACTTCAAGGGGCGCAAGCGCGGTAACGAGACGCACGAGTCCAAGACCGATCCCGATGCCAGGCTCTATCGCAAAGGCAAGACCGCCAGTGAGTTGCGCTACATGGGCCATACGCTGAGCGACAATCGCCACGGCCTGGTGGTCAGCGCCATGGTGACCAATGCTGACGGATACGCCGAGCGCGAGGCCGCGAAGGTCATGCTCAACGATGCCAGGCAGGTGGCTGAGGACCTCGATTTGGAAGTCACCGTGGGCGCGGACAAGGGCTACGACGCGGAGGAGTTCATTCAAGCTTGCCTGGAGATGAAGGTGACGCCGCATGTCGCACAAAACACCTCGGGGCGGCGCTCGGCCGTCCCTGATGCCATCGCACGCAGCGAGGGTTATGCCATCTCGCAGCAGAAGCGCAAGCTGATTGAACAAGGTTTTGGATGGGCCAAGACCGTTGGGCGCATGCGTCAGGTGATGGTGCGCGGACGGAAGAAGGTCGACCAGATGTTCGTGTTGAGCATGGCCGCCTACAACCTCGTACGTATGCGTTCCCTGGGACAAATCCGTCCGCTGTCGCAGTAATCGCGGAAATGAGGCTGGAAATGGGCGTCAAATCACCGAAAAAATCGATGAAGTGACGCCAGGTTCCCGGATTGTGAAAAATGGCGAGCCCTTCAGCCTTGTAGGAAGAAACTTCGCCTTTTGTGCGGTGAGTACTTCAGCAGCCTGTTAAGGCGTTCCTGCAGCACCTGAGCGACGTACCATTGCACGCAGCGAGACTTGCCCAGCCGGGATGCACCATATATATAGCCGCCGGGGCGCTGCTGGTCGATCCATTCGCCGAGCTGTTCAATCATCTCGTGCATGGGCGGCGTATATACTGCGTACTGCTTCGTCACGATGCAGTGTCGCGGATCGATGCGCTCGGGCAGAGGGAATCGCATGACCTACCCCGATTGCGCCATTCGACGTGGCGGGAGCATGGAGCCCGGAGTCGCAGGCTCAGTTTTGATAGCCACGTTAGGTCGCGCTGGCTTGTTGCTGGTGCCACCGTTGCGCGAACCTCTGCTGTCCTTCTGTTTGGCACGATCCATCGCAGCGTCCAGCATGGCAGCGCCGATCGACGGATCCGCTGCAGCAACCAGAATGCGTCGCGCTTCGAGGTAGGCCGGATGGACGGGTAAGCGTTTGTGCGCTTGACTCTCCACAAAGCGCATGAAGATTTCAATGGCGTCTGCGCCCGCTGGGATAATCAGTTGTCCGTGCGAGCAGGCCTGAGAGATTGCAGCGCGAACGGCAAGACTATGTGGTGAAATGTTCCAGGGCGGCGCTGCCCGCAGTACACCGAGTGAGATGCCGTCAAGCGTGGAGGCGAGCGCTACCCGGCAATCATCCTCCTTGTGACAGACCACCCAGATCTCGGATCCCACCAGGTCGTGCCGGTTGTGCAGCACCTCGTTGGTGTAGCGGCCGTAATAGAACTCCACGTACGGGGCGCGCCCACTCGCTGCTCCGCCGCGCACGATGCAGCGCTTGCGGATGCTGAATAGCGCTTCCACAACGGCGGGATCGACTCGGCGGAAGCTCTGCTGGGCGTGGTGGTACAGGAAGTTCGCGTATGCGAGCGGCGTGCGGTTGCCAATCCCGCTGTGCGGTGTTGCGTTGTAATTGGCGATGAGCACGTCCAGCAGCTCTTCCGCATATTCGTACTGGAATCGGCTTGCCAGCGCAACGTCTTCCGGCTTCCGGCCCTTACGGTCCTGAGGCTTGGCGCCGGTGGTGTTGGAAAGACGCTGAAAGCCCTTCCCCGCCAGATTTCGGAAAAACGCCTCGATGAAGGGCCGGTCGTCCTTGCTTCGACGTTTCGAGAACGAGGTTTTCGGCTCAAGCAGCGTCGCGCGAACCGTATCGCGCAACGCGTCGCGCACGTGCTGACAGGTCTCGGCAAGGGCACCGTCTACGCTGGTCTCATCCCAGCACAGTCCGACGAAATCGTCACCCAGCACCGACAGAAGCCCGGCATCGGGCAGATACGCCTTGTCGCTGAAGCTTACCGGACGCGCACACCATTTTCCCAATGCCCGCTTCAGCGCGCGCAGGACATCATCCTTCGAGACTTCCCGTCTCATGCTGAAGTAGTAGCCGAGCACCGCGCGCGACATCACTTCAAGTATCACGATGACCCAGAGACGATGAACGATCTTCTCCCGAAAGCCGCCTCCCATCAGAGGAAGCGACACGCAGAAACGTCCGTCTAGCTTGTGCGCATCCATCTCGACGCGCTGCATGAACTTCTGAACCGGCCGTCCGGTTCCGTCCCCTGTCTTCAGCTTTGACACCAGGTCTGGACCGCCGCTCGCCGCCGCCAGCGCTCGTGGGTTGGCCGACAACACCCTGTCGATAAACCGGCCAATCGAGACGTATCCCAGGGTCGCCGTGTTGAACGGCCACTCGTTTCGCTGTTCACATCCAAGTTCGCGGAGCTGGTCGAGAAGCCACCCGCAGTGACGTCTTTTCGACTGCCGGGTTTCGACCAGCCGCTTGCCTGTTGCGCTCGCGAGAATACGCGCTTCGAATGCCTGGCGAAGCTCCGGCTGCGCATCAAGGAGCGCCTGCAGGGCACCAACGGCGCCGCCGCCGAACTGACTGACATGGATCTTCCGATGGCGCCGGTAGTGCTTGATCCGGGTCCACGGAACCAGCCCGCGCCAGCCGTAGGGCCGCCCGTCCGGATGCGTTTCGAGGCAACGTTCGCGGATCAGTCGATAAGCCTGTTTTGCGCCAAGTGAGGTGAGACGCTTGATGGTGTCGGCCGTCGCGCCGGAAAGGTACAGCGAGACCGCCTGCTTTCTCGCAAAATACAACGCGCGCCGTTCTCCTTCGAGCGCCCCTTCATCCGGGCTTGCCCAGAGCGAGGTGTCGATGGCTCTCCTGCCGATTGTGCGGCGGGAGCAATGACAGCTGTCGTCAGCGTCGCGGACTTCCATGGAGGTTCCAGAACAAATGGCCACCTTCGCCTATGGCCCGATCGCTATGAACCATAGGGCACTATCGCGGGACTGCAAGGCAAGGAAGCGCCGGAACGTGGGCAAGGATACAATATTAGTTTAACGGTCGGCCGAAGGAACAATTTGTCTTTAAGCTTTTTAAACTAATTTTGTTACTCGACCCTCTGGTTGCCCTTATTTTCCGTGTCCATGACGGGAACAAAATTAGTTTCACTGACGCATGTGCTCCGGCCGATACCCGCTCATGGAACCGCTCCCGATCAAACCGCTGGAAAGCCTGGCGGCCCCGCTGCCCACCCCGCTCGAACGCCTGCAGCTGCCGGCCGGACTCTCCGGCGCCGCCGGCAGCAACCGCGCGCGCGCCACCGCCACCCGCATCGCCGCGGCCGACGACTTCGCTGCCGTCACCGCCTGGCTCGCGCGCTATGCCGACAGCGCGGCGACGCTCGCCGCCTACCGCCGAGAGGTCGAGCGACTGCTGCTGTGGGCCGTGCTGCAGCTGGGCAAGCCGCTGTCGTCGCTGACGCACGAGGATCTGCTGGCCTACGAACGCTTCCTCGCCGACCCGCAACCGGCCGCGCGCTGGGTGATGGCGTCGCGCAAGAAGCTCGCGCGTGGCGCGCCAGGGTGGCGGCCGTTTGCCGGGCCGCTGTCGCCGGCGAGCGTGCGCCATGCGCTGGTGATCCTGAATGCGCTGTTCGCCTGGCTGGTCGACGCCCGCTATCTGGCCGGCAATCCACTCGCCCTGGCGCGCCGGCGGCGCGCGCCGACCAAGCCGCGCATCACGCGCTACCTCAGTCACGAGCTGTGGCAGGCGGTCAAGGACACGGTCGCGGCCATGCCCACCGAAACCGCGCGCGAGCGGCTGCATGCGGCGCGCTGCCGCTGGCTCCTGACGGTGCTCTACCTGGGCGGCTTGCGCGCGGCCGAGGTCACTGGCACGGCGATGGGGGCGTTTTTCTGCCGGCGCGATGCCCACGGCATCGAGCGCTGGTGGCTCGAGGTCACCGGCAAGGGCAACCGGACCCGGCTGGTGCCGGCCACCGACGAGCTGATTGCCGAACTGGCGCGCTACCGCCGCGCCCATGGGCTCGCGCCGACCCCGCAGCCCGGCGAGACGCGGCCGCTGCTGCTGCCGGTGATCGGACGCGAGGGTCACGAGAACCGTGACAAGGGCCTGTCACGTGGCGCGCTGCACCTGATCCTGAAAGAGGTGTTCGGCCTGGCGGCCACGCGCCTGCGCGCGCGCGGGCCCGAATGGGAAGCGCAGGCGGCGTTGCTGGCCAGCGCCTCGGCCCACTGGCTGCGCCATACCGCGGGCTCGCATATGACCGACCAGCAGGTGGATCTGCGGTTCGTGCGGGACAATTTCGGGCACGCTTCCATCTCCACCACCAGTGCCTACCTGCACACCGAAGACGATGCACGGCATGAGGCCACGCAGGACCGCCACCGGATTGGGTGGACGCGTTAGGGCGCCCCCGTCCTCCTGCTAACCGCTCATTTATGTTTGGGCCTAATTCTGGCGATTAATTGCATTTCGTTGCCACGTCTTAGGGGTCTGACCAAGATAAAGGCAAATTTCTATCATAAGCCTTGCGGTTATGAAAACCCCTCCTCTTATTCTGAGGTGGAATAAGCAGCTCAGGCGACGCCCTTGGCCAGGGCATGCGTCGCATGGGTATGTCTCATCCAGTGGGTAGCGCGGCGGAGCTTTTCGGCCAGCGGCGGGTGGTCGCTGGCCAGGCTATCCGCGGCCAGCCTGAAGAACCGGCGCATAACTTCCCATTGGCGTAGCGCCGTGATGCCGCCTTGGGCATCATTGCCGCCGTTCAGGCTGCCGACCAGGGCCGCGGCCGAATCCCAGCGTGCGCGGCTGATCGGTAAGCCGCGCTCCTGCAGATAGCGATCGAGCGCGAACAACTCGGCCACGATGCCTTGTTGCCCCTCGAATCTGGCCTGGGACTGCGCCAGGGCCAGCTCAAGCCCCGTGAGGCCGGGCGAGCTTTCGTTCGAGCTCTCCCAGCAACTCCGATGGAACGATGGAACAATGGCGATGACGCACTGTGCTCATGGACGGTTTCCTTGACAACTGAGGCACTACCAGAAGAGTGTTCTCAGGATGACGAAATCATCCGGCCCCGGAGCGATCCCTGCCGACCACCAGCCTTGTCTCGCCCAAGTACTCGTATGGGGGCACCTCCAGATTGACCGGCGCCGGAACACTCTTGAAGACGCGCCCAGCCAGATCGAATTTGGAGCCATGACAGGGGCAGAAGAAGCCGCCTGGCCAGCGCTCCCCCAAATCCGCGGCCCCCACGTCTGGCCGAAAGGTGGGCACGCAGCCCAGATGGGTGCAAATACCCACGGCCACAAAGAACTCTGGCCGGATCGAGCGAGTCCGATTGGCGGCATAGGGGGGCTGCTGGGCCTGCCGGGATTGTGGATCGGCCAACAGGTCGTCATGCTTTCCGAGCCCTTCCAACATGGCGCTGGTCCGATGCAAGATCCATACGGGCTTGCCCCGCCATGCGACGGTGGCGAGCGTGCCCGCCTCCACCGTATCGAGACTGACGTCCACAGGCGCGCCTCGCGACCTGGCAGCATTGCTCGGCGCCATACTCTGCACAAACGGGAGCGTGGCACCGACGATCCCTATCCCGCCGAGGGTAGTGGTGGCCCGCAGAAGCAACCTGCGCTGGCGTAAGTCTTGTGGAACTGCGACTGAATCATCCATGGCAGTTACCTCCAATCCAGGACATTGGCGTCTACCAAGCGGCGCGCCGGTCCAAATGGTTCGTCAACCGAGGGCGCCAAAGAACCGCTTCCACTGGCCACGGCCAGGAATCTACGTAGATGGCCACACGTCAACTCTACACCACGAGACAAGGAGAACGAGGCTACGCACATCTGACCAGGCGATTACATTGCGGTAATAATCCGCTCAAATTGCCTCATATCTTACTAGTACAACATCCCCTAAATAGGTTTAATAATTATCGGGCTGCAAATACGGCTGCAGGAGCGCGACGACCACCTGGGCCATCTCATCGAGCGAGCC
>NZ_JBEFLI010000104.1:0-17752 GCF_040578825.1 Cupriavidus necator | reverse complement strand
CTGTCTCGTCCACTTTGGTGTCCGCAATAATTTGGTGGGCACCAAATTACCCAAAACCTCAATTACCCGTCCAGAACGGCCACCACGAGGCGCTTACCGAATATCAGTGTGATCCGCATTTGATCTGAATTTCCTGAGGGCGACGTAGCAGTAATTCTCGACGGTGGGTTAACGAAGCGCTGTGTTACACGGCGGGCGCCTCTTCCGATACGGCCAACGAGTTGTCAATCGGATTGGTTCGGTTTCTGGTCAGTGCGATCGACCTCGCGGCGCAGACTCGCGACGGGATCCCAGGCTTGTGGCATCCACGAGCGCACAGGCCCTTCCTCGCCCTTCTTGACGGGCAGTTTGGTGGCAGTTTCGGCCATGTCTATTCCTCCATCAGGTTGATTGGATGGCCTCGCTCGACGCCGCGTTAGGTCCATCCTCTTCGGAAGCGCGTGTCCTCGTATTCAGGTGCACTGGCCCCCGTTCGTCGAACTGGCGCATGTGAGTCGGCCAGTACTCAATCCGGCTCCAGCGGCCGGCCCGCGTCGATAGGCGCCGATCAGTGGCGCCCTCACCACCGGCACTATCGATCTTGTTGTCGATCTTTCTATTGGGGCGCAAGAACCATTCCAATGGTGTCAAGGGCCATTACAGCCCCGAACCGGCCACCGGTTGGCGGGGATCCCTGATGGTGCGGGTAAAAGTTGCACCGCGGGAGGAAATCTCGCATTTGCCATCAGTGGCACCTGCACCCTGCAAGCCTGGCCGCGTCGTCCGGCGTCCTGAAGTGATTCCGCAGGGCCAGGCCCGCTGGCCTGATGTCCATGATGTTTTAACGGTAGCCTGAGCGGTATGCAGACCCCTAGCACCCATGCGGGCTGCCGGGCAATGCCTGCTTGAAACAGCTATCCCGAGCCTCGGCAGGCCGCCTTCTGCGCCGCTGCGGGGCTTTGCGCCCCGTCTTGGTCAGAAAAATGGGATTAATCTGGTTTGCCTTGAAAGGATTGCTGCCTCACAAGTTGCTCGCCAAGCTGGAAGTGGCAAGGGCATCGCCGCGACGAACTCAACTCACGCAATTTCCGTTCCAAGAGTTACCACTGGGGTTCAACGAATAGTTGTGTGTGTGACCATCCTTCCATGCCTTTGCCGGCAGTCCCACGGTAATGTAGCAGTTGGCGCGTTACAGGTCGAACGTCTACCAATGCCGGTCGAACGGTGTGGTCTGCGTCTGGCACATAAATGCGGCCATTGCACGAGATGCCCAGCAGTCCGCCGGCTTGGCATTGGCCACCACGCCGGCGAGCCCTTTCAATTTGCAGGTGTCGATCAGCGCCAGTTCCTTGGGGGAGAACGTGAAGAACGTGGTAACTCGCTGGACACACGACTCCGGTCGGTAAAAGGCGATGAGGGGGTAGTTGCCGTCGAGCAGGCACCGGAAGTAGCGCGGTCCCTGTGGACCTCGTTACGCCATTGGTCCCGGCGGCCGTGACATTTTCTAAGCGTTCCGTTCAGTCCACCGCGACGCCGACCGGCGGAGCTTCTTGGGGTTGGTCGCCGCAACGCATCAGGGGCTGCTCGCCACCTGGCGCGGCCAGGGCCGCCACCTGCGGTGCCATGTAGCGCAAGAGCCTCACTGCGAGCGCGCTGGTGTAGCGGTAGCTGGCCGCGTACGGCTCCCTCGCGCTGATGGTGACGGTGCCGAAGAAGCGTTCCCCCAATAGGAAGACAAAGGTCGCCGAGCGAGTCACCGAGCGCGACGCGATCAGCCGCCCGCCCGGGGCATACACCTGGAAGCGCTGGTCGCCGGTGCCGGTCTTGCCGGCCACTGGCAGCGGCGCACCGCCCTTGCCGGGCACCACGAACGCGCCCCGGATCGACCTGGCCGTGCCCCGCTCCACCACGTCCAGCATCGAGCGCCGCACCAGCGATGCCACTTCGGGCGGCAGCAGTCGCTTGCCCGGCGCCGGCTGCAGGACAAAGCGCGTGGCGTAGGGAGTGTTGGCGGCAAAATCGAGGCTGCGTACCGTAGCGGACGGGGTGGCCACCCCGTCGTTGAGGAGGATGCCGGCCAGTTCTGCGAGCGCAGCAGGCCGGTCGCCCGAGGCGCCGATGGCGGTGGCATAGGACGGCGTCAGCGAATCGAAGGGGTAGCCCAGGCGCTGCCAACGCTTCGCAATGCGCTGGAAGGCGTCCTGCTCCAGCAGGGTGCGGATGCGGTTGTCCTGGCCGGCCTTGCTGCGGGAGCGGAACAGCCACCGGTACACCTCCTGGCGCTGGGCGGTGCTGTCGCGCAGGATCTGCGCCAGCGTCGCATCCGGATGCTTGCCCAGGTATTCCACCATCCACAGCTCCAGCGGGTGGATGCGCGACAGGTAGCCGCGGTCATTGAGGCTGAACTTGTCGTGGCCATACTTGCGGTAGAGCGCCGGCAGGTCCTCGCCGGCGAGTTGCTTGTCCGTTAGCCGCGAGCGCAGGATCCGGCTGAAGCTCTCTTCATCCAGATCTGGCCGCGCGCTCAGCAGCGTCACCGACAGGCGCACCGCACTCAGGTGCGGCGTGCTCATGCGCACCCGGCCCAGCAGCGTGGCCAGGCGCTGGTCCGAGTTCTTGCCGCGGTAGTGCTGGTAGAAGCCGGTCATGTAGGCGCTGCCCTCCTGGTCGGCAAAGCGCGCCAGGTAGGCGCGGCGCTCGGGCGAGTTGCGGTCATCGAAGATGTCGCTCATGCCGGGCCTGGCGCGGAACATCTCATGGCGCACGATGTCGCGCATGAGGCGGATGAAGACCAGGTTGACCGAATGCTGAAACCCTTCACGCACGGTCATGATGCGCTCGCCTTCCCAGCGCTCGAAATTGCTGAAGCTCTGCCGCCCGCCTCCGGTAAAGAAGGCTTCGCCCGGGTTGCCGGAATACTTGCGCTCCATGGCCGCTTCCAGCATCGGCGTCAGTTCGCGCTCCGCTGGCGAGCGCGCCTGGCTCAGGTAGTCGACTGCCCAGCGGCTGAGCGCATCCTGCTTCGCCGGCGTCACGCCGGCCAGCTCCGCGCGACTCATGCCGCCATAGCGGCCGTGCAGCTCGGTGACAATTTCCAGGTAGGTCACCAGCGTGCGCAGCTTGGCGGTGGACCCCAGGTTGAAGCGCGCCCCGCTGTTCACGTCGAACGGCTGGTCCACATTGTCGGCCTGCACCCGCACCACACTGGCATTGCCCACGCGCTCGAACAGTGTGAAGCTGGCCATCAGCTTTGACGGGTCATCCTGGTCGCGCAGCAGGTTGTGGCCGTACAGGCCCATCTTGCGGGCTTCGTCCTTGTCGCGCATGCGCAGCAGGATATCGGTGACAATGCGCTGCGCCTCCCGGTTGATGGTGCTGTCCGCGGTCAGGTCCAGCCGGTCCATGTCATAGCGGCTGTCGACGCCGGTCACCCGGCCGATGTCCGAGCGCACGCGGTTGACGGCCTTGCGCGTGACGAAGGGCTCCGGCTCGGGCTTGGGCGGCGGCGCCGCCTTGGCCAGCGGCTGCCGCAGCGCGGCGTCGCGCAACGCGGGCGTGATGATGCGGTTGGCCGCCAGCAGGCGTAGGTAGCTGCCGGTCAGCGCCTCCAGGTTGGTGTCGTCGCGGCGCAGGTGGTAGGACGGTCGGCGCTGCGCGATGATCAACGACAGCGCGCGCTTGAACGCCTGCGCTTCGCGGTCGGTGGGCGCGTGCGGATCCATCTGCCTCATCAGCCGGTTGGCCTCGCCGAAATCCTCGCCGTACCAGACCCACAGTGCATCGCCGATACCGTTGACCTCGCCAAAGCCCGCCCGCGCCGATAGCGGCACCGTATTGAGATAGTCGACCACAATGCGCTCACGCGCGCGCCGTGTGTCCGGCCCGTCCAGGTAGGCGCGCAGCGAGGCCGAGGCCATCTGCCGGAACTTCTCCGCGATCGATTGCGTGCGTCCCTCCGGCGAATGCCGATACTTCTCGGTCTGCGTGGCCAGCGTGCTGCCGCCGGGCGATTCGTGCGAGTTGTCGGCCAGGCGGATGACCTGGTCCATCACCGCCCGTGACAGGCGTGTCCAGTCGAGCGCCGGGTTCAGGTTGGGGTACTCCGGATTCAGCAGCCCCTGGTTCTCCACGAACAGCAACGCGCCGACCAGTACCGGCGGCACGGCCGCGAAGTTGTCATACTGCCGCTGCGGGTAGCGTGCGAACGCCAGCGTCAGGCCGTTGCAGTCGCGCAGCGCCAGGCCGGCCTGGCTCTTCTCGCGATACGGGGGAAAGATGCCGGAGTCCATCAGCCGGACCATCGCAGGCGACATGCGCGCCTGCTCCGCTGGCACGTAGCCGTATTGCGTCAGCCGCTCGGTGAAGTCTGGCATCCGGCCGTAGCCCAGGCGCACGTCATAGGGGCCAGATTGGGGAAAGCGGATGCTGTCGCTGGCGCCCGGCCGCACCTCGAAGGTGAACTGTCTGGTGAAGCGGCCAAGATAGTGCGCCTGCCATTGCGAATTGCGCACTTCGTTGACAACGAGGCCGTAGGCCACGAAGCCACCCCCACACAAGGCAACCGCCAAGCCAGCGAAAATCCAGCCACGACGCGACACGTCTCGGCTATCCGGTGCTACCGGCGCTCGCCAGCATGGGGATCATGCCAGCTCCAAGCGCAAGCGAGGCGGGTCGCTTTCGCGCACACCGCCTACCCTTTATATTACAACGGAGCCGGCGCGCTGCAAGCGCGCGGGCCACGCCTTTGGGTGTGCATCGTGCCAGAGATCCTCAACGTGCTGACTGCGGCCAGCCTGCGCCACGGGCTACCAGCCGCCATGGTCGGAGTGAGCGCAGCGCTTGTGGCCATGGGAGTTGACCAGGCCCCTTGGCGATCCGCAGCCACGACTTGGCGGGACCAGTGGTGGTGCGATGGGGCGTGCATCGGCGCCGCCTGTCAATGCGCTACGCTCGAACTATCGGGGCGAAGCCGGGGGCATTTCCGCCAGCACGACGGTGACCCGTGCCACGGACTTGTAACGGGTGGACTCGGCCAGACGCCGCACACACCTGATTGGAGACATCGCCATGCACACGACCAAGAGCGATTCGCGCTTGGCGAGCGCGAGTGAGATCCGCGAGATTGTCGGTCCGGTTGACGATGAAGTGCTCGCGCGGATCCTGAACATCGAGCCGACCGTTGAGGATGTGCTGCGGGCCTGCCAGTGGTTGCGAGCCGACGAGCATCTGTCGCGCAACCCGGAGTCCGGCTTGGGACGCAAGGCGGAAGCCGTGTTCGAAATTCTGGACGACGAGTTGCCTGATTTCAATTCGTCGGGCCGTCCAGGGTAGCGCGGATTGGATGCAAGTGGCCTGGCCCTTGCTCGCCCCGGCCAGGCACGCGCAAGAGTTCGCGACCGTGAGCTACAGGACATGGCCAAGAAGATCAGGATCATTGGGGGAATCCGTGCGTAGTTTGAGGCTGGATCAGCAGTTTGCGCAAATAGGGATCGCCACGTTTGCTGATATGGCCGAGGTGAACCTTGCCGCCGGTGCCACTCTGGGTTGGTACCAGGCCCAGGCTGGCCGCGAAGGCTCTGCCTGAGCGGTAAGCCTGGGGAGATCCCATGGTGGCAACCAGGGCCGTGGCGGTGATCGGGCCAATTCCCGGAATCGCATCCACACATTGGGCGGCAGGCTCGGTTTTTAGCCATGCAGCGATCTCTTGCTCGGCCGCGAGGATTTCAGCGTCCAACTGCCTGAGTCGCTGTAACTGGCGCGACAACAGTCGCCACAAGGGAGCCGGGATGGTTTGCTCGATCTCGCTCAGTCGGGTGACAAACTGCGCCATGGCAGCCTTGCGACCAAGCACGAAGTGCAGGCCGTATTCGCCCAGCAAGCCACGAATCTGATTCACTTGCCGCGTGCGGCTGTCGACTAGTTCCGAGCGAATTCGGTGCAATCCAAGTAAGGCTTGCTGTGCCTCAGTCTTTACCGGTATCGGTCGCATCCCAGGTTGCTGCGCGGCTGTCCAGATCGCGCGCGCGTCGGCCGCATCGGTCTTGTTGGTCCGCACGAACGGTCGCACGTACTTTGGGTGGAGTAGGATGGCTTCATGGCCCAGGCTGATAATCTTTCTTGCCCACCAGTGCGCGCCGGCACACGCCTCCAGTACGAACTTGCCGGGGGTGCGATTGCTCAGAAAGGAAATCAGTTGGGTCTTGCTGAGGCGCCGGCTGTGCGTCTCGCCCGTCTCTGGGTCGACCCAGTAGAGTTGGAAGATCGACTTTGCAAGATCCAGCCCATATGTCGTAGCATTCATTTGGGCTCTCCTTACCTCAAGTGATGGTTCGGATCTTCACTTTGGCACATCGATGCCGTCGGTCAAGCGAGAGCCCCTCATCGTGGAACCCCCGCTAGCGTTACTGACGGGCGGTGTTCATTCCATCTCTCCTCCTGCAATCAAATTTTTAGTGGCCCCGCTGGTCGGTAGCCTCCCCCGTCGAGCAGCGGCGCCGCCTCGAGGGCGCCTCGGCGCCTGCGCCGGCGTCACCTTGGCAACGCCGACGCAGGCCTCGCCTTAGCGCTTGGCCGCGCGCGCGGCCTGTGCAGTCGCCTGCTTGGCCGCGTTCGATGCCGCAGCGGCGGCGGTGTTCCAATTACTTTCGGCGAGCTCAGCCGCCTGCTTGGCGGCCTGCTGCATCGATTCGCACAGCGTGGTGCTGGCGGCCAGCGCCGATTGCCAGGCGGCCACGGCGGCCTCTGAGCCGGCCGGCGCGCCCTTGGCGGCATTGTCGATCGCGTCCTGCACTTGGCGCTTGTTCGCTTCATACTGCGCCTCGGCAACCTTGGCGAAGTCGGCACGCGTGGCCGAGGCGATGGCTGCCAGCTGCTGGCGATATGCCTGGGCCTGCTCGAGTGCCGGCTGCCAAAGACTGTGCTGCAGCCCTAGCAGCTCGGCCGCATCCTTGGCGGCGCAAACCTTGCGCGTGTTTTCCTGGGCGCCCGCCAGGGCCGACTTCATTGTCTGCAGATTCAGATTTATCAGTTTCTCGACGCCGTCGAGGGTCTTGCTGGTCAGACCGATCCAGATGTCGAGGCTGGTGGCCTGCACTGCGGCAATCTGTTCGGTGGTGAGTGGCGTAGCCATGAGGTAGCTCCTGAAGAAAAACGTCAGCATCTGCCCCGATGGCGGCGTGCCACTAGGACATGGTCATTGGATATCGGTCGCCGCGGCGCGGGTCACGCGCCCGTCAGCCGCCGTCGCGAGCCGATGCGCGCGGCGCCCAAACCACGCGGCAGCAATGGCTGCGGCGGGAACGGCAAGACGGTGCGCGGCAGCCCTTAGCCGGACCGCCCGACCGCTTTCAGGACAAACCGGCCGCGCTGGGTGAGGCGGGGGCACGCTTGCCCGGAGGGACGCGCCTCCAGCATGACGAGCTGGCGTTCCAGCAGGGTGTCGAGATCGGAGGGGTCCAGGTCCAAGGGGGCCGGGGCATCCTTGACCAGGATCAGGGTGGCAATTTCATGAGGACTCAGCATGGTGTCTCCTGGAATCTTCCATGTGTGCTGGGTGTGAACTTCGACAAAAGGTGCAGCGCCGCCCCGTGGCGCGTGCCGCCGTTGTTCGGCCTTGGCGCCGCATCTGTGGCGCCGAGTTCGGGAGGATCAGGCCTCCTCTACGGTTTGGGGGAGGCCATCCTAAACGCGCGGAAGCGGACTTCTCAAGATATGACATGTAACAGTTTGTGCAATGCTTTTTTTCGGTGTACTGTGCGTGAGCACGGAGTTTGATGGACGGGCGTGCTCGGTAAATGATGGACTTGGAGCGCGAGAGCGAGGCGGAGTCCATCGCAGATCTTGAACGCGAGCAGTCAGTGGTGATGGGCGTGGTGCCGGCGCTGGGGGGCTATTTGCCTGCGCGGGTGCGCAAGCGAACAAGGAGCCGAGAAGGCTCCTTGTTGTCTGGGTCAGAACGGTTCGTCCGCGCCTTTCCTGTCCGACGGCTCGTCGCAGGTTCTTAGATCTTCGCGCAGCAGATCGAACAGCGCCAACTGGTAGTGCGCACAGATTCGCTCGCGCAGGTCGTCAAGCAGTTCCACCACCGCCAGGGCTTGTTGTGGCGTCCAATCGGCATTGATGAGCAAGGACAGGCCTTGGGTTAGGCCGGAGGACTGGCGCCAGATCATGCGATTCCTCCAGTGTTTTTCCGTTTGGTGTGCGTGGTGATGGACATGCTTGCGCCGGTGTTATCGGGGTTCTGTCTCCCGGTGCGTTGCAATCGTGCCAGGGTATGGCAACGATTCTGTTCGTGGTAGTGCGACTCGAGCAGCGTCACCCGTTCGTGCAGGTAGTCGAGGATCGACGCGGCGTCCTCATCGGTCAGTTCCGGCAAGATGGGGCCGAGCAAGGGCAGGAAGGCTTTGGTCATGGGCATCTCAGCGCTTGGCGCGCCGGTTCTGGGTTGCGGTATAGGTTTCAAGGTAGAGCTTCTCGTCGATCTGGGGCAGTTCGCGTTGGGCGGCCTGGGCCAGCAGTTCGCCGGACAGGTTCATCAGGATGCGAGGGTTGCCGGCGGCGTGCTCGCACAGGGTCTGGCGCAGCGCCTCGGTCATCAGGCTGGCGTTGCCGGCGGCCGCCAGCAGGTGGTTCAGGCAGGCCAGCAACTCGTCCACGGTGGCGGCCTCGATGGCCAGGCGGCAGCGGATGCGGCTGCCCAGGGGGATGAGGTCCTCGCGCGAGAACTTCTCGGGCAGGCGGGCATCGCCAGCCAGCACCACGCACAGCAGCGCCTGGGAGTCGAAGCGGGCCGAGGCCAGCAACCGCAGTTCGGACAGCACTGGCGAACTCATCTCCTGCGCCTCATCGATCAGCAGCACGCAGCGCCGGCGGCTCGCTTCGAGATGGGCCAGCCAGCGTTCACGCAAGGCCTTGAAGCCGCCCCATCGGTTGTGCGTCTTGATGGGCACGGCGAACACGTCGCTCAGCTCGCGGTAGAAGTCCGCCAGGCTGCTCTGCGGATGGGTGATGGCACCGACCATCAGATCGGGCAAGCGGGTCAGGCGCTGATGGAGCACGCGCAAGGCCACGCTCTTGCCGCTGCCCGGGTCGCCATGCACCATTGCGAAGCCGCCCTCGCGGGCCATGCCGTTCTCGATGCGCCAGCAGAAGTGGTCCAGCTTGGAACTGACGAAGACCGCCTCGACGGGGATGTCCTGGGCAAAGGGGTTGAACTTCAGGCCGTACAGGGCCAGCAGGTTGGATGGCATCATGCTTGGGGTGAGGGATTCGTAGGCAGATAGGCAGGAGGCAGACCGGTGGCGGCATGCTCGGCAAGCAACTGACGCAGCAGCGGTGCGGGACCGTCCTGCGCAGACTCGTGGCGGGTCTCGGCGGCTATCCGGCCGCGCTGCCCATCGGCATTAGCGGACTTGTCCAGCGGGAACACTGCAGCCAGGAAGGCGCCGGTGCGCTCGTCGATCAGCTCCACCTGGGAGAGGTCCCAGCGTGCGTAACGCACGCAAACTTTCTCCAGATGGCGGTAAGCGCTTGGGATGACGAAGCGTCTGCCATCAAGGCTGAAGGTACCGTCCGCTCGGCGCTGGCGGCGAAGCAGACGGATACAGAAGGCGCGTCGCAGCACGGTGGCTTCAGGGCATGGCCGCGCCACATCGGCGCAGGACAGGTAGCGCTGCAGCGGCGTGGCTTCGAGTTCGGTGTTCGGTTTGCGGTGATACTCCTGCTCCGCCCAGGCTTGGGTGACGAGGTTAAGCCGATCGAGCGTCAAGTGCGCCTCGCCCTCAAGCATGGCCATCAGTCTGGATTCGATCTGCGCCCAGAAGCGTTCTTGCTTCCCGTTCTGGTATGGCGAGTAAGGCAAGGTAGTCTGGTGCAGGATGCCCAGGCTGGCCAGGCCCTCGACGAACTCATCGGCCATCATGGCCGAACCGTTGTCGGTCATGATGGCCCGCGGCAGGCCACGCTTCATGCAGGCCTGCGAGACGCCGTGCACCAGCGATGCGGTCGTCTCGTCTAGGAACCACTGGAGGTGACAGACCAGCCGGGAGTGGTCGTCCATCACGCACAGCAGCAGCGGCTTGTGCCATTGCCCGTCGGGCGTGATGACCTTGCGCGAGCCATGATGGAAGTCCAGGTGCCAGAGTGCGGCACCGTGATCGACTTCGTAGCTGCGCACCTCGCGGGTATCGCGCCGAACGGCCGCGGCGATGGCGCCCTCCGTGCTGGATCGCGGGGGAGGTTTGCGCACCAAACCGTGCGCCTTCAGATACCGGCACACCGTGGTATAGGAAGGCAACGTGTCCGGCCCGCCCCGAGTGGCGGCTTGCAGATTGTCGTAGTGCAACTGCATGGTCCAGCCGGGATGTTGCCGGTACTGCGCCACCAACGCCTCGATGATGGCCGGGCTCAGACTGACGAAGTGGCCGCAATCATCGCGCAGGCGATTCTTGAGTTGGTCGACCGGATCCTGAACGTGGCGGCTGCGGTAGAACCAGTTAGGGGCAGCAGCCCCTAACTGGTTTTCAGCGGAGCAAATTATTCAGCGGAGTAGAAGGCAGCAGATCGGGAAACTAGCAGTCCGAAGCCGCCCCCCACTCCGCATAAAAATACCTCTCACCCGCCTGCCCTGAGCAGGGCAATGAGTTGATCGGGGGGGCGAAAATGCCCCTTGCGGAGAGACGGCGGAGGCGTTGCATTCATGACTTCGAGCAGCGTCGTAGTATCCGCCCGCAGATACATCTCTGTTGTTTGTGTACTGGCATGGCCCAACCACAAAGCCACCTTACGGATGTCCCCTGTCGATTGCAGAATCAGAAGAGCACAGGAGTGTCGAAGGCAATGTGGAGATATGCGCTTTGTCAAAAGACTTGGACAATGCTTGGCCGCAGCCCGGACGTGTTTCTCCAGGATGTACTCGAACCCGGATCGGGTCATCGCTTCCCCACGCGCATTGAGAAAGACTTCCGGCGCTTTCCCCGTGGGACGTATGGCCAACCAGGCGCGCAAAGCGGTCGCTGTCTCCTGCCACAAAGGCAAGGCGCGTTCGCGGCGTCCTTTGCCGAGCACGTGAATACTGAGTTGGGGACTGAAGCACACGTTCTCCAGACGCAGACCGACTAACTCCGAGGCACGCAACCCCGCCGAATAGGCCACATACAACATTGCGCGATCGCGAATGCCATCGCACGTACTTAGAGCTGGTGCGTCAAGCACGGCTTGCATCTCTTCCCGGGTGAGGTACTGGACCAGCCGTGTGTCGGTCCGCTTCATCGGAATGGCTCGAATGCGCTGGACTTGCTCCAACGCGGACGGCTCCCGATACTCGATAAAGCGCATAAAGGAGTGGATTGCCGCGAGGCGGACATTGCGTGTGGCGGGCTTATTGTGCCGTTGCGTTTCCAGGTATTCCAGGAATGCCTGCACTCGTGGCGCGTCGATCTGTTCCAGCCGAAGCGCCGATGGTCGGACATTCAGATTCTGGGCGATGTACTCAAAGAGCAATCGCAAGCCCAGAGCATAGGTATCGCAGGTGCGTTCGCTGGCTCTGGTTTCCAACGGCAAGCGTTCGCGCAAAAAGACGCTGACATGGGTGGCGAGGGATGTCATGGCGTGGCTCCTTCGGCAAAGTGCTCGCACCGGGCGGCGATATCGACAAGTAGTTGCGGAGTGGTGTGCAGGTAGATATAGGTACTGGCGAGTTTGGCGTGGCCCAGGTAGGTCGACACCGCAAGCACGTGTTGGCTGACACGTTCCAGCCCATAAGGGCAGGCTTCCAGTGCGGCGACGGCCCAGCTGTGACGAAGGTCGTGGATTCTCGGACCGCGCTTACCAGGACCAGGATGCAGTCCGATCGCGCGCACCGCTTCCAAAAAGGTGGCCACGACGACGGGGTAGCTCAATTGCCTATAGCGCAGCGAGATGAAGAGATGATCATCCGAACCGCCGAACTGTCGGCGTCGTTGCAGATAGCGCTCGAGCCCAGCCTGCGCGCTTGGATGTAGGGGAATGATGCGACCCTTTTGGAATTTGCTTGCCCGGATCCGTAGACCGTCCGCAGTGATGTCCTCGAAGCGCAACGCCAACGCCTCCGAGATCCGCATTCCGGTGATAGCCACCAAGGAAAACAACGTGCAGTAGGTCCAAGGCCGCAATGAATCAACCGGTGGCAGCCGGGCGACATACTCCAGCAATTGGTGAATTTGGTCAGCTGTGAAGATGAAAGGCCGATACGGTTGGCGCTGACTGGAAAATATCCCTGAAGGGGGAACCTCGTGTCGGGCATCCTCCATTCTGGCGTAGCGCGCAAAAATACGAACCACGCTGAGACGATTGCCACGTTGACTGGCAGACGGTGCCAACGTAGCCCAGTCAATCGCACTTTGAGCGCGCACGTGAGTCTCACCGCGCTCAGCGGCAAAGCGTTCGAAGTTGCGCAGGTGTACTTCCTGGACTCGAAGTTGGAATCCCGCCGCGCGCCGAAGCGCCAGATAGTCTTCGATCAATCGCGTTAGCATGGCGAGACCTCTGGCCATGCCCGAGCTAGCTGGCGCAAGACTTTGAAGTCTACCTTCGCATACAGGGTCGTGGTATCCAACGAACGATGGCGCAGCAGTACAGCAATACTCTGCAGCGAAGCGCCGTCCGCGAGCAGCGATGTAGCTGCGGAATTCCTCAAAACGCGCGCCCCACAAGCAGGAGCAAGCACACCTGCGCGTTCAATCGCACGTCTGACGATACCGGAAATGCCGGATGACGTCAGCGCGGAGCTCACCGGCGGCGACATCCGCAGAAACAGGTACTCCGATCGACCATGGCGATGTGCCATGGTTAGATAATGCAGCAGGGCATCGCCCACCTCCTGAGGTAGTGGCAGTTGGGCAGTGCGGCGCGATTTGCCCATGACCTGAACGGTGGCCTGCTCCCAGTCGATATCCCAAAGCCGCAAACTGCATACATCTCCAGCCCGAAGACCTAACCGCGAAAGAAGTAGAAGCACTGCACGGTCCCGTGACCCAACCTCCGTAGCCGGATTGCATGCAGCCAAGAGCCGCTCAACATCGGAAGCGGGTAAGTACCTCGGAAGTGCGTCCAGACGCCAACCGGCAACGACGGGAATGGCCGCATCCAAACCGACCGGACTGAATCCTTGCGTAATGAGATAACGGACAAAGGTGCGTAACGTCGTCACCACCAGCTTGGCTTTGCTTCTACCATGCCGACTGGCTCGGTCTAGAACAAAAGCACGCAGCCGGGCCGCGTCGAATTGCTGAGGGTCATCCCCGAGCGCGCACAGAACATCCAGAATGATTCGTCCATACGCACGGAGCGTCGTGTCCTTTGCTCCGCGATGCTGCCGCATCCAATGACAAAACCCTACGAACAATGGAGGCAGAGGCTTTGCCGGAAGCTCGGCGGTAACAATGATGCCTGTCTTCCGAAGATACCGAAAAAACAGCCCCGCGCCGGCAGCATGACGTCCGCTGGAGCGCCGATATCCAGGGCATTGACACGCCGGTAGATGTTGCTTGAACCCTTCGACAGTACTCGCATTGAGGTCAGTTAGCGGTCGCCTACCTTGCTGAAGCCAGTAGCTCAGATGAGCCGCCGTCCTGAGATGGGATTGGATCGTGGGTGGTTGATAGCCCGCTTCAATCATGCTTGCGATGAAGCCGTCCAAATAGGGAGCGGCGGGACTGTGCCGGATCAGTGTCAACCGGGTGGGATGGGGGAAATAGGTCGCTAACATCTTGGGTCTCCTTCACGGTGTCGGGTGTCGACATGGTGAGAAGAACATCAAATGTTATGCAAAGTCGAGGCCTGTGCTTGCCTATCCTATATGGTTGATTTGCTGGGAGGCGGCAGCTGAGGCGTTGCATCCACTGCGCTGAATAATTTGCTCCGCTGAAAACCAGCGCTCGATCGTGGAAACGCCGAACTGAACATCGGCACCGGTGATGGGGTGCCGCCAGATCTTGGCGGCGAGTTCCTGCAGGGCTCGCTGCAGCTCGCCCTTGCCCGGCGGCGAGGCCAGCAATGGACCGATGACCGAGAAGCGCAGACGCGCCCATCGGTTGCGGTGATCGATGGAAAGTGACATGGCTCTCCCAATGGAGTGTGAAGAGGGAGACAGGCTACGAGCGGATCATGTGCGCCGCCATCGACAAGTTCTGCGGAATTCCTCCTGGTCCCGGACACCCCTCAGCCAGCGCGCTTAGCGCGGCGGCAGCAACAGGCGCAATACCTTGATCAGGCGGTCGGCGTCGGTTTCGGCCTGAACCGACGCCAGCATGCGTTCCGGATAGGAGGCGGTCTGCGCGGCGGGCGGCAGCAGACCGATGATCCAGCGTCCCGCGGGCGTGGTTGGGAACGTCTCGCTCCACCAGAGGCGCCAGCGCTTGAGGGTGGCCCAACTGACTGGTGGCAGCAGATCACCATCGGTGGCGCCGTACCCGCGCAGCACCACGATGATCGACATGTAGACGCGCCGCCCCAGGAAGCGCACAGAATCAGGCGTCGTACGCTTGCGGCATTCGGCACAGCAAAGGCTCAGGCGTGTGCTGCAGTCCAAGTGCGCCTGCGGCGGGCAGCCCCTTGGCTTACGCGGGTAGTCGGCGCGGTGCAACCGCTGGCCGCAATGGCGACAGCCACTTTCCTGCGCTGACTGCATCAGGTCTTCGTCGATTCTGCGCAACAGCGCAAAGAATGCTGGCATTTGCAGCAAGGCGTCGCACACTGCGATGTCCCTTCATTGTTGGCACAATAAAGGCGACATCTTCCCTCAAAGACGTGCGTGCACGATCTCTGAGGGAAGCTCCCCCAGCTTCCCTCAGCGTTCTTGATCAAAAACCCCCTGATTCGCCATCAAGAACGCCGCTTATGCACAGTACCCGACGCGTCAGATATGCCGCATGCGCCAAGCGTGGAGAACGCCCAGGCGACGCGTATCTGCGCAGTCTGCTGGTCCTCGGAGCCCGGGCCGTAATGGCCAACCTGGGCGACAAGCAAGACCGGTTCAGCCGATTGGGTCAGGAACCTGATAGAACGCCGGTGCTGCTGGCGTGCCGCCGTTGCCATCGCTGCCAAGAACGCGAGGATGTCCTGGGCCGTGCTGAAGTACGGCGATGATTTCAGAGCCGAACCAGTGACAGTGGCAGCCTGATGCCGTTGCCAATGCCTCTCCCAGCTCGAAAGCGACGACACAAGTCATGACCGGATAGAAGCTCACTTTGCACTGCCAGCGGTGATGTGAAGCGGGTTGGACCCGCGCGGGGCGTACCTGAAATATTGAATGGGGATTCTCATCCCGATTAGCGAGCGAGGCCCCTGCGCGCGTCTTTCATCAGGGTCCGGGCCATTATAGTGCCGCAGTCCTTCTCCTTCCCACTTGCACCAGCCAGGCGGCGCAGCATTTAGAAGCACCGAGAATCAACGTTGAACTTGCGTTCAGCGGGGAAGCCCTTGTAGTGCAATATTCTCCGTTTTCTGAAGCGACCCCTGATGCCCTCTGCACCCGCTTGCCGGCGCCACCCCGGTGGTTGATGTTGGTTCGGTAACGCACGGTAGCTAACAAGCCATGCCGTGGGCCGGCTCGGAACGGGCACGCCAGGAAGGCGAGCCAGGAACCTATGGCCGTGGTAGAGCGACGTTGCTTTTTGCATTGCTGGATCGTGCGCTATAAACTTGGCAACTTGACAAAGCTTGGCATACCCTTCGCACCCACGAGCCTCAAGGGAAGCTGGAGCGCCGTCATTCGCCCGGCCGGACTTTCACATCTCGTATTCGTCCATGAGAATCTACGTTGCCAGAAGCCGTCGCAGCGCGCTCGAGCGTATCCAGTCGGGGGCGAAGGGCATGGTCGAACTCGACTATGACACCGGGTGGGAAGATGCCGTCGAACTTGGGCGCCTCGGACAAAAGTACGGCATTCTCGTCCAGTTCAGAAGTGTCGAGCATATTGCCGTGCGCTCCGCGGAAGGCCTGCGGCGCGGGCTTCAGGAACCCAAGGCCACCTTCAGGCAACGCCACCTGTACTGTTTGTTTGACTTGACATCGCTGGCCGATGCGGAGCTACGGGAACTGGAGGCACTAGCCATCGGCCACGGCGACTACATCATCCCCGGCCATCTGTTGAGGGAACCGACCTGCATATGGGATTGAGTATGAATTCGCTTATCCATCGGGGCTGGCCTTCCTTGACGCATTCGAATCCTTGGCACCCCGTCTAAACGCGGAGCCACCTGGAGAGGCGCGGGCTATACGTCGGCCTCCAAGCGCTCCCGGCGAACTGGGGATTTCCCGGCGATCGTCTGGATCAGGCGAATGTTGTCGCCCAGCACTACATAGTCTTCGGTCGCGAAATGGCGCTCCATCGCCAGCCAGATGAGCACGCCCAGACCCAGCAATACTACCGCGGACGACAGCGAGAACAGAATGGTCAGGCGCATCGTCAAGGACAGACGATGACCTCATTCCTGCTCCTGCGGCACTTCCAGGACGTAGCCCATGCCTCGAACGGTCTGGATCAGATTTGTCTCAACATCGTCGTCGATCTTCGCCTGCAAGCGACGAATGGCCACGTCGATCACATTGCTGTCGATGTCAAAGTTCATATCCCAGACCTGAGAGGCGATCAGGGACCGCGGCAAGACCTCCCCGCGCCGGCGGGCCAGTAGTTCGAGCAGCGCAAACTCCTTGCTGGTCAGGGCGATGCGGCGACCCGCGCGCGAAGCCTGGCGCCTGGGCAGGTCCAGCACCAGGTCGCCCACCTGAATGCGGTCCACCGCCGGCTGTACGATGCCGCGACGCAACAGCGTCCGGACCCGGGCCAGAAGTTCCGAGAATGCGAACGGCTTCACCAGACAGTCGCCCCGCTCCAAGCCCCTGACCCCGTCCGCCACGCTGTCACGGGCGGTCAGGACCAAGATTGGGACCGCGTTTTTCGCGGCACGGACTGCCTGCACGATGCGCCAGCCATCGAGATCCGGCAGCATTACGTCGAGGATAACGAGATCGTAGGACTCATTCATTGCCAGATGCTGGCCGTCGATCCCATTGGTGGCCAGATCGACAACGAATCCGGCCTCGGTCAGTCCCTGCCGCAGATACTGGCCTATCTTGGATTCGTCCTCTACCACCAGCAGCTTCATCTTTTGGGCTTTGCCCTTCTTTCTGAAGGTGAGCCAGCCCCTTGCGCCAGCTCGGTACGAGTTAGTCTACCCAGACGCTCTTACAAATGAAGCGAACCTTCCCGGAATGTAATCTTCAGGTAAGTTGACCGTAGGCTCGCTCTCGCTACGCTCTCGAAAGCAAATTGGGGCCAACTTTATGCGACGTGACCGACCGTATGGCATTGTGCTGCCAAACCTTCCGCGGCGCCGTTTTGTGCAGGGCCTGGCCGCGGGGGGCGTGATGGCCGGGCTGTCCGGATTTGGTGGCAATGCGTGGGGACAGGCGCCGCAGCGGGCGAATAATGTCTTGTACGGCACAGCGCCGGTGCTGCGTGGACCGGCTTCGACCTGGTGATCGAAGAGTCGGTCGTTAACTTCACCGGGACGCCGCGACTGGCGACGACCATCAACGGGATGTTGCCAGGGCCGACGCTGCGCTGGCGGCAAGGCGAGACGGTGACGATTCGGGTGACGAACCGCTTGCGCGAGCCTACGTCGATTCACTGGCACCGGATCATCCTGCCGTTCCAGATGGACGGCGTGCCGGGCATCAGCTTTGCCGGCATTGCCCCAGGCGAGACCTTCACCTACCGCTTCAAGGTCGACCA
>NZ_JBEFLI010000103.1:0-18351 GCF_040578825.1 Cupriavidus necator | reverse complement strand
TGTCGCGGCTGCTCGCCGAGGCGGGGCTCGGCTACACCGTGGTTGAGGATGAGGATGCGCCGAGCGGACATGCCGTGGTGATCTTCGCTGACAGCGCTGACGGTGGTGTCGGCGAATATGAACGTGGATTTTGCGGCGGCGAAGCGGATTCGGGTGGCCACGGCGGGTGGGGCTTCGATTCTGATCGAGGGCGGGAATATTACGGTGGAGTGTCCGGGGGCGATTACTTATAAGGCGGCGCAGAGGAAGTTTGAGGGGGCGGTGAATACCAATCGCGACCTGCCGCTGTTTCCGGATACGCCGCTTTCCCTCGATAACGACTATCCGTTCTCCATTTAACTGAACGCTTGCGACGCTGCACAATGCTGATCAGTCCTCCATTCCTCCCGCCACGCCCGGCGAATCAAACCGAAGACCAATGGATCGATGCTGCAATGCCTGGCAGTGACCCAGGCGAAGGCGCATTGGAAGAGCCGGTGGCGAAGTGCCGCTGAGTGCTGACGGTCGTAGTGATGCGGTTTTCGGCGAGCTGTATTTCCACCTTCCGGCGACGATTCAGGTATACGCCACGCGGCCGGGACTGAATCAGCCTACGCCCTCGGGCGGGGTGGCACTTGGGGAGGAACTGTTTGTGGGGCTTCGCTATGCGGAAGGCCATGGTGCACGAGGGGCTTCGGGTCATGCATATGTAACGACCTATAGGCCGAACGGTTCGACCTTAGGGGAAGCCCTGTCGGAGGCAGACGCGGAATTCAACTTGTACCGCGATGCCAACAACATCTGTGAGGCATATCCGCCCAATGCTCGCCCAGCGCCCAGCGTTGTATATGAACTGCTGCGCTTTGGACGGGTAATCGGTCCTGACGCGTTGGCGCCACTAGACGTGCCGCACTGGCGTATCAGGTAAATTCGTCAGGCTACCGCTTAGCACATTTTTTCGGGCAGGGTGCGGAGGAGTCAAGAACATTGACGCTAATGTTCGAGCAGAGAAGTGAGGCGAGCTGCAATCAACTCTATTCCGGACGTATGGGTAATGACCTTCCGGGCGATGCCTTCAGATACCGTGGTCGAGGGATGAAGCAGCTAACAGGAAAATACAATTACACGGAATACTGGGTTTACAGATCCTGGATCAGCCGACGATCTTTTGATCGGGAGTGGTGGCGGCAGACAGGGACCGTTCGGAGGCCGGTGATCGATAATCCCGATACTGTTGGAAATGATGACTATGTTGTTATCGATGCGGGAGGATGGTATTGGACAGCTTCGCCCCATAGAGGTGAACCCCATGCACTCAGTTCGATTAATCGAGTGGTAAGCTCTGCCCGCCCGACCCGAGAGAATGTGAGAGTCGTGACCCGGGCGATCAACGGCGGCGAGACGGGCCTTGATAACCGTGAGTTTCATACCGATAGAATCTATCGTATCGTTGGGGATGAGGTGCATCAATGAGGGGAATTATCGCTGTCATATTGTTGCTAATCACGGCTCCGGGTATCGCTAAAGCGGTGGACGTGGCTGAGTTCATGGGAAGGTCTGTGCACGTCAAGTTTAAAAAACGGGATTATGTGAAGGTTGTCGAGCAAACGGCAGCAGAGGGGACGGCGGCAGAAAAAAAAGGTGTGTTGTTCGAAATAGTGCTTGCTAAAAGGCGACCGATCGGGGGCAATAGGTCCGATACTGGAACAGTCTGTCTTGGAAACGTAGCTACGTGCCAGACCATTGGGCAGGGTGTTCTACCGTACTGGTTCGATGCAAATAGCGCGCTGCGAATTGGAGACCCTACCGCAACTGTCCGAGAAATCCCGATTTCGAGCCAACGCGCATTTGAGGCATTTCACTTGTGTGGTTGGGAGCAACAAGGTAAAAGTATGCCTTTTGGCGGACAGTGTTATACGTTAGTGCTGCCACTTGAAGGCAAAGTAGTAAGTCTAACCTTCTTGCTGGGACGGAATACCGGATGCAAACGATATGAGGCATGTTGGCGAAAAGAGCTAGAAAAAGCGAGATGGATTGCTGCTAACGTTATGTAAGTGCTCGAGCAGGTAAGACAAACTTAACACCTGCTGCACCTCCGGCTATCGATGCTGAGGGCCGGAGCAGTGCTGCTTTTCTTTTCTTAACCGGATGTACCAGCGTCGACCAACATAGTCCTGCGATCCGCAATGGCAAGGGTACAGCGCACAACCATACGGCGGATTACATTCATCAGTTCTATGTTGACGGTAGCTGGGGAGGTAACGTCTATGCGTACAGCGGTGGAGCCAGCTTCGTCTGCTGCGTGCAATATCCTGGACAGTGGCGAAGCAATCTGGAAGTGAAGGTACGCTGGACGACCTCCAGCTCCGGTCCCAATGCAAAGGGCGATGCGGCGGCAGGGAGATGGCATGAGGCCAATGTATCGGTCGAGCGCTATGATCGGCTAGGCATTGTCCATGTTCATTTTCTCGCCGGCGGCCATGTTCGTGGCGGTCATTTCAGAGTTCGGTGCTGCGCGGCCAGAGTATGTGGGGCCTCGTTCAGCATGACACCCTCCCGCTGGCCGCTGAGCCGCACCAGCAACCCCCACCACCTTGCGTATTGTATCAACCGATCTATAATCCCATTCCATACCGACCGATACAAAACCTCCCACCATGGCCCGCCCCCGCAAATTCAACGAACAGGCCGCCCTGACCGCCGCCCTGGACGCCTTCTGGGCGCGCGGCTATGAGGCTACTTCCACCCGCGACCTGACCAGCGCGATGGGCATGACCCAGCCGAGCCTGTACAACGCCTTCGGCGACAAGCGCTCGCTGTTCCTGCTTGCGCTGGACGGCTATCTCGATGGCACGGTGCGTGAGCGCATCGCACGGCTGGAAGCCGCGTTGCCGCCCGCAGCCGTCATCACTGCCTACTTCGCCGAAAGTATTGAACGATCGCTGGCCGATCCGCTGCACCGCGGTTGCCTGCTGGTGAATACGGCGCTCGAAGTCACGCCGGACGCTCCTGACTTGCAGCAGAAGGTGGCGGATGCCTTTATGGAAATCCGTGACTTCTTCCGCCGCCAGTTCGCCGCCGCGCAACAGGGCGGGGAAGTCGATGCCGGCCTCTCGGCCGAAGACGTTTCCGCGCAATTGCTGGCCGTTCTGCTCGGCATGCGCGTGCTGGCGCGCGCCGCGCCGCAGCGCGAGCTGCTGGAGGGTGCGGTGCGGCCGACGCTGGCTTTGCTAGGGTTGCCGCCGCTGACCGCCGGCACCGGCTGATCCTCCAAGCCTCTTCTGATTCCCCATCCGTAGCAGCCATGCGCGCGGCCCGTGCCGCGTGCAGGTGAACTGCATCCTTTTTCGGCGCCATGCCCTGGCGCCGATGGCCCCGTCTTGCCCGCAGCAAGGCAAGCGGTCACTGGAGACCACCATGTCCAGCCATATCACCGCGCGGCAGCCATGCGCCATACCCTCAGCACAACTGAGCATACGCGACGTCTACGCGGCTCTCTCTGGTCTTTGCGCCAGCCTGGTGGCGATCGGCCTTGCGCGCTTCGCCTATACCGCACTGATCCCGCCCCTGATCCAGGCGAACTGGTTCCCGGCATCGCAGACGGTGGCGCTGGGCGCGGCCAACTTTGCCCGCTACCTCGCGGGTGCCTTGCTCGGACGGCCACTGGTGTCGGTCTGGTCCAACCGGACGGTATTGCGCGCGTTGATGCTGGCGGCCACGGTGGCATTTTTTGCCTGCGCCTGGCCGCTCTCCCTTACATGGTTCTTTGCCTGGCGCTTCGTTTCAGGCCTTGCCGGCGGGGCGATCATGGTGCTGGTGGCGACGTCGATACTGCCGCATATCCCCGCGCCGCGCCGCGGTTTGGTGATGGGGACGATTTTCCTCGGGCTTGGCCTGGGCATTGCTGCATCCGGCACGCTGGTGCCGCGCCTGCTGCAATTTGGGTTGCTTGAGACATGGTTGGGGTTGGGTGCGTTGTCGCTGGCCCTGACGGCATTGAGCTGGTTCGGCTGGCCAGGCCAGTTGCCGCAGACATCCGCCAGCGCGGGCGCGGCTGCAACGACTTCTGCCGCCATCGCCCCGGCAGCCCGCCGCAAGCTGCGCCTGCTCTACGCGCAGTACGCGATCAATGCCTTCGGGCTGGTGCCGGCGATGATGCTGCTGGTGGATCTGGTCGCGCGCGGACTGGGCCGCGGCAGCAGCGTGGGTGCGTCGTACTGGGTGCTGTACGGCATCGGTGCGATTGCCGGGCCGCTGGTGTGCGGTTTTGCCGGGGACCGGCTTGGCTTCGGTGCCGCTTACCGGGGCGCGCTGGTGTTCCAGGGGTTGGCGACGGCGGTGCTGGCGCTGTCCGGCGATCCCGTGGCGGTTGGCGTGGCCGCGGTGGTGCTCGGTGCCTTTACGCCGGGCATTGCGCCGCTGGGTCTTGGTGCGATCCAGGAAACGCTGCCGCACGACCCGGCCGCGCAGCGTGCGGCGTGGAGCCATGCCACCAGTGCCTTTGCGCTGTTCCAGGCGCTCGCTGGTTATGGCTATGCGTGGATATTTGCGCATTCGCAGGAGAACTACGCGCTGATCTTCGGTTGCGGCGCGGTGGCGCTGGCACTTGCATTGGCCGTGGGACTGGCCGGCGAGCGCCGTGCGGCACGCTGAGCGTGAGCGGCCGCCGGCAGCAAATCCGGCATCGGCCTAGAATCGGGTTTTCCGGCCCCGAGGGGCAGCAAGATCCCTGCAAGGAGCATTACGCATGAGCCATCTGTTCGAACCGCTCGCCATCGGCAACCTCACGCTGGCCAACCGCATCACGATCGCGCCGATGTGCCAGTACTCGGCGCAAGACGGCAATGCCGGCGACTGGCACATGATCCATCTCGGTTCGCTGGCGCTGTCCGGCGCGGGCATGCTGATCGTGGAAGCCACCGCGGTGTCGCCGGAAGGGCGGATCACGCCGCAGGACCTGGGCTTGTACTCGGACGACAACGAAGCGGCGCTCGGCCGCGTGGTGAATGCCATGCGCGCGCATGCGCCGATCGCCATCGCGATCCAGCTTGCGCATGCGGGCCGCAAGGCGTCGAGCCACGCGCCGTGGGATGGCGGCCAGCAGATCGCGCCGGATGCGCCCCGTGGCTGGCACGCGGTGGCGCCGTCCGCGGTCCCGCATGGCGCCGAAGAAGTCCCGCCAGTGGCGCTGGACCGCGCCGGCATGGACAAGGTGCGCGATGACTTTGTCGCGGCGGCCCGGCGGGCGGCGCGGCTGGGGCTGGATGGCATCGAGATCCATGCCGCGCACGGCTACCTGCTGCACCAGTTCCTGTCGCCGCTGGCCAATCATCGCGATGACGAATACGGCGGCAGCCTGGAGAACCGCATGCGTTTTCCGATCGAGGTGTTCGATGCGGTGCGCGAAGCGTTCCCGTCGGATCGCCCGGTGTGGATGCGGATCTCGGCCACCGATTGGGTGCCGGGTGGATGGGATATCGAAGGCACGGTGGCGTTGTCCAAGGCGCTGAAGGCGCGCGGTTGCGCGGCGATCCATGTGACCACGGGCGGCGTGTCGCCGCAGCAGGCGATCAAGCTCGGGCCTGGGTATCAGGTGCCCTACGCGCAGCGCGTGAAGGCGGAAGTGGGCTTGCCGACCATTGCGGTGGGCCTGATCACCGAGCCGGAGCAGGCCGAGGCGATCATCGCCAACAATGAGGCGGACGCCGTGTCGCTGGCGCGCGCGATGCTGTATGACCCGCGCTGGCCATGGCATGCGGCCGCGCGCCTGGGCGCCAGCGTGCAGGCACCGAAGCAATACTGGCGGTCGCAGCCGCGCGAATTCAAAGACCTGTTCGCCGGGGCGGCCTTCGGGCAGCGCTAGCTGCTGCTCACCACGGATCACCACAGGAGACAAGCGCCATGAAACCCCGCATCACGCTGATCACGCTGGGCGTCGACGACCTGGAGCGCGCGGTTCGCTTCTATCGCGATGGCATGGGGCTGCCGACGGGGGGCATTGTCGGCGAGCAGTTCGAGCATGGGGCAGTCGCGTTCTTCGACCTGCAGGCCGGGCTGAAGCTCGCCGTGTGGCCGCGGGCAAGCCTCGCGCATGACACGGGCCTGACAGTGTCGCCGCGCGCGACCACGGATTTCTCGCTGGCGCACAACGTTGCGGACAAGGCGGAAGTCGATGCGGTGATGGCCCAGGCGCAGGCCGCCGGAGCGAGCGTGGTCAAACCGGCCCAGGATACGTTCTGGGGCGGCTATGCCGGGTATTTCCAGGATCCGGACGGACACCTGTGGGAAATCGCCTGGAATCCGCAGATGCTGCCTCAGGACTGACGCTCCCCCGCTGCATTTCTCCCGCACCCCGCTCACCAACGGGGTGTGCCTCGGTTCGCGCGCAAATTTCCGCCTGACGATTTCCCTTCGCCGCAGCGCACCATGACGTGGTGCGCTGCCGCAAAGGGATTTCCATGATTGCCACGCGCCACCCAACTGTTGACTATGCTTTCAACAGACCGCCATAAGCATGGCGATCGGGCGGCCCCCACGCATTTCAGGTATTCCCCGGCTTTTCCCGCCCGATCGGCAGACCACCGAAGTAAAGCAATAAGAACAAAGGGCAAGGGAGACATCCATGCAAGTCTATGACAGCCTGCTGTATGTGACTGCGATGGTGCTGGTGTGCTTGTATGTGTACCTGGGCGTGCTGTCCCGCAGCACGGCGATCAAGCTGGGTTCCCCGGCGATCGTCGCGGGTCTGGTGCTCGCCTATTCGCTTTCCCCGCTACATTCGGGCGGCTGACGCCGCATGCCCCGCCGTGAGCGGGGCGTCCCTCACTCTGCCACGGCCGGCGACTGACGGCCGTGGCTGTCTTCGCACTGAGCGGGCGCATCGCGCAGAAGCGCGTCGATGGCTTCCTGCAGTGCCTGCGGCTCCACCGGCTTGTGCAGCAGCGCGGTGCCGGCCGCATGCGCGGTGCGCAGCCGGTCTGCCGCCGTGTCGCCCGTGATGATGATCGCTGGCACATGCCGGCGATGCGAAGATGCGAGCGGTGGACAGTTTCGCGACGTGTCCACACCACTTTTTCCTTACCCACTACCACCCGGCTGTGGGTATTTTTTTGGCTGTTGATGCCGCGGGGGAAGAAAAAAGCCGGGGCCGCATGGGCGGCGCCGGCTTTGGGCGTGTACGGGCGTGGTATGCCCGTAAGAGAAGCCTGCAGCGGGATTACGGGCGGTTCACCGAGATGTCGTAGAACGATGCCGCATTCACGCCGATTCCGATGCTCAGGCCGGTATTGCCGGGAACCAACGAGATCATCTCGGCAGCAGTAGTGCTCGGTGCCCGATAGCGCAGGCCGTTGGCCGGGCTGTTCACCTTCCAGCTGTCGAGACGGCCGTCTTCGATGCGCTTGCGGATGTAAGTGCCGGTCTGGGAATCGACCGACGCGATCGTGGTGGACCAGGTCGTCGGCCCGGAAACCGTGCCAGCCGTGATCACCGAATCCCAGTACGAATTGGACGTACCCACGACCGGCAGTGCCCGCACCACCTGCTTGGCAGCAATCATGAAGCCATCGCCATGCGTGATGACGGCGGTCACCTGGCCATCGGTGCCCTTGAATGCGTAAGCACGCTGGGTTCCAAAGGCGTCAGCGATATTGAAGCCGCCGTCGGCGTTGGCGCTGAGCGTCGGGCGCTCATCGGGCAGCCACGCTTCGCACGTGTTCACGCCGGAGCAGTCCGCACCCGCGGTCATCTTGCCGGCCGCATCCACGCTGAACGTCACGCGACGCGGGGCGTACGGGGACGACGCGTTATCACGCTCGTAGCCGAGGCCGTTCCAGTCGCCGGCGAGGTCGGCAAGTGTAACGGACTGGGCAGGCATGATCAACGCAGGCAGCACGTTGGCCGTTCCCGCCGGCGGCAGCGCGAGGCTCAGGCCGGACTTGGACACGAGCACGGCGGAGGTCGAACTGCCGCTCGGCACGGTAAAACGGCAGGCATCCGAAGCCGCGGCGGTGAAGGGCACTACGCCGGTCACCGAGGCGTTCGTGCCAAAACCGGTCTTCAGCGTCAGCTGCAGCGTGGCGGCATCCATTTCGGCTGCCGTGGCGGCGGGCGAGCCCAGACCGATCACGTGGTAATTGCCGGTCTTCAGCCCCGCGCAGCTTGCAGCTGCCGGCTGCAGCGCCGTCTGGATGGCGGTAGCGCCGGCATTGGCGCCCATGGCCGCCGACAGCTCGGCCAGCGACGTCTTGGACGTTTCCAGGCGATCGCCCAACTGGTCCAGCAACTGGTCCAGTGCATTGCCCGTCTGGCTGCCATTGGCAGCAACCAGCGGATCCTTGACCGGGTCGATGCCGGTCAGGTCTACCACGCCCGTCAGCACCAGGCGCACGGCGCCGGTGGCGGTGCTCACATTAGCAGGGGTGAGCCTGGCTTGCGCGTTTGCGTCGAACTGGTTGAAGAAGGCGTCGGTGCTGCCTTGTGCCAGCGATGCGGTGACCAGTTCGGTCAGCGGCGTGATATTGGCCACGGCGCTGGTGCCGTTGCCGGCCTCGACCACCGAATGCAGCGTGGTGCCGCCCGGCGCCTGCACGCTCAGCACGCAGGGGCGCGTCGCGCCTGCGATGTTGATGGTGAAGGTGCCATCCGCCGCGGTGGTGGCGGTGCCGGTGCCCGATGCGCACTTGGCCTGGACGGCGGCGTTGCCAAGCGCGGCGCCGACGGCGGCGGTACCGGTGATTTTGGTCGTGGCGACCGGCGCAGAGTTATCGCCGCCGCCGCCTCCGCATGCGGAGAGCGCAGCAGCAGCCAGACCCGTCAAGAACAGTTTGGTTTTCATCCCTGTATTGATTTGTTTGGTTTTGGAGGGAGCAAACGCGCCGCGGTGACCGACCCGGGACACCTGGCTCATTCTGGCGCGCCGCCCACAGGGCGTGACGCTGCCCTGCGGGCGTGGAGTGTGACGGAAAAGGCTTATACCCGACAGCCCGCCATCAGGTGATTGACAAATGCCGGATCGCGCCAGCGAGGACGAGATAGACGCTGCGCTAAGCCGCAGCAGGCCAGACGCCTGCAGGCTGCAGAGTCGTCGTCCCGCTTCCGCTACCGCAGTCCGCCAGCAACTGCTCCGCATCGATCCCGAACCAGTCCTGCCAGGCGCGCGCCAGCGCGGCCCCGGAGCGCAGGCCGGCGAGCAGCGACAACCAGTCCAGCGTGGGCACCGGACCGGCCGCGGCGCCGAGCGCATGCAAGGCATGCGCGGCGCGCTGCTCGCGCAGCAGAGGGTGCAGCGCCTCGCCTTCGGCAAACAGCCGCGCGCGCACCAGGCGTGCCGGTACCTGCCAGTGGGCGGCGAGTCGTTCGGCATTCCAGTCGGTATCGGGACGGGCGAAGACCAGCTCGGCCAGCCGTCGCGACCAGGGCTTGTCGCCCGGCTTGCCGAGCAGGCGCGGGCATTCGCTGTCGGGCACGGCGGTCAGCACGATGGCGCAGGGCTGCTGCCAGGTGCCGGGCAGTTCGCAGTCGAAGTGGGCGAAGGCGTGGACCACGAACGGGTCGCCGGGCCGCACCTCGCGCCGCGCATTGGCGTCGCGCAGGCTGGCCGAGCCGTGCAGCGCCTGTACGTGCACGGCGAACGGAAAGCGCAGGCGGGCAAAACGGACGTGGCGACGGCTGACAAGCGGCATGCGGAACACTACCCCGGAACTGGCGAACGCGCGTGGTGCGCGGCCGGTAACTGTCGCAGCATTGTACGGGGGATGCAAGGCCATCAGTGTCGCCTTGTTGACAGTTGGCCGGCCGGGCAACGGCGGCGCGGCCAATGCTCTACAGCTCGGACAGCCCGAAGTGCCGCAACCGGGGCAGATCGGTCACGCGGATGCTCTGGTAGGACAGGTGCACCATGCCCTCATCGGCCAGCCGCCGCAGCGCCTGGTTGACCCGTTGCCGCGACAGTCCGGTGAGCAGCCCGATTTCTTCCTGCGACAGCTCCAGCACGGGGCTGGTGCGCGGGTACAGGTCGGGGTGGAAGAGCTGGGCGATGGCCTGCGCCACGCGCGCGTCGGCACCCAGCAGGCGGTCGTTCTGCACGGTGGCGATAAACTGGCCCATCCGTTCGTTGAGCTGCCGCACCACAAAGCTGGCGAACGGCAGGCTCTGCGCCAGCAGCGTATTGAAGACCGGCTCGGGCACCAGCAGCACCTGCGAGTCGCGGATCGCGATGACGTCATAGCGGCGTTGCTCGCGCTTGATCACGCTGCCTTCGCCGCACCAGCCGCCCGCCGGCACGCCGGAGAACGTGCAGCCGCGTCCGTCGGGCGTATAGACCGCCAGCTTGATCAGGCCGCTGTCCACGCCGATCCAGTGGCGCGAAGGCTCGCCGCGCCGCGCGATAAAGGCGCCGGCGGCAAAGGACTGCAGCAGGGTTTCCTGGGCGGCCAGCGCCTGGTGTTCGGGGGCGAGGGCACTGAACCACGCGTGGCTCGACAATACCGCTGCGAGGCCGCGGCTGGCATCTGCGGATTCGGTCATGGCATGCACGCGAGCGGCACGGAAAACATCCTTGTAAGTATCGTGTAAGCCTTGACTGGCGCGGGTTTGCGGGAGGTTTGTCGTCTCGACGACAGTGCGCCGGCGTGTGCGATGATAGCCTTGTGCCAGAAAAAGTGACAGCACCGGACGATGCCATGCAAGGTCACATCGCCCCGGCCATCGCTGCAGCCATGCAGCGCAACGACAGCATCACGCGGCCGGTAGCGCGGCCCGCCGCCGCCAGCGCCGCAGACAAACGGAGACACCAGTCATGCCCACCGATTTCGATAGCGGCCTGGCCCGCAATGCGGCCAATTTCGTGCCGCTCACACCGATCGACTTCCTGGTCCGCGCCGCCGAGGTATACGGCGATCGCCTGGCCATCGTGCACGGACCGCTGCGCCAGAACTGGCGCGATACCTATACGCGCGCACGCCGGCTGGCCAGCGCGCTGGCACGTGCAGGCATCGGCAAGGGCGACACCGTGGCCGCGCTGCTGCCCAACACGCCGGCGATGGTGGAGGCGCACTTCGGCGTGCCGATGGCGGGCGCGGTGCTCAACGCACTCAATATCCGGCTCGATGCCGCCAACCTTATCTTCATGCTGCGCCATGGCGAGGCGCGCGTGCTGCTGGCCGATACCGAGTTCGCTGACCTGGCGCGCCAGATGGCGCTGGAAATCCCGGGCCTGAAGGTGATCGCCGTGCACGACGCGCTGGGCCCGCAGGACGAGCCGTTTGGCGATACCGACTACGAATCCTTCGTCGCATCGGGCGATTCGGAATACGCCTGGCGCATGCCGGCCGACGAGTGGGAGGCGATCGCGCTGAACTACACCTCGGGCACCACTGGCGATCCCAAGGGCGTGGTCTACCACCACCGCGGCGCGGCCATCAACGCGGTGTCCAATATCCTCGAATGGGACCTGCCCAAGCACCCGGTCTACCTGTGGACGCTGCCGATGTTCCACTGCAACGGCTGGTGCTTCCCATGGACCATCGCGGCGCGTGCGGGCATCAACGTCTGCCTGCGCAAGTTCGAGCCCAAGCTGGTGTTCGACCTGATGCGTGCCGAAGGCGTGACCCACTATTGCGCCGCGCCGATCGTGCATACCGCGCTGGTCAACGCGCCAGAGGCATGGCGCGAGGGCGTGCGCGGTCCCGTGCGCGGCATGGTTGCCGGCGCGCCCCCGCCCGCCGCGGTGCTGGCGCAGATGGAGGCGATGGGCTTCGAGCTGACCCACGTCTACGGCCTGACCGAAGTCTATGGCCCGGCCGCGGTCTGCGCCGAGCAGGATGACTGGCGCACGCTGTCCGAGCAGGACCGCGCGGTCAAGAAGGCGCGCCAGGGCGTGCGCTACCACCTGCAATCGCAGGTGACGGTGCTCGATCCCGATTCGATGCAGCCGGTGCCGGCCGATGGCGAGACCATCGGCGAGATCATGTTCCGCGGCAATATCTGCATGAAGGGCTACCTGAAGAACGAAAAGGCCACGCGCGAAGCCTTTGCCGGCGGCTGGTTCCATACCGGTGACCTGGGCGTGTGCATGCCCGACGGGTATATCAAGATCAAGGACCGCAGCAAGGACATCATCATCTCCGGCGGCGAGAACATTTCCAGCGTCGAGGTGGAAGACGCACTCTACCGCCATCCCGCGGTGCTGGCCGCGGCGGTGGTGGCGCAGCCCGATGCCAAGTGGGGCGAGACCCCGTGCGCGTTTGTCGAGCTGAAGGAGGGGGCCAGCGTGACCGCGGAAGAACTGATCGCGCATTGCCGCACGCTGCTGGCGGGCTTCAAGGTGCCCAAGGCGGTGTATTTCGGGCCGTTGCCCAAGACCTCGACCGGCAAGATCCAGAAGTTCGAACTGCGCCGCAAGGTGAAGTCGGATGCGGCGATCGATGTCTGAGCAGCGGAGGCGGTGCGGCCGCTAGTGCTGCATCGCTTCCTCGGCATCGTGCTGTCCGGCGATGCGCGCGTCGATGGCCTCGCGTCCCCATGCAATACCGGCGCGCGTTGCGTCGGTGGCGCAGCCATAGCGCGCCTGTCCGGCAGGACACGGCAGCGCGAGCTTGCTGCCGTGATGCCAGACCTCCGCGCGCAGCGTCCACCAGCCGTCAAGCTGGCCGCCATAGCGCAGCGCCGCGACATGGATGCGGTGGCCGCGGTACATCACGTTCTGGTCACGCCATCCGCTGGGCATTGGCAACAGGTGGCTGCGGGCGTGGCGTCAGCGCGCCCGCACTTCATTGTGGATCGGTCTACTGGGGGTGCGGTGGCGGTGCCACTCTTCGGTAATGTCGGGGAAGACGTCAAACTCGCCCCGCACGATGTTTTCAATGGTGGCGCATACGCATTCCGTGCCGCGCGGGCCCACGCACACCAGGCTGCGCGGATGGTCGCTGTGCTGTGGAATGGCATAGACGCGCATGCCCTCCTGGAAGAGAGGATGCTTGCGCAGGCGCTCGTTCATCATTTCGACAAAGCGCTGCGGAGTCACGACCGGCTTATCCATTGCATGCTCCTGCGACCTGGCCCGCGGCTCCCTTGCGGTGGGCAACCGGGCGACAAGGTCAGTAAAGGCCAGGAATATGACAGGCAGGTGGCATGGATACTGCCGGCAGCAGGGGTCTGCCGGGAGTGGCCGGAACGGAGAATCGCGGGCAATACACGGCCCGCGTTGCCACTGCCACCATTCCAGACTAGGTCATGCGCCGCGCGGATCAAAGTGCCGCCTGGCGTAAAATGCGAGACCGCAGCGGAATGTGGCGGCTTGACAGGACTCAGGTGGCTCGCACTTCGCCCGCGGCGCGCGGGCCGTCGAGCATCTGGTTGCCGGCGGCCCAGCAGGCGGCTTCGGCCTCGGCGTGCGAGGCGTAGCTGGAAGTGGCCTCGACGGTGCAATCGGCATCCGCGGCACCACAGCGCTCTTCCATGATGATGCGCCAGGTGTACTGGCCGGGCGGGTCTTCCATCACATGCAACACCAGGGTGCGGTGATCGTCGGTCAGCGTAAGGGGCAGGGTCGACATGGGTGCCTCCCATTGGGGTGGAACGCATTGATGCTAGCAACTGGGCGACGCCAATGCCATGACAGTTTTGCGCCTGCAGCATGGCAAGATACGCCAGGTGCAGCAGCGGGCGGCTTTCGCCGCCGCGCCAATTCCAGTATCTTCTGCGCCGTGGCGCCACGGGGCGCCTGCTTCTCGTGACCGATCATGCCTATTTCGCCTCAGCTTACCGAACGGGTCGCCGCCCTGACGGCACACTACGACGCCACGGTGCTGCCGCTGTGGACCGCCAGCGGCTGGAACGCCGACCTGCTGCTGCCCTACGAGGCGCTAGACGGCGCCACTGCGGCGCCGCTGCCGCCGGCGCGCTACCGCGCCATGGCCTGCGCGCGCCAGCTCTATGTGTTCTCGCTGGCCGGGCAGGATGCGCATGCCGATACGCTGTTCGGCTCGCTGCAGGCTTACTTCGGCAATGCCGACGGGGCATGGCTCTACAGCGTCGATGCGGGCGGCGCGCCGCTCGATGCCACGCGCGACCTCTATACGCATGCCTTCGTGATCTTCGCCTGCGCCAACTATCATGCGCGGCGCGGCAATCCGGATGCGCTCGACGTGCTCGATGAAACCGTCGATGTCGTCGAGGACCTCTTCAGCGACGAACAGGGCCTGTACCACGCCGCGCTGACCGAGCAGTTCCGGCCCAAGGGCGCCGGTGTGCTGCAGAACCCGGTGATGCACCTGACCGAGGCCTACCTGGCCGCGCTCGATGCCACCGGCGATGAGTGGTATGCCGAACGCCTGCGCGAGATCGCGATGGCGGTGCATGAGCGCTTCGTCGATCCGGCCAGCGGCTGCATCGCGGAACTGCCGCAGGGCAGCGCAAACAACCGCATCGAGCCGGGGCATCAGTTCGAGTGGTTCTCGCTGATAGCCGGACGCCGGGATCTGTTCGAGGACCTGCCGCTGGACGGCGCGCTGCGCCAAGCCTTCGCCTTCGCGCAGCAGCATGGCGTGGCCGCGGACACGCTGGGAGTCAGCGCTGCGCTGGACGCGCAAGGCGCGCTGCTCGACGGCACGCAGCGCATCTGGGCCCAGACGGAATATGCGCGCGCGTTGGCTCTGCATGGCGAGGCCGGGTCATTGGCCACGCTGGAAACGTGGGCGCAGCAGTTCCGCAACCGCTTCCTGCATGCGCAGGGCTGGCACGAATGCCTGGCGCCCTCGGGCGACGTGGTGCGCGCCGAAATGCCATCGACTTCGCCCTATCACCTGGCCACGTCATACCATGCACTGGCGTCATTGGCGGGCGTGAACTGGCCGGGGCAGGGAGGCTGAAGCCGCTGCTTCGTCGTTATCAATTCTTTGCAGTCGCCGTCGGGGGCTGCGACTAAACTCAAGCCCGCGCTCCGACCCGTATCGTTTTTTTTCTTAACTACCTGGTCGTCGTTCTGAAGTTACGGGCCCGGGGCGCCCCGGGCCACGCAGCGTCAGCGCTGCACGGTGCTGACCGCTTGCGACAGGGCCTGCGTCCGATGCGCTGACGATTGCCCGCTATTCCGTCACGCCGTGCTCGCGCAGCAGCCGCTCGCATTCGTCGAGCATGTCGTGCGCAAAAGCGGACTGGTAATTGGGATCGAGCGCTTCCATCATTTCGTGCGCGGCGTAAAGGCCGGCCTCGCGCGACAGCGTGTCGTTAAGCTGCCGCGCAAACTGGTCGCTCAGCTCGGACAGCAGCCGCCGCTCGGACAACGGCAGCTGCAGCTTCGAGCGCGACAGCCATTCGCCGGCCAGCGTCGCGCCCTGGGCGTCGGTCATCCATTGCCGGTGTTCGTAGTAGGCCGACAACCGCTCGGCGGTCAGCGCGAACAGCAGCGCCTTGCGGGTATTGAAATCGATCCTGGGCAGCGGGGCGAGAGTCATGCGTACGGCGTGATGCGGTGCGCGGCCGGTGGGCCGGCGACGGTCTTGTCAGGGTATGGGATTGAGGTCAGGACAGGCCGTCGCCGGCTTGCGCGAAGCGCGTCGCCAGCCAGTCGCCGATGGCCACGATTTCTTCGAGGCAGATCGCATGCCCCATGGAGTAGGTCTGCCACGTGAGCGGGTGCTGGCGCGCCTGCACGAAATCGCGCGCGGCGACGCCCAACTGCAACGGCACCACATCGTCCTGCGTGCCATGCGCGGCAAAGACCGGCGTGGCGGCATTGGCTGCGCAGGCCTGCGCAGCGAGCAAGGCGGGTGCGGGAATATAGGTGGACAGCGCGACGATGCCAGCCAGCGGCTCCGGATGCGTCAAGCCGGCGGTATAGGCGATCGCGCCGCCTTGCGAGAAGCCCGCCAGCACGATGCGGCCGCAGGGAATGCCGCGTTCGTTCTCGCGCGCGATCAGCGCGCGGATGGCCTCGCACGAGGCACGGATGCCGGCTTCATCGGCGCGGCGGCCGGCTTCGTCCAGCGAATAGATGTCATACCAGGCCGGCATGACATAGCCACCGTTGCAGGTCACGGGAATGGCCGGCGCGTGCGGGAAGATAAAGCGCACGCCGGGCGATGCCGGCAGGCGCAGCTCGGGCACGACCGGCGCGAAGTCGCTGCCATCGGCGCCCAGTCCGTGCATCCAGATGACGGCGCACGTGGGGTTGGGCGCGGTTTCAGTTTCGATCGCGGGCAGCAGTTCGCTCATATGGCCGGTTCCTGTGTGACGATGCGCCTGCGCGCCGCGAGGGGCGGCAGGCAGCGCGAGTATCGCACAGGTCGGCGACCGCTTCGCCTGAAGCCCCGGCGCGGGCCGGGGCATCTGCCCTACGCTGGCACGGCCAGCGTCAGGCAGCGGACGGAACGATCGGGACGGTGGTCAGGCCCGGTGCGCGCGCAGGTTGCGCGGCAGGGGGCAGTTCAGGCGCGGCGGGCAGCGCGGCGCGGCGCTTGTCGACCACGTCTTCCACGCCCTTGGCGGACACATCTTCCAGGAACGCCACCATGTCACGGTAGTAGGCGACCTGCATCTGTGCCTCGAGCAAGCGCCGTTCGGCCTGGAACAGCGTCAGCCTCATGTCTTGCAGTTCCCTTTCGGCGATTTTTTCCGGGGTCGGCGGACTGAACAAGTTTGCAAGCCAACGCATGGCAGTACCTCCAGGGCTGTCAATGGCGAGTTAGCGATGCTTGTGCCATGAGGACCAATATAGACAAGAAATCGGCAAAAGGCCTTTAGGCCTCTTGGCCGTGGCGCCTCGCCCACAAGGATGATTGCCGCTGGCGGAAGTCTGCGGTAGATTGTCCGCCTACCGTTGGACCGTGCCCTGTGTCCATTGGCTGCGCCTGCAGCCGTCAACGTTTAACACGTTGGCATGGCGGTTTTGTGACCATGATTTTCTGCGCCGGTCGCTTCGCGCTCGCCTCTCGCTCGCCTCTCTGCGAACTTCCCGTTCCCGATCTTTCCGTTGCATTTTTCGCCTGGATTTCGCTTGGTTCCGGCGCATGCACGAAGCCTACGATCGGTGCCCAGAAGGCAGCGATATGGTCAGGCACGATGGCCGCGTCGTGCGGCATCGCGTCCAGCATCACCAATGCATGCAACTGCCTGGCTGCGCTGGCCAGGCGCTCTGCATGAGGCGGGGTGATGACCGCATCGTCGCGGCTGTGGACCACCAGCAGCGGCTGCGTCAGCTTGCTGGCGCGTGCAGCGTTGTTCCATGGATCCGGCAACAGCCATGCGGCCCACGCCGGCACACGTCCGGTCTGCACCGCGGCGAGGCGCGCCGAACTGAAGCCGGCGGCAATCACGTAGCCATCGGGCTGCGGCACGAAACGCCGCGCCACGTCGAGCAGGATGCCCGAGCCCAACGAATGCCCCAGCACCACGCGCCGCTTCGCCATGGGCGTGTCCGCGACAAAGCGCTGATACGCGGTCAGCGCATCCTGGCGCAGATGGCGCACGCTGGGCCGGCCGGTGCTGCGGCCATAGCCGCTGTAGTCGAACACAAACGAGGCGATGCCGGCTGTGGCCAGCATCGCCTGCACGGGCGCCCAGTCGGCCACGGATTCGTTGTCGCCGTGACACACCATCAGCGCGGGCGCGGCGGGATCGGATGCGGGCATGAACGCGGCGTGCAGCATGCGCTTGCCGCTGGGGAATGTGGTGTGCCGCGCAATGGCGGGCGGTTCAGCCGGTTCGGAAGAGGGCTGGCCGTATCTTGTCTCATCCGTCGGGGTGACAAATGCTTTGCGTTCCAGCGCACGAAACAGCAGGTGGCGCGCGACACCGGTGGCGAGCGCGAACCCCGCGGCGGCGGCAAGCCAGCGGTGCGACGTCGAAGCGGAGCGGGGAGAGTCGGGTTGCGGGCCTGTCGGCATGGGCGTGGAAGTAGCGAAAGCCTTTGCTTCAGGCTAGCAGCCCGAGGGCGCTGCGGTGAAGGAAAGTTCATTTCGCAGCGTCCGGATCTGTCGCCCGACAGGTTCCACAGCCTCTAGCTATCAGATCGATAGAAAAGTTTTTCCTTGACTCTCTACCTAGTAGTAGATAGCATTCGATCCATGGAACCGCTGCACCGCCAGCAACAAGCAAGAAAGGGCGATAAGTGGCGATCCCATTGCATTACCGTAGGCGGTCTTTTTTTAGCGCCGAGCATCTATCTACTAGTAGATGCGAGTCTGGAAAGAGACCTGCCTTGATACGCCACTGATACCCGATTGACGCGATCCCTAAACCATCGCCTCCAGGAGCCCACCATGAATGCCAAGTTTGCCAAGACCCTGATCACCGCCGCCACCCTTGCCGCCGCCTTCGCTGGTGGCGTTGCGAACGCCGCTGGCGTGAAGGACAGCACCTTCGCCGGCGACA
>NZ_JBEFLI010000102.1:0-18440 GCF_040578825.1 Cupriavidus necator | reverse complement strand
CCCCCGGCACGCCGATGCGCCCCCTGCCCCCACGCCAGAAACGCTGGCACTTGGCGACACCTATGCCGATCCCCCCGCCTACGTGCGCTACGACCGCGGCCCGATGCCGGTCACCGCGATGGCCGCCGACTACCTGCCCGGCCACGTCACCAACCCGCACCAGCATCCGCACGCGCAACTGATCCATGCCGTGCACGGCGTGATGGTGGTGTGCACCGCCGAAGGCCAGTGGATCGTGCCGCCCACGCGCGGCATGTGGATGCCGGGCGGCACCACGCACTGGATCCGCATGGTGGGCCGGGTGCAGATGCGCACCGCCTATATTCGCCCCGATGCCGCGCCCGACCTGCCGCAGCGCTGCACCGTGCTCGGCATCTCGCCGCTGTTGCGCGAGCTGATCCTGGCCGCGATCGACATCCCCCTGCCCTACGCGCCCGACACCCGCGATGCGCGCCTGATGCGGCTGCTGCTCGATGAAGTGATGCTGGTGCCGTCGTTGCCGCTGCACCTGCCGCGCCCGGCGGATGAGAGCCTGCGGCAGATCTGCGATGCCATCGTCGGCACGCCCGATACCGGGCTGACGCTGGCTGACTGGGGCGAACGGCTGGGGGTCGATCCGAAGACGATCCAGCGGCGCTTTGCCCGGGAGACCGGGATGACCTTCGGGCAGTGGCGCCAGCAGGCGCGGCTGCTGGCGGCGCTGGAGAAGCTGGCCGCGGGCAGCAAGGTGGTGGATGTGGCGCTGGACCTGGGCTATGAAAGCCCGAGCGCGTTCGCGACGATGTTCAGGCGGCAGTTCGGGGTGCCGCCCAGTGTGTTTTTTCGCTGACCGGCAAGCGACGCATCACCGCCCCAGGTACCGCTCCACCAGCCGCGTCCAGTATGCCGCGCCAACCGTCAGGTTGTCGTCGTTGAAGTCGTAGCCCGCGTTGTGCAGCAACGGCTGGTTGGCACCATTGCCCAGCCGCACGAAGCAACCCGGGCGCTGCTGCAGGAAGTAGGCAAAGTCCTCGCTGCCGGCGATGCGGGCGGCCTGCGTCACCACCTTGTCGGCGCCGACCAGTTCCTCGGCCACCTGGCGCGCAAACTCGGTCTCGCGCTCCGTGTTGACCAGCACCGGGTAACCGCGCACGTAGTCGATCTCCGCCACCGCGCCATAGCCTTCGGCATGCGAGGTGGCAAGCTGGCGGATGCGGTGCTCCAGCGACGCGCGCACGTCCGGGCTGAACGAGCGCACGCTGATCTCCATGCGCGCGCTGTCCGGGATCACATTGGGCGCGTGGCCGGCGTGCAGCGTGCCGATGGTGACCACCGCGGTCTCGTTCGGGTCGACATAGCGCGCCACCACCGACTGCAGCGCCATCACCAGGCTGCCGGCCACCAGGATCGGGTCGATCGACTGGTGCGGGCGCGCCGCGTGGCCGCCCTTGCCGCGGATGGTGATGGTGACGGTATCGCACGCCGCCATGAACGGGCCCGAGCGGAACAGGAAGTTGCCCTGCTCCACGCCCGGATGGTTGTGCAGCCCGAAGATGGCATCGCAGGGGAAGCGCTCGAACAGCCCGTCCGCCAGCATGCGCTCGGCGCCGCCGCCGGCGCCGATTTCCTCGGCGGGCTGGAAGATCAGGTGCACCGTGCCGTCGAAGTTGCGCGTGCGCGCGAGCTGCCTGGCCGCGCCCAGCAGGATCGCGGTATGGCCGTCGTGGCCGCAGGCGTGCATGCGGCCGGCGTTGACGCTGGCGTACGGCACGCCGCTGCGCTCGTGGATCGGCAGCGCGTCCATGTCGGCGCGGATGCCCACGCTGCGTTTGCCTTCGCCGCTACGCAACGTGCCCACCACACCGGTGCCGCCCACGCCGCGCGTGACCGCATAGCCCCAGCTCTCCAGCAGGCTGGCAACCAGGCCGGAGGTGCGGACTTCGTCAAAGGCGAGTTCGGGATGCTGGTGGATGTTGCGCCGGATGGCTTCGAGTTCCGCGCGGCTGTCCAGGGTGTCGGTCAGCGCGCAGTACTGGCGCTTGAGGGAGGACTTCAGGGTGGTGCCGAGGTAATTCTCTATTTCGGGGGCAAGTTCGGGGGCATGCTCAGACATGGCTTTTGCTCGTTGGCGGAAGCTGTATAAGCAGTATTTCACGCAGAAAACGCGAGCGAAATGCCAAGTGTGTGATTTCCTGTAAATCGATGCGATTCAGCCCTTTGGGGCACCGGAACTGTTGCCCTAATCGTACGCTTTGTGTGGAAACCAAACCGTTTGTGTAAAAGCGTATCGACGGGGAACCTTCTCCGAGTCTGCTCCGGGGCCCACGTGCGCGTACGAAACGCTGGCGTTTATCCACGCCAGCGCATCGCGGTCACTTTGCGCGGTTGCCTACCGTTCGCCGTATGCGACTACCTGCTGCGTCTGCACGCCCAGCCCCTCGACCCCGAGCCGCATGGTGTCTCCCGCCTTCAGGTAGCGCGGCGGCTTGAAGCCCATGCCCACGCCCGGCGGCGTGCCGGTCGCGATCAGGTCGCCTGGCAGCAGCGTCATGAAGCGGCTGACATAGCTGACCAGCGTCGCCACGTCGAACACCATGGTCGCGGTGCTGCCCTTCTGCACGCGCTCGCCGTTGACCTCGAGCCACAGATTCAGCGCCTGCGGATCGGCCACTTCTTCGCGCGTCACCAGCCAGGGGCCGGCCGGGCAGAAGGTGTCGCAGCCCTTGCCCTTGTCCCAGGTGCCGCCGCGCTCGATCTGGAACTCACGCTCTGAGACGTCATTGACTACGCAGTAGCCCGCCACGTGGCGCAGCGCCTCTTCACGCGAGACATTGCGCGCCGTGGTCCCGATCACCACGCCCAGCTCCACTTCCCAGTCGGTTTTCTCCGACCCGAACGGCAGCATTACCGCGTCATTGGGGCCGTTCAGCGAGCTGTTCGCCTTCAGGAACACGATCGGCTCGGCCGGCAGCGGCATGCCGGCCTCGGCGGCGTGGTCGGCATAGTTCAGGCCAATCGCCACGATCTTGCCGATACCCGTCCACGGCACGCCGAAGCGCGCATCGTCGATCAGGGGCAGCGAAGCCGGGTCCACCTTTGCGATGGCTTCCAGCGCCGCCGGCGCCAGTTGCGCCGCGCCGATATCGGCCACCACGCCGGTCAGGTCGCGCACGCGCCCCTGCGCATCGATCACGCCCGGGCGCTCCGCGCCGGGCTTGCCTACTCGAACCAGTTTCATTGTCGTTGTCTTCTTCAGGGATTGTTCAGGCGGTTTGCTTCAGGGCGGCATCGCGCCCGGCCTCAGCCAGCGTGCGCGCCACCACGTTCAGCACCTCTTTCGCGGTGTTCTCGGAATGCTGGCGCAGCACTTGCGCCAGCCGCGGCCGGCCGGGCTCGCGCAGCGCGGCCATGATGGCCTCGTGTTCCTCGTGCGACTCCTGCCAGCGGATCGTATCGGCATTGGCAGCGCCGCGTGCGCGGTGCACCTTACTCATCAGCGCGGCATAGATGCCGGCCAGCACCGGATTGCCGGCGCCATCGATGATGATCTGGTGGATTTCCTGGTTGATGCGGAAATAGTCGGTGCGCCGGCCGGCGGCATGCGCGTCGATCATGGCCTGGTGGCGCCGCTCCAGCCTGGTCATCGCGGCATCGCCCAGGCGCTGCGCCGCCAGTTCGCCGGCCAGTGCCTCCAGCCCGTGCAGGGTTTCGAAGGTGCAGCGCAGTTCGTCCAGGTCCAGCGGTGCAACCCGGTAGCCAATGTACTGCCGGTGTAACACCAGCCCTTCGGACACCAGCACCTTCAGGGCCTCGCGCAGCGGCGTCTTGGAGACGTCGAACGCCTCGCAGATGGCCCGTTCGTCGATCCGCGCGCCGGGCGGCAACTCGCCCTCTTCGATCATGGTGCGCAGCCGGACGGCGATTTCAGCCGACATGCCGAGCGTGCGCAGGCGCGTGTTTTGGGAATGCGTTTGTGTCACAGACGTCACCAGAATGGGGAAATGCACCATCAGAAGGCTACCACAACCCGAAATTGTGCATACGCAACATAGAAAAATCAATGACTTACAAGCGTTGTAATTACAGATTACGTATCCTATACTCGGCCCTGTTGCGCGACACGACCATTAAAACTGCCCATCCACGGACCCAAGGAGGAGACGCCGCCATGCAAACCACAAGCCGGGCGACAGGGCTCACGGAGGCCAAGACCTCTGTGCGCTGGAAGATTTTCTTGATGATGCTGTTCCTGATCGCGATCAACTACATCGATCGCGCCTCGCTGTCGGTGGCGATGCCGCTGATCGCGAAAGAGTTCGACCTCAGCCCCGCCATGCAGGGCCTGATCCTCAGTTCGTTCTTCTGGACCTATGCGCTGATGCAGGTGCCGGGCGGCATGCTGGCCGACAAGTACAAGCCGCGCATCGTGATTGCCGCCGCCACCGTGTTCTGGGGGATTGCGCAGGCGGTCGCGGCCTTTACCACCAACGCCACCACGCTGCTGCTGACCCGGCTCGGGCTGGGTGCCGCCGAGGCGCCGATCTACCCCGCCGGCGGCAAGCTCAATGCGATCTGGATGACGCAGAACGAGCGCGGCCGCGGCGCCACGCTGCTCGACGGCGGCGCGCCGCTGGGCGCGGCGCTCGGCGCGATCATCATCACGTGGCTGATCGCCACGCTTGGCTCCTGGCGGCTCGCATTTATCGTGGCCGGCGTGGGGACCGTGCTGGCCGGCGTGGTGGCGTGGTACTACGTGCGCAATTCGCCGCGCGAGCACCGCGGCGTCAATGAGCTGGAAGCCCGCTATATCGAGGAAGCGCAGGCCAACGAGCACCGCGCCGAACCGGCCAACCTGTCGGGCCGCTCGCTGGACTTCTTCAAGTACCGCTCGGTGTGGTGCATGGCGATCGGCTGGATGTGCTTCAACACCGTGTTCTACGGCCTGCTGACCTGGATGCCCAACTACCTGAACAAGGTGCACGGCTTCGACATCAAGCAGATGGGCGGCGCCAGCTTCATCATCTTTTTCAGCGGCTTCGTCGGCGAACTGATCGGCGGCTGGATCGCCGACAAGTGGAAGGAAGCCGGCGGCCGTCCCAATGTGGTCATGCGCACGCTGTTCGGCATCGCCGCGGTGGTGGCCACGGCCTCGATCTTCTCGGTGGCCTATGTCAGCGATCCGATCGTGGTGGTCGTGCTGCTGTCCTCCACGCTGTTCTTCCTGCGCTGGTGCGGCCTGTTCTGGTGCGTGCCGTCGATGCTCGGCACCCGCAACAAGGTCGGCTTCCTGGGCGGCGTGATGAACCTGGGCGGCAATATCGGCGGCATCACCGTGCCGATCATCGTCGGCATGATCGTGCAGTTCACCGGCTCGTACTTCCTCGCGCTGATGTTCTTCGCGGCGGCCGGCGTCGGGCTGCTGCTGGCCTCGACCGCGATCGACTACGAGACCAAGATCCCGGTCTGATCCCCAGGCTTTACCTTATTCCGGCAGGAGGCCGGCAATGTCCCGGCCCTCGCACCCACTCCTGAGCAAAAACACAATGACCAAGCAAATCCGACTCGGCATGCTGACGCCGTCTTCCAACACGGCGCTCGAACCCATCACCAGCGCGATGGTTGCCGGCCTGCCCAATGTCAGCGCGCATTTCTCGCGCTTTACCGTGACCGAGATCTCGCTGCGCGACCAGGCCCTGGGCCAGTTCAATCTCGACAAGATCCTGGCCGCCGCCAGCCTGCTGGCCGATGCGCGCGTCGATGTCATCGCCTGGAACGGCACCTCGTCCGGCTGGCTCGGCTTCGACAAGGATGAAGCGCTGTGCAGGCAGATCACCGAAGCCACCGGCATCCCGGCCACGACCTCGGTGCTGGCGCTCAAAGAGATCCTGGAGAAGACCGGCGCGCGCAATTTCGGGCTGGCCACGCCGTACCTGGATGACGTGCAGCAACGCATCATCGCCAACTACGAGCGCAGCGGCTTCACCTGCGTGGCGGAGAGCCACCTGGACCTGCATGTGAACTACAGCTTCGCCGAGGTCGAGGAAGACACCATCCGCGAGATGGTGCGCGGCATCGCGCAGCACCAGCCGCAGGCCATCACCACCTTCTGCACCAACCTGCGTGCCGCGCACCTCGCCGAAGAGCTTGAAGCCGAGACCGGCATTCCGCTGTACGACACCATCTCCACCGTGGTGTGGAAGTCGCTGCGCCTGTGCGGCGTGGATACGCGCGAACTGCGCGGCTGGGGCCGCCTGTTCCGCGAAGTGGAGTAAGCCGATGTCCGCTCACGACAGCCTTGACCTGGTGATCCGGCGCGCGGACGTGGTCACTGCGTCCGACCGCTTCCGCTGCGATATCGGCGTGCGCGGCGGGCAGGTCGTCGCGCTCGGCCACGCGTTGCCGCAGGGCGCGCGCGAGATCGATGCCGATGGCCTGCTGGCGCTGCCCGGCGGCGTCGACGGCCATTGCCACCTCGACCAGCCGCTGCCCGACGGACTGCGCATGGCCGACGACTTCTTCACCGGCACGCGCGCCGCGGTCTGCGGTGGCACCACCACCGTGATCCCGTTCGCCGCGCAGGAAAAGGGCGCATCGCTCAAGGCTGCCGTGGCGGACTACCATCGCCGCGCGGAAGGGCGCGCCGTGATCGACTACGCCTTCCACCTGATCGTGGCCGATCCCACGCCCGCGGTGCTGACCGACGAACTGCCGGCGCTGATCCGCAAGGGCTACAGCTCGTTCAAGGTCTACATGACCTATGACGACCTCAAGCTGTCCGACCGCGAGATGCTGTCGGTGCTGGATGTCGCCAGGCAGAACAACGCGCTGGTGATGGTGCATGCCGAGAATGCCGACTGCATCTCGTGGCTGACCGACAAGCTGGTCGGGGAAGGGCGCATCGCACCGCGTTTCCACGGCCTGGCACGGCCCGCCGCGGTGGAACGCGAAGCCACGCACCGCGCCATCACCTTTGCCGAGCTGGTCGACGTGCCGATCCTGATCGTGCATGTCTCCGGCAAGGAAGCGATCGAGCAGATCCGCTGGGCACAGGGCAGGGGGCTGCAGATCCTTGCCGAGACCTGCCCGCAGTACCTGTACCTGACCGCCGACGACATGGGGCTGCCCGGCGATGACGGCTACGAAGGCGCCAAGTGCATCTGCAGCCCGCCGCCGCGCGATCCGGAGAACCAGGCCGCGGTATGGCGCGCGCTCACCAACGGCGTGTTCAGCGTGTTCTCGTCCGACCATGCGCCGTTCCGTTATGACGACCCGCAAGGCAAGCAGCCGGGCGGCAACCGGCCTTCGTTCGAGCATATCCCCAACGGCGTGCCGGGCATCGAGACGCGCCTGCCGCTGCTGTTCGACGGCGTGGCGCGCGGCAAGCTGTCGCTACACCAGTTCGTCGAACTGACTTCGTGGCGGCCGGCGCGCCTGTACGGGCTGTATCCGCGCAAGGGCACCATCGCCATCGGCGCGGATGCGGACATCGTGCTGTGGGACCCGCACAAGCGCGTGCAGATCCGCAACAGCGCGCTGCATCACGCGGTGGACTACACGCCGTATGAGGGCATCGAAGTGACCGGCTGGCCGGTGCATTGCTTCTCGCGCGGCGAGCTGCTGGTGCGCGACGGGCAGTACCTGGAGCCGCAGGCAGGAAGAGGGCAGTTCCTGCCGGCCGGCGCGCCGATGCTTGCTTGATTGCTCCGCGACTTGGAACTGCGCGTGTGTGCAAGCGCGCCCAATCCAGGATCTCATCCTCTTACCCTCTGCCAGCCCCAATTCCCCCATGCAACTCCTGATCGTCAATCCCAATATCAGCGAATCCGTCACCGCGCTGATCGAAGCCGAAGCGCGCCGCACCGCCGCCTCCACCACCACACTGAAGATGGCGACCGCGCCGTTCGGCGTGGCCTATATCGAGACCCGCTTCGAAGCGCTGGTCGGCGGCTACGCCACCGCCTGCGCCGCCGCGGAGCATGCCGGCCAGTTCGATGGCCTGGTGGTCGCCGCCTTCGGCGACCCCGGCCTGGCGGGCCTGAAAGAGCTGTTCGACGTGCCGGTCGTCGGCATGACCGAGGCCGCGCTGGCCAGTGCCTGCCTGCTGGGGCAGCGCTTCTCCATCATCGCGATCTCGCACCGCATCCAGGCCTGGTATCGCGAATGCGTGGCGGCCAATGGCCTGTCATCGCGGCTGGCGAGCGTGCGTTCGCTGCAGGAGCCGCTGCGCGATATCGGCAGCGTGCAGGAAGACCATGCCGCGCGGCTGGAGCAATTGTGCCTGCAGGCGGTGGAGCAGGACGGCGCCGATGTGATCATCGTGGCCGGCGCGCCGCTGGCGGGGCTGGCGCGCTCGCTGCAGGGCCGCCTGCCGGTGCCGGTGGTGGATGGAGTGTCGAGCGCGGTGCGGCATTGCGAATCGCTGGTGGCGCTGCGCGCGGGCAGCGCCACGCAAGGCAGCTTTGCGCGGCCGCCGCACAAGCCTAACGCGGGGCTGACGCCGGCGCTGGCAAAGCTGCTCGACTAAGCTGCGCCAACCAACACCTGTGCAGTTTTGCAAGGCGCGTCCGCAAGGGCGCGCATTGCCGCACAGGCGGCGCGATCCTAGACTGCCTGCACGGCCGCCGCATGACGTGGCGGCCAGCTAACCACAACAGGATCGCGATGAAGCTCTACTACTCTCCGGGCGCCTGCTCGATGGCCGTGCATATCGCGCTGCGCGAAGCCGGCCTGCCCGTCACGCTGGCCAAGGTCGACCTGCTCCAGCACAAGCTGGCGCAGCCAGAGAACGGCAGCGATGACTACTACGCCATCAACCCGCGCGGCTACGTACCGCTGCTGCAGCTCGACGACGGCTCGCGCCACACCGAAGTGGCATCGCTGCTGCAATACATCGCCGACCAGGTGCCCGAGCGCGCGCTGCTGCCCGCCGCCGGCACGCGCGAGCGGCTCGAAGCCACCGGCTGGCTGACGCTGGTTTCGACCGAACTGCACAAGGTCTTCAGCCCGTGGCTGTGGCACAAGGAAACCGCGCAGAGCACGCAGGACGCGTGCAAGGCCAAGCTGCAGCTGCGCTTTGCCGAACTCGACAAGCACCTGCAAACCCGCCAGTACCTGACCGGCGACACCTACACCGTGGCCGACGCCTACTGCTTCACCATCCTCGGCTGGGCCCGCATGCTGATGATGCCGCTGAGCGCGTACCCGGCGCTGCAGCAGTACCTGTCGCGCATCGCTGCACGGCCGGCGGTGCAGGAGGCGATGCGGGCTGAAGGACTGGTGCGCGACTGATTGTTGGCGCGTGTGCGCAGCGCGCTCAGCGCTGCGCGCCGAGCAGCGATTCGATCTTTGCCACCAGTTCCTTGTCGTCCGGTTTGGTGCGGCTGCCGTAGCTGGCCACCACCTTGCCGTCGCGGCCGATCAGGTATTTGTAGAAGTTCCACTTGGGCGTGGTGCCGGTCTCCCTGGCCAGCAGCGCATACATCGGGTTGGCGTCGCTGCCGCGCACGTGCGACTTGCCGAGCATCGGGAACTTGACGCCGTAGGTGTTGTAGCAGAAGTCCGCGATCTCTTTTTCCGAGCCGGGCTCCTGCGAGAAGTCGTTGGACGGGAAGCCGATCACCACCAGTCCGCGCTGGCGGTACTTTGCGTACAGCGCCTCCAACCCTTCGTACTGCGGCGTGAAGCCGCAATAGCTGGCGGTGTTGACCACCAGCACGACCTTGCCGGCGTACTGGCACAGGTTCTGCGGCGCGTCGTCCTGCAGGCGCGGGAAGGTGAAGTTGAGCGATGCGGGGCAGGCGCCGGCGGCGGCCGCAGGAGCGGCGGGCTTGTCGGCGGCGCGGGCAGGGGCCGGGAGCAGGGCGGCGCTGGCCACCGCTAGCGCCATGGCGGCGGCAAGAACGATGCTGGTCGAGGCGTGATGGCTATTCAGGCAACGGCGGATCATGGCGACGGGGCTCCGGTGGCTCGCTGTATCGGGTACGCGTAGTCTACGCCGGCTACGGCGGCTTTGAGCGACGCCGCCGTCGCCTCCGTCAGTCCATCGCCAGCGTCGCGGCGTGCTCGGTGGCGTTGCTGCGCAGTTCCAGGTCCGGCATCCGGCGCACGATCAGCAGCGCCACCACGGCCGCCGCCGCGCCCGCGGCGAAGATCAGGTGGAAGCCCGACTCCACACCGCCGGCCAGCATCTGGCGCACCGCCGGCGACAGTTGCGCCAGCGCTTCGCTGCCATGGCGCAGCGCGCCCAGGTCGAGCGCCTGGCTGGCGCCGGATGCCGCCAGCGCGTGGCGGAATTCCAGCGTCAGCAGCGTGCCGGCCAGCGCCCCGCCGATCGCGCTGCCAAGCGAGCGCAGCACCAGCAGCGCGCCGGTGCCGGCGCCGGTATCGCGGCGCTCGAGCGCGTTCTGCACGCACATCAGCGTCGCCACCATGGTGATGCCCAGGCCCACGCCCGCCAGCATCATCGCCGCCAGCACCACGGCCAGCGGCACCGCGTGCGTCATCAGCGCCAGTACCGTCAGCCCGAGCGCGCCGGCGATATAGCCCGCCGTCAGGATGCCGCGCATGCGGCCCACGCGCGGCGCCAGCCACGCCACGATAAAGTTGCCCGCCACGGTCGCCAGCAGGAACGGCATCACCAGCAGGCCCGAGGTCGACGCATCGGCGCCGCGCACGAGCTGGAAATGCAGGGGCAGGGCGAAGATGCACAGGAAGATATCGAGCGCCGCCAGCGCCGAGGCCGCCACGCCCATGACGTAGGCGCGGTTGGCAAACAGGCGTGGCGGCAGCATCGGGTCGGCGGCGCGGCGCTCTTGCCACGCAAGCAGCGCGACCGCGGCGGCTGCGGCCAGCAGCAGGGCGCCCAGTTGCGGCGAAATCCAGTCGTAGAGGTCGCCGCCCCAGCTCATCGCCAGCAGGAAGGCGACGATGGCCACCGCCAGCAGCAGCGCGCCCAGCCAGTCCACGCGCGCGCTGCCGCCGCGCGGCGGCAGCATGGCCAGGCCGCGATAGCACATGCACATCGCCAGCAGCCCCAGCGGCAGGTTGACCCAGAACAGCCAGCGCCACGACAGATGGTCGGAGACCCAGCCGCCCACCAGCGGCCCGGCGATCGACGCCACAGCCCACACCGTCGCCAGGTAGCCCTGGTAGCGTCCGCGCTGGCGCGGCGCCACCACGTCGGCAATCGCCGCCTGCGCCAGCGACATCAGCCCGCCGCCGCCCACACCCTGCAACGCGCGGAACAGGATCAGCTGCCCCAGCGTCTGCGCCAGTGCGCACGCCACCGACGCCGCGATAAACAGCGTGATCGCCACCATCAGCAGCCGCCGCCGCCCGAAGCTGTCCGACAGCTTGCCGTACAACGGCGTGGTCACTGTCGACACGATCAGGTAAGCGGTCACGATCCACGACAGGTGGCCAAAACCGTTCAGGTCATTGGCGATCGCCGGCACCGCCGGGATCACTACTGTCTGGTCAAGCGCGGCCAGCAGGATGCACAGCACGATGCCGCCGATGACCCGCATGATGGCGCGGTGGTCGTGGACGGGCGCCTGGGCGGGTACGGCGGAAGAGGGTGAAGACATGGGCAAGCACGAAACCGCAGCGATGTGCGGTGAAGTCAACGTCAAATGCTGGGAATTTCGGACTGGGAACCGCGGTGGGAGGGGGCGTGGCGCCGTCGCGGGTGGCCTTAATTCAGCGAACGCATAATTATAAGGCCGTGGGGATTTGCTTGCTGCTTGGGTGCGTGATGGCGATAGCAGCAGGCTCCCCTCTCCCGCCTGCGACCCTGAGGGGGAGAGGGAGAACACCTTGCTGAGGCCAGTTCGCGCGGCTTTGGAGCGCCCAAACCGTCAGCCTGGCTCGCGTCCGGTGTTGTTTACCGCCCGCCGCCCGTAATGTAGTGCTCCAGCTGCTCAATAATGAACTGCTGCTCCGAGATGATGTCCTTCACCAGGTCGCCGATCGACAGCATGCCGATCAGTTCCTCGCCGTCCATCACCGGCAGATGGCGCAGCCGGTGCTTGGTCATCAGCGCCATGCATTCGTCGGTGCTCTGGTTGGCGCTGACATAGATCACGGCGTTGGTCATGATGTCGCGCACCAGGGTTTCGCGCGAGGTGCGCTGCATCAGGATCACCTTGCGTGCGTAGTCGCGCTCGCTCAGGATGCCCTTGATCTCGCCCTGCTCGATGACAAGCAGCGCGCCGATGCCTTTTTCCGCCATCAGCTGCAGCGCGGCATAGACCGTCGCGGTCGGCGGGATGCTGTAGATGGCCTGAGTGGGCTTGGACTCCAGAACCTGGCGTGCGGTTTTCATCACCAACTCCTCTTTCCGTCGAGAATGCAATGCGGGTGGCGGTGCCTGCTTTGTGCCAATGGAACCAGAGTAGCAAAGGAAAGCGCACCCCCGCTAGGGTGACTTACGCGAATCTTTGTAAGCAAGGTTGTGACGAGGGCATGGCAGCGAGCGATGCAGTTGGCGCCATCGCTCTCCTCCGCACCCCGCATCGCCCCGCCCACGGGAAAATTTGCCGCACCCATTGCTGCAGTGCAAGGTCCGCCCTGTTCACTCCGTCATCAACCGCACCTTCACTTTCTTCCCCTTCACCTTCCCCGCGTTCAACCGCTTCACCGCCTCGCGCCCGATGCCGCGATCCACCGCGATATACGTCGACATCTCCAGCACATTGATCTTGCCGATCTGCTCCTTGCTGAAGCCCGCCTCACCAGTCAGCGCGCCAAGAATATCCCCCGGCCGGATCTTCTCCTTGCGCCCACCCAGCATCTGCAGCGTCACCATCGGCGGCAGCAGCCGTTCATTGCTGGCGGGCGTCAGCTCGGCCAGCGAATGCCACTCGAACTCGCCGCCATGGTGCTGTTCCAGGTTGCCCACGCGGCCCATCTCATCCATGCTGACCAGGCTGAAAGCCCAGCCCTCCTGGTCGGCGCGCCCGGTGCGGCCGATGCGGTGCACATGCACTTCGGGGTCGGGCGTGATCTCGACATTGATCACCGCCTCGAGCTGCGCGATATCGAGCCCGCGTGCGGCCACGTCGGTCGCCACCAGCACCGAGCAGCTCCGGTTGGCAAACTGCACCAGCACCTGGTCGCGCTCGCGCTGCTCCAGTTCGCCATGCAGCGCCAGCGCCTGGTAGCCCTGCGCACGCAGCAGCTCCACCAGGTCGCGGCAGCGCGCCTTGGTATTGCAGAATGCCAGCGTGCTGACCGGCCGGAAGTGGTCCAGCAGGCGCCCCACGGCGTTCAGGCGTTCGCCTTCTTCGACCTCGTAGAAGCGCTGGCGGATGGTGGTGTTGTCGTGCGTCGCTTCCAGCTTCACCGACTGCGGCTTGCGCAGGAAGCGGTGGCTCAGCTTGTCGATGCCGGGCGGGTAGGTGGCGGAGAACAGCAGCGTCTGCCGCTCCTTCGGGCAACGGCTAGCCACGTAGGCGATATCGTCGAAGAAGCCCATGTCGAGCATGCGGTCGGCTTCATCGAGCACCAGCGTGTTGATCGCCGCCAGGTCCAGGCTGGCGCGGTCGATGTGATCCAGGATGCGTCCGGGCGTGCCCACCACGATATGCGCGCCATGGATCAGGCTGTCCACCTGCGGCCGCATCGGCGAGCCGCCGCACAGCGTCAGCACTTTGATGTTCTCTTCAGCGCGCGCCAGGCGGCGGATTTCCTGCGTGACCTGGTCGGCCAGCTCGCGCGTGGGGCACAGCACCATGGCCTGCACATCGAAGCGGCGCGGATCGAGCCGGTGCAACAGCGCCAGCGCGAACGCGGCGGTCTTGCCGCTGCCGGTCTTGGCCTGTGCCACCAGGTCGTGGCCCGCCAATGTGATCGGCAGGCTGGCCGCCTGGATCGGCGTCATTTCGTCATAGCCGAGCTGCGCCAGCGTGGCGAGCATGGTGGGCGACAGCGGCAGGGTGGAGAAAGCGGTGCCGGCTTGCGGCTGGGCGGGGGTCGTGTTCATGCGCGATTATAGCGAGCGAGCATCAGTCGTCAGCCGGCGGCGTCCAGCCGAGCCGCGCCAGCAGCGCCTGCGCCGCGGCCGGCGCGCGCTCCTTGGCGCCGTTGATAAAGAAGACAAAGACCTCGCGCATGCGCGCCGCGGGCTTGCGGTCTTCCACCGCCGGCAGGTCTTGCGGCTGCGCGCCCCGCGCCCAGGTGCGCGTGCGTTCGGCCCACTCGTCGAGCGCCTTGGGCGCATAGCCGGTCTTCAGCTTCTCGCTGCTGGCCATCAGCCGTGCATAGACGAAGTCGGCAGTCAGGTCCGCCATCGACGGGAACTTGGGCGAATCGGTAAATACCGTGGCGGCCTTGTACCTGCGCGCTAGCTTCAGGTAGTCCGGCGACAGGAAGCTGTCGTGCCGCACCTCGAGCACGTGGCGCAGTTTTACGCCCTCCACCGAAGCCGGCAGCAGCTGCAGGAAGGCCTCGAAGTCCTCCGCATCGAACTGCTTGGTCGGCGCGAACTGCCACACCACCGGACCCAGCTTGGGGCCGAGCTCGGCAATGCCGCTGTCGATAAAGCGCTCGATCGATTCGCCCGACTCGGCCAGCACGCGCCGGTTAGTGGCAAAGCGCGAGGCCTTCACCGCGAACACGAAGTCGTCCGGGGTTTCATCGCGCCATTTGGCGAACGACGTGCGCTTCTGCGTGCCGTGATAGGTGCTGTTGATTTCGATCGCGCTGAGATGGCGGCTGGCATATTCCAGCTCGCGCGATTGCGGCAATTTGGCGGGATAGAAGTTGTCGCGCCACGGCGCGAAATTCCAGCCGCCTATGCCGACGCGCACCAGGTCAGCCGGCTGGGCGGCTTTGCGCGACGTGGGCCTGGGTGTGGCTTTCGGCGTTGCTGCAGGCGTGGATGCGGACTTCGCCGCGGTGCGTGCTGCCATGGCGCGATCTCCCGGGACGCGAGACTGGCAGTCTAGCGGGAAACGGTGGCGAGCGGGGATGCGGTGCCCCCAAAACGAAACCGTCGTCCCCGCTTGCGCGGGAACGACGGTCTATCCGCCAGGCGAAAGCCTCAGGTCAGAACGCGAAGTTCTGGATCACATCGGCGATATTCACATCGACCTGCTGCGTGACTACCGCACCGCTGGCGCTGGTGGCCTGCACGCTGTACTTGCCACCGGCTGCGGCGTCCGCCGTCAGCGGGATCGGCAGCGCGGCCTGGTAGGTGCCGATCACCGGCGCGGCCACCGGCAGCGCCGGCTCGGTCGCGTACAGGCTGTAGGCGCCGGTATCGGTCGCGGCGGCGGTCGCCGCGATCTCGAAGGTGCCGCCGCTGACCAGTTGCAGCGCGCGCAGCGTCGCTTCAGCGCTGGCCGGCGTGACCGTGCCGGAAACGCGACGGTACGTCGAGGTCGGCAGCGAAATCGGCGCCGCCGCGGTCGCGATCGCGGTGCTGCCGCCCGCCACAACCGGCACAGCGCGCACGATGCCCGTGGCACGGCCATTCGCCGCGCCCGGCACCACCACCACGTCGACCGCGCCGGCCGTGCTGCTCTGCTCGATCGGCGACAGCGTGAAGTTGCCGTTGGCGTCCGCCACGGTGGCCTTCACCACCACGCCGTTGCGCTCGGCATAGACGCGCGCGCCCGGGGCCGAAGCGACCACGCCGGTCACCGCACCGCTGACCACCGTCGGGATCGCCGTCACCACCGGCTTCAGGCCGTAGGTGCCGTTACCGCGCCTGACCACCGACTTGCAGGCGTCGAAGTCGAGCACCAGGTCCGTCAGCGTGCCCGATGCCACCGAGAACGAACGATTGATCTTGATGCCGGACTGCACCGCACTCGGCGTATCCAGCGATTGCTCGGTACCGCCGGTGGGCACCACCGAGTTGGCCAGCGCGCCCGAACCGCCCCCGCGGTTGGCATCGAGCACCAGCCGCACCTGCTGGTAGTCGCCCGCAGGCAGTGCGGTCTGGCCCAGCGTGGTCATCACGCCGTTGGTCAGCGACAGCAGGTCGATCCTGCGTGCAGGGACCACGTCGATGTCGACCCAGCCGCCGGCATTGGGATCGGCATTGGCGCTGCTGTGCACGCGCACCTTGTTGACGGTGACAAAGACATTGTCAAAGCCACAGGCCGGCGCATCGGTCATCGAGACCTTCAGCGTCCCGGTCCCGCCGCCATCATCGCCACCGCCGCCGCCGCAGGCGGCCAGCACCAGGGCGCCGCTCAGCGCAAGCATGCGCAGCGACGCAGAAGTCAATGAAAAGGCTTTCACGGTAGTCACTCCGCTTGTTGTTTGGGGTGACCGGAGAATATGTTGCAGAACGCATAAGCGCTGTAAGTCTTTGTAATGCGTTGTGAAAATATCAGCGCCTTGTCTGCATGACTGGTCAGCCAGTGTTTGCAACTGCATAGCGAGCGAAACCGCCCCGCCCATGCGATGCCGGGACGTTCTGCTGCAAGCGCAAAGTCACCGCCTCGCCGTTCGTTTTACGAACAGCAGTCCAACCTGCGGTCGTCTCTGCCCAATCGAAAGCGCACGATCGCGCACCAATCTGCCGCGTTGTGCCGTCAACGTGGGCGCAATCGACATGATTTCACCGACTCACCTCAAGTCGGCCGCGGCCGCTCCGTATACAGCGAAGTGGAAACCCCACAAAACGCCCCCAATGATTCCCTACGAAGGATCTCCCTGATGTTTACTACCATCCGCGCGCGGATCGTGGCCCTGTGCGTGGCCATTGTCGTCGCCGCACTCGCCATCAATACGGCGCTGAACCAGTTCGTTGCCAGCCGCTACAACGAGGACGCCATCGACAGCAGCCTGGCTGCCGTGCAAAGCGGCCACACCAGCACCATCGTCGAATGGGTGGCCTCACACAGCCAGATGATCCAGTCGCTGCAGGAAGCCGTGCTGCAGCCAGAACCCGACGCTGCGCTGAAGCAGGTTGCCGACGCCGGCCGCTTCACCAACGTCTACGTCGGCTATGCCGACAAGACTTCCAGATTCTCCGAGCCGAAAGGCGTCCCGCCCGGCTACGACCCGACCGCCCGGCCCTGGTACAAGCAGGCCGCCACAGCCGGCATGCCGGTGGTGACGCCGCCCTATGTCTCTGCCAGCACCGGCAAGCTGGTCGTGACATTTGCCACGCCCGTGGTGCGCGATGGCGAGGTCAAGGCCGTGGTGGGCGGCGATGTGGCGATGGACACAGTTGTGGCCAACGTCAAGGCAATGCGCCCGACGCCGGCCAGCTTCGGCATGCTGGTGGCCAGATCCGGCGAAATCGTCGCGCACACCGACGACAAGCTCACGCTCAAGCCCGTCACCGAACTCATGCCCGCGCTCGGCACCGACAAGCTCGCCGCGCTGATCGACGCCAAGGCGCCGGTGGAAGTCGAGGTCGGCGGCAGCGCCAAGCTGCTCGGCGCCCGCGCAATCCCCGGCACCGACTGGATGGTCATCGTCGCGCTGGACAAGGCCGAGGCCACCGCCGGCATGCGCTCGGTGCTGATCGCGTCCGTGATCGCCCTGGTGCTGATCGGCGCCGTGGCCGCCATCGTGGTGTGGGGCGTCGCGACGATGTCGCTGCGCGGCCTGTCCACCGTGCGCGACGCGATGGACGCGATCGGCTCCGGCGACGGCGACCTGACCCAGCGCCTGCCCGCCGACGGCAACGACGAAGTCGCGCAGATCGCGCGCGCCTTCAACACCTTTGCCGACAAGCTCTGCACCATCCTGCGCCAGATCCGCGACGCCAGCGAATCCGTGCGCGCCGCCTCCGACGAAATCGCCGCCGGCAATCTCGACCTGTCGCGCCGCACCGAAACCGCCGCCGCCAGCCTGCAGCAGACCGCGGCCTCGATGGAGGAAATCACCGCCACCGTCAGCCAGTCCGCCAACTCCGCCCAGCACGCCAACGAATCCGTCACCACCGCCTCGCGCGTGGCCGGTGACGGCGGCGTGGTGATCGGCGAAGTGATCACCACCATGGGCCAGATCGAAAGCGCCTCGGTCAAGGTCTCCGACATCATCGGCGTGATCGAAGGCATCGCCTTCCAGACCAACATCCTGGCCCTGAACGCCGCCGTCGAAGCCGCCCGCGCCGGCGACCAGGGCCGCGGCTTTGCGGTGGTAGCCGGCGAAGTGCGCGCCCTCGCCCAGCGCAGCGCCCTGGCGGCCAAGGAGATCAAGACGCTGATCGAAACCACCGTGGGCAGCGTCACCTCCGGCTCAGACCAGGTCCGCCGCGCCGGCGACACCATGAACGAGATCGTCAGCAACGTGTCGAAGGTGACCGGCATTATTGCCGAGATCACTAACGCGGCGATGGAACAGACGCGCGGTATTCAAGAGGTAAATATGGCCGTCACCCAGCTCGACGAGATGGTGCAGCAGAATGCGGCGCTGGTGGAGCAGTCGACTGCAGCGGCGGCGGCGTTGCAGACGCAGGCTGGGAGTCTGGCGGGGGCGGTGGGGCAGTTCAGGTT
>NZ_JBEFLI010000101.1:0-19507 GCF_040578825.1 Cupriavidus necator | reverse complement strand
GCCTCCACGTTGGCGCCGCCCCCGCCCTCCCACCGCCGGCGCGGCGCCAACGTGGAGGCAACCCGCCAGATGCATGTGATCGTCATCGGCGCCGGCGCGATCGGCGTCTGTTCCGCCTGGTACCTGCGGCAGGCCGGTTTCGACGTGACCGTGCTGGAGCGCCGTGGCGCGCCCGCGCAGGAAACCAGCTTTGGCAACGCCGGCATGATCGCGCCCGGCTACGTCACGCCGTGGGCCGCGCCGGGCATGCCCGGCAAGGTGCTGCGCACGCTGTTCGCGCGCGAGGCGCCAGTGGTGTTTCGTCCTTGCGCCGATCCCGCCATGTGGCGCTGGATCGCGCGCTGGCTGCGCGAATGCAAGCTGGAGCGTTACCGCGCCAACAAGATGCGCATGCAGCGGCTGGCGTTCTACAGCCGCGCCTGCCTGCACCGGCTGCGCAGCGAGCTGGAGATCGACTACGAGCAGTCGCAGGGCTACCTGCAGCTGTTCCGCACCGCGCGCGACCTCGACCTGGCCGCGCCGGCCGTGGCGCTGCTGCGCGAGAACAATGTCCCGCACCAGTTGGTCAGCGCGCAGGAATGCCGCCGCATCGAGCCGGGCCTGGCCGCCGACACGCCGCTGGCCGGCGGGCTGCATCTTCCTGAAGACGAGTCCGGCAACTGCCCGATGTTCGTGCGCGCGCTGCACCGGCATGCCGAAGCGGCGGGAGTATCGTTCCGCTTCGATACGCAGGTGACCCGGATCCGCCCTGACCAGGCGGGCAAGCTGCAGGTGGAACTTGCGCCTGACGCCAGCCATGGCGCCGCCCCGGTGTTGAGCGCGGATCGGGTACTGGTTGCCGCCGGCGCCGACAGCACCGCGTTGCTGCGCCCGCTGGGCCTGCGCGTGCCGCTGTATCCGGTCAAGGGCTACTCCGTCACGGTGATGATCCGCGACGAACTGCAGGCGCCGCTGGGCGCGCTGATGGACGAGTCGTACAAGATCGCGATTACGCGCCTGGGTAACCGCATGCGCGTGGCGGGCACCGCCGAGCTGGGCTCGCGCAGGCTTGACCTGCGCCCCGCTGCGTTGCGCACGCTGATCAAGGTTGCCCGCGACTGGTTCCCGGTCGCCGGCAACTACCAGGAAGCCACCCAATGGGCCGGCGCGCGGCCGATGCTGCCGGACGGCCCGCCGCTGATCGGTCCCACCGCCGTGCCCGGCCTGTTCCTCAACCTGGGCCATGGCTCGACGGGCTGGGCGATGAGCTGCGGATCGGGCAAGATTGTGGCTGACCAGATTGCGGCGAGTGCCGCTACCAGTGCACCGGCCGGGCCCGACATCGACATGGAAGGCCTGCTGCCGGACCGCTACGGACTCGGGCCCGCCCGATAACGCCCGACAGGCCAGCCATGAATCACCCTGACCCCTCCGCCACCGCGCCGCAAGACCCTGACGACGGCTGGTTTGCCCTGGACGCCGCGTCGCCCACGCCCGTTCCCCTCTACGACTGCCCCGGCATCCGTCACATCGAGAACGCCGCGTTCGCGCGACTGCCCTCGTTCACGCTGATGGCGCGCGCAGGCGGCACGGCCGCACGCTGGCTGGCGCACCATGCACCGGACGGTCCGCTGCTGTTTCTGGCGGGCCCCGGCAACAACGGCGGCGACGCGGTGGTGGCGGCCACGCAACTGCACGGCGCCGGCCGCGTGGTGCAGGTATGGCTGCTCGCCGATCCTGACCGCTTGCCCGCCGATGCCACGACCGCCTGGCAGCAGGCCCAGGCAGCCGGCGTGCCGGTGCGCGTGGTGACGACCATGGACACCTCGCATGACGTTGCATGGCCGGCGGACACCGCCGCAATCGTCGACGGCCTGCTCGGCATCGGCCTGAACCGGCCGGCCACCGGCGCCATGGCGTGGTGGATCGAGCAGGTCAACCGCAGCGCGCTGCCGGTGTTTGCCATGGATATCCCCAGCGGCCTGTTTGCCGACACCGGCGCCGGTGAGCCAGCCATCCGTGCGGACCGGACGCTGACCTTTATCGCCGCCAAGCCCGGCCTGCTGACGCTGGACGGGCGCGATTGCGCCGGCCCGGTCGATATCGCCCCGGTTGGCCTCGACTATCCCCCGGCCGAAGCGCCGGCTGCGCTGGCCAACAGCCCGGCCTTGTTCGGTGCGGCGCTGCCGCGGCGCCGCCATGCCAGCAACAAGGGCGCGCATGGCTCGCTGGCGCTCATTGGCGGCAATCTCGGCATGACCGGGGCGCCGCTGCTGGGCGCGCGCGCGGCGCAGCTCCTGGGCGCGGGCAAGGTGCATATCGGCTTTCTGGCGCAGCCGGCACCGCTGATCGACCCCGTGCATCCCGAACTGATGCTGCATCCGCTCGACAGCCTGCCGCTGTCGTCGATGACGGCGCTGGTGATCGGGCCCGGCATGGGCACCGACGCCACCGCCCAGCGCCATTTCGCGCGGCTGCTGCTGGCGGCGCCGTTGCCGCTGGTGCTGGATGCCGATGCGCTGAACCTGCTGGCCGCCGACCCCGCGCTGGCGGGCGCACTGGCCGCCAGCGGCGTGCGCTGCGTGATGACGCCGCATCCTTTGGAGGCCGCGCGGCTGATCGGCGCACCCGTCGCGGAGGTGCAGCAAGACCGCCTTGGTGTCGCCGCCGCACTGGCGGCGCAGTGGCAGGCCGTGGTGGTGCTGAAGGGATCGGGCACCGTGATCGCGGCACCCGACGGCGGCGCCTGCATGGTGAACCCGACCGGCAACGCGGCACTGGCCAGCGCCGGTACCGGCGACGTGCTGGCCGGCATGCTGGGCGCGCTGCTGGCGCAAGGCATGCCCCCGCTGGCCGCGGCGCAAGCGGCGGTGTGGATCCACGGCCGTGCCGCCGACGAACTGGTGGCGCAAGGCATCGGGCCGGCAGGCGTCACGGCGAGCGAGCTGTATGCGCCGGCGCGATCGGTCTTCAACCGCTTGCTGTCCGGGGCCGGCGCATGACGCGCGGGCGTGCAGCTGGTCATTGGCCAATGGGTCCTCAGCAGCGGCCACGCTGATCGGGTACCTGGCATTCGGCCAGTTGCCGAAATGGACCACCGCAGGTGGCATCGGCATCATCTGACTGGGTGGCCTGCGTCGCCGGCGGCGAGCCGGTGCTGCGCGGTGTGTTGCCAGCCGGCTGAGTGCCTGGCGCCGTCAGACAATGTCCGATACTTGGCTGGCACGCGGCCTGCTATGTTGCAAGTGGTAACGATATGGCGGCGCCCGCACGCCGGCTGCCTGTATCGCTGACGATATACTTGCGAGACTGCGACGCGGCTCGCGCCCTGCAACTTCCTTGTCCCGCATGCCTACCGACCTTCAAGCCTGGAACGCCCTGTTGCGGCACCATGACACCATTCGCGATGCACAGATGCGCGAGTGGTTCGACGGCGAAGGCGCGCAACGCGTCTCGCAATTCTCTCTGGAAGCCGCCGGCCTCTATCTCGATTATTCGAAGAACCGCATCACGCCGGAGACCATGCGGCTGCTGGTGCAGCTCGCCGCCGAAGCCGGCGTGCCCCGGCGGCGCGACGCGATGTTCGCCGGCGAACATATCAACACCACCGAGGACCGCGCGGCGCTGCATGTGGCGCTGCGCGCCACCGCCGGCGCCGGCTACAAGGTCGACGGCGAGCAGGTCATGCCAGCCATCCAGAAGGTGCTGGCGCGCATGCGCGACTTCTCGGAACGCGTGCGCAGCGGCGCCTGGAAGGGCGCGACCGGCGAGCGCATCACCGATGTCATCAATATCGGCATTGGCGGCTCCGACCTCGGTCCGCGCATGGTGTGCCGTGCGTTGTCGCATCTGGCCGATGCCGATGGCCATCATGGCCCGCGCATGCATTTCGTCTCCAACGTCGACGGCACTGACCTTGCCGAGACGCTGGTGCGGCTCGACCCGCAGCGCACGCTGGTGATCGTCTGCTCCAAGACCTTCACCACGCTGGAGACCATGGCCAATGCGCGCAGCGCGCGCGCGTGGTTCGTTGCCAACGGCGTGGCCGAAGGCGACCTCGCCAAGCACTTCGTCGCGGTCTCGACCAATACCGACGCGGTGCGCGAGTTCGGCATCGACCCGGCCAATATGTTCGAGTTCTGGGACTGGATCGGCGGGCGCTTTTCGCTATGGTCGTCGGTCGGGCTGTCGATCACGCTGGCGGTGGGCTTCAACGCCTTTGCCGACCTGCTCGCGGGCGCGCGCGCGATGGACGAGCATTTCCGCACCGCGCCGCTGGAACGCAATATGCCGGTGATCCTGGGCATGCTGGGTATCTGGTACCGCAACTTCTGGCACCTGCCAACGAGCTGCATGGCGCCCTACTCCACTTCGCTGGAGTTGTTCCCGGCGTTCCTGCAGCAGCTGGAGATGGAAAGCAACGGCAAGTCGGTGCAGCTCGACGGCCAGCGCGTGCGCACGCATACCTCGCCGGTGGTGTGGGGCACGGCGGGCACCAACGGCCAGCACGCCTACTTCCAGCAGATCCACCAGGGCTCGCTGGTGGTGCCGGTGGATTTCGTCGCGCCGCTGGTGCCGCCGCGCCGGCTGCCGGGCCATCACGCCAAGCTGCTGGCCAACTGCTTCGCGCAGGCCGAGGCACTGATGCGCGGGCGCAGTGCCGATGAGCTGCGCGCCGCCGGGCTCACCGACGAGGTGCGCATCGCGCATATGGTGTTCGATGGCAACCGCCCCAGCAACACGCTGCTGATGGAGGACCTGACGCCGCACGTGCTGGGCGCGCTGATCGCGCTGTACGAGCACCGTACCTTCGTGCAGGGCGTGGTCTGGAAGATCAATTCGTTCGACCAGTGGGGCGTGGAGCTGGGCAAGATCCTGGCCCGGCCGATCGAGGCCGAACTGGCCGGCGACGCCGCCGGCCAGCACGATGCATCGACCACCGCACTGATCGCGCGCGCCCGCGCGGTGCTGAAGGCCGGCGCCGCGAGTTAGTCGGTCAGACTTCCGCGCCCATCCATTCGTCGCTGGCCACACGGCCGGCGTCGATGGTCAGGATGCGGGCACAGCGCGCCGCCACCGAGCGGTCGTGCGTGACCAGCACCAGCGTTGAGCCGGCATCGCGGTTCAGCTCGAACATCAGCGCGATCACCGCTTCGCCGGTGGCGGTATCGAGGCTGCCGGTGGGCTCATCGGCAAACAGGATGTCCGGGCGCGCCACGAAGGCGCGCGCCAGCGCCACGCGCTGCTGCTCGCCGCCGGACAGCGTGCGCGGGTAGTGCCCCAGCCGCGCGCCCAGGCCCACGCGCTGCAGCATATCCACCGCGCGTTCGCGCACCTGCGAGGTTTCGCCGCGCAGCTCCAGCGGCAGCATCACGTTTTCCAGCGCGGTCAGGTGGCCAACGAGCTGGAACGACTGGAACACAAAGCCGACATGGCGGCCGCGCAGCGCGGCGCGTTGGTCTTCGTCGAGCGCGAACAGGTCCTGGCCCTGCAGGTGCACGGTGCCCGCGCTGGGCAGGTCCAGGCCGGCCAGCAGGCCCAGCAGCGTCGACTTGCCGGACCCGGATGCCCCCACGATGGCAAGCGTTTCGCCCGGCGTGACGGAAAAGGTCACGTCGTGCAAAATCGTCAGCGAACCTGTCGTGTCGGCAACGGTCTTTCCGAGAGACTCGACGGCAAGAATGGAAGAGGACATGGATATAGGGATCCGAGGCAAATGGCGCAGGCTGCTGCTGGCAGGCTGCATGGCACTGACGATGTCGGGGGCGGCACGGGCCGCCGCGCCGGCGCTGCTGGTGCTGGGCGACAGCCTGTCCGCCGAGTACGGCATCGCGCGCGGCGCGGGCTGGGTCACGCTCCTGCAAGACCGGCTGCGGCAGGAGCGCTTCGATTATAGCGTCGTCAATGCCAGCATCAGCGGCGAGACCACCGTCGGCGGCAAGACCCGGCTGCCGGAGCTGCTGTCGCGGCACCGCCCCGCCATCGTCGTGGTGGAGCTTGGCGCCAACGACGCGCTGCGCGGCCTGTCGCTGCAGGCCACCGAAGCCAACCTGCGCAATATCGTCACCACCGCGCAGAAGGCCGGCGCCGGCGTGCTGCTGATCGGCATGCGCATCCCGCCCAACTATGGCCAGGATTACACCGAAAAGTTCGTGTCGCTGTATCCGAAGCTGGCCAGCGAGTACAAGGTGCGGCTGGTGCCGTTCTTCCTGGATCAGGTGATCACGCGGCAGGACTGGTTCCAGCCGGACCGCATCCACCCGACCGCGGCGGCGCAGCCGGCGCTGCTTGAGACGGTGTGGCCGCAGCTTAAGCCGATGTTGAAGCGTGGCAAATAGGTGCCTGACAACCGAAGCGAAGCCAACGGTTTTGGGTGCTCCAACGCCGCCCGAACTAGCCTGAGCAAGGTGTTCTCCCTCTCCCCTCAGGGGAGAGGGGTGGGCTAGCAAGGAACCACATCAAGCGGGGCCAACGGTTTTAATCCACCACCCTCGGCCTTTGAAACGCCTGCCCTCTCCCCCAGCCCCTCTCCCGCAAGCGGGAGAGGGGAGCAAACCGCCGCAAGCAGTTTGCGTGCAGGCAGCGTATGGGCTTACTCCGCCCCCTGCCCCTGCGAAGTCCCCACCGGCGTCAGCATCTTCACCTTCGACCGCGTCTTCAGGCTTTCATAGAACGCCTGCAGGTCAGTCTGTCCGGCGAGCTGCGAAAGCTGCTGGGCCTCGGCCTGGCGTTGCGCCGGGTTGGCCTGCGCCGGCTGGCTCACCTTGGTGATGCGGTAGATCGCATAGCCCTCTGCACCCAGGTCCACACCGACCACCGCCGGCAGCTTGGCAGCATCGGCACGCATCACCGCTTCCACGGCCTTGGGCGGGACGCCTTCGGCCTTGGCGCGCGACACGGTCTGCACCGCGCCGAACCCGGCGGCGCTGTCGGCCTTCTTCAGCGCCTCGAGCCGCGCTTCGCCATCCTTGCGCGCCAGTTCGGCGGCCTGCTGGGCGATATAGCCTTCACGCACCTTGGCCTCGACTTCCTCGTACTTGCGCACGGCCGACGGACGGTATTCGACGATGCGGGCGGCCACCAGCGTATTGGGCGCGACCTGGACGGCTTCGGTATTGCGCTTCTTCTGGATCGACTCGTCGCTGAACAGTGCCTTCAGCACCTTCTCGTTATTGAGCGGGTTCTGCGCGCCCAGCGCCGGGTTCGGCTGGCGCGTCACGTTGTCGGCGGTCTGGATGGTCAGCTTGAACTTGTCGGCGGCGGTCTTGAGGCTGTCGGCCTGTTCGTAGACGGTGTTGCCAAAGGCATCGGCCTGCTCGGCAAACTTCTTGTCGGCGAGCTGCTTGCGCAGTTCGGCTTCCAGCTCGGTGTGCACGGCCTCGAGCGGTCGGGTTTCCGACGCCTTGATGCCGGTCAGCTTGATGATGTGGTAGCCATAGTCGGTTTCCACCACGTCGCTGATCTGGCCATCCTTGAGCGCGTACATCGCGTCCTCGAACGGCTTGACCAGCGCACCGCGGCCCATGAAGCCGAGGTCGCCGCCCTTCTCTGCCGAGCCCGGATCCTGCGACTGCTTCTTCGCCACGTCGGCAAAGGTCTCCGGATGCTTGCGCACTTCTTCCAGCAGCTTGGCAGCCTTGTCCTTGGCGGCCTGGCGTTCAGCGGCCGGCGCGTCCTTCGGCGACACGATCAGGATATGGCTGGCGCGGCGCTGCTCATCGGTGCGAAAGCGCGCGATATTGCTTTCGTAGTACGACTTCAGCTCTTCCGGCGTGACCGTCTGCGCCGCGGCCAGTGCTTCGCCCGACAACACCAGGTATTCCACCCTGGCCTGCTCCGGCACCGAGAATTCCGCCTTGTGGCTGTCGTAGTAGCCTTTCAGCGCGGCGGCATCGGGCTGCACCTTGGCGGTGTAGCTGGCCGGCTTGATCAGCAGCACCTGCACGTCGCGCTGCTGGTCACGCACGGCGATCAGGCGATCCAGCAGCGACTTGGGCACGAACGCGGTCGCGGCGACCGAAGCGCCCAGTTGCTGCGTGGCCAGCTCGAAGCGCATGCGGGCATCGAACTGCTCCGGCGTCATGCCCTGCGACTGCAGCAGCTGCAGGTAGGCCTTGTCGTCGACCTTGCCGTCCGCCTTGCGCGGAAGCTGCGCGATCGCCGGCAGGCTGTTGATCTCTTCAAGCAGCTTGGCGTCCGACACGGTCAGGTGCTCGCGCTGCACCGCACTGGCCATCACGCGCTGCAGGATCAGTTGATCGAGCACGGCCTTGCGTGCTTCAGGACCCTCGAACTGGCGTGCGTCGTAGCTGGCGCCCAGGATCTGGCGCGCGCGCTCGCTCTGGTCGCGGACCACGTTGTCGATTTCCTGCACGCTGATGGCGCGGCCATCGACCTTGGCGGCATCGTGCGAGCTGTCCATGAAGCGCGAGTAGCTCTCCACGCCGAAGAACACGAACGACGGGAAAACTAGCACCAGCAGCAGCAAAAGCATCAGGCGCCGGTTGTTGCGTACGAAATCAAGCATGCGGATTCGGGTAGTGGATTGGCACGAAAGACAAACTCCACGATTCTAGCAGGAGCCGGTGCGGGCGCACCCTTTGTGCAGGCCGGGGAACATGCCGGGCAAATGAAAACGCCCGCTGACGCGGGCGTTCTTTAAAACTTGGCGGAGTGGACGGGACTCGAACCCGCGACCCCCGGCGTGACAGGCCGGTATTCTAACCGACTGAACTACCACTCCTGTGTCGGCGCTTGCTGCCAGCGTTGTGCCGCGCTTGCGATGGGGAGCAGTGGTGGGTGCTGAGGGGCTCGAACCCCCGACCTACGCCTTGTAAGGGCGCCGCTCTACCAACTGAGCTAAGCACCCGCTCGACCATCGCAGGCTGGCCGCCTGCAACTTGCTTGTCGCTCCACACCTCGCGGCAGATGCCGTGGTTTGCGTTGCGAGGGCGCAAGTGTAATACAGGTGATTTCGGTTTGCCAAGGCCTGTGCATACAAAAAAACGCCGCCGGGCATCGCTGCCCTGCGGCGTTTTCTTCATGCGGCTGAGCCGGCGTCAGTGATGCAGACGCTCGACCTTGGCCGTGGCCTTGTCCGCCACTTCGGAGGGCTTGGCATCTTCCTCCGGCAACGCCTCGGGCTTGCGCTCGAGCGCCAGTTCCAGCACCTTGTCGATCCAGCGGACCGGCACGATCTCGATGGCGTTCTTCACGTTGTCGGGGATCTCGGCCAGATCCTTGACGTTTTCCTCCGGGATCAGCACCAGCTTGATGCCGCCCCGGTGGGCCGCCAGCAGCTTTTCCTTCAGGCCGCCGATCGGCAGCACCTCGCCGCGCAGCGTGATCTCGCCGGTCATGGCCACATCCGCGCGCACCGGGATGCCGGTCAGCACCGACACCAGCGCCGTGGTCATGGCACCGCCTGCCGACGGACCGTCCTTGGGCGTGGCGCCTTCAGGCACGTGGATATGGATGTCGCGCTTCTCGAACATCTCATCCGTAATGCCCAGGCGGCGTGCCCGCGAACGCACCACCGAACGTGCGGCCTCGACCGACTCCTTCATCACATCGCCCAGCGAGCCGGTGCGCGTGATGTTGCCCTTGCCCGGCATGATCGCGGCCTCGATGGTCAGCAGGTCGCCGCCCACCTCGGTCCACGCCAGCCCGGTCACCTGGCCCACCTGGTTTTCCTTGCCGGCCAGGCCGAAGTCGTACTTGCGCACGCCCAGGAATTTGTCCAGGTTCTCGGAATCGACCTTGATCGTGCCCGCCTCCTTCTTCAGCAGCAGCAGCTTGACCACCTTGCGGGCGATCTTGGACACCTCGCGTTCCAGCGAACGCACACCCGCTTCACGCGTGTAATAGCGGATGATGTCGCGGATCGCGCTTTCGGCAACCTCGATCTCGCCTGCCTTCAGACCATTGTTCTTGATCTGCTTGGGCAGCAGGTAGCGCTGGGCGATATTGACCTTCTCGTCCTCGGTGTAACCCGACAGGCGGATCACTTCCATGCGGTCGAGCAGCGGCGGCGGGATGTTCAGCGAGTTCGACGTCGCCACGAACATCACGTCGGACAGGTCGAAGTCCACTTCGATGTAGTGGTCCTGGAACGTGTGGTTCTGTTCCGGGTCCAGCACCTCGAGCAGCGCTGACGACGGATCGCCGCGGAAGTCCGCGCCCATCTTGTCGATCTCGTCGAGCAGGAAGAGCGGATTGCGCACGCCGACCTTGGACAGGCTCTGCAGGATCTTGCCTGGCATCGAGCCGATGTAGGTACGGCGGTGGCCGCGGATCTCGGCCTCGTCGCGCACGCCACCCAGTGCCATGCGCACGAACTTGCGGTTCGTCGCGCGCGCCACCGACTGGCCGAGCGAAGTCTTGCCCACGCCGGGGGGGCCAACCAGGCACAGGATCGGCGCCTTCAGCTTGTCCACGCGCTGCTGCACTGCAAGGTATTCCAGGATACGTTCCTTGACCTTCTCAAGACCGTAGTGGTCCTCTTCCAGCACGCGCTCGGCATTGGCCAGGTCATTGTTGACCTTGCTCTTCTTGCGCCACGGCAAGTTCACCAGCGTGTCGATGTAGTTGCGCACGACGGTGGCTTCGGCCGACATCGGCGACATCAGCTTGAGCTTCTTGAATTCGGCGTCGGCCTTCTTCTTGGCTTCCTTCGGCATGCGCGCAGCCTTGATGCGCTTGTCGAGTTCTTCCAGGTCGGCGCCTTCTTCGCCCTCGCCCAGTTCCTTCTGGATGGCCTTGACCTGCTCGTTCAGGTAGTACTCGCGCTGGCTCTTCTCCATCTGGCGCTTGACGCGGCCACGGATGCGCTTTTCCACCTGGAGAATGTCGATCTCGCCCTCGAGCTGCGACAGCAGGCTTTCCAGGCGCTCGGTCACATTGACCATCTCCAGGATCTTCTGCTTCTGCTCGAGCTTGATCGGCAGGTGCGCGGCGATGGTGTCCGCCAGGCGGCCTGCCTCGTCGATGCCCGACAGCGAGGTCAGGATCTCCGGCGGGATCTTCTTGTTGAGCTTCACGTACTGGTCGAACTGCGACACGATCGCGCGGCGCAGGGCCTCGGTCTCGGCGCTTTCGCCAGGTGCGAGGGGCACGGGCACGGCTTCGCACATGAAGTGCGATTCGTCCTCGCTCACCTCGCGGATATTGGCACGCTGCGTGCCCTCGACCAGCACCTTCACGGTACCGTCGGGCAGCTTCAGCATTTGCAGGATGTTGGCGATGCAGCCGACCTCGTACAGGTCGTCGGCAGTCGGCTCATCTTTGGCCGCCGTCTTCTGGGCCACGAGCATGATGCTCTTGCCCGCCTCCATCGCAGTCTCAAGCGCCTTGATGGACTTCGGGCGTCCCACGAACAGCGGGATCACCATGTGCGGAAACACCACCACGTCGCGCAGCGGCAACAGTGGGAGGTGAATCGGCTCGGCCGGGAGGAGTTGTGTTCCGGACATCATTTTCCCCAAGTCAGTCTATTAAGGCGTAGGTTGGGCCGCCCGAATCGATTACAAGATACATGCCAATCGATTCGACAAGGCAGACAGATGCCGCTCCCTGCACTTGCAGGCCCCTCTGAAACAGCATACCCGCGTTTTCTCCTTCTCGTCGGTCGAAATAAAGAAAAAAAGCCGCTCGCTTCTACGCGAACGGCCTTTTCGCCAAGCTGCCGGTGTGGTCTCTATCACTTACCACCCTGGCAGCCCTCGCGTCAGTTAGACCCTGCCACTTTGGGCTGCTGCTCCTCGTACATCAGCAGCGGCGGCGCATCACCGTTGATCGTATTTTCATCGATCACCACCTTTTGCACGCCCTTGTAATTAGGCAGGTCATACATGACGTCCATCAGCGATTGTTCAAGGATCGAACGCAAGCCGCGGGCGCCGGTCTTGCGTCGGATCGCCTTGCGGGCAATCGCCGACAGCGCGCCGGGACGGATTTCCAGTTCGACCCCTTCCATCGCCAGCAGCTTCTGGTACTGCTTGACCAGTGCGTTCTTGGGCTCGACCAGGATCTGCACCAGCGCGGTCTCGTCCAGCTTGGACAGCGTGGCGACCACCGGCAGGCGGCCAATCAGCTCGGGGATCAGGCCGAACTTGATCAGGTCTTCCGGCTCGGTCTGCGGCAGCACCTCGCTGACGTCGCGCTCTTCCTTGCTCTTGACCTGCGCGGCAAAGCCGATGCCGGTCTTGTCCGAGCGCTGCATGATGACCTTTTCCAGGCCGTCGAACGCACCACCGCAGATAAACAGGATGTTGGTCGTGTCGACCTGCAGGAAGTCCTGGTTCGGATGCTTGCGGCCACCCTGCGGCGGCACCGAGGCCATCGTGCCCTCGATCAGCTTCAGCAGGGCCTGCTGCACGCCCTCGCCCGACACGTCGCGCGTGATCGACGGGTTGTCGGACTTGCGCGAGATCTTGTCGATCTCATCGATGTACACGATGCCGCGCTGCGCCTTCTCGACCTCGTAGTTGCAGTTCTGCAGCAGCTTCTGGATGATGTTCTCGACATCCTCGCCCACGTAGCCGGCTTCGGTCAGCGTGGTCGCGTCGGCGATCACGAACGGCACGTTGAGCAGGCGCGCCAGCGTCTGCGCGAGCAGCGTCTTGCCCGAGCCGGTCGGCCCGATCAGCAGGATGTTGCTCTTGGACAGCTCGACATCGTCCTTCTTGCCGAGGTGCTTCAGGCGCTTGTAGTGGTTGTAGACCGCGACGGCCAGGATCTTCTTGGCCTGCTCCTGGCCGATCACATACTGGTCCAGGCTTTCGCGGATTTCGTGGGGCGTGGGGAGGTCGGAGCGCGCGGTCGCGGCGGCGTCTTTCTCGGATGCCGTGGCCTCGTCGCGAATGATCTCGTTGCACAGGTCGATGCATTCGTCGCAAATGAACACCGACGGGCCCGCGATCAGCTTCTTCACCTCATGCTGGCTCTTGCCGCAGAAGGAGCAGTAGAGAAGCTTTTCGCTGGATGAACCTTTTTTGTCCGCCATAGGAATCAGTCACTTTTGCAGTGCGCACACCGCGGGGCGACAGGCTCCTCGGCAATACGCTTCAAACGGATCATACGCCAAAACAATTGGCACCACCGGCGGTTCCCCCCGGCTGTGGGGCAAAAGCAAAAAACGAGGCACGAGGCCTCGTTCCGGTGTAGCCTTCGCCATTTGGGGCAATGCCGCGACGCCCGGCCGCCCGCTTGACGCGGATCGTCCGGCACACCGTGGCGGCCGCCGCGGCTCGCGTCCCGGCGGCCATCGGCATCAGCCTCGGCGGGCGATGACCTTGTCGACCAGACCGTAGTCCACCGCCTGGTCGCCGCTCATGAAGTTGTCGCGATCGGTATCGCGCGCAATCTTCTCGACCGGCTGTCCGGTCACTTCCGACAGGATGGTGTTGAGCCGCTCGCGCAGGTACAGGATCTCGCGCGCCTGGATCTCGATATCCGAGGCCTGGCCGCGCGCGCCGCCCAGCGGCTGGTGGATCATGATGCGCGAGTTGGGCAGCGCGAAGCGCTTGCCCTTGGCGCCGGCCGCCAGCAGGAAGGCGCCCATGCTCGCCGCCATGCCCATGCAAAGCGTGGACACGTCCGGCTTGATGAACTGCATGGTGTCGTAGATCGCCAACCCGGCCGACACGGAACCGCCCGGCGAGTTGATGTAAAGCGACACGTCCTTGTCGGGGTTCTCGCTCTCGAGGAACAGCAGCTGTGCCACCACCAGGTTGGCGGTCTGGTCGTTGACCTCGCCCACCATGAACACCACGCGCTCCTTCAGCAGGCGCGAGTAAATGTCATAGGCGCGCTCGCCCCGGCCGGACTGCTCGACGACCATCGGCACCAGCCCCAGGCCCTGGGTGTCCAGTGCCGAAGCCTGCGTGGTGGCGAGACGGTCAAGCAAATCATTGCGGGTCATGCATGTTCTCCATGGATTCGTCGGATCGCAAGGCAATCCGGGTAACTCGGGAAGCTGCGCCGCCCCCGCGTCGTGGCGCGGGGCTGCGGATCACTTCCGGCCTCAGGCTTGCTGCGGGTTGCCTTCGGCGGTGAGTTCCTCGAAGGACACCTTCTTCTCGGTGACCTTGGCCTTGTCGCACACGAAATTTACCACGTTGTTTTCGAGCACGTAGGCTTCCATTTCCGCCAGGCGCTGCTGGTCGCCGTAGTACCAGCGCATGACTTCCTTCGGGTCCTCGTAGCTCTTGGCGAAGTCCTCGATCTCGGCCTTGATCTGGTCAGCCTTGGCTTCCAGGCCGTTGGCCTTGACGATCTCGGCCAGGATCAGGCCCAGCTTGACGCGGCGCTCGGCCTGCTGCGCGAACATCTCGGCCGGGATCGGCATGTCCTTGGCGTTGGGCATGCCACGCTGCTCCAGGTCGCGGCGGGCCATTTCGACCAGGCGCTCCTGGTCCTGCTCGATCAGTGCCTTGGGCACGTCGAGCTCGCTCGCCTTCAGCAGCGCTTCCATGACCTGGTCCTTCAGCATGGCGTGCGTGCGGCGCTTCACTTCGCGCTCGAGGTTTTCGCGGATGTCGGCGCGCATCTTGTCGACGCTGCCGTCGGCGATGCCCAGCGACTTGGCGAAGGCTTCATTGACTTCCGGCAGGTGCGCCCACTCGATCTTCTTCATGGTCACGGTGAACTCGGCGGTCTTGCCGGCGACTTCCTTGCCGTGATAGTCGGCCGGGAAGGCCAGCGGGAAGGTCTTGCTTTCGCCGACCTTCAGGCCCAGCGCGGCCTGCTCGAACTCGGGCAGCATGCGGCCTTCGCCCAGCACGAACGGGAAGTCCTCGGCCTTGCCGCCGGCGAACTCTTCACCGTCGATCTTGCCGACGAAGTCCAGCGTCACGCGGTCGCCGTTCTGCGCCGCGACGTCGGCACCGCCGTCGCCATGCTCGCCGGCTTCGCCGCGGGCGTGGTAATGAACGCGCTGCTTGCGCAGGATGTCGATGGTCTTGTCGACTTCGGCATCGGTGATTTCAGTGGTGGTGCGGGTGACTTCGGCAGCCGACAGGTCACCGATCGTCACTACCGGGTACACCTCGAAGGTGGCGTCGAACGCGACTTCGTCCTCGCCCACGCCTTCGGTCTTGATCTCGAACTTGGGCTGGCCGGCGACCTTGACGTCCTGTTCCTTGGTGATATCGAAGAACTTGCGCGCGGCCTTGTCGAAGCGCACTTCGAACTCGACCTGCTGGCCGTACTGCTTCTCGACCATCTTCATCGGCACCTTGCCCGGACGGAAGCCCGACATCTTCACGGTCTTCGACAGGCGAACCAGGCGCTCCTGCTTTTCCTTCTCGACTTCAGCCTTGGGGATGGCCAGGGTCACCTTGCGGTCCAGCTTGCCGAGGTTCTCAATCACGTTCGACATGGTCGTAGATCCAATCCAGAAATGTAGTTGTGTTCGTAGGTGCTACTGCTTGCGCGCGTCGTGTGCCGGCACTGAACGCACCGGCGCACGGAAAGCTCCGCGCAAACGGAAAACGGGGATTATCGCACGGTTTTCATTCGCTTCCGGCGTTTTTGCCCGCAACGGACCACTGAGTGGCCTGGAACGCCCCAACCGCTATCCGGCCTGCCCGTGGCGTAGCGCGCGCAGCAGCAGGCGCGCCGGATCGACCGCATCGGCCAGATCCGACTCCAGCGGCAGCGGCTCACCCTCGATCTGGCTGGCCAGCAGCTCGCCACCCAGTGCGGCCCAGGTGAGGCCGCGCGACCCATACGCAAGGGCCGCGTACAGGCCGGGCAGGCGCGGCAAGTCGCGCAGATGGGCGCCACGCAGCGATGCGGCCTGCGCCAGCGCCGTCGCCTCATCCGGCACCTGGCCGATCAGAGGCAGCCGGTTGTGCGATACCGTGCGCACGCCCACATAGCCGGTGAGCGTATCTGGGTGGATGCCGGCGACCGCACCGGCCTGCCGTGGCAGCAGTGCGGCCAGGCGATGCAAGTTGGCCGCATGGACTTCAGCGCGTTCGACCAGCGGGCCTTCATCGGCATCGTAACTGGAGCCGACGCGGCCGGTGCCGTCATCGGCACGCGGCAACAGGTAGCCCGCGCCGGTGACCACGCAGTCGGGCCAAGTGCCAAGCGCATCGACCTGCGCCGCGGGCAGCGTGGTGAGCTGGCCGCGCACGCGCCGCATGGTCCAGTGCTGCGGCGGCAGCAGTTGCTGCGCTTCATGCGCACTGGCCAGCACGAGAACGGGCGCCGACGTCAGCACCGCACCGTCCGCGCCGATCGCCTGCCAGTGCTCGCCGACCCGCGCGATCGACGCGACCCTGCAACCATACCGCGCCGTGACCGCGTCCCCTGCCCGCGCGAGCTGCGCCGCGCACACGTCGGGCGGCGCGACCCAGCCGCCGGCGGGGAACCACAGTCCGCCGCGCGGCACGCCTGCGCCATGGCTCGACGCCGCTTCTTCCGCGCTCATCCAGCGCACGAAGGATTCCGGCAGGCCCATCGCCGCCAACGCGGCGCGCTGGGCTTCGCCCTCGGCCTCGTCCTCGCCGATCTGCAGCACGCCGCAGCCGTGCCAGCCCACCGGCTGCCCGGCGTTGGCCAGCGCCGCCCAGGCGCGCAGCGCATATTGGTTGCCGGCGCGCGACAGCCGCGACAGCAGGCTGTCGTCGGCGGACAGGTGCGCATGCATCGCCGCCGCACGATGCGCCGAGGTCTGCCGCGCCGGCCCCTCATGGGCATCGAACAAGGTCACGCGCCAGCCGCGCGCGGCCAGCCGTTCCGTCACCGCGCAGCCGGCCAGCCCGGCGCCGATCACGATGGCGTGACGCTCAGGCCATTGCGCTGCCAGCGGCGGCGCGTGGCGGCGCGACTTCCATTGCGGACGGAAATGCGCCACCGTCATGTCACGCTTGCCGCCAAAGCCGGGCACCTTGCTGACCTCGAAGCCGACTTCCTTCAGGCCGCGCCGCACAAAGCCCGCGGCCGTGTACGTGGCCAGCGAGGCGCCCGGCCGCGCCAGCCGCGCCAGCCCGCGGAACACCGCCGGCGACCACATATCCGCATTGCGCGCCGGCGAGAAGCCATCCAGGTAGAAGGCATCGGCACCGGCCACCAGCCGCGGCAGCATCTGCTCGACATCGCCCAGCGCCAGCGTCAGCACCACGCGCCCGTCGTCGAAAGCCAGCCGGTGCAGTCCCGGCAAGGCGTCGGGCCATTGCGCCTGCAGTGTCTGCGCCAGCGGTGCGAGGCTCTCCAGTCCGCTATGCAACTGCGCCAGCCCGTCGCGCGTGAACGGATGCTTTTCGATCGACACGAAATGCAGCGTGCCGCAGCGCTGCGGATCGTCGCGCCAGGCCTGCCAGGTGGCGAGGAAATTCAGTCCCTGGCCAAAGCCGGTCTCGACGATGACGAACTGGCGCTGGCCCGCCCACGCCTGCGGCAGTGCGTTGCGGCCGAGGAAGACATGGGCGGCCTGCGCCAGACCGCCTTCGGTGCTGTGATAGACGTCGTCGTAGCGCGGGGAATACGGGGTGCCTTCGGCGGACAGGATGGGCTCGGCGGGCTCGAGTGCGCGCGGCATGGGATACGGAAGCAAAATGCCCCGGCGGATTCGCCCGGGCGTGGAGGGGGCAACTCGCGGCGGATGGTAGCATAGCGACCTTCCCGCAGACCGCACCGCCCTGCCCTTGACTGGCGCCGCCAGGCGCCCCGCTCCACATGCTCAGCTACCGTCACGCCTTCCATGCCGGCAACCATGCCGATGTCCTCAAACACGCCGTCGTGGTGCAACTGCTCGAGCACCTGACGCAGAAGGACAAGGCGTTCTGGTATATCGACACGCACGCCGGCGCCGGCCTCTACGCGCTGGACCATGCCTATGCGCAGAAGAAGGCCGAGTTCGAGACCGGGATCGCGCCGCTGTGGCGTGCCGCCGCCAGCGGCACCGCGCTGCCGCCGATGCTCGACGAGTACCTGGACCAGGTTCGCGCGCTGAACGCCGACGGCAACCTGCGCCACTACCCCGGCTCGCCGTGGCTGGCCTGGCAGATGCTGCGCGAGCAGGACCGGCTGCGCTTGTTCGAGCTGCACAGCACCGAGATCCAGGTGCTGCGCGACAACTTCCGCGGCGCCGGCCGCCGCGTGATGCTGTATGACGGCGACGGCTTCGGCGGCATCAAGGCGATCCTGCCGCCGCCGCCGCGGCGCGCGCTGGTGCTGGTCGATCCTTCGTATGAAGACAAGCAGGACTACGCCCGCACCGTGCAGACCATCCGCGATGGCCTGGAGCGCTTTGCCACCGGCGTCTACGCGGTCTGGTATCCGCAGGTGCAGCGGCGCGAATCGCTGCAGCTGCCGGTGCAACTGAAGGGCCTGCCGCTGAAGAGCTGGCTGCACGTGGCGCTGACGGTCAGGCATCCGGTCGAGGGCGGCCTCGGGCTGCACGGCAGCGGCATGTTTATCGTCAACCCGCCGTGGCGACTGAAGGAATCGCTGCAGCAGGCGATGCCGGTGCTAGTGGACCTGCTCGGGCAGGACGGCGGCGCGAAGTTCACGCTGGAAGCCGAGGAGAGCTGAAGCTCTCCTTGCCTCTCCTTCCCTCTCCTTGCCTACGGCGCCAGGTGCCCGCGCCGCGCCAGGCTGCGTGCCAGCCAGTCCAGCGCGCAGCCGGCCGCCACGCCCAGGCTGTCGGCCAGCAGGTCGAGCCAGTCGGCCTCTCGGTACGGGGTCAGCCCCTGCAGCAGCTCGATCAGCCCGCCATACGCCACCAGCGCCAGCAGCACCGCCCACCCATGGCCGGCGTAGGCGCGCCGTCCCAGCACCCCCAGCGCGACGAACGCCAGCATATGATTGGCCTTGTCCCAGCCGGTGGTCGGCAGGGGCTGGCTCGGCGGCATCAGCGACAGCATCAGCACGGCCGCCGCGCAGCCCCAGAACAGCAGGCGCCAGCGAAAGGAAGTCAGGGTCGGGACAGGGAGCAGTGGCATTGGACTTGGGCGCGGCGCTCACGGCGCCGCCTTCGGTGAGCCGTCAATATATATCCCCCGCATGCGATCCGGGCAGGACTGGATTCCCGCGACGCCTTGCGCTACAATCCGCAGCTCGTTGCGCTGCAGGCATGGGTCGACCCGACACCGGCGCCGGCAGCCGCGGACAGAAGAAAGGCGGGCAGTTCCAGCCGCCTTTTTTGCTTTCCTGTCCGGCGCACGCAGCGAACATCGCGGCCGCCCCCCGGGCAGCGCCGCAAGGACCGCGAGGGTGGCGAAATTGGTAGACGCACCAGGTTTAGGTCCTGACGCCAGCAATGGTGTAGGGGTTCGAGTCCCCTCCCTCGCACCACCCGCCCTTCCTGTGGCGGGCTGACCACATCCCCCCGTATTGCCATTTCCCCAGCGCCACGGTCTGGTCGCGCGCTTTCCGCCCGCGGTATCATGCTGCCGTCCGTATCGATATTCGATATGTCCGTATATTGGTGCAATATCCAGTCATCGTGGTGCGGCCATCCCGCCGATGGTGCCCTGACCTGCCCCCGCCGCCTGCCAGATTTGCCCTCACACCATGC
>NZ_JBEFLI010000100.1:0-19989 GCF_040578825.1 Cupriavidus necator | reverse complement strand
CGCCCAAGCCCCGTCCCGCCCCGCGTCCGCGCCCGAAACCAGCAGCGCCGGCGCCTGCGCCCGAGCCTGAAACCCAGGAAGCGCCGGCACCGCCGCTGGCCACCAGCCCTCAGGGCGAGGCGGAGATGGCGGCTGGTACCGGCGGCGAGGGCACCGCGGCGGGGCCGGCGGCCCCTGCTCAGGGCCCGGCCGGCGGCCCCCAGGGGGCTCCGGATGGCACCCGCTACAACGCGCCGCCATCGGCCACGATGCACTACGCCAGCTTCGTCAACGGCGTGCAGAACCCCGACGGCCTGATCCGCTGGGAACAGGACGGCAGGCGCTACCGGCTCGCAGTGGAAACGCGCGTGTTGTGGTTCAAGTTCGCCTTCCAGAGCAGCGGCGCCATGGCCGAGCAGGGGCTGGTGCCCGAACGCTACGAAGAGCGGCGCCGCAACAAGATGGAGGCCTCGCGCTTCGATGCGGCGGCCGGCACGGCCGTGCTGGCCTCGGGCGCGCAGGCGCAGTTCCCGCCCGGATCGCAGGATCGCTTCAGCGTTTTCCTGCAGCTGGTGGGGCTGGTGCGGGGCAATCCGCAGCGCTATGTCACACCGGGTGTGACGGAAACGTTCCTTGTAGGCGACACGCGCGATGTGGAACCGATGCAAGTGCAGTATGTTGGAGAGGAAGACATCGACACCGGCATTGGGGTGGTGCGTGCGAAGCACTTCGTGCGGCTGCAGCGGCGCGCCAACGACCGCCGCCGCGTCGAACTGTGGCTGGCGCAGTCGCTGGGCTGGATGCCGGTGCGCCTGCGCCAGACGGAACCGGACGGCACCCAGATCGACCTGGTCTATCGGGGAGCGGCAGGCCAGTAGCGCTGTCTACACTCATACGTATCGCCAACCGCAAGGAGTCCAGCCATGACCGTTGCCACGCCAGCTTCCGAAACCCACCGCATCCATGCCGATGGCGCCGAGCTGTACGTGCGCGTGGACGGGGCCGACGGGCCGTGGGTCATCCTGGTCCACGCGCTGGCCGCCAACCACGCGTTGTGGGACGCCACCGCGCAGCACCTGGCGTCGCGCTACCGCGTGGTGCGTCCCGACCTGCGCGGCCATGGCGGCAGCGAAGCGCCGCTGGGCCCCTACACCATGGTGCGGCTGGCCGACGACGTTGTCGCGGTGATGGACGCGCTGCAGATCCCGCAAGCACATGTCTGCGGCGTGTCGGTGGGCGGCATGATCGGCCAGACGCTGGCGCTGCGCCATGCCGAGCGGCTGCTGTCGCTGGCGCTGGTGGCAACCAGCAGCCATACGCCGCTGGAAGCGCACCCGATGTGGCATAACCGCATCGGCCAGGCCGAGGCGCACGGCATGGCCGGCATGGCCGAGGCCACGCTCGATCGCTGGCTCACCGAGCCCTTCCGCGCCAGCCATCCGGATGAAGTGTCGCGAATCCGCGACATGCTGATGGCCACGCCAGTACGTGGTTACGTGGGTGTAGCGCAGGCAATCATGGCTTTTGATCTCGGCGGCGCGCTTTCCCGCATCCATTGTCCTACGCTGGTAGTAGCGGGCGAGCTCGACCAGGGCGCGCCGGTGTCGATGGCGCAGAGCATTGCTTCAGCCATCCCCGGCGCCCGACTGGAAGTGCTGCCTGGGGCGGCGCACCTGGTGAACGTGGAGCAGCCGGAACGCTTCCACGCCATTCTGGACGCATTTCTTGGCAACGCCGCCTGTGGAGGCCAGTGCGACGTTCCGTGACAGACAACACACTGATGTAGAAGACTCAAGAAACTTGTTGCATTGGCCGATGCCCAACTTAGGAACGCAGCTAACGTAGTCAGCAAATCGTGGCAAGGCAGTGATCGCGCAGCAACGCTTGATTTCACGCGGGTCACCCCAAGTTTGGAGGTAAAGCCGCGGCGCCCCCCTCAAGGCATCAACGAGGCAAGAATCACAAGGGCATGCCGCCCACCCATGACGCCCAGGAGGTGTGCCATGCAAATGATCTACAACAGCGACAACTACTGCATCGTGGAATTCGGTGCGGATGTCGATCAGGCGCCGCTCGAGTTTGGCGGCTATGAAATCGTGGACAAGAACCTGAAGCGCGAAATCTTTCTCGGCGGCCAGCTGGCCGAGAGCTTCCGCGCCGATGTGAAACGCCTGATCGAAAGCGAGCCGTCGGTGGAGGAAGTCGACGACTTCCTCGGCAAGTTCGACAATGTGATGACGCATCCGCTGGTGATGCACTGAGCGGCGCGGCGAAGGAATCAGGACGAGGGTTCACGCCCGCTTCGGCGGGCGTTTTTGTTTTCTTGCGCGAGAGAGAAGCTCAGTACTGCTCCCACGGCAGCCCGTCGTGACGCCAGCCGTTGATCGTATTGCGGTGGCGCTGCGCATCGAGATCGCCCTCGAAGCCGTGCAGCACGTTGTAGACATTGGAAAAGCCGGCGCCTTCCAACGCCCGCGCCGCCGCCGACGAGCGGTTGCCGCTGCGGCAGATCAGCAGCACCGGCCGCGCCGACGCCTGGCCCGCCAGCTTCTTCACCATCTGCACGAAATGCGGGTTGACCTCCCAGTCCGGGCCGTCGTTCCAGGGCACGTTGTGCGCACCCTTGGGATGGCCGACGAACAGGTATTCCATTTCGCTGCGGCAGTCGACAAACAACGTCTCGGGCGACTGCTCGAGCAGGTTCTGCGCATCGGCGGGGCTGAGGTGTTGCATGGTCGGCGGAAAAAGGGCTGGGGGGCGATTGCGGTGACTGTTACGTCTCTCAGTGTAGGCCGTACAGCGTGGGACAGGCAACCGCAAGGCCTTGATACACCTGATAAAATCGCACCTCTTTGGCCGCCATCGGCCACACCAGCGGCCCACCGTCGATCCACCACCGATCCGCGGCCGCCTTTCCAGAGTCCCCGCCATGAGTGCCCCTGAATCCCGCGCGCCCGCCGCGCCGCGCCCCTACACCCGGGCAGCCGAGCTGCCCCGGCTGCTGCAAGACCGCATCCTGATCCTGGACGGCGCCATGGGCACCATGATCCAGCGCTACAAGCTGACCGAGGCCGACTACCGCGGCGAACGTTTTGCCGAACACAAGGTGGACGTGAAGGGCAACAATGAACTGCTGCTGCTGACGCGGCCCGAGGTCATCAGCGAGATCCACGAGCAATACCTTGCCGCGGGTGCCGACCTGATCGAGACCAACACCTTCGGCGCCACCCGGGTCGCGCAGGAAGACTACAAGATGGCCGACCTGGCGTACGAGATGAACGTCGAGGCCGCGCGCCTGGCGCGCGCCGCCTGCGACAAGTACAGCACGCCGGACAAGCCGCGCTTTGTCGCCGGCGCCTTCGGTCCCACGCCCAAGACCGCCAGCATCTCGCCCGACGTCAACGACCCGGGCGCGCGCAACGTGACCTTCGAAGAGCTGCGCTTGTCGTACTACGAACAGGGCAAGGCCCTGCTCGAAGGCGGCGCCGACGTGTTCCTGGTAGAGACCATCTTCGACACGCTCAACGCCAAGGCCGCGCTGTTCGCCATCGACCAGCTGTTTGAAGACACCGGCGAGCGCGTGCCGGTGATGATTTCCGGCACCGTGACCGATGCGTCGGGCCGGATCCTGTCGGGCCAGACCGTGGAAGCGTTCTGGAACAGCCTGCGCCACGCCCGCCCGGTCACGTTCGGCCTGAACTGCGCGCTCGGCGCCACGCTGATGCGCCCGTATATCGCCGAGCTGGCCAAGATCTGCGATGCCGCGGTGTCGTGCTACCCGAACGCGGGTTTGCCGAACCCGATGAGCGATACCGGCTTTGACGAGACGCCTGAAGTCACGTCGTCGCTGGTGGAAGAGTTCGCCGCCTCGGGCCTGGTGAACCTGGTGGGCGGCTGCTGCGGCACCACGCCCGAGCATATCGCCGCCATCGCCCAGCGCGTGGCCGACAAGAAACCCCGCACCTGGCCCGGCCAGTATCGCGACGCCGCCTGAGCCGGAGCCAAAAACCATGAGCGACAACAAACTGCCCCCGCGCCCGATGCGCCTGTCGGGCCTCGAGCCCTTCACCATCGACGACGACACGCTGTTCGTCAACGTCGGCGAACGTACCAACGTGACCGGCTCCAAGGCCTTCGCGCGGATGATCCTGAACGGCCAGTTCGACGAGGCGCTGGCGGTGGCGCGCCAGCAGGTGGAGAACGGCGCGCAGATCATCGACATCAACATGGACGAGGCCATGCTGGACTCGAAGGCCGCCATGGTTCGCTTCCTGAATCTGATCGCCTCCGAGCCCGATATCGCGCGCGTGCCGATCATGATCGACTCGTCCAAGTGGGAGGTGATCGAGGCCGGGCTGCAATGCGTGCAGGGCAAGCCGGTGGTGAACTCGATTTCGCTGAAAGAGGGTGAGGAGCAGTTCCGCCACCACGCCGAGCTGATCCGACGCTACGGCGCCGCTTCGGTGGTGATGGCCTTCGACGAGCAGGGCCAGGCCGATACCTTCGCGCGCAAGACCGAGATCTGCAAGCGCAGCTACGACATCCTGGTCAACGAAGTCGGCTTCCCGCCGGAAGACATCATCTTCGACCCGAATATCTTCGCGGTCGCGACCGGCATCGAGGAGCACAACAACTACGCGGTCGATTTCATCGAGGCCACGCGCTGGATCAAGCAGAACCTGCCATATGCCAAGGTCAGCGGCGGCGTGTCCAACGTGTCGTTCTCGTTCCGCGGCAATGACGTGGTGCGCGAGGCGATCCACACCGTGTTCCTGTACCACGCCATCGGCGCGGGCATGGACATGGGCATCGTCAACGCCGGCCAGCTCGGCGTGTATGACCAGCTCGATCCCGAGCTGCGCGAGCGGGTGGAAGACGTGGTGCTGAACCGCCGCGAAGATTCCACCGATCGGCTGCTGGAGATTGCGGACCGCTTCAAGGGCGGCGGCGCGAAGAAGGAAGAAAACCTGGCCTGGCGCGGCACCCCCGAGCAGCCGGTGCCGGTGGGCGAACGCCTGGCGCACGCGCTGGTGCATGGCATCACCACCTTTATCGTCGAAGACACCGAGGAAGTCCGCCAGCAGGTCGAGGCGCGCGGCGGCCGTCCGATCGAGGTGATCGAGGGCCCGCTGATGGACGGCATGAACATCGTCGGCGACCTGTTCGGCGCCGGCAAGATGTTCCTGCCGCAGGTGGTCAAGAGCGCGCGCGTGATGAAGCAGGCGGTGGCACACCTGCTGCCCTATATCGAGGAAGAGAAGCGCCTGCTGGCCGAGGCCGGCGGCGATGTGAAGGCGCGCGGCAAGATCGTGATCGCCACCGTGAAGGGCGACGTGCACGATATCGGCAAGAACATCGTGTCGGTGGTGCTCCAGTGCAATAACTTCGAAGTGGTCAACATGGGCGTGATGGTCCCGTGCAACGAGATTTTGGCCCGTGCCAAGGTCGAAGGCGCGGACATCGTCGGCCTGTCGGGGCTGATCACGCCGTCGCTCGAAGAGATGGCCTACGTCGCCGCGGAAATGCAGCGCGACGACTACTTCCGCATGAAGAAGATCCCGCTGCTGATCGGCGGTGCCACGACGTCGCGCGTGCATACCGCGGTGAAGATTGCGCCCAACTACGAAGGCCCGGTGGTGTACGTGCCGGACGCCTCGCGCTCGGTCAGCGTGGCGTCGAGCCTGCTGTCGGACGACGGTGCGGCCAAGTACCTGGACGAACTGAAGGCCGACTACGACCGCATCCGCACCCAGCACGCCAACAAGAAGGCCACGCCGATGGTGACGCTGGCGCAGGCACGCGCCAACAAGACGCCGCTCGACTGGAGCACGTACGTCCCGCCCAGGCCCAAGTTCATCGGCCGGCGCGTGTTCCGCAACTACGACCTGGCCGAGCTCGCCAACTACATCGACTGGGGTCCGTTCTTCCAGACCTGGGACCTGGCCGGCAAATTCCCCGACATCCTCAACGACGAGATCATCGGCGAGTCCGCGCGCCGGGTGTTCTCGGACGGCAAGGCGATGCTGTCGCGCCTGATCCAGGGCCGCTGGCTGACCGCCAACGGCGTGATCGCGCTGCTGCCGGCCAATACCGTCAACGACGACGATATCGAGATCTATACCGACGAGACCCGCAGCAAGGTCGCGCTCACCTGGCACAACCTGCGCCAGCAGAGCGAGCGCCCGGTGGTCGACGGCGTGCGCCGGCCCAACCGCTGCCTGGCGGACTTCGTGGCGCCGAAGGACAGCGGCATCGCCGATTACGTCGGCATGTTCGCGGTCACCGCTGGTCTGGGCGTGGAGAAGAAGGAAGCCCAGTTCGAGGCCGACCACGACGACTACAGCGCGATCATGCTCAAGGCGCTGGCCGACCGCCTCGCCGAGGCCTTCGCCGAATGCCTGCACGAGCGCGTACGCAAGGACCTGTGGGGCTATGACGCGGCCGAGCAGCTCAGCAACGAGCAGCTCATTGCCGAGTCGTACCGCGGCATCCGCCCCGCGCCCGGCTATCCGGCCTGCCCGGAGCACACCGTCAAGGGCCCCATGTTCGAATTCCTCGACGCGGCCGAGATCGGCATGGGCATCACCGAGTCGCTGGCGATGACGCCGGCCGCCTCGGTCAGCGGCTTCTACCTGGCGCATCCCGAGTCGACATACTTCACCATCGGCAAGATCGGCCAGGACCAGCTGGACGACATGGCGGCACGCCGCCATGAAGACCGCGCCACGCTGGAGCGCGCGCTGGCACCCAACCTGTAACGGGGTGCGACGTCATGGCGGCGCCTTCACCGGCGCCGCCATGCTGCCACGGCCTTGATCTGGCAGGGAAATACCGCGTCGGCAGGCGTTCCAGGCGCGTAGCGGCGCAGTTTGCGGCGCAACACAACTCCTTACACAGCCTTTCAACTCCTCACAGACCGGCGCAGCCTGGGTCCCTAGACTGAGGGCTCGATTCACGCAAACACCAGGGCGTGAACACCGCGGCGAATGTTTCGCCGCGGGGCATCCTGAAAGGAGTCTGTCCATGAAGAAACTGCTGATCTCCCTGTCCGCTCTGTCGATCGCCGCCGCTTCCTCGCTTGCCATGGCGCAAGGCACCGGCGTCTCCGTGGGTACCAAGGCCGACGCAGGCGCTTCGGTGAGCACCGCACCGGTCACCGGCGCCGCGCAGTCGGGCCTGTCCACTGCGGGCAGCGCGGCTGACAAGGGCCTGGCCACCGCGAACGCGGCCACCGACAAGGGCCTGTCGGCGGCGGGTACGGCTGCCGACAAGGGCCTGTCGACCGCCGGCGTGGCAGTAGACAAGAGCACCGGCGCCGCAGCCGATGCCACCGGCGGCGCCAAGGCCGAGGCCGGCAGCAAGACCAAGCGCGACAAGCAAGACAAGCATGCCGCCAAGTCGACCAAGAAGTCGAAGGCAGACGCCAGCGTGGGTGTGAACGCCGGTGCCGAAGCGGGCGCCAAGGCCCAGTAAGCCCCTGCGGTACTAGCAGCCCTCGCGGCGCGGCGGGCCCCCTCCCGGGACTAGCCATCGCCTGACGCGCCGCAGCAAAGCGGGACGGATCCCCTCCGTCCCGCTTTGCTTTTGTGCGCGCCCACATGCGCGCTGATGCCCGGCGCGGCGCGCCTGCCGCCTCGCCCGCGGGCCATGTGCGTTCTACGCGTTGTGGCCTCGCATCATGTCAGCCTGACACCGACAGCCTGCGCTCCCGGGCGGCACTACAATGACAGCATCGCAAGCGGTTCCGCCTGCACCCGAAGCACCGGGGAAAGTGCCGGTCCGCTCAATGCAGTTCAACCCCCGTGGAGCCCCACATGATCCGCGTCCTGATCGCTGACGATCACGAGATTGTGCGTGCCGGGCTGCGCCAGTTCATTTCCGAAGAGCCCGACATCCAGGTGACAGGCGAAGCCGGAAGCGGCGACGAAGTCATGGCGCAACTGCGCGATGCCGAATTCGATGTCCTGGTTCTCGACATCTCGATGCCCGACCGCAACGGCATCGACGTGCTCAAGCTGATTCGCCAGCGCAAGCCCGAGCTGCCGGTCCTGATCCTTTCCACCTACCCGGAAGACCAGTACGCGATCAACCTGATCCGTGCCGGCGCCTCCGGCTACCTGACCAAGGAAAGCGCGCCGGACGACCTGGTCAAGGCCATCCGCACGGTGGCGCAGGGCCGGCGCTATGTGAGTGCCACGGTGGCAGACCTGCTGATCGGGGGGCTGGACAAGCCGACCGAGCAGCCGGTGCACCAGATGCTGTCCGAGCGCGAGTTCCAGATCTTCTGCAAGCTGTCGCGCGGCCAGTCGGTGTCGGTGATTGCCGACGAACTGTTTCTCAGCGTCAAGACCGTCAGTACCTATCGTTCCCGCATCCTCGAAAAAATGGGCATGAAGACCAACGCGGACCTGACTTACTACGCCATCAAGAACGGCCTGGTCGAATAGCGCCACACCGCGGGCCGCCCCGGCGGCTGGCGGGTAGGGCCGCGACGGACCGGGCCAGCAATATCAAATATGTCGGAGCAGGCTTCGAACACATCCTACCGGGCGCTGAGCATACTGCTGATTGAAGACTCGGCGGTCCTGCGAGGCATGCTGCTCGAATACCTGAAGGATTTCCCGTTTATCGAGAACGTGGACTGGGCCGATACCGAGGCGATGGCCCTGCGCCTGCTCGCCGCCGGCAAATACGATGTGGCCATCGTCGACCTGCAGCTGCGCCAGGGCAACGGCATCAATGTGCTGCGCGCGATGCAGCGCAACGACAACGGCACGGTGCGCATCGTCTACACCAACCATGCCCAGGTGGACATGTACCGGCGCCAGTGCGCCGAGGCCGGCGCCGACTACTTCTTCGACAAGTCGCTCGAGCTGGAGCAGGTGTTCCGCGTGATCGAGGAACACGCGGCGCCGGCGTCCTGAACCCCTTTCAGTATTCCCTCACGCCCGCGCCGGCTCCTGGCCTTCCGGCTCCTCTGCCGGCGCCAGCACCGACGCCGTCAGCGGCACCTCGATCTGGATGCGCACGCCCGCGTGCTCGGAGGAATCGATCTGCATGCTGCCGCCCAGCGCGGTGACGCGCTGCTCCATGCCCAGCAGCCCGTGGTGGCCGGCAATGCTGCCTGCCTCGAAGTCCGGCGGCAGCCCCTTGCCGTCGTCGCGCACGGTCAGCGTCAGCAGCTCGTGCTGGCACGCCAGCCGCACCTCGATGTGCTTTGCTTCCGAGTATTTGCTGGCATTGGTCAGCGACTCCTGCACGATCCGGTACAGCGCGATGGCGGCTTCGTCGCGCAGCGCCGGCAGGTCCTCGGGCACGCTGACCTCGGTCTGCCAGTCGTTGCGCGCGCCCACTTCCTCCACGAGCTGGCATACCGCCGCGCGCAGGCCCAGGTTGAGCAGCACCGTCGGGCGCAGGTCCTCGATCAGGCGGCGCTTGATCTGGATGCCCTGGTCCACGTGCAGCATCACGCGCGTGAGCCGCTCGGCGGCCACCGCGTGGTCCTGCTGTATCTGGCGGCGCACCCAGTGCAGGTCGAGCTTGATCGCCGTCAGGATCGCACCGAGCTCGTCGTGCAGCTCGCGCGCCAGGCGTGTCTTCTCGTCCTCGGTCACGCGCTGCAGGTGGGCGGCCAGCGCCGATAGCTGGCGCGTGCGCGCGCGTACCTTGCGGTCCAGCTTCACGCTTTCCTCTTCCAGCTGCGTGCGCACCGCCTCGGCCATCGACAGCCGCTTGGCCTGGCCCACGCCCACGGCGATCAGCAGGGTGATGTTGATCGCCGTCAGCAGCCCGATACCGTAGCGCGAGAGCTGCACGTCGTTCTCGGCGCCTTCGAGCCGGTGCGAGACCGAGCCCGCCTCGCGCGCCTGGAGCTGGTCCAGTCCGCGGCGTGCGTTGTCCATGGTCTGCTTGCCGTAGTCAGTGCGTATCAGCTCCAGCGCCACCTCCAGGTCGCGCTTGCCGTACACCAGCGTCAGCGCCATCTCGTTGAGCTTGCTGTTGATCAGCTTGGAGGTGTCGCCGAAGAGCTTCAGCGCCTCGGGATCGTTGGCGTAGTCGGCGCGGATCTGCGCCATCAGCTCGGCGATGCGCGGCAGCGCCTTGTAATAGGGCTCCAGGTAGCTTTCCTTGCCGGTCAGCAGGAAGCCGCGCTGGCCCGCCTCGGCATTGACCAGCTCGCCGTTGAGCGCGGCCAGCTCGGTCTGCACCCGCTGCGAGCGAATCACATCGTTATAGCTTTCGCGCAGCCGGATATTGCCGGTCTCGGACGCCACCAGCACCGCCAGCGTCAGCACGATGCCGCCCGCCAGCAGCAGGGTGTGGGGAAGGAATGACTGCTTGAACATGGGGCAATTCCTGTAGTGGAGGCGCGCCGCTTGCCCGCGCAGCGCCAGGGAGGGCCCATGGAATCACATTGACCGACATGGGTCAACCGGGATGCCGGGGCGCGTGGGGGACGATCGACTTGTTGTAGGACTCGGCTGACAGCGGAATCGGCTCGCTGTCGGTATTGGGGCGCCCCCTGGCTTCCTACGATGAGGCTATGAGCTTGCACCCCTTGGCGCAAGCCCTCACATGGGCCCAGCCAGTGCGCTGGCCTGGTCCGACATCTTCGGGAGCCTAGCCATGCTGCAGTATGCACTCGTATTTTTCGTCATCGCCCTGATCGCTGCGATCTTCGGCTTCGGCGGTATTGCCGCCGGCGCGGTGGAAATCGCCAAGATCCTGTTCTTCATCTTCCTGGTCGTGGCGCTGGTTGCCGCGGTAATGGGCCTCGTCCGCAGAGGGCGCTAGTACCGGCTCCGGCCGGTTTCTCCCTCCGCCTACCGACACCTGAGGAGACCGTATGCTGACGCAGAACCCCAAAGTCCGGAAGGAACTGAACCACCTGTCTGACAGTGCCGACAGCGCCATCAGCCATATCAAGCACGCCGCGCGGGATACGCGCGACGCGACGGCGCCGCTGTCCGGCGAGGTCAAGTCACTGATCGCGCAGCTCGAGCACACCATCGAAGTGCTGGCGCGCGAAGGCTCTGCCGAGAGCCTGCGCGCGGGGCAGCGCCTGCGCGAGCGCGCCAGCGAAATGGCGCACCGCCTGCGCGCCCAGACCACCGACAGCGTGATGCGTGCCCGCGAGCGCATGGACGGCGCGGTCGAGCAATCCCGCCAGCGCGTGGTCGAATCCCCGCTGAAGGCGGTGGCGATCGCCGCGGCGGTCGGCGCGCTGATCGGCGTGCTGCTGGCCAATGGCCGTCATCACGACGAGGAATAAGGCCACAGCAAGCCATAGCCAGAGACAGGAACATCCAGCTTGGGAACCCGCCGGCCACGCCGGCGTTCCCCGCAAGCATTCCCCCCCTTTCCGGAACCCTCGTCCGGAAGCCCGGCTACCCGACAGCGGTGCCGGGCGTCTTTTTTTGTGCGTACGGAAATGGGGTGCGGGTGAGGCTGGGAGGGGCCGCGGCCTCTCAGGCCCGGCCCGCCCTGATCGGATCGGTGCTCAGACGCCCCACAGCACGTGGGCGCCTTCACGGTGCGAGGCGCGCAGCATGTCGAGGAACGGATAGGCGCGCTGGCCCAGGTGCAGCGGCTCTTCCTCTTCGTCCTCGTTGGCGCCTTCCGCCTCCACCGCCGGGCTGGCCGGGTGGGCGCGGGCGTCGGCCACTGCGGCTTCCAGCCTGTGGATCGCGTGCGGCAGTTCTTCGACAGTGATCACCCCTCGTTCCCCGAGATGCTTGCCGATGATGCCCAGCAGCGTAACGGCCAGATCCTTCATCATGATCAGGTCCTGCGCAGCGTGGGATTTGAAGGTGATCAGCATGATTGGTTTCCTTTCACGGAGATGCAGGGGCGTTCCCGAGGGGGGAAACTTCGCAAACTGTAGCCGCGTTTGTGGCCCGGGGCCATCCTCGCGCATGATGTCAGCATAGCACCTGATAAAATTCCGCGTTCCCGATTCCAATGCCTGTCATGCGGCGCGGCGTTCCTTTGCCGTCACTTGCCGCCTTCCCGGCACCGGCCCCGCCCAAATGGCGGTGCCTGAATACCTTGCCCACAGGGCTTCCGACATCCATGCTGCCTGTTCAGACCTCCAATCTTGCCGCCGCGTTCACCGATGCCGTGCGCGCGCTCGCCCCGGCCGATGCCAACCTGCCCGCCGTCACCTTCGAGCGGCCCAAGGTGGCCGCCCACGGCGACCTCGCCTGCAACGTCGCCATGCAGGTGGCGCGCGCGCTCAAGAGCAACCCGCGCGAACTGGCGCAGCGCATCGTTGGCGCCGTGCAGGCCGACGCGCGCGCGCAGGGGCTGGTCGAGACCATGGAGATCGCCGGCCCCGGCTTCATCAACCTGCGTCTGACGCCGGCGGCCAAGGCCGACGTGCTGCGCGCGGTGCTGACCGAGGGCGACCACTACGGCGCGCGCGAGCGCGGCGTGCACGGCCAGGTGCTGGTGGAGTTCGTCTCGGCCAACCCGACCGGCCCGCTGCACGTCGGCCACGGCCGCCAGGCGGCGCTGGGCGACGCGCTGGCCAACCTGCTGTCGTGGCAGGGCTTCCACGTGCACCGCGAGTTCTATTACAACGACGCCGGCGTGCAGATCCAGACCCTGGCGCTGTCGGTGCAGGCGCGCGCGCGCGGCCTGAAGCCGGGCGACGCCGAGTGGCCCGAGGCCGCCTATAACGGCGATTACATCGGCGACATCGCCGCCGACTTCCTCGCCGGCAAGACCGTCAGCGCCTCGGACGGCGAGCCGGTGACCGCGTCGGGCGACGTCGAGGACATCGAGTCGATCCGCAAGTTCGCGGTGACGTACCTGCGCAACGAGCAGGACATCGACCTGCAGGCCTTCGGCGTCAAGTTCGACCGCTACTACCTGGAATCGTCGCTGTACAGCGACGGCCGCGTCGATGCCGCGGTGCAGGCACTGGTCGCCAGGGGGAAGACCTACGAGAGCGAGGGTGCGCTGTGGCTGCGCACCACCGACGACGGCGACGACAAGGACCGCGTGATGAAGAAGAGCGACGGTACCTACACGTACTTCGTGCCGGACGTGGCCTACCACACCACCAAGTGGGAGCGCGGCTTCACCAAGGTCATCAACGTGCAGGGCAGCGACCACCACGGCACCATCGCGCGCGTGCGCGCCGGCCTGCAGGGCCTCGACATGGGCATCCCGCAGGGCTATCCCGACTACGTGCTGCACAAGATGGTGACCGTGATGAAGAACGGCGAGGAGGTCAAGATTTCCAAGCGCGCCGGCTCCTATGTCACCGTGCGCGACCTGATCGAATGGTCCAACGGCAGCGAAGAAACCATCCGCGGCTGCCTGGAAGCGGGCATGGCCGACTGGCCGGAGCACTTCACCCGCGGCCGCGACGCGGTGCGCTTCTTCCTGCTGTCGCGCAAGGCCGATACCGAGTTCGTATTCGACGTCGACCTGGCGCTCAAGCAGAACGACGAGAACCCGGTGTACTACGTGCAGTACGCCCACGCCCGCATCTGCTCGATCTTCGAGTCGTGGGGTGGCGCGGAATGGGAGGCCCGCCTGGCCGAGCTGGCCGGCGCCGACCTGTCCGCCGTGACCGGCCCCGAAGCCAGCGCGCAGGCGCAGGCGCTGGGCCGCCGGCTGGCCGAGTTCCCGGACATGCTGTCGGACGCGGCCGCCGAGCTGGCGCCGCACGCGGTGGCTTTCTACCTGCGCGACCTGGCCGGCGACTTCCACGCCTTCTACAACGCCGACCGCGTGCTGGTGGACGACGAGGCCGTCAAGCGCGCCCGGCTGGCGCTGCTGGCCGCGACGCGCCAGGTGCTGCGCAATGGCCTTGCCGTGATCGGCGTGTCGGCGCCGCGCCGCATGTAATGAGACGTCCGGCGCGCCCGTTCATGGCGAGCGGGGCGCACGGGGCCGCGCGCCCCGGGCCGGTGCTGCCGATGGCGGCACTGGCTCTATAATCCCGGCATCACCAAAGAGGACTTCATGCAACAGCAACGCAAGCGCGATCCGCGCAAGACCCGCCGCAGCCAGCAACGCGGTGGTACGTTCCTGGGCCTGGTGCTCGGCCTGATCGTCGGGCTGGCCATCGCCGTGGTGGTCGCCCTGTACATCACCAAGTCGCCGACGCCGTTCCAGCAGAAGAATGCCCCGCGGCCGAGCGAGCCGGGCAACGTCGCCAGCCAGCTGCCGCCGCCGGCGCAGCGCGCCGACGAGGGTCCGACCGACCCCAACAAGCCGCTGTGGAGCAAGACCCCGGCCAAGCCGGTGGGCCCGGCACCCGAGCCGGAGGTCAAGCAGAACGGTCAGAGTGGCCAGAGCGCCCAGCACGGCCAGAATGGACAGAATGGACAGAATGGACAGAACGGCCAGCAGCCGCCGGTGGCCGTGGCGCGCCCGTCCGAGAAGCCGCTGCCGACGGAACGGCCGGCTGACAAGCCCAACGGCACCACCGACAAGCCCGTCGCCACCAAGCCGGCCGAGAAGCCGGTGGCCGACCCGATCGCCGAGATCGCCCAGGCCGATGCCAACAAGGTCGGCTACCTGCTGCAGGTGGGCGCGTTCCGCTCGTCCGACGACGCCGACCGCCAGAAGGCCAACCTGGCGATGCAGGGCTTCGAGGCCAGGATCACCGAGCGCGACGTCAATGGCGTCAAGATGTACCGCGTGCGCATGGGGCCGTTCAACCGCATCGAGGACATGAACAAGGCGCGCGAGCGCCTGCAGTCGTCGGGTTTCGAGGCGTCCGTGATCCGCTTCACCAAGCAGTAAGCCGGACCGCAGGGTCAGGCGTTAACCCGGGCGGGTGTGGCGGATGGCCGCACCCGCCGGCCGCTGATTAATACCCGGTAACCACCGCAACACCTTGTCACCGCCGCGGAAGGCGCCCCGCTGAACCGGACGCCGCCGCCGCGGTCATACGCTCATCGTCCAAACCGCAAGGCCGCACCAAATGAAGAAACTCGCCGCACTGTTCGCCATGTTCGCCGCCGTGGGCGGCCTGCTGATGTCCGCCCCGTCCCGGGCAGCACCCGCCGAGGGCAAGGAATACCAGGTCCTGAAGGCCGCCCAGCCGGTCACGCCGGGCAAGATCGAGGTCACGGAGTTCTTCTGGTACGGTTGCCCGCACTGCTACGACTTCGAGCCCGACCTGGAAGCCTGGGTCAAGAAGCAAGGCAACAACGTGGTGTTCAAGCGCGTGCCGGTCGCATTCCGCGACGACCTGCTGCCGCACACCAAGATCTTCTATGCGCTGGAAGCGATCGGCAAGCTCGACGCCATGCACAACAAAGTCTTCAACGCCATCCACGTCGACCGCAAGCGCATGCTCGACGCCAACGAGATCGCCGACTTCATGGCCAAGAACGGTGTCGACCGCAAGGCCTTCCTGGATGCGTACAACTCGTTCACGGTGACCACCAACTCGCAGCGCGCCAACAAGATCGCGGATGCGTACAAGATCGACGGCGTGCCGACGGTGGTGGTGCAGGGCAAGTACGTGACTTCGCCGTCGATCGCCGGTACCAAGGGTAGTGCGATTCAGACGATGGATTATCTGGTGGAGCAGGTGCGGGGGAAGAAGCTGTAATCTGCTGACGACCTTCGCATGCTGAGGGTTTGCTGTCCTCTCCCGCAAGCGGGAGAGGGCGCACCCAAACGGGATTGTCATAGATCTGCGAATAGCTGACTGGCTGGTACGATGTACCAGCCTTTTCTATTTTGGACAGTCGCCTGCCTACCATGCGTCCCCTCAAAGTCTTCCTCACCGGCGCCTCCAGCGGACTAGGCCAGGCCCTCGCGCGCGAATACGCCGCGCAAGGCGCCATCCTGGGCCTGGTCGCCCGCCGCGAGGAGGCGCTGCGCGAGTTTGTCGCCACGCTGCCCAACCCGGGCGCGGTGCGCGTCTACGGCGCCGATGTGCGCGATGCCGATGCGATGGCGCGCGCGGCCGATGACTTCCTGAACCATTTCGGCTGCCCTGACGTGGTGATCGCCAATGCCGGCGTCTCGGTCGGCACCGTCGCCAGCGAGCGCGAGGACCTCGACGCCTTCCGCCAGGTGATGGACACCAACTGGTTCGGCGTGCTGACCACCTTCCAGCCCTTCATGCATGCGATGCAGGCGCGCGAGCCCGGCCACTTCGGGCGGCGCGGCACGCTGGTGGGCATCGCCAGCGTCGCCGGCGTGCGCGGTCTGCCCGGTGCGGGCGCCTACAGCGCGTCGAAGTCGGCGGTGATCAAGCTGCTGGAAAGCCTGCGGCTGGAACAGCGCCAGCATGGCATCCGCGTGGTCACGATCGCGCCGGGCTATATCCGCACGCCGATGACCGCGCACAATCCCTACCGCATGCCGTTCCTGACCGATGCCGACGTGTTCGCGCGCAAGGCGGTGCGGGTCATTGCCGCGGGCCGGCGCTTCCGCGTCATCCCGTGGCCGATGGGGGTAGTGGCGGCGCTGCTGCACGTGATGCCGCGCTGGCTGTACGACGCGCTGGCCGCGGGCGCACCGCGCAAGCCGCGGCGCGCGCAAAGTCAGGAGCCCTGACCATGTGGCGCGACGCGATCGGCCAGCAGCACGCCGCCGCCAGCGGCGAGGCGCGCATCGCCTCGCTGGTGCCGTCGGTCACGGAACTGCTGTTCGCGCTCGGGCTTGGCGGGCAGTTGGTGGCGCGCACCGGCTTCTGCATCCATCCCGAGCCGGCGGTGCGCGCGGTGCCAAAGGTCGGCGGCACCAAGGACGTGAAGGTGGCGCGGCTGCGCGAGCTGGCGCCCACGCATGTGGTGGTCAATATCGACGAGAACCGGCGCGAGACCGTCGACGAGATCCGCGGCTTCGTGCCCAACGTGATCGTCACCCATCCGTGCGCGCCGGAGGACAATCTTGAGCTGTACCGGCTGCTGGGCGGCATCTTCGGGCGCCACACCGAAGCCGAGGCGCTCTGCGCCGCGCTGCAAGCCGAGCTGGATGCGATCCGCGCACGACCCTGGCCACAGCGCCGCGTGCTGTACGCGATCTGGCAGGATCCGTGGATGACGGTGTCGCGCGACACCTATATCAGCCGCATGCTGGCGCTGGCCAACTGGCAGACCTGGCCGGGTCCCAATGACGCCGTGCAAGCCTGCGGGGTGGGGGACCTGAGCGGCGACTGCAGCCGCCCCAATGCCCCCGGCGAGCGCTATCCCAGCTTCCGCTGGAGCGACGCGCTGGTGCGCGAGCTCGACCTTGTACTGCTGTCGACCGAACCCTACCGCTTTACCGAAGACCACGCCGACGCGCTCGAGCGCCAGCTCGGCAAGCCGGTGCTGCTGGTCGATGGCGAGATGCTGTCGTGGTACGGCAGCCGCGCCGTCGAGGGCGTGCGCTACCTGGCGGCGCTGGCGGCCGCCAACTAGATCGCCCTCGGTAGCCCAGCCTCAGGCGGCGCGGAAACGGATCACGCCGTCGTCGCCGGTCTCGCGCACCAGCTCGCCCCGATGCCACAGGCAATGCAGGTGCGCCAGCGACTCGCCCATGGCGAAGGTCATCTGGTGGATATCGAACTGGCGCTTGAAGATCACGCTGACGATGTCGTGCGCGCTGCAGGCCTTCTCGCGGCACGCTTGCAGTGTTTCGGCGAGGCGGTCGACATGGTGCTCGCGCAGCTGGTTGATGCGGGTATGCAGGTTGCGGAACGGACGGCCGTGCGACGGCAGGATCAGCACGTCCTGCGGCAGCGGCTCGTACCTGCTCAGCGAATCCAGGTAGAGCTGCAGCGAATTGCCCGCCGGCTCCATGTCGAACACGCTGACATTGGTCGAGATGCGCGGCAGCACCATGTCGCCGGAAATCAATACGTTGGTGGCTTCGTTATACAGCGCCACGTGCTCGGGCGAATGGCCGAAGCCGGTGATCACGCGCCAGCCGGACGTCGCCGCATCGGTGCCGATGCGCACTGTCTGTCCCTCCATCATCCGGCGGTACTGCGCCGGCAGCTCCGGCACCAGCGATGGGTAATAGGTCTTGCGCGCGCGCAGCTTTTCCTGGCTGTCCGGATCGGTCAGGCCGTGCAGCGCAAAGTGCGCGGCGGCCCCGTCGCCGCCAGCGCTGGAGCCGGCGCCGGTGCCGCTGCCCATCACGCGCGCGCTCATATAGTCGCCCAGGCTCATCCACAGCCGCACGCCGAAGCGCTTGCACAGCCAGTGCGCCAGGCCGACGTGGTCCGGGTGGCTGTGCGTCACCAGCACGCGCACCACCGGCAGGCCTTCCAGCTCGTTGGCGAAGATGGTTTCCCAGTGGCCCTTGATGGTGTCGTTGGTGATGCCGCAATCGACGATGGTCCAGCCGTCACGGCCGTCCAGGCGGTCGCGCAGCAGCCACAGGTTGATGTGGTCGAGCGCGAATGGCAGCGGCATGCGCAGCCAGTAGACGCCGGGGGCGACTTCCTGTTTGGTGCCGGGCTCGGGCATGGTGTCGCCGAACGGGTATTGGAGCTGGTGTTCGAGTGCGTTCATGAGGAGTCTCGTGGTCGAAGCCTTGTGCCGGAGGATCGGGGGATCGCGGGGCAGGCGGGCTTTCTTGTTGCTGCGTCAGTGCCAGGGGGTGTAAGCGCTAGTTGCCAGTCGCCAGGGTTGACGCTAACGTAAACGTCAACTCAAGCGGTTCGTCTCCATCTTAAGCGAAAACTTGATTCCGCAACGAACGACCGTTCACTTCCTGGGCGCACCATGGCAGTCACGCAATCCCCCGGCTCCGCTACTTACACCATCACCGATCTCGCGCGCGAGTTCGACATCACGCCCCGCGCCATCCGTTTCTACGAGGACCAGGGCCTGCTGTCACCCGACCGCGAGGGCCCCGGCGGGCGCAAGCGCGTCTATAACGGCCGCGAGCGGACCCGGCTGAAGCTGACGCTGCGCGGCAAGCGGTTAGGGCTCACTCTCAACGAGATCCGTGAGATTCTTGATCTGTACGAGTCTCCACGCGACACCGCCCCGCAACTGGAGCGGTTCCTGCACTCGCTGGCCGATCACCGCCGCACGCTCGAGCGCCAGATGGAAGACCTGCAGGCGCAACTGGCCGAAATCGACCAGCACGAACGCCAATGCAAGGCGTTGCTGGCCGCGCAGACTGGCGGGACGACTCCGCCGAGTGAAGATGGCGATGCGCCGCCCCGCGTCAGATCGGCCTGACGCATCACTTCGTCCCGCCTCCGTGCCGGACGGGATTGACGTTTACGTAAACGTCAATAGAATAGCCGGACAGCCCGCCGTCACTGCGGCGGCGCCCCGCGATCCAACGCCTTCCACCGGAATCCCGACATGACGTTAGCCAACGCCAGTGCCGTCCCCGCTGAACCCGAAGCGCTGTCCGCCGCGCGCGCCGACGCCATTGCCACCAGCTTCTCGCGGCAAGGGCTGATGACCACGCTCGGCGCCACGCTGCAGCGCGTGGAGCGCGGCGAGGTCGAGATCGCGATGCCATGGTCCGACGGCGTGACCCAGCAGCACGGCTTCTTCCACGGCGGCGCGGTCGGCGCGCTGGCCGACAGCGCCTGCGGCTACGCCGCGCTGTCGCTGGTGGGCGAAGGCGAGGCGGGCCTGACCGCCGAGTACAAGATCAACCTGCTGTCCCCCGCCCAGGGCGAACGCCTGGTGGCGGTGGGCCGCGTCCTCAAGCCCGGGCGCACGCTGATCGTGGCGCAGGGCGATGTCTACGTCGAGCAGGACGGCCGCCGCAAGCAGGTGGCCACCATGCTGATGACGCTATGCGTGGTCCGTACCCTGGACCACGTCTGAGCTGGCTGACACACACACCGATTCCAACAGGAGACCGACATGACCGAACTGCCAGGCCTGAAATTCGATCTGGGCGAAGACATCGAGATGCTGCGCAGCTCCGTGCGCGCCTGGGCCCAGGCCGAACTGGCCCCGCGCGCCGCCGAAATCGACCGCACCGACCAGTTCCCGATGGACACCTGGAAGAAGATGGGCGACCTGGGCGTGCTCGGCATCACCGTGGCCGAGGAATACGGCGGCGCCA